>CALKBP010000039.1:0-7816 GCA_937989885.1 uncultured Collinsella sp.
CACAGGGGGAGCCGCTACCGTTGCCACTGGTGGCCCGTCGCCTTCGGCCTTCGGGGCAACCTGCGCCGCCTGCCGCTGGAAAAACGTGTAGCTGACGCCCGCCACAGCGAGCAGGATCACGCCACCGACAACGAACAACGGTTTGTTGTTCAGGCGGCGAACCCCCTTCCCTCTTTTTGGTGTCGCCAGATAGTCGGGCGAGCCGTTGCCATCCGCTCGCATATCAGGATCGTCGTGCATGTCCGCGTCGTCGTCATGCTCGCGGTCGTTATGTACTTCCGCATCCTCAAGCGGCAGGTAGGTGTTCTGGTCGTTGTCTTTGTCGTGTGTGCTCATTGCGCACCCCCTCGAACCGTGAACGGGGCACCCGGCAGGAGCTGGCCATTAGAGCCGCGCGGGTAGTACCGGCTGGCCTCGATGCCCTGATATTGCAGACGCAGCAGCACGCCGCTATCGAGCGGCGATGCGATGTAGCGCAGAGGCACACCCGCACCACCGGCCTTGCCGGTCTGCGGATCAACCAACGTCACGCCATAACCCCGCGCACGGAGCGCGGGCAGCATGGCCGCCGTCAGTGCGTCGTGATCCTTCGCGGCCGGAGGATCGAGCACAATGGTCGTCCGCGCCGGAGGAAGCGGATCGGCCAGATAGGCGACCGTATCGCCTGCGAGCGTCTGCGCATCGCTGGCCGTCACGGTCGGTTCCACGTAAGACATGGTAGGCCGCGACGTTGCGCAGGCGCTCAGGAGAAGCGCCGCCGCGAGCGGCGCGAGCAGGTGAAATCGTGCCATCTTATTTGCCCCCCGTGCGCGTAATGGTGACTTCGGTTTGATTGCGGCCGACGCCGACAATCAGAGACGCCCGGTCAAGCACCTTATCGACCACGTAGCGATCGCCGATCGGACGGTAGTTGACGAGCTTCTCGGTAGCCTTCGAGAACAGGCCGCCGTCATTGCCCTTGGCGACCAGTGCCGGGGCCTCGCCGCCGAAGCTGGCCGACGGGAACTGAATGTAGGTCTTGGTGCCATCCGTGTAGACGCGAACCGGCTTCCAGCTCGGGCTATCGCCACCGATGCGGAAACCGAAATCGAGGTTGGCCAGATTCTGCCCGGTCGGCATGGTGTTGTTGTAGACCTGCTTGGCGTGCTGCTCGCGGTAGGCGGCCCACTGGCGTTCTACGTCGTCGGGGTAGTCGAACGACAGCACCGGAATCCACTCGCGTTGCGTGCTGGCCAGCTTGATCGAGTACAGGCGGCGGTCAGTGTCCACGCTCAGGTTAGTGACCAGTCCGGCGTCGGTAGGCTTGACCACAATCACGGTCGTAGCGTTCGCCCCGCTGCCCATCGTGGCCGGGGTGATTTTCCAACGTGCGTTGTCGCCCGCGTGAACGTCGTTCACAACTTCGCCCGGTTGCAGCTCGATATTGCAGACCTGCAAGGGTGTGCAAACCAACGTCGGCAGGGTGGCACCAAAAAGGTATTTCACGCTGCCGTCTGCGCCACGACGCGGGCGGTCAGGGTGTGACTTCCATTGATTGGCCAAGCGGATGCCGTAGGCCTCCTTACCATCGAGCCGCACCTGATCGGGCGACACCAGATTGACCGGCGGCAGAACTTCACCTTGGCCAGCAGCGAGCGCCGGAACGTCTTGCGCGAACGTGGGGGCAGCAATTGCGGCAACGAAAAGGCCCGCCATCCATTGAGTCTTTTTCATATATTCACCAGTCATCATTAGTTGCGAACGGGCCAAGAGAATTGGCGGACGTAGAGGCCAACCGGGTTGGCCATAAGCTGGGCTTCATCCTTCGGCGCAGCGATCAGGACGTTGGCCGTGAGCTGATAGCTTTGGGTGCCGATCAGCTTGCCGGAAGTGCGGTTTTTCACCGTTTCCGTCCACTCGACTTGCCAAGTGTCTTTCGAGAGCTGGACAGGCGTTTGCATGGCCACCTCGACGGTTTCATTGGCGGCCCGCTGATACGGGTTGTGTTCCCGGTGATACGTGGCCAGCGTCTGATACGCGGCACTGTCGGGCAGCGTCATCGCATAGGTCGCATCGACGACGCGCTTGGTTGCCCGGTTGTCCGCGTACACCGTGCGAGCACCAAGAACCCAATCTTGCAGCGCGGCGCGGATTTGTTCGGTCTTCGGCCCCGGCGTGGCCTGATCGGCCCGCCAGATTTCGCGGCTTTTGCCGTTGGCGTCGGTGTTGACGTAGTAGACCGCGATTTTCTCTTTGGAGGCCTGAATGACGTTCCCGGCCGCCGAGAGAATCAGCGCGACACCAACGACAAACGCGGCCGTCCGCCAGTTGCGGGCGTCGATGATATGACTGCCATAACGCTCGTTCCACTCGCGGCGGGCTGCGAGGTAAGGCGTGCCGGGCGGGGCTTTCGGTGCCCGCTGACCCTTTTTCTTGCTATTGGGTTGCATAAGTACGTCCGTCCATTTGATAGTCTGTAGACTATATTATTGGCCAAAGTAACCCCTCCTAGCAAGCACTAGGAGAGGCTTTTTTCGGGTTAGTCCCGGCGATTGTTGCGTTGATGCTTCGACAGTTCTTCGAGGTCGTCCCACATGTCGCGGCTGCGACGGTTGCCGAACAGGGGAACCCTGCTCAGTCCGCGCCCTACACTGACCATTGCGCCGCTCAGAGGGCGGAACAGCCAGCGCGTTTTTCGCTGGGCGGTGGACACTTTCGCGTCGATTTTGTCGAGCTGGTCACTGTAGCCTTTACGGCGCAACCATTGCCCTAACGCCCATAGTCCAAGGCCTATCAAAAACATGGCCAGCAAGGGCAGGAAGAACAAGGCGAGTTCGGCGATCATGGCTTACTCCCCCCCTTTGGTGTCAGGCTTGGCCGGGCCTGCATCGCTTGGCGATGCTGGCGACGGTTCTGCCGGGCGAATGACGTTCTGCGGTTCTGCGCTGGCCGGTGCCGAGCTGGGAGCCATCGAGCCATCAGCATCAGCACCGGAGCCGGGCACCGGCTGCGGCGCACCGGCACCCAGCGACAGGCCTGCCGCGCCTTCCATACCGGGAACGGCAATCGCGGAGAGGATGCCCGCACCACGGGTAATACCCGACGCGATTTGATGGCCAGAAACGCCGCTCTTGGCTTCGCCCTGCCCTTCGCCAGCTTGGGCCGCTGGCGACTGCGCAGAGGCGCTAGGGGCCGAGCTGGACGCGGAGGCGTCCGCATTACCGGCCGGAGGCGTTTGCGCCCCTGCCGCCGTTTGCTGGCCCTTGTCGTCGTCACCACCCTGCGCGGCCTTCCCGGCCTGCTTGGCGGCCTGCTGCACACCGCTGCTAGGCTGCTGCGGCGCTGGCCCCGGCGATTGTGGCGCGGCGCTGCCGCCCACTCGGGCACCTGCCGACGACGCGCCCTTGGCCGCCGCTTGGCCGCCTGTGCTTGCACCGAGGCCGGAAGCTGCCCCGCCGCCGCCAGTAGCGGCCGCTGCGGGCGCACTGCCACCGGCAAAGCTGGAATTGATCGCAGCAGCCAGACCGCCACCACCAAGACCACCGGCACCCGCTGCACCTGCACCGGCTGCACCGCCACTACCTGCCGCGCCAAGAGCACCGGCCGCCGCCGGAGCGGCCGCCCCGGCCGTGGCGATGGTTGCAATAGCTGCCGCTGCACCGGCTGCACCTGCCGCTGCCATGCCACCGATGGCCGAACCGCCGCCCATCGAGGTGCCGCTAATCATGCCCGCGACCAGCTCGGGGATAGTCTTGGCCAGATAGGCGCAGACCAGAGCCAGCCCCACCATCGTCCACATGCTCGCGTCGTCGTGGTTGTAGGCCGCCTGCCACGTCTTGGCCGAGTCCACAATCAAGCCGACGATCAAGGTCAGGACGAACAGCTTGGCACCAACGGAAACGGCGTAACGCACGATGGCCAACGCATATTCGCGTGTCCATTGCGAAGCACCGAAGCCCATAAACAGCACCGACGCATTGATGACCACATAGGATTCGATGATGGTCAGGCCCATGAACGCCGCAATGAAGGCGAAGCACAACAGCACCAGAAGCCCGGCCAGCGCGACCATAGTGGCCGTTAACGGGTTCCACGTTTCCACGTCGCCGATAGTGTTGGCCAGCTCGATAGACGTACCGAAAATGTCGCCCGGCCGGATTTGGGACGTACCCAGCCCGGCCGCCGACGCGCCCGCCGTTCGGAAGCTGTCCACCACCTTGTCGGCCCACTCTGCCGAGAACAGCAGCAGCGCGTAGAAGAAGCCAATCACCAAAATGAAACGGATCAGCTCGCCGACAATCTCGCCGAAATCGGCCTGTCGGAACACCAAAGGCATGAACGTCCATACGAACTGGATGGAGGCCAGCAGCCAGAACAGCGTTTTGGCATAGCCACGCAGCTTGCCATCCCACTGCGCCGCACTGTTTTTCACCAGATCGAGAAGGCCGGTAAATGAGCCGCTGGGGTCGTGCAGGTCAGCCGCTGACGCATTACTCGCAAAGGCGAACGACGCGAGCAGCAGCAGCACGACCCACAACAAGAACTGATGTTGCTCGCGCCGTGCCATAGCTCAGTACCCCTTATCGCGGCCAGTGTTGACCGGATCAACATGGCGTAGGGTGTTTTTGCCCGGAGCCGGTGCCGGTGCCGGTTCGCAAGCGACCGGCTTCGGCTCAGGGGAAAACACGTTGAGAACGATGCTCGAACCGACGCCGCCGACGACTGCGGCGGCGATCAGGGAGGCTACGAACACCGACAGTTTGAGATTGAGCATTTAATACCCCTTGTTGCTGCCGGTTTGTGTGATGGTGCCGCTACGGCGCTGCTGACGCAGAGCGTCATCGAGCTGGATGCGATCCTGTTCTTGCGCCATGTAGTTGCCCTGCATGTTGATTTGCGTGGCGATCAGGTCGCGCAGCTTTTGCAGTTGCTGCACGTTCTGCGAGGCAATTTCATTGCCCGCCTGAATCGCCTGCATCCGGCCAGCGGCCGACTGCGAGCGGGCCACCATGCGGGAAAGCTGGGCGTCCTCAGACTCGAAAGTGCTGGTATTGAGGTTCGCCGCCTCCATCGCCGCTTTCACGTTGTCGCGGCCCTGTTCCGACCACTTTTCGTAACGGTCGGGCATCGTGCTCGATGCCGGAGCCTTGGCCGAGGCCGCGGCCGAATTCAGGTACGACTGAAAGCCGGGAAACTGCATGTTGAACTGCGAATCCATGTTCTGGATTTGGCGGCCCAAGGCCTGCGACTTCGTGTAGATGCTGGCAACGCTTTGCAGGTCGGCCGCGATGCTGCCGAACATGGAATTGGGCAGGCTCAGGCCCTGCGTGACCATGTTTTGATACTGCTGAATCTGCGTCTGTAGCTGCTGCGCGGTGTTCAGGGTGGTGTTAACCGCTTCGGCGTACTCGAACATCTGCTGATAGAACGTCGAGCAGTTGGAGCAGTAGATAGCGTAAGCCGGTGTCGGAGCTGCAAAGAACCCGGCACCAAGGGCAACGCTGGCCGTCACGGCCGCCGAAAGAACGCCATTACGCAGCTTTGCGCGAAAGATACTGTTCATAATCAACTCCTTTGTGTTGCAACCAAAAAAGCGGCCAGTCATCGCCATGATCGGCGATCAGGTTCCGCACCTCCGCCAAGTCCTCCTTGTCGGATACCGCTACAAAGGCCTTGGTAAGAGGCCCCAAGCCCAGCTCGAACACACGGCGACCGAGCGGCGACTTGTAGTAATACTGCCGCTTGTACTGGCCGTTTTTCAGGATGCCGATTTCCTTGCTGTTCAGGCCAAACATGGCGTAGAGGTCGGCCGGGCCGGGTGTCTCTTTGGTGCCATGCAGGTCGGCTTCCTTGTTCGGCAAGAGGATCTTCGTCGGGCACTGTTCCAGCAGCACATCGAGCAGCCCGGACTTGACCGCATCCGACAGGCTTTGCGTGGCCATGATGACGAGGCAGTTTTTCTTACGCAGCTCTTTGAGCCATTCGCGCAGCTTCTCGCGGAACACCGGATGACCCAGCATCACCCAAGCCTCATCGAGCGACAGCATGGCGGGCTGGCCATTCAGCGAACGCTCGAACCGGCGGAACAGGTACAGCAGCACGGGAATGGCGTTCGCGTCGCCCATTTTCATGAGGTCGTCAATCTCGAACACCGTGTAGTTGCTGATCTTCAACCCGTCTTCCTTGCCGTCGAGCAGGTGGCCCATCGACCCGGAAATGGTGTAGTGCGTCAGCGCGTCCCGCACTTCGGCATCCTGTACCGTCGTGACGTAATCGGTCAGCGAACGGAACTCGCGGGGTGCCTCGCGCAGCAGGTTCATAGCCCGGTGAATCTCGGCTTTTTGCTGCGGCGTCGGCGGCTTTTTGGCCTGCAACTCGTAGCAGGTCGCAATCCACTCCTCAGCCCACAGGGCTTCTGACTCGCTATCAATGTCCACCAACGGCGTCAGCGCCGGGGTGTCGGCCTCATCGTTGCCAATGTCGTAGTGAACGCCGCCGGTCGCCTTGCACAGCGCATACAGCGAGCGCCCCTTGTCGAACGCCGTCACCGTGGCCGGTGCCGTGCTGCCATCGCGGCGGCGACGGCTCCGATAGCGCCGGAACTGCGCTTGCAGGGTGGCCAGCAAGGTCGATTTACCGGCCCCGGTCGGGCCGAAAATCAGGGTATGGCCAACGTCGCCGACGTGCAGATTGAGACGGAACGGCGTTGCGCCGGTCGTTACCGTGTGCATGAGCGGCGGCGACCCGGCCGGGTACAGATCACACGGGTTTTCGCGCAGGCCGGGCCAGACGCTGGCCAGCGGGAGCAGGTCGGCGAGGTTGAGGGTATGCACCAAAGGACGGCGCACGTTCGGGTAGGTCTGTCCGGGCAGCGACCCAAGCCACGCTTCCAGCGCGTTGACCGTCTCGATACGGGCCGCGAAGCCCTTGCGTTCAAGCTCACGCTTGACGTAGCGGGCCTGTTCGGACAGGAAATTGCGGTCTTCGTGCATCAGCACCACGACCGGCGTGTAGTAGCCGTAAGCGACCAATCCCGACTTGGCGTCGTTGATAGCCACCTCAGTTTCCTGCGCCATTTTCAGGGCGTCGGTGTTAATCATGCCCTTCTGCGACTTGAAGACCTGCGACCAGAACCCGCGAATTTTCTGCTGCCACTTCAAGCGGTAGCGGTTGAGCGCGGCGACGGCTTCGTGCTGTTCAAGGAAGATGAACCGCGACGACCACCGATAGGACATTGGCAGGCCGTCGAGCATGTCGAGGATGCCGGGGAAGGAGTTGCCGGGGAAGCCTTCGATGGCTACGCACGAAATGAACTTGTTGCCCAGCTTCGGCGTGTCGCCCGGCCACAGTTCGGGATAGCCCAGCCACGCATCCAGATACATCGGGCAATCAGGGATGCGCAGCGCGATAGGCTCATTGGTCAGCACGTAGTGCAGGTAATTGCACAGCTCATCACTCTCGTAGGCCTCGTCGCCCTCGCCTACCGTGATGGTGCCCATGCGGCGCATGTGCATCAGATCGCCGAGGCCGTCTTGCAGGTCATCGAGCTTTTTCTTGAAGTCCAGCAACAGCCGGTCGGCCGGGTTGCTGTCGTCTACGCCGTCATCGTCGTAGACCAGTTCGCCCAGCTTGGAATCCCGCCGCGTCGGCGGCAGGTATTGCAGGACTAGCGCGTACTCGCTTTCAAACAGCGTATTTTCCTTGACGAAAGCTGCCCGACGCTCGGCGTCGATCAGGGCGGTAATCGGCTCAGGAAAGTGTGACTGCTCGGGGGCTGGATAGCCCGGCGAGGCCAAGCGCGAGGCGTCAGTCCATACAGCCCAGCCCGAACCGAACC
>CALKBP010000040.1:0-8105 GCA_937989885.1 uncultured Collinsella sp.
GTTGCCGATGCCGACGGTGTCGATGTGGGAGTCGATGGCGATGATCTTGTCGCCCTCGCCCATAAAGCCCATGACGTTGCCCAGGCCGTCGACCTTGACCTCGTCATAGCCAAGGCTCTCCATCTCGGCCTTGATGCAAGCGACAACCTCACCCTCCTCGCAAGACTCAGAGGGATGGGAGATCATAGCGCGCAGGAAGCGAGTCATATCAGCACGGTGGGACTCAGCAGCAGCCTTGATAGCGTCGAAATCGAGTTCTTTAGCCATTATTCATAACCTTTCAAACGAAGGAATCTACCTGTGAGGTGGCGGAGCGATACCTATTTACTCCACCCAGTATTAGCAAGTGGGGTATTCGCCCTCCCAGACGATGCGACGGTACTGATCCGGATCGGTGTCACCTTCCGTGGAGAAGCAGAGCACGGAGCTCGTCTTGTCCAGGCCGATGAGCTCTTTGAGCTCGGCGTACTCAGGATCGAGCATGAGGGTCTCGACCAGGCCGGTGGTCACCGCGCCGGACTCGCCGGAGATGACGCGCGGGTCGCCCTTCTCGGGAGCGCCCAGGGTGCGCATGCCGCGAGCGGTGACCCAGTCGGGGCAGGACACGAAGGCGGTAGCGTGGTTGCGCAGGATATCCCAGCCCAGGATGTTGGGCTCGCCGCAGCACAGGCCGGCCATGATGGAGGGCATGTCGCCGTCCACGATGCGCGGATCGCCGTCGCCGGCGGCAGCGCCCTTGTACAGGCAGGCGGCCGGAGCGCACTCGACCACAACGAAGGTCGGCGGGTTATCGGGATACAGGTTGGTGAAGTAGCCCACCACGGCGCCGGCGAGCGAGCCTACGCCAGCCTGGACAAAAACGTGCGTCGGGCGGTTGATGGCCATCTCGCGCAGCTGCTCGGCAGCCTCGGAAGCCATGGTGCCGTAGCCCTCCATGATCCAGGACGGAATCTTCTCGTAGCCCTCCCAGGCGGTGTCCTGAACGATGACGCCGCGCTCGCAGGCGTCGGCCTCGGCGGCGGCCATGCGCACGCACTCGTCGTAGTTGACCTCTTCGATGGTCACCGTGGCGCCCTCGGCGGCGATGTTATCAAAGCGGGGCTTGGTGGAACCCTTGGGCATGTGCACGACGGCCTTCTGGCCCAGCTTGTTGGCAGCCCATGCCACACCGCGGCCATGGTTGCCGTCGGTGGCGGTAAAGAAGGTAGCCTGGCCAAAGTCCTTGGCAAGCTGATCGGAGGTCAGGTAATCGAAGGTGCACTCGGCAACGTCCTTGCCAGTCTCGTCGGCAATGTAGTTGGCCATGGCAAACGAACCGCCCAGGACCTTAAAGGCGTTGAGGCCAAAGCGATAGCTCTCGTCCTTGACGCACAGGTTGGACAGGCCCAGGCGCGCGGCCTGGCCATCCAGGCGGGCAAGCGGAGTGACGGTGTACTGGGGGAACGACTGGTGGAAGGCACGGGCCTTCTTCACGTGGTCGAGGCTCATGATTCCCAAGTGCTTGTCATCGCTCTTGGGCATCGTGTTGCCCGCCCACTGGATCTTATCGGCCATACGGTGAACTCCTTAAGTCCTCTCTTGCCGGCCCCCGCATACGCGTTTCAGCCCATTCCCATTCATGCGACTGAACTTTTATGTGGATGCCAAACAAAAAGTTTGTTAGCACTGTTCTATCACACTTTTTGATTGGCAAACCTAACAAATTGTTTGTTGCCGTAATCGGTACCTTTTTGCCGCCGAACGGTCACATAGCGCAGCGACGCTTTCGTTATTTGCGAACAGATGTGGTTTATGGCAAAGTGAGCCCAAACTAATTTTTAGGAAGGCACCCATGACCCCCGCACAGATTGAGTTTTACAAGCGCCTTGCACACGGCCTGGCGCTCCAGTTTGGCCCCAACTGCGAAGTCGTCGTCCACGACTTGGAGACCGAGGACGTGGACCACTCCATCGTAGTGATCGAAAACGGCCACGTCAGCGGGCGCAAACTGGGTGACGGCCCCAGCCATATTGTGCTTGAGTCCATGCACGAGGGCACCGCCGACGTGCACGACCGCGAGCCATACCTCACCAAAACCGCCGATGGCAAGCTGCTCAAGTCCTCGACCATCTTTATCCGCAACGACGAGGGCAAGCCCGTCGGCATTTTGGCCATTAACTTTGACATTACGCTCATGAAGGCTTTTGAGCGTTCGCTCGACGCGCTCACCGGCACAGGCGACAAGGGATACACCGAGCCCGAGCCCATCACCAAAAACATCGGCGACCTGCTCGAGGATCTGCTGCGCGAGTGCGAGCAGTACGTGGGCAAGCCTGCAGCCCTTATGACCAAGGACGAGCGCATTCGCGCCATTGGCTACCTCGACCGTCGCGGCGCCTTCCTCATCTCCAAGTCGAGCGAACGCGCCTGCGAGTTCTTTGGCATCTCTAAGTACAGCTTCTATAGCTACCTCAACGAGGCAAAGGCTGCCGCCGGCGACAAATAGTCAGCGCGCCTGCACCCCTCCCCTTTTGGGCGCGAGTTCTGGAATGCACGAATCCGAGAGTCGGCCGCAAGGCAAGTTCCATATAATCGATGAATGTGAATATTTCGAAAGGATGGAACAAGATGGGGTCGAGCAACGCATCACGCAACGGCCGCGGAGGCACCGTTTCTGGCGCCAGGCATGCGAAACGCGCGTTTGACGAGGGCGAAGACGATCTGTTTGCGTTGAGCCTCGACGACGTGATGAGCGACCGCCCTTGGACCGCCGAGGAACTCATGGGCGGCGGGGTTCGCCCGACAAGTGCAAAGCCCGCACCTTCCGCCACGCCCGCGCCGGCATCCGTGCCCGCGAACGACTTTGCCACCCGCCCCATCGTGCAGACGACGCGTAAAGCCGCCCCTGCACCCCGTCCTGCTAGCGATCCGTCCGAGACGGCGGCATTTCTCGCTGCAGCGGCACAGCGCCCCACGGCAGACAGCACGATTCGCTACGCTGCCCCGCAGCAGTCGGCATACACGGCTCCCGAGCCCGAGCTCGAGCCGCCTGTCATGGATCTGGATGATCTTTCCAACCGCCAGTTTGCCTTTGATTCCTGGGCGGCGGCAGATCTGGACGAGACCTCGAGCGGCATGCCGGCGCTCGACATTCCGGTAAACCCCCTGTTTGCGGCTGCCGAGGAACGCAACTCCGCATACGACAACACCGCAGCATACGACAACCGCCCGAGCGAACAACCTCGCGCCGGCCGCATCGAAACCGAGGATTACGGCCAAACGTCGAGGGGCTATTCTCGCGACCCGTTTGCCGCCACGCCCGCTCCCGATTACAACCAAGCGAGCGTAAAGGCAGCCTCGGCATCGTCGTATACCCACGACACCGACGATAGGCGCACTGCCGATTACCACACCGAAGAAGAACCGCCGCGCTTTTCGGAGTTTTCGCAGGCGGCAAAGGTTGTCTTTATCGCCCTCATCATCGCTCTGCTCGGCGTGATCGCGTTTGAGGGATTCCAGCTGTTCCGCGGCCCCACTGCGTCCGAATCGGCAACGCAGCAAAAAGAGGACGACAACCAGTACCTGGACATCAACACCCTCAAGGGCGACCCTAACGACGGAGACGACGAGTAGCGAGGGTTAGGGACGGCTGAAGCGTCCACATGCAACACCAGCTTCTACGTGCTGTTTTGTCATCCGGTTACACTTTTCCGGATGTTGAGACCGTCAGATTCGACACTTTTCCGTACTTTCTTACGGCCGATTTCGACACTTTTCCGGATGTTGGCCGAATAATCGCCGCGCAATCAAGCGTCGCTTGCACGTCATTTCGCAGGTGGCGCTTGATTTCTGTCCGCGCGCGCTGATAGACTCCATCGTGCCCGCAAGGAGTGGGCGCGTTTTATCCAGAGTCGGGGTAGAGAGTTGGCTCCACGATCCCGACGCCAACCGGCCAAGAGGCACGGTGGCCCTGCCAACATCGATGAAAGGAGTCCGTATGGACAATTTCTCCGTGCGCAGTGAGCGCAATTTCCACAACCTGGCATCCAAACCAAAACGAATGCATCTTCTGGACGAGCCGAATGGCTACGCCTCGACCATGGTCAAGAGCAGCCTCTCCCACCAGATGCGCTTTACGGTACAGAAGCTCGAGGAAGAGCTCTGTGCTGCCGGCAACCCGCACGTACTGCAGATCAAGCTGCTCGGAGACGACTCGCGCGAGCCGTCCAGCTGGAAGCTCTTTGCCGACGGCAAGTGCGTTGCGGACGGATCCGGCGCCTTTGCCCGCGAGTGCTTCTGCGAGGGAGCCGAGGCATTCCTGGACCTGTGCCGCGGCGCCGTGCGCGCGGCCGAGCTGCGCCAATGGAGCCAGAGGGAGCACGAGCTGCTGAGTGCCGTGCGCGGGATTGCGATGGTGTAGGCAGACAGACCAGGCAGCTCGTCATACTGGTTGACGCTTTGATTCAAACAGCATGGTGGAGCCGCGCTTACAGCTCCGCCATGCCAAACCGAATGGCGTTCTCAAAAGGCCTACCTCCCCTCCGCCTTCAGCTTCAGCAGCAAGTCACCCAGCTCGGGGCACTTGCTAGAAAGGCGCGTCTGAGCTCGCTCGCCCATCCCCCACCGCTGGCGGACTTCCTGGGCGTGCGGACTCACACAGTAGTCCCCGTCCATCACCTGTTTGAGCAGCTTGGCGGTTACGCGCGCATCGGCTAGGGCGCTGTGGGCATGACCCGTCGACTCGTCGAACTCGATGCCAAACCACGTCGCCGCGTCGCTCAGCGAGACACACCCGTGACTGCCCACATCCATGATCGAGGTGTAAAACGCCTGCAGGTCGGCCCAGTCCGTAGGAAATGCGGAAAGGTCGATGTGCTTTGCCTGGCACTCGGTCAAAAGCTGTCGACGGTCCGTCCCGCTCCAACAGACCACTTGGGCGGAGTAGCGACCGATCCAATCGCTGAGCCTTTTGATCACCACATAGAGCGGATCGGCCATCGCGGTATCCACCGCCGATATCCCCGTGAGCTCGCGGACGGGAAACGCAACGCCTTCGGTAAATTCCGTCTGCACAAACTGTGAGAACTCGCCCATAACGTTGCCGTGGTAATCGAGCTTGACGGCGCCGACCTCGATAATCTCGTTGCGCAGTCCACGGCGCTGGCGCTGCTTTGGCACCGGAGCGAACTCAAAGTCGAGCGCGATCTGGCGCGCAAAGTTCGTCGTATCGATAGCCGAGATACCCGGCATCTTTTCAGCTGACACGGTTAGGGCCTTTCTCCGTCAAATGCCGCTTGTTACATAAGCGGCTACATTGCCGTAAGGATAGGCGCCCGTGCGGACATGAAGGCGGGACGCAATACCATGCGCTGGTCGCACGCCATGCAGACGGCCCCAAGAGAATCGCCCGCTCTATTCAAATGCATAAAAAAGACGATATGAGAAAGCCATTGGGGCCGCCTCCCCCGCGGCGCAGCTTCTTTCCGCGGGCTCGGGGTGCCACAATGGGCTTTGAGTATCGGCCCGTGCGGTAGCCCTTACCGCACCTGCGGGGAGGAGGCTTCCCATGCCCCATGTTACCTCCATCGGCCTGGACGTCCACGCGCGATCGGTCGCCGCCGCGGCGTTCAACCCCTTCACCGGCGAGGTGGTGCGCCGCAGCTTCGGCACCGACGCCTCCGAGATCGCGGAGTGGGCCCTCGGCTTCGAGGACCCGAGGGCGTGCTACGAGAGCGGCCCCACCGGGTTCCACATGGCGCGCGAGCTGCGCGCGCTCGGCCTCGACTGCGCCGTGGCCGCCGTCTCCAAGATGCAGAGGCCGGCGGCGGACGCCCGGCGCAAGAACGACCGGCGCGACGCCGAGTTCATCGCCCGCATGCTCGCCACCCACAACATCGTCGAGGTCCCGCTGCCCGACATGGCGGTCGAGGCCGCCCGGGACCTCGACCGCGCCCTCGACGACGCGACCCGCGAGCTCCGCCGCTCGAGGCAGCGCCTCAACATGTTCCTGATCAGGCTGGGCCACGTCTGGGACGAGCGCAACGCCGACGGGGCGAGGAAGAAGGCCTGGACGAGGGCCCACTGGAGGTGGGTCTCGGAGATCAGGCTCGAGGGGCCGCAGCGCGACGCGCTGGAGTACTACGTCACGGCCGCCCGCTGCGCGGAGTCGGACAGGCGGCAGCTCGAGAGGAGGGTCGTCGCGCTGGCGGGCACCGACCGCTGGCGGGCGACGGTGGAGGCGCTGTCCTGCATCAAGGGGGTCGACACCCTGACGGCCTTCAGGCTCGCGGCGGAGGCCGGGTCCTTCAGCAGGTTCCGCTCGGCGCCGGCCTTCGCGAGCTGGTGCGGACTGACCCCGTCGGAGCACTCGAGCGGCGAGTCCGAGCGGCGCGGCGGGATAACCAAGGCCGGCAACGCGCTCGCGCGCACGGCGCTCATAGAGTCCGCATGGCACTACTCCACGTGCTCCCCGAGGCCAAAGGCCCCAGCCCCCGGCACCGACGTGCCCCCGGCGATACGCTCGAGGGCGGACGACTGCACCGCCAGGCTCCACCGCCGCCGCGAGGCGCTGGCCGCGGCGGGCAAGAGCGCGTGCAAGGCCAACGCCGCCGTGGCGCGCGAGCTCGCCTGCTGGGTCTGGGAGATCGGGTGCAGGTCTGAGGGGACCGTCCTCTAGCGGCCGGCTACAACCGACTCCCGCCGGGAGGGCCCGCGCCTCGACGCATCGCCGGCGCGAGTTCACGACCTTTTTGATGGGCAGCCCCGGGCCGCGCCCGACAAAAGACTGGATTCGTACGATAGCGCCGGACGGAGAATCGAAATGCGGTGGGGTGCGCGGACATACCGGGCTGACCGCCGGAAGCGCACCCGCAAGAGCCCGCGGATATTAGCTTGCCAGGCAAGCGTCGACTAAGCCATGCAGCGTGCGCGGGCTCTCCCGACGGGAAACGAAAAAGCCCGGTTTCAAACCGGGCTCGAACGAACATGCCTATTGACAATGGCTTTCTCATATTAGATTTAGGCCCGGTGACTTGAATCAGCGGTCATCCCGGGCCCATCAGAGCTCGTAGAGCTCTTGGTTGCTTTGGTCTCGCTCTTCACGGCGCTTATCGAACTTTCCGAGGCACTCAAGCAGCATTCGAAGCATAACAAGTCGCTGCCATTAAGGCGCTGACCTCTTGACCAAGCAACGGCGCTGCCCAGCTATCACCCTTGGGCCGCCGTCAACTTTATTCTATCCGCGAGCATCTGGTTTACCAAATGGATTTTCGGTAAAGGAAGCACGGCACGCCCACAAAACCACTACGCCCCAAGTGCCGCCATGGGAATCACCGCCACGCCGTCGTCGCGTGTGTAGGCAATGCTCCCCTTTCCAACCACGACCGCCAAAAACGCCGGCGCGGCATTCTGGGCGGCAGGATTGGAGAGCACTTTCCTCTCCAGCGCCTTGAGATTTCTCGCTCCATCGTCTGCTTTCGCATCACTCAGCTTGACCTCGATGGCTCCCCAGCGCCCGTCGTGCTCAACGATCAGATCGACCTCAAGGCCCTTCTCATCTCGGAAATAATGGACACTGTTGTCGACACCGCCGTAGGTGGAAAGGAACACGCGCATGTCGCGCAGGACGAGATTCTCAAAGAGCATCCCCAGCGTTTGCATATCGCCAAGCAGCCGCTCAGGGGTAGCCCCCAGCAACGCCGCCGCAAGTGACGGGTCACAGAAGTAGCGCTTGGGGCGCACGCGAACGCGGGCCTTCGAGCGCATGGGCGGCTCCCATCCGCACAGGTCCTCGGTCAGCTTGAGCCTGTTGAAGAGGTCCAAGTACGCAGCGATGGTCCTCTCGTCGGGGCCCGCCTCACCGTACGAGGCGTCCTTTACGAGCGTCTTGTACGTGACAGCCTGGCTCTCGTTCATGGCAAGAGCTCGCAAAAGGCCGTGTGCAAGCTCGGGCGATCATGCGATATGCGAAATTACGCCATTCTCAATGCTGATTTTACGCTACTTTCAATGTAGTTTTTACGCCATGACAGATGTAGTTTTTACCCTTGATTATCGACTTTATCCGAACACCTCCCACATTCATCCGCACATGTGCGGATGAATGTGGGAACCCGATACCCTGAGGG
>CALKBP010000041.1:0-8855 GCA_937989885.1 uncultured Collinsella sp.
TTCAAGTGCTAGTTGATGGACAACCATATAGTGCCTTTGATATTGCCGAAGGCTACTATAACGCCGATCAGGAACAGTATGGAGCCTATTATTATGAGGCTTCCTTAAATGGTGCTAAGGTGTCCATCGGAAACCTTCCCGAAGGCTGGTACATTCACAACTTTAACGTCTCAACTGAATACGGAACTCAGACTTATTTAACGGTTGGAGACGACCCAATTTACAACAAATGTTCAACTCTATATAGTTGGGGCTTTAAGGGCGCTACGGTTGACCGTACGCTCAACGAGATTTCAAATGCGAGAATTTATTTCGATTATTCGAAAGGGGATATTTGGAACGATGATCCTGCAAACTGGGTTGAGCCTAGTGGATTTAATCCCCTTGAGGACTATAGCTCTCCCGCGTATTTGCTTCCTGAAGGTTTTGGCGTCGTTGGTATTTCAGATTATGGTTGGGTAGTTGACGACGAGTCTGTTAAAGACGCTGCTGGTCTTCCCACTGGCAACATTTATACCGTGCATCCCAGGGGTGCTGATTCTCCCAAGGTTACTTGGCAAGTTAACTGGAGCCGTAATGGCGGCAAGCCCTTTAACCCCTCTCAGCCTAAGGTACTCACTCGTATCAACGGCGCCACCCGCTATCAGACCATGAATGGATTGGTAGACCTAATGAGTGCTGGGAAAAACGGCGTCGTTATTGTGGCCTCTGCGACTAACTATCCTGATGCCCTCGCTGCGTCTTCGCTGGCTGGTTGCTACGACCCAGCTCCGATTTTGTTGACTGATCCAAGCGGTTTGACAGAAGAGGTTAAGAGTCAGATTCAAAAACTCAATCCCAGTTTTATTTATATTGTCGGAGGCGAAAGTGCTGTTTCCTCAACTGTAGAGGATCAGCTGAAGGCCAATTCTCAAGCCTATATTCAGCGATTGAGTGGTCAGACGAGGTACGAAACTTCGTTGCGCATAGCTAAAACAGCCTATAACGTTGCCAGTATCGACGGGGAGGCGCCTTGGCAGGTCATAATTGCTACGGGCACAACCTTCGCTGATGCGCTGTCTGTAAGTCCTTATGCATATGCGGGTAAAATGCCCATCCTTTTGTGCGATCCTATGGCTGGTTTATCGGATGACGCATTAGCTTTTCTTAAAGCTAAGGGCATAAGAAACGCCATGATCGTTGGAGGCAATCAAGCCGTTCCGTCATCCGTTGAGGCCCAGCTCGAGTCCGTTGGCGTGTCGTATAACCGCTATTTTGGTAGTACGCGCTATGAAACAAGCGTGAAAATCGCCGAACGCGCTTCCTCGTTATTTAATAATTCAAGCGTTCTTGGACTAAGCGGTTCGATATTTGCTACAGGAAAGAATTTCCCCGATGCTTTGGCGGCTGGTCCTGTCGCCGGTCATTCGCGGTCTTTTGTTCTTTTGGTTGATGACGATAATGATTCGGCGGTTCAGTATGCACGCAAGTGGACTGAGGACTACGCAGGTCGTCCTGACATGCAGGACATGGTTCCGACGGCTGCCTATATTGCCGGTGGAGTAAATGCGGTTGGTGAATCTACTGCCAATAGCCTTTCAGAGGCTATGAATATGCAGATTAAGTAGTCTACCTGCGTTTCAATGCGTATGGCGAAGGGGTCCTTTTGGGACCCCTTCGCTCTTTAATCCAGAATTGTTGCACGATGGATTGAATTCTCGTGCTTATCGGTGGCTTACTGTCAGTCCATCTGCTAAAGATCTCTGCTGTACACTTTCGGCACCGAGGTCCTTTAGGATTCGGTGCCTAATCTGACTTAAGGCGTTATTAGAGCGAGGACGGCTATATGATGCTAATTCTATAAACTCGACTTTGAATCGGTGCCATACGTTCGTCCTCTTCAGCCCTCTTGCGGAATGCGTCTAAAGTTTTGAGCCTCCTGTTCCTCCGTTTCCCAAATTTGTTCCTGCGAAAACCATTGAAACGTAATAAGTATTGTTATTGGCGTTGTAGGACGTCTTCACGCCGCACACTCGCATTCCTGGTCGGTTTAAATTCTTTCGATGTCCAAGATCGGGATGGCCCTTGTCATCCCACCAGCTGTTAACAATGCTCCTGCCTGTGGCGCCCGCATGTGCGGTCGCTAGGTTTTCTCCAACCCCATTCCAGCCATTCCATGAGTGGCTGTCACGATATTCGTGATAGTAGTCATGTGCCATCCTGCCTGCGGCTGCGCAATGAGATGACGAGTAACTTGCTGCGTTATCGCAGAATGTGTCATTGCCGCCGGGTACATAGAGGCCATTCTTTTGTCGGTACTCACGTACGGCGTTCCATGTTTCCACGCTAATGCGGTTGCACTCTTCATTGGGGTCGATTTGCTTGGACGTGCGCCTGAGTGTCCAAGACTGGTTGGCGCTTAGGTTCCTGTCTTGTATGGTGACGTTGGCACCGTTTGTTGCCGTATTGCCGGTAATATTCAGTGCGCGCTGTGTGGCCAGGTTCAAAAACACGAGCTTATTGTCTTTGGTAAGCCACAGTTTCCATTTCTGATTGTTGCCTCCAACGTAGTCCCATTGTTGGACATTACCGCCGTTGACGTTTGTATCCTGGCCAGCGACTTCTAGGCATTTTCCCGAATTTACGTTGATAATCTTGTAGATGCCATTTTCAGTTTTGACGAACTGCCATTTTTGCCAATTGGTTCCGTTGCTTGACCAAGAATTAACGTTGACGCCGTTGTCTTTGCCGCCCCCAACCACATCAAGGACCTGATTGCTGCCAGAACAGCTCTGAATAATGTACATACCTTCGGAGACTACGTAATAGCGATCGCCGTTATCGTAGGTATGCTCGGTAACGCTTACGTTGCCAACCGTAATGGTCCTCGTGCATTTTGTTTTAATCGTCTCGGGCTTGAGCTCGAATAGCTGGGCCTTACTGTTATTGCGGCTCCAGACCTGGATGTTGGTTCCATTGTCGGCGTATCCGCCGTAGCAATCGAGGACATAATTGGAATGCACGTTTATGAACATCAGCTTGTTGTTGTAGACCTCGGCACGCCACAGCTGATCGTCTCTACCGCTTGAACTCAACTGAAGAACGTTGCAACCCTCTTCATTTTTATGATTTGAGTCAAGGCTCAGATACTTATCCGAATAGGCGTTCTTTATGCGGTATACGCCCTCAGATTCCTCAACGAATTTCCAGATCTGGCCTGTTACACCGTTGTTGTCCCAGAGCTGAACATTAGCGCCGTTGTCCTTGGAAACCGCTGCCACATCGACGCATCGATTGGTGTTGTTACATGTGCTAATCGAAAGCCATTGATTAGGGACGTCGACGTAACTGTATCCATCGGGATAGCTGTAGACCGTGACGGTAATTTCGCCGACCTTTACCTTTTTGACGGTTGCCTGACCCCTAGTGATCTTAAACGTCGAAGTTGCCGATCCAGTGTAGTCGCCCTTGCCGGTGACGGTAATGTTTGCGGTTCCGACTTTGACGTTGTTGCTGTAGGAGGTTGTAAAGTCCGTACCGGATTCGAGCGACTTGCCGTCGAGCGTGACCGTGGGTACGGGCGTAAGCTGCGAGCCGGTGTAGTTTTGGGCTGCAACGCTAATGCTCGCCTCCGAGATGTTTGCGGGCGAGATGGTGAACGTCCCGCTAGCGGTGCCGGTGTAGTTGCCTTTGCCGGTTACGGTTGCCTCGGCGGTGCCCGCATGCTGATTGTTTGAATATGAGACGGCGTAGTCCGTTCCGCTCTTAAGGGTACGGTCACCGAGCTTAACAGTGACGCTAGGGGACAGAGCCTGACCATTGAACGTCTGTTTGGCGGCGCTGACCTTGGCCGACGAGATACTTGCCGCAGAGATGGACCAGTTCACTTCGATGTCGTCGGATTTGCCGGTTGAAGCCCACTGATAGCTGTCTTTGTCCTTGAGCGAAAGCGTGGCCTTATAGGAACCCGCATTTGTGGCCGCGCCGTTCTTGACGGTATAGATTTCGTTTGAGGCTATGGCGGTTTGGCTGGACCCGCTGTAGGTTAGCTTGGCGGGGGAGGGTATATTTACGCTCTGCTTGGAGACGGAAGGTTTATCGATAATTTCAAAAGTGCCTTTGGCGACTCCCGTGTATTGATTAATGCCAGTAACTGTGACGGTTGCCGTTCCAGCCTTAGTATTGTTCGAATACGAGACACTGTAATCGACATCCTTTTTGAGCTTTTGATCACCAAGGGTGACTTCGGGGGCCGGCGTGAGCGGCTGGCCCGTGTATTGTTGTTGCGGTACTTTAACTTGAGCGCCTGATAGGTCCGTGAGGTTCGGTTTCGGCTGCGTTGGTGTATCATTCGGCGTCAACGCCACAACTATGCGTTGATAGTCATCGTTTGATACCGCGTTAATGCCGCCAGCAACGAAGGCGTTGCCAACATTGCCCTTAAACCGTTCAATGTAAGCGCATGCTGTTTGCGCTCCACTATCAACAAGAAGAAGGGGTGAGTTGATTCTGCCCATGCAGGGTCCCATTGCAAGGGCGTCGGCGTAGTTTGAGCCAGTCGCAAATCCCAGCGGGTCTGCCGTAAAGAGGCTGGTTTCCGATATTTCAAAAGCAGTAATCTGCGTACTTGTTTCGTAGCGAGTCACTCCACTCAGACGGCGAATTCCATCGGTGGCAATATTTGCATTATTGAGTTGAGAGATCACGACATCGGGGACAGCTGCGTTGCCGCCAACAAGGATTGCCCTGGAGAATCCTCCTGCGCGAATTGCTTCGACAGCCTCTTGCGTGATGCCGCCGTAAGGGTCGCACAATACGATGGGACTCTTGGTTACATACGCGAATGGGCTTATCGATAGGGAATCTGCGTAATTTGCGCCTGTAGCGACAATTACTGTGTCAGACGAAGAATTGCATTGGCGCAAGATCTCGAGGCTAGTTTCGTATCGAGTTGAGCCGTATAGCCGAATCGTATTGCTTCCGCATATATTGCTTGCCGCCTGTAGTGCCGCGTCGCTCACGGCTGAAGGGCCGCCAACAACATAAATGGTTGACGGGCCAAGCTGTTTAATTGTTGCAGCTGCCTTGCTTGATAGCTCAGTGGGGTCTGTAAGGATAATTGGAGCGTCATGTACGCCGGCTAACGCAGAGGCAGACAGCGCGTCAGGATAATTTGTGCCACTGGCAAGTATTATCTTATCGGATGCGCTCCATCCGCCAACGTTCGAAATCAATTCCGACATTGTGTCGTAGCGCGTGTCGCCTGCCACGCGCTGGACATTAACCTGTAAAGCTAGCGCTTCCGTCGCGAAGAGCGGCAGAAATGCCAGTACAAAAAGGGCTCCTAAGAAGGGCAAACAAAGTCTTCCTAGGAAGCATTTTGACTGCGCTTGTTCGCTTCGCATAAAACCACCTCTCATAGGTTGCCTATGTACTTCAGAGTATATGAGGGGAAATGTGAAAACTGTTGCGCAACAACTTTTACTGGTGCTAATCCCTCTGCCAGAGGTCTCGCGTGTAAACCTTGTCTGTCACATCGTCGAGAACGCTGTCGTAGCGATTGGCGATGATCACGTCGCTTGCCTGCTTAAATAAGACGAGGTCGTTGACGACGCGGCAGCCTTGGAGTGTATCGAGGGAACTGGAGGGTTCGTAAACGATGACCTCGACTCCGTGAGTCCTAAGCTTGTCGATTACATCGAGTGTCGAGCTCTGCCTGAAGTTGTCCGAACCGCTCTTCATGGTGAGGCGGAATGCGCCGACGACCTTCGGCTGCATCGCCAGAACTTGATCGACGATAAACTGCTTTCGCGTGCTGTTGGAATCGACGATGGCGCGAATCAGGTTTTGGGGGACGTCCTGGAAGTTGGCGAGGAGCTGCTTGGAATCCTTGGGCAGGCAGTACCCGCCGTAGCCGAAGCTGGGGTTGTTGTAGTGGGTCCCGATGCGCGGGTCCAGGCAGACTCCCTGGATGATATCGCGCGTGTTGAGGCCTTTACTTTTGGCATAGGTGTCGAGCTCGTTAAAGTACGAAACCCTCAGCGCCAGATATGTGTTGGCAAAGAGCTTGATGGCCTCGGCTTCGGTGGAGCCCGTCACTAGGATTTCTGTTCCTGCATCTTCGGAGCCTTCGTCCAAAAGATCGACGAAGGCTTGGGCGGCCTTGCGGTCGGCGGCCTTCGTGATGCCGGCGACGATGCGACTGGGGTGCAGGTTGTCCTCGAGCGCATGGCCCTCGCGCAAAAACTCGGGTGAGAAGATGATTTGGAGCTGAGGATATTTAGCGCTTACGTCCTTGGTGTAGCCAACGGGAATGGTGGACTTGATAACCACGACAGCGCTAGGGTTGAGCTCTTTGACTAAATCCAGGACGCTTTCGATGCTTGAGGTATCAAAGTAGTGGGTGACGTCATCGTAGTTGGTTGGTGTTGCTATGACGACATAGTCCGCGTTTGCGTAAGCCGCGGCGGAGTCCGTTGTCGCTTGCAGGGTGGAGGGGCGATCTGCCAGATATGCCTCGATGCAGGAATCCTTAATGGGGGAGATGCCGTTGTTAATTTCGACAACCCTGTGCTCGTTGATATCGATGGCGACCACGTCGTTGTGCTTGGAGAGCAGGCAGGCAAGCGAAAGGCCTACATAGCCAAGGCCTGCGACGGTGATGTTCATAGATATCTCCCTGCAAAGTTGACGTTTTAGGAATCCGATACTGATAATTCGACGATTAATCTTACCGCGTTATTTGTGATCGGCCGTATTGACGACTCAGTTTGCACGAGGTTTTCGCGTTCGCTGCCGGGTGGGAAATGAAGCTGGACATCCTCGATGATCCATATGCGCTCCTCCAAAACTTTTAGATTGGCACATTTTTGTTGCGCAACATTTATTGATATGTCCCATTTAGAAAATGTGCCGGTCCGCTTGTTGTCGGATAACAGCCGCTCGCATTTGTTGCTCAACATTTGGTTCGCGCACGGTCGTATCATCAAATTTGGATGACTGATACCCCGCGAGAAGAAGGACCTGTGCTATGAAAGCCCTCCGCAAGTGCGCATACGTAGCTGTTCAGCTCGTTGTTACCACCGCGCTTCTGTTCCAGCAGTGCCCTGTTCAGGCAATTGCTCTTGGCTTGGAGCAGGGGAGCGACTATGTCGAGATTCCCGCCAGCGAAGAGGATGCGGATGCTGAGAACGACTCTTCCGACGCTCCCTCTAATGACGGCAACTCGAATGAGGCCGCGCCGGCTTCTCCTGAGAAGGATGAGGCTGCTTCGGGTGCCGATAGCGTTGTGGGCGCTGACAACGCCATACAGAATACCCAGAGCGATGACGACGCCACCAATTCTGGCGATGCTACGCCTGCTTCTGTTTCTGACGAGGAGCTCGTTTGGAATCGCCTGGGAACCCTCGAATGGTCCAAAGATGCCAATAAAAATGTAATTTTGAGGCCTGCAGATGGTGCTCAAAGCGCCAGCTATGAAGGCTGGATTTCAGCATCCGATCTTTTTGGGAAGAACATTAGGAGCTTTAAAACCGAGGGGTTGTTGTCTCTCGGTTCTATATCATTTTTCGGCTGTAAAGCCATCAGGGCTATATCTTTGACGAACGTTTCGGTTAAAGGGTCGACTAACAGAATGTTTGAGGGCTGCTCATCCCTTGCCGCGCTTGACCTCTCGTCGTTCGACACATCCTCGGTGACTTATATGGAATCTATGTTCCGTGGCTGCTCCTCCCTTACCTCTCTCGACCTCTCGTCGTTCGATACGACTTCCGTGACAGGAATGCCTTATATGTTTGAGGGCTGCTCATCCCTTGTCGCTCTTGACCTTTCGTCGTTCGATACATCTTCAGTTGAATACATGTGGGACATGTTCTCTGGCTGCTCCTCCCTTGCCGCGCTCGACCTCTCGTCTTTCGATACGTCCTCCGTGACGGATATGCTTTCCATGTTCGAGGGCTGTTCCTCTCTCGGCTCGATTGACCTCTCATCCTTTGACACCTCTTCGAGGATGTCCTATATGTTCAAGGGCTGCTCGTCTCTCACTTCGCTTGATTTAACCTCATTCAACACCTCGTCTGTTGCCTCTATGGAAGGAATGTTCACTCGCTGCTCGTCCCTCACCTCTCTCGAGCTTTCAACTTTTGACACCTCGTCAGTTAGTGATATGGGCTACATGTTCTCCGACTGTGCGACGCTCAAAAGTCTTGACATTTCCAGTTTTGATACGCGCGCTGCACGCAATTGCTATGGCTGTTTTCATGGTATGCACCTTGGACAAATTAAAGTTGGCGCTAATTGCAGTGAAAACCTTGCTAACGAAATCTCTTCGACCTATAAGGGTTTTCGGGTTTCATGGGAAAACAGTTCCGGCGTTTCGTTTGCAAGGATTCCCGCTTTTATTGCTGATGTTTATAAAGCTACCGCCTCTCTTGATGAGGCTAGATTTTCCGTCGATCTCTCTGATGAGTTTTTTACTGGAAAGCCCATTGTTAAGCAATTGTCATCGCTGGATGGGCTGACGGAAAAAGAGGATTTCACGATTTGCTATTCCGACAATGTGGACTGTGGAATTGCTACGCTCAAAGTGGTGGGCCTCGGCGTTTTCCGAGGCGAGCAAGTCTTTAACTACGTCATTAAGAAAGCGCCAGCTGGTTATACGGTGCCTTCTGGACTTGAGGCCGTCTACGGGCAGAGGCTCTCTGACGTGAAGCTCCCCGAGGGCTTCTCTTGGGAGGACCCGTCGCTCTCCGTCGGAGACCCCGGGGAGAATACGTTCAAATGCGAATACGCCGCGCCCGACGACAACCACACCGGCGCCGAGGGCATCGAGGTCAAGGTCCGCGTGACCAGGCCCGTCGAGGCGTCGATGTTCTCGG
>CALKBP010000042.1:0-16012 GCA_937989885.1 uncultured Collinsella sp.
GATCTTATTCTCGAGAATATGATTGATGGAATTGTTATCCCGGATTTAAGCAATCAAGCTCTTCTTGACGGAATTACAAGCGCATGCAATTTAACTGACCATGAGTTGACCAGCATGAAACGAGCTGCGCTAGAAAAGGCCTTAAAACTCTTTGAATCTGACACTTATATAGATTCATTTTCATCATTTCTCAATTCAGTACTTTCAATTCGCGACTAGTTATTTCGATCATCCAAAGGAGCGATATGTCAAATAAAATTCTCGTCACCGGAGCGGCCGGCTTCATCGGTGCCTTCCTCGTCAAGAAGCTGCTCGAGGAGACCGATGACACAATCCTCGGCCTCGACAACCTTAACAGCTATTACGACCCCGGCATCAAGGACGCGCGCCTGCGCATGCTGGCCGAGGCCGACACCGACGGCCGCTTCACCTTCGTGCGTGGCGACCTGTGCGATGCCGCCCTCATCGAGCGCCTGTTCGCGGAGAACGGCTTCGACGTTGTGGTAAACCTCGCCGCCCAGGCCGGTGTCCGCTACTCCATCGAGAATCCCCGCGCATACCTCGAGAGCAACCTCGTCGGCTTCTTCAACATCCTCGAGGCCTGCCGCCACCACCCGGTCAAGCACCTCGTCTACGCCAGCTCCAGCTCGGTCTACGGCGGCAACAAGAAGGTGCCGTTCTCCGAGGAGGACCGCGTGGACTCGCCGGTGTCGCTCTACGCCGCCACCAAGAAGTCCAACGAGCTCATGGCCGCCGCCTACTCCAAGCTCTACTCCATCCCGGCGACCGGCCTGCGCTTCTTCACCGTGTACGGTCCCATGGGCAGGCCCGACATGGCCTACTTCGGCTTCACCGAGAAGCTGCGCCGCGGCGACACCATCAAGATCTTCAACATGGGCGACTGCCGCCGCGACTTCACCTACGTCGACGACATCGTCGAGGGCGTCAGGCGCGTCATGGACGCCGCGCCCGAGGTGGAGATGGGCGAGGACGGGCTGCCGCTCGCCGCGCACCGCGTCTACAACATCGGCAACTCGCACCCCGAGAATCTGCTCGACTTCGTCGACACGCTGCAGCGCGTGCTGGTGGAGGAGGGCGTGCTGCCCGCTGACTATGACTTCGAGGCTCACAAGCAACTCGTGCCCATGCAGCCAGGTGACGTGCCCGTCACCTACGCCGACACCACGGCGCTCCAGCGCGACCTGGGCTACAAGCCCGCGACGCCGCTCGAGGACGGCCTGAGGGCCTTCGCCAAGTGGTATAAGCGCTACTACAACATTTAGGAAATCATGGCCCTGTAACAGGGGCCATTTTTAATGCGAATTATTGTTCTTTGACAATTGGAGAATGACATGAAGATCGCTGTCGCCGGTACCGGCTACGTCGGCCTGTCCCTCGCCGTCCTGCTCTCGCAGCACAACGAGGTGCACGCGCTGGACATCGTGCCCGAGAAGGTCGAGAAGATCAACAACTACCAGTCGCCCATCCAGGACGACGAGATCGAGCGCTTCCTGGCGGAGGCCAAGGCGGGGAAGCGCGAGCTCGACCTGCACGCCACGGTCGACGTGGCCGAGGCCTACACGGGCGCCGACTACGCCGTCATCGCCACGCCCACCAACTACGACAGCGACAGGAACTTCTTCGACACGAGCTCCGTCGAGGCCGCCATCGCCGCCGTGCGCTCGGTGAACCAGGACGCCTGGATCGTCATCAAGTCGACGATCCCCGTCGGCTACACCGCGGGCCTGCGCGAGAGGCTGGGCGACAGCAAGATCTTCTTCAGCCCGGAGTTCCTGCGCGAGAGCAAGGCGCTCTACGACAACCTTCACCCCAGCCGCATCGTGGTGGGCGCGCCGAAGGACGACGCCGATGCCGTCGCGGCGGCGGAGAAGTTCGCCGGCCTGCTCGCGCAGGGCGCCGACCCCGCCGAGCTGGAGCGCGAGAACGCCGACGGCTCCAAGGGCATCCCCGAGCTCGTGCTGGGCACCACCGAGGCCGAGGCCGTCAAGCTCTTCGCCAACACCTACCTGGCGCTGCGCGTGGCCTACTTCAACGAGCTCGACACCTACTGCGAGGTCCGCGGCCTCAACACCCGCGACGTCATCGACGGCGTGTGCCTGGAGCCGCGCATCGGCAGCCACTACAACAACCCCAGCTTCGGCTACGGCGGCTACTGCCTGCCCAAGGACACCAAGCAGCTGCTGGCCAACTACAGGGACGTGCCCCAGAACCTGATCGAGGCCATCGTGGACGCCAACCGCACCCGCAAGGACTTCGTGGCCGATGAGGTGCTGCAGATGGTCTGGGACCGCGTTTATGCCGGCAAGGAGAAGCCGGTCGTGGGCGTCTACCGCCTGACGATGAAGTCCAACTCCGACAACTTCCGCGCGAGCTCCATCCAGGGCGTCATGAAGCGCGTGAAGGCCAAGGGCGTGCCCGTGGTGGTCTACGAGCCCACGCTGAATGCGCCGGAGTTCTTCGGCTCCGAGGTCACGCACGACCTGGAGGCCTTCAAGGCCGGCTGCGACGTGATCGTCGCCAACCGCTGGAGCGACGAGCTCGCGGACGTTGCGGACAAGGTCTATACGCGCGACCTGTTTAAACGAGACTAGGGGAGAGGATTCCAGGCAGCGACTCTAACCTTGCGTATAAATCCATTTGTCGAAAAGAGGGTGTATCGGCTTTCGCCAATACACCCTCTTTTAATTAAACAAGCCCCATCAACCTCTGTAATATGTTTTGGTAGATATACGTAAGTTTTTGGTCTCTACCTTGCAATTACCACCTGAGGGGGCGCTCATGAATAAAGCATCAAAAATAGATAACGCATCGTTATTGTCTCTATTTATGTTCACGGTGCAGGAATACGATGCTATTACTGCATGCGTCCCTTTGCCTACAAAGATTGAATGCAGTTCTATTTCAGACCCACTTGGTCTTCGCGGTTCTAAGATAGAAGATATCGAGATGGTCTGGACCGCAATTTGTGTCCGCATGATGCTTCAGCGGAAGTACTTTTCCAATAGCGAGCGCGTGCAGCTAAAGAAGCTTTTTGATATCGCCGAAACTGACCCGCGCTTCAGTGCGAAGGCTATTGGAGATCTGCGTAAAAGGCTCAAGCAGCCACTCGGAAGAGATATAGAGCTCCTGCTTCAAGACGGAAACGATGTACAGGGGCATTTTAGCAACATCGAAGATATCGTTTACGGTAGCTTGCTGCATGCAGATTACGATAGGGCAATGCGGCTGCAGGCGATTCCCAACCATGCAAGATTGCATGCTCTCGCGCCATTTGTTATTTCACGTGAGCAAATCATTTTCAAGTTCAGAGATTTATGCATTTCGGCGGAAGTGCCTACTCTTGCAAAAATTGACGGTGACAAGGCCGCTGTATTGAACCTCGATACCTCCCGTGGCGAGGCTAAAGAGGTTTCTGGATCTCCCTACTGGTCGAATGTTGCTGGACACGATGCAGATGTTCCCGAAGTCGTTGATATCATAAAGACTCTGCCAGTAGATGACGCATCGGCTATTCTGGCTGCGGACAGCTTTATAAATCTACTGTTGAAAAAGCCGCTAGATATAAGGAGTCTTACATCGGCAGTTTGCCAAGACTCCCTGGCATACTGGGGTGATTTTGAGGATGCTTCAGAGATGATTCGTTCCATTCCCCAAATTGGAGCCGCCTCTAAGGTGGCTCATGAGGGCGGTCCAGATTACGCACAGGTTAAACTACTTCCACATGTTTCAAATGCCTGGATAACCAGCACGCCGCAGTATTTGACGAATGTTTATCAACTCCATTTGGAAAAGCGCCATGGAGAGTGGAAGGTCTGTGGGATCGTAAGGCCTTTTACTAATTAGTATCAGCATCAAAATTGGACTGAGTCTTTCGCGATTCTTAATGAGCGGATTTTACTCGACTCGTAAATATGTCTCTGCAGGGTCATATCCTAAAGAAATAAGACCTGCTGATAACTAGCAAATTCAATAGCGAGAAACGAGTGGTGTATGTTTGAATTGAACGCAAAGCAGGAGATGGCGTTATCTATTGTTTGGATGCGACAGGACCAACTTCCGCTTGATTTGACAGATTTGGAAATTACAAAGCATCTCGTGGCGCTTCGTGACAGCGGAATGATATCAATGCTGACCGACATGTCCAATTCGACAGCATATGTCGAAGCCTTATGCCCTGCTGGCCGCGAACACTATAGTCGAACGCGCCAAGCAAGAAGGAGGTTTAAGTGTATTAGCGACAGCGCAGATGAGCTTCTAAACATTCTGTGCTGCGACGATAATGCCAGGAGCCATCAGGGGCCTTCATATATAAGTAATCGAGTTGACGATTATCGCGAATTATCTCGCAATGGTTTATTGCTAATTAATTGGGCGGATAACATCCCCTACACCGTAGTGATAACCGACGACGGATGGAATTACTTTGAAGGGTGGTTTCTGGACCAGGAGGTTCCAATGAATATCAATGTAAGCCCCGTAATCAACAATAACGTATCAAATAGTCCTAACGTTTCTACGAACTCTTCTTCGTCATCCGCCTCCTCATCGGTTATGAATTATTCTCTTGCCATGCAAAAACTCTTTGAGCTTGAACTAGATCCGGAAGTCAAGACAGCCGTCGTTGGCGCTATCACTGAGCTTGAGAATTCATCTAAGGGAGATGACGGGGGCGATTTCCTTGAGAAAGTTGAAAGGCTCTCTAATATCGCCAAAAATGTTTCCATGTTGGCTCCTATTGTTATCCCATTGATAGAAGGTGCTGCAAGACAATTTCTTGGTAACTAACTTTGGATACGGCGAATAACATCCAACCATTCCTTTCACCGACTGGCAAAACGATTTACACCTAATTTTGGGAATTGATTACAGGTTATCTCCCTTACTCGTAGCTTGATCTCGCTACACTAATAACTGCTGCTACAAGGGCATTTCCAGTAGCGGCTTCCATTGGCTCTTGCGAAGATCGGAGCGGTTATGTTTGCTGCCGCGTTCCACACCAGCCGTCATCACATTCTGTTTACTGCCATGGCCTGCCTATGCGTTTTGCTGGGCGGGCCTTCTTATGCCGCGGGCGCGGACAGCCTGATCATCGCGGGCGCCACGTACTACGAGCCGGGCGTGTCGGGCCCCGGGTGGGCCTGGACCGATGCCGACCACCTGGAGCTTAACGGCTACACGGGCGAGGCCATCGGCGCCGACGGCTGCCTGGCGGTGACGCTGACCGGGCAAAACTCCGTGGTCGAGACGAGCGCGCCCGACGTGGACATCTCGCGTTGCGGCATGGAGGTGTGGGGCGATCTGACGCTCCGCGGCACCGGGTCGCTGGTGGCCACGGGCTCGCAGTGCGGGATCTACGTGTCGGGGACGCTCGCGGTGGACGACTGCAAGGTTGACGCGCGGGCCGACGGCGCCGGCATCGCGGATGCGCGGGTGGCCGGCGTGATCGTGGACGGTCTTGCCGTTCGCAGCGGTGGGCGCGTTGTCGCCGCGGGCGCGGGCCCCGGGGCGGGCGTGCGCGCCTATGGTGTGTGTTTGCTGGGCGGGGCTGCTGGCGGTGGCGCGGCCGGGCAGCTTACCGTCGATGCGTCCTGGCTGGATGCATCGGGCACCAACGGCGGCGTCGCGTGCCTGGGCGGGTCGCTTGCATCCGCGCGCTTTGTGGCGCCTGCGGGCGGGGCCTTTGGCGCGGGCGGCGTGGTGGATGCCGACGGGTCTGTGGCAGCGCGTGTGACGATCGAGCCCGTAGATACCACGGCGTCGGCGGGGGAGACCGGTGGGCCCGATGTGCCGGGCGATGGCGGCGAGCCTGTCTCCGGTGCCGATACTGCTGCGGGAAAGTCTGGTTCGGGAGCTGCAGTGCGTCCAGAGACGAAGTCCGCGGTTGCGACAACAACGACCACCACGGTGACTAAGACCTCGGTCACCAAGACCGCGAAGCCCAAGGACGCAGCCGCGACTTCCCCATCACTTCCCAAGGCCGCCGACAGCCACCGGATCGCCCTATCCGCAGTGCTTTTCTTGCTGGGAACAGCATTTATCGCCACTGCGATCCGCTGCTGAAACTCCCATTTTTCGGAAGTGCGCGGTAACACCCAGACCTGCCGACCACAATCCGTTGTTCACCAACAAAACCACAGGTCGCGAGTGTGTAAGGGGGGGGTCTGGTCGGCAGGTCTTCGATTTACCCCGCACTTCCGGATTAGCCTCCTTTGGGAGCCCGTTGCAACGAAAATGAGAATCAAGGGAGGTCTTTTTAAGGTATTTGGGCATACCTGTTCTTCGAATCAAGGCGTGAGATTGTATATATGCCGAAGGAACATAGATCCCGCAGGTGTCAGATTGGCGAGGTACGTACCTCGCCATTTTTATATGCCAGCTTTACAATGGCACCGATCTTATCGCAGCGGCGATGGAACAATGAGCGCGCTGAACGCAGAATTCTCTGCAGATACCCACGCATGAAAAGCCAGATAATACTGCCTAGATAAAAAACTAGGCGGAACCGCTTTCGCTACTCCGCCTTACAAAACCCAAGGGTTTTGCTGTCTGCAAGCATTGTGGCAAATCAGAACCAGCTGTCAATCAATTCCGCGGAAAACGCCACCGGCAAACGGACGATTCTGATTCCATCCCGACGACAGAACGCCCCTCGCGCTAACAGTCGGTACGCGATTCGTTCGGATTTGTCCTCTGGTGATACAATTCCGTTCGAAGTTTATTAAGTCAGGAGGTCTCCCTTTGTCCCCCAAATCGGTCAACGCTCTTATGAAGCACCTCCGCGAACAGGGGGTCTCCATTGCTGGCTCGAACCAGAAGCGCAAGCTCAGGAACATCGGGTACTACCACGGTTACAAAGGACTTAGGTTTGCAGGCGAAGCCACGAGCAGGCTGCCGATTGATGACTTTACTCAAATCGCCACGCTTTACGCGATGGACACCCAGATTAAGACGCTCCTATATCCCCATGTTATGGCAATCGAGACTGCGCTGAAAAACTACACCCTCGAAGCGGTGCTCGCACAAGCGTCGAGCGAGGACTTCGACGAAATTTTTAAGACATGCCTCACTGCATACAGGGGTTACGCCCCGGGTTCTTCGAACTATAAGAAATCTTGGGCGAACAGGCTTAGGCTAAGGCAGACCATTGACGGGCTTATTTCGCGCGAGCAGGAAAGAAGACCGTATTTTAAGCACTTCCGCGATCAGGGGAGGGCGATTCCGATTTGGGCCATTTTCGAGGCTATGACCTTAGGGGAATTCGGCAACTTTTATGCGTGCCTCGATCGCCCTATTAAGACTGCGATCGTCCGCGACCTCGGCATGCCTACGAGCTATGATTCGGAAGCTCTTCTTCTAGCTATCGTATTTCTGCTTAAAGACTTGAGGAACGCCATCGCCCATAACGCTATAGTCCTAGACGTGCGCTTCAAGTCCGGCGGAGCGTCAAGTGGTATCGGCAAACTTCTGAATAGCGAGACGGGCGTCAAGTCCATTAACTTCTCCGATATTACTGATTACATTGTCTTGATCGCATATCTCCTTGGCCTCTTTGGGTTTTCCAAGACCGAGAGAAAGGCACTCGTTTCCGGTTACGAGACAATTCTATCGAGGTATAAGAAGGAACTACCGCCCGGGATTTACGGCAAGTTCGTTCGGACGGAGACCGCGGGCAAGCTCAAGCTGGTTTTGCGGTTCGTGGCGCAGTCTTGACGGCAAAGCATTCGGGGTATATGCTTCAATCAATTGCGGTGGAAGCCTTCGGGCGACACCTGGAAAGGCCCGACATGTTCGGGCCTTTCTTTTTGTGCTGTCTTATACGCGTCGACTGGATGGGTAGTCGCCAGGCTCCGTTGCGTGCACGAAGACCCTGAACATCAAGGTCCGCACTCAGGTCAAGCATTTTCCCGGCAGCCGTTGCCGCTGCTGGCGGATGCGCCGCCGAGTTCGTCGATCTTCGCGACAATGGGCTCGTTTACGGCGCCCCCCGCCAGCTGCTGCGGCAGCTCCTATATGTTTGTCGTGCTGCCGCACTTCCGGAATTGCCATCCATTAGAGGCTAGTCATCAGTCGGCGATTGTCTCCCATACAGTCAGTTAGTAAAATTTGCCCATGATTACGCTTGCCGACATATCATCCACCATCTCCCGCGTGCTGGCTCGCTACGACGTCCGCGAGGCATATCTGTTTGGCTCGTTCGCCCGAGGCGAGCAAGCGCCCGATAGCGATATCGACTTGCGTCTAGCCTGTGGCGCCACGATGACGTTTGGCACGCTATATGAACTTTCACTTGAGCTCGAAAAGGAACCTGGGCGAAAGGTTGATATAGTCACCAACCCACCAGAGCACATGCGCCCGGCCTTCCGCAAAAATCTCGAACAGGATGAGGTGCGTCTCTATGAAGCGAAGTAAACGTGACAAGGAGCTTACAGATACCATCCCGCATCTCATTCCGCACGCCGAGCCCAACACGAAAGCCTTGAGACAATCCACGAGAGCGATGCGTTCTTTGCCAGGGGGAATCCCGGCCGCTTCGACAACGCCGCCGACCTGATCGATGCGGCTCTAAAAGCCCCTGAAGTGTGAGTGAATTCAATCACCGAAGTGGCGATTGTCTCGGAATCGTCAGACTGGCGAGGTACGTACCTCGCCATTTTTTATGTCGACGGATATCGGAAAATTTCGTTGACAAGTGCAATCCGAACTCTTGATGATATAGTTCCGACCACAGCAAGGCTGACTTGGGATGGATTCAGCTGGGTTCCCGAATGGGAGTAGGTCCTTTTGACCGAGAATTCCTTTGCTCCTGGGGTCAAGCCTTGCTTTTGTTTGCTGAATTTGGGTTAGTTAGAACGGCTTGCCGCCTTGGGTTAACGAGCGCGATTGCAAGGTCTTATAGGAATGCTCCAATTCATGCCGCGTTACATCTAGTCTGCTCTTTATACTCGGATATCAACACTAAGGGGGTAGTCATGTTTTGGAGCTATGTTCAGCTTGATGATGGCACCCAGTTTGCCTACTCAGAGACAAGTGAAGACGGAACCGTTCGCGTAGCCGTCGAGCGCCCGGTTGACTTTGGCTTTGACCATGCGGAATGCTTCTTGCCTGCGGTCAAATGGTTCAACGTCGAAGGATTTACTGCTGATGACCTCAATTTCTTGACAGAATTTGTTAGATCAAACGCCCCACTTATCTTCGAACTCGCCGAACGCCAAAAAGCCGGACCGGCGGTTTCGGAGCTGGCCCTCTGACGTTCTACTGTTGAACGGCAAATAACCCATGATTTCAACTACCGACGGCTCATCGCCTTAGGTTAACGAAGGCGATGCGGGACTTCTTAACCCGCCTTGCATCGCTTTCCATTTATTTATATGCTTGTGCTTGAATTTGGTCGTAAGGCTCGACCAACGGAATCAAAAGAAAGCCTACCGAGAAGATCTTGGTCGCAGGGCGCGACCAACGCAATCTAAATAACGCTTACAGAGAAGACGCCTTCAATCTTTCTGGTTGAAGGCGTCTCTTTTTCTACTTATAAGCCACAGTTTCGTTTCAATGCCGTCAAAGCCCAAGGCCAGCGCGAGCGGTGTGTTCCCCACGCTCGCCAAAACTGCCGACTTCCACTGGATTGCAATGCCCTTGGGGCCTACGTTGGCCGAAAGCGCGTCATGTGTACGTGTTATCGCAAGTAAACGTCCTTTAGCACCTCAACGACCTGTTGCGCCCCAACGCCCTTGATCCTGATTGTTTTGGGATCGACGGGGTCCGATTCGTAGGCCTCCATGAAGCGCCTCATGTCAGCACGAACCCCCTCGCTCATGGCGGGGTGCTCGTTGCCCGCGAGCAAGGTGGCGAGGCGGCAGACGTCGTTGCGGTGTTTCTTCACGGTCTTCTTGTCGACGGCCTTGCCTTCCGCGCGCTTGGCATTCGCCCTCGCGGCCCGCGAAACGCTCCCTGAACTTATCGATTCCCTTCATAATCAACCCCAAGCACTCGATTCAAGATGTACTCGATCTCGCCCGCGACGCGCGGGTCGTCCCTCACATCATCGGGAAGGGATAGGATGGCGGAAAGCGGGTCGACAACACACCCGGGCGCTGGCTCGGGCTCGTAGCGCAGTACCTGCACTACGCACGCGGGCTCCTCTGACTCGTCGAATCCAGCGTTACGTGCACCGGTCGCCAGCCCCAGGACGCGCTCTTGCGTTTTGGTCGCGGCGAAAGTCGGCCAGGGGTCGTCCTGCAGCATCGAGAGCTCGCACAGCGCCGAAACTCCTCCTGGTGGAAGGCCCACATCGGGTATGTAGGCTAGACGATGCTCCCTTGCAACCGGGCTTGCCATGTGCGGCTCCAGCCGCCGCCACAGCGCCATCTTATTCCGGTCGGGGCGTAGGACCCGTCGGCGCCCTTCGGACACGACGATCGAGGGGTCGACGGCAGCGAGTTCGTCGAACGCGCGCGAGACGGTCATCTTTGCTACAGCGAGAACGCTCGCCGCCTGAGTGACGCTGGCTCCGTCGAGTTCACCGTAGAGCGCCATGATGGCGAGACGCTGCGCCTGTGGCCAGAGCGTCTCGACGCTCACCTGCTTACGGTCGCCCGCATGGCTCTTGCCACCATTCAGCGCGACTCCCAGGAACGGCAGATACACCTGCTTGTCTGTAGCTATGAAGGCCAGGCCGGCCTCGATCATTCGCTCGACCCTGTAGCCCGTGGCGCTCTCGAGAGCGAAAGCCACGGGAATCCCCAGAGCTGCCTCCAGCGTGTTGCGGTGTTTCGCCATGGTCTTCACCGTCGCGCTCTCGATGGGGGAAGCCATCACGAACGGCACGCCGAAGGCGGTCCACCGCTCAAGGGTGTACAACCCCCTCAGATACAGAGGGAGCCCCGAGACATCAATGGGCTCACACTCGACCCTCGAATGCAGCATCTTCTCAACGAATTCCCGCATGCCTCGCCTTCTTTTGTAACATGCTTTTTTGAAATGTAACATTTACCATGTTACACGGCAAACTATTTAGTTACATTCGTGAACAACACGATTACCGTCGATCAGCTTGGTCGATCTATGAGGCTCGGCAACCTGGGAGAGCAGATTGTGCTCAAAAGCGAGCGCGCATTTAAGAGCATTCGTTTTGCTGGTTTTCAACTTGCGCTGCAAGCTCTGTATGGTCCATTGGCCAAGGAGCGAGATGAAGCGGCAAGGGACCTCGTCTGGCAACCGATCGCCCTGGAGTACGACTCGAAAACCTGTTCACCCGAAACAATCAATACTAAGAATATTGCTGTTTAACTTTCCTTTGAGTACGTATTTAAAGGGGACTATAATACGTATTAGAGACAGATTATAAAGGAGGTTGCTATGGTTGCCGTGATAGACAAGAAACTCGTTTTTGGACGCGAACAGGTGCTGACTTCGACGCAGGCAAGCAAAAATTTTGGCGAAGCGAGACGTCGCGCTCGAAGGGAGCCGCAATTTGTCTCAGACAGGAACGATGGCATCGATACTGTTATCGTCGGCTTCGACGAGTTCGAAGCGATGGCGGTTGAACTCGAACAGCTCCGAGAGGAGCGCCTGCACGCCATAGCCGCTGCAAGGCTCGCGCAGGGCGACGCTGATTCGAATCGCAAGGGCATCCCGTTCTCCGATACCGTGGGACGTGAGAGGTTCGAGGCCATGCTAGAAGCCGAGACGACCGATCCCATTTCCGACGAGGAGCTGTTCGAGTGAACGTGGCTAGGTTTAAGGTTGAGTTTTACGAAAAGACTGCCGAGAAAGAGTATTTGTCACTCGATGGCTCGGTTCGCGCTATGGTGGACAAAGGTATTGCGCGTCTTGCACTTCGAGCCGATGAAATTGGCAAGCCACTTTCGGGTCTTCTTGCAGGTTGTAGGGAACTTAAGTTTCGCACTGATGGCATTCGCGTAATTTATCGCATCCGCGATGGGCGCGTCGAAGTAGTTCAAATCATCGCAATTGGTGCAAGGGACAAGGGCAAAGTTTTCGACCTGGCATCTAGACACCTGGACAGCGATGATTGATTGCCTCAAGAACAATCTATTTAGATTGCGTGGTCGAAATGCTCGGGTTAATCACTCGGATTCAGCCAGCTGAAGGACAGCGTGATGAAAACGTTAAATATAACGACATACCCCGATAGTTGTTGCAACAATTATCCTGAAAGCATGACTTTTTACGGCTGTAAAGCAGATGCAGCCGACCCCATCGCACCGAAAGCCCCCCGTACTTTACCCGATGATCTGGACAGTACCGCCTTGATCGACGAGGCCATTCAATTAACTATTGCGGACATGCCCAACGCGCTCAGGCTCTTGGAGAACTCATGATGGCGGCTACGCAGCGGAGCGCTCATCCGTTTGCGCCGCTCGTGCTCGACGATGCCGGATCGCTCGAGGCCATGGCAGCGGCCGTGATGCGTCTGCGCAGCACGTTGATGATGGTCGGGCGCTGCTATACGACCGACGCCACAGGCGACCGGGCCGCGCTTGAGCTTGGACGCGTCGAGTCCGTGCTTGCGGGTGCATTCTGTACGATATTCGGCCAATCGCCGGCCGACCGCTTCGCTGACATCTTTGACCAGGTCACCTACGTTGCTGAGCACATGGTCAAGGACCACATCTTTGAGGACGGTAACAAACGCACCAGCCTTGTCTTTGCGTTGTCCGTTCTAAGATTCGCAAGCACTCCGGTCGTGCTGTCCGACAGTCCCGAGCCCAATGACAACCAGTACTACGTCTGGATCCAAGACCTCGTATCTGGAAACCGCACGACCAGCGCGCTCGCCGAAGAGCTGCGCCGCGGTTGCGTTGCGGGCACGGGTGACCCGTCGCCCGTATAGAATCAAAGCATCCGCACGCCGGTTATTGAATGGATTGGACACCACATGGAAATCCCCAGCACCCTGTGCAGTAATGTCTACGAGTTTGCGTTTTGCCCCGAGCCCTGTTATGACCGCCTGGCCGACCTCGCCGATCCCGAGGACTGGGGTCCCAGCAACCGCATCCTCAAAAACTACCTGTCGTTTTCGTTTAGTCGTGCGGTGTTCCTGACCGAACGCGACGTGGACCAGACCGCGCCGTCCAACCTGCCGCTGGTGTTCGACGACGACCGTTGCCTGTTTAACACCGGCCTGTACACGCGCCGCTACGAGACCATCTACGGTCTGTTTGAGCCCAACACCAAGCCCGATGCGCGCCAGCGCTGGTTTTTAAAGGGTTTCTTTAAGGAAAGCGACCCCATGCTGGTCTCGTTTGAGTACCTGCCGTGCCGCGTGCGCTTTGCCGAGGACCCTTCCGAGCTGGTCTTTGACTACCGCCTGCCCATCCGCTCCAACATCGACCACATTCTGGGCGACGAGGAGAACCTCACGCGCATTCCCGCCAGCCTGATGGGGGAGGGCAACTCGCTGCTGCTGCGCCGCGCCTTTGAGGGCGCCGTCGTCGAGGCCGCCCGCCGCGCCGCCGCCAACTACACGCTCGCGGTGCCGCAGTTCTACGGCGGCCGGATCCAGCTGCTGCTGCCGTTGTGCCTGACCGGCGACAAGCCCGAGCTGGCGCTGGCCATCCAGCGCGAGGACGGCTTCTACGCCGCGCGCACCTGCCTCACGCTCGACATGGCCTACAACAACGCGCGACTTATCTGCCGCCCCGAGACGTCGTGGATCAAGCGATAAAGGGCGGTTTAGCTGCGGGTTTGTCGGTTGCCCTGATTGCAGTGGCGCGCTATACGCCCACGAATTTAAAATCGGGGGCAAAAAGTTCTTGGTAAACCACGCGCGGCTATGATAGTATCTCTTTTGCCGAAAGGCGACGGGCGATTGGCTCAGGGGTAGAGCATATCCTTCACACGGATGGGGTCACAAGTTCGAATCTTGTATCGCCCACCATCAAAAGCGCAGGTCAGAGGTGTTAAGCCTCTGGCCTTTTTCTTTTTGATAGCAAGGCTGACACCAAAACTGACACCAAAATTAAATCGTAGTCGTAGAAGGCGTCATTTTTTATCGCACCCATTTTGCTGACGCCATTGCACGTTTTGTATAAAACGCATGCGTGTTTTCATTGAATTCCCCATGTGATCCGCGCGCAAATGTGGAGACAGGGACCACAGCCCCAGAACACCTACCAGCGGATTTCTATCACACAGCGTTTTTTCGGCGGAACTCGTCAAGCTTTTGGTCAGCATTTGGTTTGCTTCCGGTACTTACCCGCATGACGGCCCCGTAGATAATCGCCTTGCCCGCAATCCGTACGGCCTACGGCCGATACCAGGGGAGGCCTCATGGACGATATCGTCTGCGCAAACACCGCATTCCGTTACTGGCGCTGCCCACCGCAGGTGCGCGATCTCTACCCGCGCCTACCTAACTCCGAAGACGGCTGGCGAGCTCTATCCCAAGCCACTTTCGTAACCGACGTCCTCAAGACCCCGATTATTACCACAACAGTGCCCGGTGGCGTTAACTACCATTCGGGATTACGGACAACAATCCACTGTGATGATGCTTCTGGGGTGGACAGTACGCTGGATACCGCGATGAGATTTAGGGTTACCAATCCACTTGCGACGCTATTTACCATGGCGCGCTTTGTGTCTCCAACCGATCTTGTCCTTGCCATGTACGAATTCTGCGGATGGTTCTCAGTCTTTGAGCCCACCGCCGCAGCAGAAGCGGAACTAGACAAAGCCAAAGACGCTGCCGAGAGTGCAACCACCGAATCCCTCTTTGACCTCGATGAAAGCCAAGAAGAACCACAATGGAAACGCGTTTACGCGCGCATAAAAGTCAAAGAACAGGTAAATGCGAAGGGGCCCAACGGACAAAAGAAAACGAATGAGGTCACAAAGCTAAAGGGCACTTCGCTCTGGATGAGGAAGCCGCTCGTCGAATTACACGAGCTTCATGAGTACGCCAATAAGATGAAAAAAAGAAAGTGGGGTACAAAGTTTTACAAAGCCGCGCAGCTGGTGACGGGTGTAGTCGCTTCTCCGATCGAAGTTGCAGGAATTTTATTGCTGTCGCTTCCTCGTTCTCGCGGCGGTGCCGGCTTTAGAAGCGTTTACGTCAACGACCTTACACCGCTTACCGCATCGGCGCAGAGCATTGCAGGGCAAAAAGTCTGCTACGGAGATATCGTGATCGTGAATCCAACCATAACGAAGGCAGGCATCGTGGAGATTCAGGGAGAGGTCATCCACGGATCAGGCGCCGTGCTCGACCACGATGCGAAACGCATGACGGCGCTGCAAAGTATGGGGTATGACGTCTTCCTGGTTACGCACGGCATGCTTAACGATGCCGAGCAGCTTGATGCGATCGTGCGAAGTCTTTGCTCGCGTTTGGAATTGCGCTATAGGCGCAAAAATAGGGCGCAAAAGACGAAGGAAATGGAGTTACGAGCCAACGTACTGTGCAATTGGTTGGAAATCGGTCGTTAGACGGGTGCCCTGCTCACTTCCGGGCGCCCTCGGCCGACTGCGCGCGATGCCGCCGCCACGGAACCGGCCCATCTACTACGTTTAGCCCCGGCCCCTCGACCATACCCCGTATTTCGCGAAAACCGCAGGCCGTCTACCTGCGGTTTTGTTTTTACGATCGGCGGCGTGGTCGGTGGGTGCCGCCCAAACGTAGTAGATGGGCCGCATCCGTGGCGAGAGGCCCGCGGGGCGCGCCCCGCGGGCCGGATCGGGCATCGTGGCCCCCTCGCTCTCGAGTCCGTCCCGCATCATCGCCCCCCGCCGCTGAAAGTTTTTCCGAAATTGTCCTTGCATCGCCGTCCGAGTTCCCGTATAGTACTTCTTCGCACGGGGGCGTAGCTCAGCTGGGAGAGCGCTTGACTGGCAGTCAAGAGGTCAGGGGTTCGATCCCCCTCGTCTCCACCCGAGCATTGAATGAGGCTCCAACGCAAGTTGGGGCCTTTTTTCATATAGGCACTCAAGGTCAAAGGCGGCACCATGATCCTCCTGGTCGACAAGATCG
>CALKBP010000043.1:0-10677 GCA_937989885.1 uncultured Collinsella sp.
CGTGCGCTAGAGCTGAGAAGGGGGAGGCCTCGCGGCCTCCCCCTTTTTTTGCGTTTACACTTCACAATGTCGTTGCATTTCACCTGTAACCCGGTTGGGCTTATGGGTAATGAGCTTTTATTTAAAGACAATAAATCGAATCATAAGTGCAACTGCTATGACCACAATGATCAAAAGCAGGATTGTCAGTCGATGCTGCTTGCGTCGTTTATTTGACGAAACGAAGATTGATTTTCCCTGTTTTGGCGTTTCGAGATAACGAGCCGAATGCGTTAAGGTTTGCTTAGGTCGGGGACCTCTTTGCTGCCGAGTTATGGGCGTTTTCGTCGGGTCGTCATTGATTGCGCTGTTTTTTGATAACGGTGCATCTTTTAGATATACGGGATCGCCCGATGCGACGCCCATATGCTTACGTCCCGTTTGGGCATCCTCGAGCGTTTGATATCGATTTCTCGTCACATATTCGGGCTCTGCATCATTAATGGGCTCTTGCGAGATGTGGGGGCGATGGAACCGTGGCGGCTGCGTGGAAATATCTTCCCCCTGCGTCGGCATAAACATATTGTTCTGGTTTTGGTCGTCCATGATGCCCTTTAGCTCGTTACCAACAACGTGTATGCGCTCATTGTAAGCCCCTTGTTATTTGTAGCTGGGGACATGCCCGTTATTTAAGCTCTGGTTCAAAGAACCTTAACCTTCCTAAAACCTGAGTCCTATGCACTTAGATATGCTTATAGTACTGGACTCAAAAAACTTTATAGCTGATGTATATATGAGCACCGGGCGGGCATATATAAAAGCGTCAAAAGAAGTCCCAGTCACCTAGAAGATGGCTCGGCAGTCCTATAAAGGAGTGGTAAACATGGCAAGCATGGTTCCTTATCGTTCGGTTTTTGGCGTTCGTCCCTCTGCAAGCTCGCTGTTCGATCTGTTTGATGATATGAGCGACCTGGCGAACAACTCGATTGCCTCTAAGGCGTTCCCCGTTGACGTTGAGGATAAGGGCGATGGCTATGAGGTTAAGGCTTATCTTACCGGCGTCGCCAAGGACGATATCGATGTCGAGCTTAACGAGGGCCGTCTCTCCATTAGCGTGAATGTCGAGGAAGACGAGGAGAACGAGGGCAAGAACTTCCTGCAGAAGGAGTTCAGCTCGTACAGCGCGACGCGTGGTGTGTATCTCAAGGATGCTTCGAGCGAGGGTCTCTCGGCTAAGTACGCCGACGGCATCCTTACCGTTACGGTTCCCAAGATCGTCGAGAAGAAGAACGTTACGAAGATCTCCATCGACTAACTTCGTTGGTGTTCTGCGCTATTAAAAGATAACAAAAGGGGCTGGGAAGCGATTCCCGGCCCCTTTTGCTGTCTAGGACAGTCTATTGAATGGTTGCTGGCCGATGCTGGCTTGCGGGGCGTATCGAGAGTTTTCGCGATCCTTGGAGAAGGGTGGCGGAGCTGCCGACCTCGTCATCCAGGGTTGCTGCTAGAGCTTTGGCATAGCTTTTGACGGTAAGGCTCGGACGATTGTTATCTTGACTGATATGCATGGCAATGAGCTGTTCGGTGCGCTCGGTAACAAGTTCGCGCGCGGCTTCGGCGGCTTGGTCGTTGGAGAGGTGTCCCCTTGCAGACAGGATGCGCTCCTGAAGAAAGCGGGGATATTCTCCCTCGCGCAGCATGGTCACATCGTGGTTGCTTTCGAGCGCGAGGACTCGACAATCTTTGAGGGTGTTCATGGCTTGGCTCGATAGCTCTCCGGTGTCGGTGGCAAAGCCAATGGAATCATCGGGGGCGTCGAATCGATAGCCGACTGGATTGATGACATCGTGTGATGTTGAGTAGGTTTGCACGTGGATGCCGGCAATGGACAGGGTGTCACCGGGATCGAATTCCTCGACAGGCAGATGCGAAAGATTTTCTTTGCTCGAAAGTGTGCCCCTGCTGGCAAAGAGGGGACCGTGCCAGTGCTTGCACCAAACATCGAGGCCCTTGATGTGATCGCTATGCTCATGAGTAATGAGAAGAGCCGAGACGTTGTCTGCCGAGAGTCCCAGTTCTGCCATGCGCTTTAATGTCTCGCGGCGAGAAAGACCGTCGTCAATCATGATGAGCCCTCGGGGGCCTTCGATGAGTGCGCAGTTGCCTTTTGAGCCGCTGCCAAGGATGTGAAGGTGCAGACGAGACATAAGATTCCAAAGGATACAATGGGTGCGAACGAATAGAGGAGGAAGCAAATGCCAACGGTATCTCAGCATTATGGACACCATGCTGCGTCGTGGGCCGATGATAAAGCCCTGGCAACGCGGCAGACGGCTGCCCCCGTGGTGCTCATGGTATCAGGTGGTGCGGACTCGACGGCTTTGCTCCTTATGGCGTGCACATCAAAGTTGGATATTCTGGATGGGCGTGGTGTAGCCCCCATCGCGCGTGAGCGACTGCACGTGCTGCACGTGAACCATCATCTGCGCGGCGAGGCATCCGATGGCGACGAGGCCTTTGTGCGCGGCCTATGCGCGCAATATGGTCTACCGCTGTGTGTTGAGCATGCCTATTTTGATGATGAATCGGGCAATATCGAGGCGGCTGCCCGCGAGGTGCGCTATGCCGCGGCGCGGAGGTATGTTCGCGAGCTCTGCGCCCAGACGGGGGCACCGCGAACGGCGGCTCGTATCTGCACTGCGCACACGTCTTCTGATCGGGCGGAAACGTTTTTGATGAACGCGATTAAGGGTTCGGGGTCCGCTGGTCTATCGAGCATTCCTCGCCGGAGGAATATCGTGGTGCGTCCCTTGCTCGACCTGACTCATGATGAGCTCGTAGGCTATCTGCAGGTGCATGGTCAGCCGTGGCGAGAGGACGAGAGCAACGAGGACGTGTCGTACTTGCGTAACTACGTGCGCCATCGGGTGATGCCGGTGGTGGCGCAGCGTAACGCGAGCGTCTGTAAGACGATTGGCGCCGCCTGCGAGATCTTAGGCGATGAGGACGCCTTTCTTTCCCAGCTTTCCGCGCAGGCGTTTCGAAGCTGCCTGCGTAAGGAGGCGGCGGGTGCACTGGTCCTTGACGCTCGCCGACTGGCCGCGGCCGAGGTGGTGATTGCTCGGCGCATGGTGCGACTGGCAATTAAGCGTATCGACCCCGACGCTCGCCCGGAGATGCGGCATGTGGAGCGCGTGCTTGCCTGTGTCGCCGAAGGCTCGGGTTCGGTCACGCTGCCGGCGGGAATCGATGCGCGCGTGGAGTTTGGCATGCTGTCATTCAAGGCCCCGGCGGCGCGCGAGGGGTTAGTTGCCGATTGGGTCACCATTCCCGGTCGATTGCCGCTGGGGGCGGGCCGCATCCTGGTGGCAGAGCCGATAGCCGTCGAGCCGGGGTGTGATATTGTGCGCCGTGCCCGCGAACTTGCGGGTGCCGGAGGGGTGGTCGCTATGGTGGATGCAGCGACGCTGGGCTTTGCCGATCGCGATAGCGAACGGATGCTCGCCGGCTCGCGCGGGGAGATTCCCGCCGAGGCGCGTTTGGCGCGTCTGTGGGTAGACGGTCCCGCGCCGGGGGATGTGATGTGTCCGTTGGGCATGAGTGGGCGAAGTAAGAAGGTGTCCGACCTGCTCAACGAGGCTCGTATTCCCGTTTCTGAGCGCGCAGGCGTTCCTGTGGTGAGAACGGCTCCGGGAGGTGCCGTAGTATGGGTCGCAGGCGTTCGCACGGACGAGCGTTTTAAATGCACGGCCGCAACGCGCGTGGCGTATCTGCTTCGCGTGGTCGATGCGGAATAGCGTCCCACGCCAGCTATTCTGTGCGACGTTGACGGTATTCCCGCGCTGATGGCGTATAGGCTGGAAAATATACCCCGTGCGCTGCTAGAATGTGAAGTTCGCGTCCGTACGGCGGTGTGTGGGCGATAAGCACAAGAAAGGGTTGTCATGGCTTCTCAACATCCGGATATCGAGAAGGTTCTGTTTACGCAGGAGGATATCGACGGTATCGTCTCTCGCCTAGGCGAGCAGATTACTCGCGACTACGCGGGTAAGGATCTGGTGCTGATTGCGGTCCTGCGCGGCGCCGTGGTCTTTATGGGCGACCTGATGCGCAAGATCGAGCTGCCGACCAACATCGATTTCATGGCTGTTTCGAGCTATGGCGACGGTGTGAAGTCCTCGGGTATCGTGCGTATCATTAAGGACCTGGATATCGACATCCGCGGTCGCGACGTGCTGATCGTCGAGGACATTCTGGACTCGGGCCTGACGCTCAAGTATCTGATGAAGAACCTCGAGAGCCGCAAGCCCGCTTCTCTGGAGGTCGCCGCCTTCCTGTGGAAGGACGTTGAGGACCGTACCTCGGCCATCACGCCCAAGTATGTTGGAACCCATTGCCCCGATGCCTTTGTGGTGGGCTACGGCCTCGATTATGCCGAGCGCTATCGTAACCTTCCGTATCTGGGCATTTTGAAACCGGAGGTTTATTCGTAAGATGCCCGACGACCGTAACGATAACAATTCCCAGACTCCCCGGGAGCCTAAGATCCCGGGGGTGCCCGGAGGCAAGAAGCCCACGCGTACGGGCTGGCTGTATTTTATTTTGGCTTGCGCGCTTCTGGGCTACGCCTTCTTTAACATGGGCTCCGGCTTTGCCAATTCCAGCAATACCGTAAAGCTCGCAACGAGTGAGATGGTCAACGCCATTAAACAGGATCGCGTCGAAGATTTGACCTATACGGTTCAAGACGGAAGCGTGACGGGTCATTACTGGAAGACGAAGAAGGACAAGGGCGATACGAGCGAGCTCAAGGGCTTCTCCTCGACCTATGTCGGCTCCGATTCGCTTGCCGAGCTTATGGCGGAGCACCCCGATACCAAGTACATCGTCAACACCAATGACCCCGATTTTTGGGGCGACTTGGCGATGAGCGTGCTTCCGACGATTGCCCTGATCGCCATCATGTTCTACTTTATGCGCCAGATGATGGGCGCCAACAACAGGAACATGCAGTTTGGCAAGACCAACGCCAAGACCAACGAGGCCACGCGCCCCAAGGTCAAGTTTGAAGACGTTGCCGGCGTGGACGAGGCAGTCGAGGAGCTCGAGGAGATTCGTGACTTTTTGAGCGATCCAGATCGCTATCGCAGGCTGGGCGCCAAGATCCCGCGTGGCGTGTTGCTGGTGGGCCCTCCGGGCACCGGTAAAACGCTGCTGGCCAAGGCTGTTGCCGGCGAGGCGGGCGTGCCGTTCTTTAGCATCTCGGGTTCCGACTTTGTCGAGATGTTCGTGGGTGTCGGCGCCAGCCGCGTGCGTGACCTCTTTAAGGAGGCCAAGTCCCAGGCCCCGTCGATTATCTTCATCGATGAGATCGATGCTGTGGGACGCCAGCGCGGAGCTGGCCTGGGCGGCGGTCACGACGAGCGCGAGCAGACGCTCAACCAGCTGCTGGTCGAGATGGACGGTTTTGAGGAGAGCGAGTCGGTCATCCTGATTGCTGCGACCAACCGTCCTGACATCTTGGATCCGGCATTGCTGCGTCCCGGTCGTTTTGATCGTCAGGTCACGGTCGACCGTCCGGATGTGAAGGGCCGCGAGCAGATTTTGCGCATGCATGCCGAGAACAAGCCGATGGACGAGGACGTGAAGTTTGAGAAGCTCGCCCAGATGACCGTTGGCTTCACCGGCGCCGATCTGGCAAATCTGCTCAACGAGTCTGCGCTGCTGGCCGCTCGCCGTCATCGTTCCGTGATCTCGATGGACGAGGTCGAGGAATCGATGGAGCGCGTGATTGCCGGACCGCAGCGCAAGGGTCGCGTGATGACCGAGGCCGAGCGCACCACGATTGCCTACCACGAGAGCGGTCACGCCCTGGTGGGCCACATCCTGGAGCACTCCGATCCGGTCCACAAGATCTCGATTGTCAGCCGCGGTCAGGCCCTGGGCTACACGCTGCAGCTTCCGCAGGAGGACCACTTCCTCAAGACCAAGAACGAGATGCTCGACGAGCTTGCCGTGTTTTTGGGCGGTCGCGTTGCCGAGGAGCTCATGTGTGACGACATCACGTCGGGCGCGAGCAACGACCTGGAGCGCGCGACCAAGATGGCGCGCGAGATGGTCACGCGCCTGGGCATGAGCGAGGAGCTTGGAACGCAGGTGTTTGGTGAGGCGCAGCATCAGGTATTCCTGGGCCGCGACTATGCCGATCATCAGGATTACTCCGAGGAGACGGCGCGCCGCATCGATATCGAGGTTCAGCGCATTATGCGTGAGGCCCATCGTCGTGCGGCCGAGATTTTGGATGCCCGTCGCGATCAGCTTGACCTGATGGCGAAGGTGCTGCTTGAGCGTGAGACCGTCGAGGGTGACGCCGTAAACGCCCTGCTCGACAACAAGTGGGACGCCTACCTTGAGCGTGAGGGCGATATCCTGGCGGCCAAAGAGGAGCGCAACGCTAAGGCGGCCGGCATGCCGACCAAGAAGCGTGCGCCTCGCATGAGCGAGGAGGAGCTGGCGGCTGATGCCGCGGCATTTGCGCAGGCGGCTATGCAGGAGGATGCCGAAGCCACATCCGAGACTGCCGATGATGACCGTGCCGTCAATGCCGGTGCCGACACCGACGACGACAAATAGTCTTTGTGGTGAAAGCCTCCGCGGGGAAACCTGCGGAGGCTTTTTCTTTTTGTTGATTGGGGACAGACTTAAATGAGCGTTTTCACGCATTTAAGTCTGTTCCCAATCAACATTGCTGCGGCGCTTTGCTCGGCTAAAGCGTACAATAGCGCCTATGCGAAAGGGGAACAGATGATCAACGAAACTATGTATGCTCGCGGTGCGGAAAGCTCCATCATCCGCGAGATTTTTAGCTATGGCCTTGAGCGCAAGGCGCAGATTGGTGCGGAAAATGTATTCGATTTTTCGCTGGGTAACCCGAGCGTTCCGGCGCCCGCTGCCGTGGCGGAGTCCATTAAGAAGGCCTTGGAGCTGCCGAGTGACCAGCTGCACGGATACACGCCCGCACCGGGCCTGCCGCAGTGCCGTACCGCCGTGGCTGAGTCGCTCAACCGCCGCTTTGGTACGAGTTATGAGGGCAAGGATGTCTTTATGACCGTGGGCGCCGCGGCTTCGCTCACCTGCACGCTCAACGCCGTTACGAACCCGGGCGATGAGGTTATCGTCATTGCACCGTACTTCCCGGAGTATCGCGTGTGGATTGAGAAAGCCGGCTGTACGTGTGTCGAGGCGCTCGCCAATGAAGATACGTTCCAGCTGAGTGTGGACAACGTGCTCAAGGCGATTACCGATAAGACGACTGCCGTCATCATCGACTCGCCGAATAACCCGACCGGCGCCGTGTATACGCGCGACACGCTGACGCGACTGGCCAGTGTTTTACGCGAGGTCAACGCCAAGCGCGATCCCGAGAACCCGATTATGCTCATCTCGGATGAGCCGTATCGCGAGATTGTCTATGGCGCCGAGGTGCCTTGGGTGCCTTCGATCTACGAGCACACCATCGTGTGCTACTCGTATTCCAAGTCGCTGTCGCTGCCGGGCGAGCGCGTGGGTTGGATTTTGGTTCCCAACACCAATCCGCAGGCTGCGCGTCTGATGCCGGCTGTTGCGGGTGCCGCCCGTACGCTGGGCTTCGTGTGCGCGCCGGCGCTCTTCCAGCGCGTAATTATCGACTGCATCGATGAGCCGAGTGACGTTGAGGCCTATGCACGCAACCGCACCGCGCTTACCGATGCACTAGCGGAGTACGGCTACACCTATGTTGAGCCGGATGGTGCATTCTACCTGTGGGTGAAGGCGCTGGAGCCCGATGCGAACGCTTTCTGCGAGCGCGCGAAGAAGTATGAGCTGCTCGCGGTGCCCTCGGACAGTTTTGGTATGCCGGGCTGGTTCCGCTTGGGCTACTGTGTGAGCTACAAGACTATTGTTAACTCACTGCCCGCCTGGAAGCAGCTGGCCGACGAGTATCGTTAAAAGTAAAGCGCTCTGCTTACAATGTTTTACGTGAAACGGGGTTTGGTTTAAAGCCAGACCCCGTTGTCTGTGCCGTTGTGTGGTTGGGATGAAGCAGTTTTACGACTGCCGAAAGCTATGCGTACAATGAATATACGCGACGGCCATACCGGATAAGGAGACCCGATGCCCTACCTTCTTTCTTGTGATATTCATACTCATACGCTGTTCTCCGCGCACGCGTACTCAACCATTGAGGAGAATGTGTACTGGGCGGCGGAACGTGGCCTGCAGGTGCTCGGATCTGCCGACCATCTGAGCTCTATGGTTACGGCTTGCCCCAACGACCTGCGCAGTTTCCAGTTCTTTATTAACCAGGATATCTGGCCGCGCATTTGGAGCGGCGTGCTGGTGCTTCGCGGCGCCGAGGTCGATATCGTTTCGCTGGACGGAAGCTTGTTTGGCGAGGACATTCCCGTGTCGCTCGATATTGCCGGCGATTCGTACAGTCGCCAGCATTCGCTGTTCGATTTGGTGACGCGTAATTTGGATTATTTGGTGGCAAGCGTGCATAATCCACAGTTTGCCGAAGGCGCGACGCTCACCCAAACGACCCAGATGTACATCAATGCCCTGGAGCACCCCAAGGTGTTCATGCTTGGGCATACGGGTCGTTCGGGCGTGCCGTTCGATATCGATGAGGTGCTGCTGGCGGCCAAGGCCAAGCACAAGATCATTGAGATCAATAACCATAGTCTTGAGCACGGTGCCGACACTGAGCATTGGGCCGTATGCCGCAAGATTGCCGAGCGCTGCGCCGAGCTGGGCGTGGGTATTGGTGTGTCGACCGATGCCCACATTGGTATGGCCATTGGCAAGCTCGAGCACGCCCGCAAGTTGCTCGACGAGATTCACTTCCCGCTGGACCTGATCGTGACGCGCGACCGCGAGACGCTGCTGCGCGAGATGGCGGCAGCCGGCGTATGCGACCTGCGCAAGGGGATGTAACGAGACTCATATGCCCAATGAAAGGGGGCGGTCCAGGCGGGCCGCCCCCTTTCCCGTGCCGGAGAATTAGCGGCGCTCGAGGACCGCGACGGTCTCGGTGTGGTCGGTATGAGGGAACATGTCGACCGGCGTGATCTTGAGCAGGCGATAGCCACCGTCGAGGAGCTGGTGTAGGTCGCGCTCTTGGGTCACGGGATTGCAGCTGATATAGGTGATGCGGCGCGGCTTAAGTGCGCAGGCGGCCTCAAGAAACTCGGGCGTTGAGCCGGCGCGCGGCGGGTCGATGGAGAGGACGTCGACGCGCTCGTTGTTATCGGCGGCATCTAGGATGTAGTCGGTGGCATCGTCGGCCATAAACCAAGCGCTGCGGGTGAGGCCGTTGAGCTCGGCATTGCGACGTGCGTCGGCAATGCCCGCCGGGTTGCGCTCCACGCCGAGCAGCATAATGCCGACACCTCTGTCCCGGGCATCCTTCGCGGCGCACAGACCGATGGTGCCGCTGCCGCAGTAAGCGTCCATAAGAATGTCACCCTGCTGCAGGTCCATGCCGTCAATCGCGAGCTGATAGAGTAGCTCGGTCTGCTGCGGATTGGTCTGATAGAACGCGGTAGGGGAGATATCGAATTCGCAACCGAGCAGCTGGTCGCGCATGCACTCGGCGCCATAGACGATACGAGTCTCCTCACCCAAGATGGCGTTACCGGGACGGCCGTTGATATTTTGGGCAACGGTGACGATATGCGGATCGAGCGCCGCGACGGCCTCAAAGAACTCCTGCGCATGCGGTAAGTCACGCTGGGCGGTCACGAGCGTAACCATGACCTGGTCGGTACGCCAACCGCAGCGGACGACGGCATAGCGAAGCAAACCAAGATGCTTGTCCTCATTAAAGGCGGGAATATGCAGACGCTCAGCTTCGCGTGCGATGCCGTTGAGAATCTGACGGGCACCCGGCGCCTCGACAGGACACTCGGGTACGGCAACGATCTTGTGCGTGCCGCGCTCAAAGAAACCGCAACGGACAGCGCCCTCCTTACCGGGAGCAAAGGGAGTGGCAGCCTTATGGCGAAAGCCACGCGGCGCAGGATATTTACCCGGGTCGCCCAGGGTGACGCCCATACCGCGAATAGGATCAACGGCGATACCCTCACGCTCACAAAGCGAAGAAAAAAGCTCCTCCATAGCAGCTTGCTTGGCTGCCAACTGCTTTTTATAAGGACGATTGAGCGCCGTGCACCCACCGCAAGATTTCATGATCGAACAGGGAGACTTGGGGTCCACAGCCTTACGTGCAGACGAAACCGGATCTTTATGCGGGCGCTTGGTGCGAGTCTGAGGTGACTTGTCCTCACCCCGACGAGAGCCGGGACGCTTGGCCTTAGCTCTGCTCTTGGTCGATTTGCTTTTTGCAGTTTTGGAAGACTTGGATTTCGTAGAAGATTTCTCCTCCTTCGACCCCTCAGCCGCCTCCACCAAAGCACGACGAGCCCTACGCTCCGCACGAGATTCTGCCATGAATTAACCCCACTAATTTATAAATTTAAAGCCACAAGCATTGTACCGTGCCAAGCCAACAGACGATATGCAAGCGGTTTATTGGTATCAGTGATAGGTACAACGATGATTGCCCGCTGGGCTCCGGGGCGGGGGTTAAGTTTATCGCGAGTTCCGCACGAACAGGAGGCCACTTAATGTGGCCTCCGTCGTGAGCAGGACTGTAGA
>CALKBP010000044.1:0-100550 GCA_937989885.1 uncultured Collinsella sp.
ATTTGGACATGTGTTGGGGTTATATCCCATTCAGATAGCGCTCGGTATTATTGGTGCAATCGCGATAGCAATTACCGCCGTTGTTTCATTAAAAATGGTTGGAATACAGGTCTCCAAGAATTGATATATCGATTGACGAGCTATCCGAAGCGTCGAGCCTTCTTGATGGACATGACTATTCGTCACAAATCATTCCGCGCATCGCCGGGGTTCCAGTAATACTCGATATATCTGGATGCCCTCATTCCCCTTTTTGAAGGTCCCAAATTGACTACCCGTGTGGGTTTGGCTAGGTTCGGGTGCTGTCCGTGCCGTGGGGTAAAATCGTTCAGTCAGAACACGAACCCGCATCGGAGCTCATCACATGGCATTCGTCCATCTGCACAACCACACTGTCTTTTCCATGCTCGACGGCGCAACCCGTATCCAGGATATGGTCAACCGTGCCGTTGAGCTGGGCATGCCCGCCGTGGCCATTACCGACCACGGCTACATGTATGGCGTGCCCGACCTGGCGCTGGCCTGCGACGCCGTCAACCACAACACGCCCGAGTACAAAACCTGGAGCCACGACAAGGCCTTCCTGGAAAAGGACCGCCGCGACGAGCTGGTGGAGCCCGATCCCGAGGAAAACCCGCGCGAGCATGCCCAGTATGTGAAGGACATGGCCATGTGGGACGAGAAGGGCAACATCGACGAGCTCAAGCCGCCCCTGGTCATCAAGCCCATCTTTGGCTGCGAGGTCTACTTTACGCCGGACGAGACCCTTGCTCGCGACCACAAGCCCGAGCTCTACCACATGATCCTTCTGGCCAAGGACCAGGAGGGCTACGTCAACCTGATGCAGACGGTTTCCGAGGCCGCCGTGCAGGGCTTTTACTACAAGCCGCGCGTGACGCTCGACAACCTGCGCCGCCACGCCAAGGGCATGATCTGCACGAGCGCCTGCATCGCGGGCATCATCCCCAAGTACATCGACCGCGGTGACATGGAGGGCGCCATCAAGTGGGCCGAGACCTTCCGTGACACCTTCGAGCCCGGCGACTTCTACATCGAGATCCAGGAACACGGCATCACCACCGACAACGGCCTGACCGACGAGCAGATGGACCGCACGCTCATCGACATCGCCAAGCAGGTGGGCGTCAAGGTCATCGCCACCAACGACTTCCACTACCTGCGCCGCGAGGACGCGCCCGTGCAGGACGTCATCATGTGCATTGGCATGAACGCCAAGGTCGACGACCCTAACCGCATGCGCATGACCGGCTCGGAGTTTTACATGAAGACCGAGGAGGAGATGCGGGCGATGTTCCCGTATTGCCCCGAGGCCTGCGACAACACGCTCGAGATCGCCGACAAGTGCTACGTTGAGCTGGACTGGGACTCCATCATCCTGCCGCGCTTCCCGTTGCTCGATCCCGGCGAGACGCACGAGAGCCAGTTCCGCCGCGAGTGCGAGAAGGGCCTGCGCCAGCACTACGGTGACGACTGGGCCACGCGCGAGATCGGCGGCGTCAACATCAAAGAGCGCTTTGAGTACGAATACAAGGTCATCTGCGACAAGGGCTTTGCCGCCTACTTTTTGATCGTTGCCGAGTACGTGCAATGGGCCAAGGACAACGGCATCGGCGTCGGCCCCGGCCGTGGCTCGGCCGCCGGCGCTATCGTCGCCTACGCCATGAACATCACCGCGTTCGACCCGCTCGAGAACGGCCTGATGTTCGAGAGGTTCCTGTCCCCGCAGCGTACCGAGATGCCCGATATCGATATGGACTTCGACGATGAGCGGCGCCTCGAGGTCGTGGAGCACGTTCGCCAGCTCTACGGCCCCGAGAAGGTTACCCACGTCATCACCTACTCGACCATTAAGGCCAAGCAGGCCATCAACGACGCCGCGCGCGTCCTGGACTACCCGGTCTACATGGGCCAGCGCCTGTCCAAGATGGTCTCGAGCGACCCCAAGGTCAAGCTCAAGCAGGTGCTCGAAAAGCAACCCGGCAAAGAGGATCTGTTTAACCCCGACTTTGCCGAGGCCTATAAAAAGGACGACGACGCCCGCCGCATCATCGACACGGCGCTCTCGATCGAGGGCCTTACCCGTGGCGAGGGCGTGCACGCGTGCGCCGTTCTGATTTGCCGCGACCCCGTCAACGAGCACGTGCCCACCAAGCTCGATACCAAGGGCGGCGTCGAGATTACCCAGTACGAGGGCCATACCGTTGCCGACATGGGCCTGCTCAAGATGGACTTCCTGGGTCTGCGTACGCTGACGGTTATCTCCAAGGCCAAGGCCAACATCAAAAAGAACTTCGGCATCGACATCAAAGAGGAAGAGATTCCCTTTGACGACCCCGAGATCTTTAAGCTCATGGGCTCCGGCCACACCGCCGGCGTCTTCCAGGTCGAGTCCGCCGGCATGACGGCCACGATCAAGAACATGAAGCCCACCGAGTACAAGCACGTCGTGGCATTGATCGCTCTGTACCGCCCGGGACCGCTGGGCGCCGGCATGGTTTCGTCCTATATCAACCGTATGAACGGCAAGGAACCGGCTGTCTCCTACGACGACCGTCTGGACGACATCCTGGGCGAAACCTACGGCACCATGGTCTATCAGGAGCAGGTTATGCTCATCTCCGTCGAGATGTGCGGCTTCTCCAAGGGCGAATCGGACTCGCGTATCCGTAAGCCCGTGGCTAAGAAAAAGATCAAGCTGCTCACGTCGACGGTGCTGCACTGGGAGGATGGCTCGGACGAGACCACCTACGACCACTGGATGAACGGCGCTATCAAGAACAACTACACGCGCGAGGTCGCCCAGAAGATTTGGGACGATGTTCTTGAGTTCGCGTCCTACGCCTTTAACAAGTCGCACTCCGCCGGCTACGCCATCCTGGTTATGCAGACGGCGTGGCTCAAGGCGCACTATCCGCACGAGTACATGGCGGCCGTTCTGACGTCCTATACGGGCAAGACCGACAAGATCGTTCACTACGTCTCGGCGTGCCGTCACGACGGCATCCCCGTGCTGTCGCCAGATGTCAACGAGTCCGGTACTGAGTTCACGGCTACCAAGGAGGGCGTGCGCTTTGGTCTGGCCGGCATCCGCGGCGTGGGCACCGGCGTGGCGCAGGCGATTATCGCCGAGCGCGAGGCGGGCGGTCCGTTTAAGACGCTGCACGACTTTGTCGAGCGCGTGGACTCGAGCCAGGCCAACCGCCGTGTGATCGAATCGCTCATCAAGGCAGGCGCCTTCGACTCCACGGGGTATCCGCGTCGCCAGATGATGCACTTTGTGGATAAGAACAACCCTGAGAACATCATCGATGCCGCGGTGAAGCGCCAGAAGGATCGTGCGAGCGGCCAGACGTCGTTCTTCGACATGTTTGGTGATGTTGAGGGCTCGGGCTTTGAGGTGAGCGTGCCCGATCCGGATGGCCAGGAGTGGGACCGCCACCTTAAGTTGAGCCAGGAGAAGGAGGTTCTGGGCATCTATGTCTCGGACCACCCGCTGCGCCCGTTTGAGTATGCGCTGGCCAAGGCACGCGACTTCTCGTTCTCGCAGATCGACACTGGCTACGAAGTTCAGAATCCTACGGGCGGTACCATCAACCAGGAGATTCCCGAGGGCAAGGCGCTGTGGTGGGCCGGCATGGTCTCGAGCGTGTCCAAGCGCGTGACCAAAAACGGCGACCCCATGGGCATCGTTCAGCTCGAGGACATGGAAGGCGAGGCCACCGTCGTGGTGTTCCCCAAGACCTACAAGGAGGCCGAGGGGTATCTGTACGGCGAGGTCGATCCCGAGACCGGCGCACAGCTGTCCGACGCATTTGTGCGCATTAAGGGCAAGCTCGAGCGCTCGGACCGCGGCGACCAGATCATCGCGCAGGAGATCGTGCCGCTCGAGCTCAACGAGGAGAACAACAAGCCCAAGGTGTTTGAGGTCATGGTGCCCAACAGCCGCTTTAGCCAGGGCAATATGGCGCGCCTGGCCACGGTGCTCACCGCTAACCCGGGCGGCGACCGCGTGGAGATCTTTATCGAGCAGGTGGACGGGCGCGTACTGCGCGCCGAGGTGCCTGCCAAGGTCAACGCGCGCTCGATTCCGCTGCTGGCCGAGGCCAAGGCCATTGTGGGCAACCAGGGCCGCGTGACGGTTATCTAAAATGATTTTGCCTGGGTAGCTAATTTGGGACGGGGCTATTTTAGCTACCCTTTGACTGACGGCGAATGAGTCGGGGTCGGAATACATCTCAACCGACATATGGGGGTAGCTAAAATAGCCCCGTCCCAAATTAGCTACCCGGTGCGAGATTGGAGGAAGTGATGGCGCAGGGGACGTTTGTGCAGGCGCTTCGTAAGGAAGCGGCGCTGAGCGGCACCTTTATGAAGGGCCGCTCGCTCATGCTCAACGGCGCCGTGCTGTCGATCGAGGACAGCGGCTCGCGCTTCTCCAAAAACGTGACGGTTGAGGGCTCAGTGCGCGGCTCGCGCGGTGACCTGTACAAGACGCACGTGGCGCTCGACATGGACGAGCACGAGGTGATCGACTACGACTGCGATTGCCCCGCTGCCTATCGCTACCCCGGCATGTGCAAGCACGCCATCGCCACGGCGCTTGCGTATCTGGACGCAAGCGGCACCGAGCCCGTCGAGGGCCTGCGCACGCCGGTCCGCACGTTTACGGCGGCGCCCAAGCAAGCCGCGCGTCCCGCGTCCGCCGCACCAGCGGTCAACCCTAACTTTCCCTTCCCGGCGCCAGTTCCCACGAGCCCGAGCCTCATGAAGGCGCTCTCCGATCTTTCGGACGCGCGCATGGATGAGTTGGCGGGCATGCGCCGCAAGCTCGCCGGCACTGTCGACCCCGATGCTCCCAAGGCGGTATTGGAGCCTTCGCTGGTGCCGTACTACAATCCGCTGTTTGTCGACCGATTTAGCTGGGCGCTCGAGCTTCGCATCCGATGCGGCTCGGTGTCCTACGTGGTCAAGGACATCGACGGCATGGCCGCCGCCTACGTCCGAGGCGGCACCTTTTCGTACGGCAAGAAGCTCACATTCCTCCATGCGCCCGAGGCCTTTGACGAGGTTTCGGTGCGTCTGCTCGACCTTGTTGTGGCAACGGTTGTGTATCTGAGCGACATCACGAGTTCGCGTTCGGCGTCGTACGATTTTGCACGCAGCGGCTTTGTCGCCGAGCGCCAGTTGCCGCTGTCCGAGCATGACATCGTATACATGCTGGACTTGCTGCGTGGCCGGACCATTTCCTTTGAGCCCGCCTGGTCGCGGGGAACGACGACGCATCGTTCCTACGAGGTAGCGGTTGAGTTGTCGCCGGTGGGGGAGGACGAGGCCTCGGCAAAACAACCGCCGCTCCTTGCCGCCAAGATCGCGCCGGCGGCCGGTGGCAGCTACGACCTGCGCCTGCCCGCCGATATGTACTGCTTTGCCTCGGGCGACGTTGCCTATCTGGTCGACACGCACCGCGCGCGCCGCGCCGATGCAGCGTTTGCCCAGCATGCCGCACCGTTTCTGTCGCGTCTGCTGCCCTGTCGCACGCCGGTCCATATCGCCGCCGAGCAGGTGGGCGAATTCTGCCGCATGGCACTGCCCGTGCTGCGCGAATACACCGACCTCACCGCTCCCGCCGTGCTCGACACCGTGGCGCCCGAGCCGAGCTTTGCCATGGCAATCGGTGTCGACGATGGGCTTGTGACCTGCAAGATTACGGTTAGCTACGGCGATTGGTCGGCAGATCTCTTTAGCCTGGGTGCCCCGGGCAGCCCCTTCGAAGAACAGCGCCCGGGCGTGCCGCCGCGCGACGAGATAGCAGAGTTTCGCGTTATGGACACGGCGGCCCTGTATTTCGACTTTTACGAGGGCGGCCTGGCGTTTGAGGAGCGCGACGACGAGAGCCTGTTCTGCCTGCTCACCGAGGGCCTGTCTGCCCTGTCCGAGCTGGGCGAGGTCATGCTCAGCGACCGCCTACGCCAGATCTCGGTCCGCCCTGCGCCCAAGCTTTCGGTGCGCGCGACCGTCAAGAGCAACCTGCTCGATGTCGAACTGGGCGCGAGCGGTCTTTCAGCGGCAGATCTTGCCATCTATCTGGACTCATACAAGCGCCATCAGACGTTTGCGCGCCTGACGTCCGGCGACATCGTACGCCTGGACGAGGGTGCCCGCGCCGCGTTTGGTCTTGCTGAGGACCTGGGCGTCGATGCCGTCGACCTGCTCGACGGCGTGTCGCTTCCCGCGTCGAGTACCCTGTTTGTCGATAGCATGCTTGTACGCACGCCCGCGCTCGAAGCTGATCGCGACGCCGCGTTCCGTCGCACCGTCGAGCGCTTGGATACGCTCGGCAAGATGGACTTTACGGTGCCGGCATCTCTCAAGGCCACACTGCGCGGCTATCAGGTCGACGGCTACCAGTGGCTCGGCTCGCTCGAGCACCTGGGCCTCGGCGGCATCTTGGCCGACGATATGGGCCTGGGCAAAACACTGCAGATGATCGCGCATATCCTGGCGCGCGTGGAGGCGGGGGACACTAAGCCCACGCTTGTGGTGTGCCCTGCGTCGCTTGTGTACAACTGGACTGCCGAGCTGGAGCGCTTTGCGCCTTCGCTCGACGTGTGCGCCATCGTGGGTGCCAAGGCGCAGCGCCGCGTGCAGATAGTCGGCGCCGACAAGCATAACGTGGTCGTGACGTCGTATGACCTCATGCGCCGCGATATCGACGAGTATGACGAACAGGACTTTGCCCGCGTTGTGCTCGACGAGGCCCAGTACATTAAAAACCCGCTCACGCAGGTAGCGCGCGCCGCCAAGCGCCTGCCGGCCGGTGTGCGCTTTGCCCTGACGGGCACGCCCATCGAAAACCGCCTGTCCGAGCTCTGGAGCATCTTCGACTTTCTTATGCCGGGCCTTTTGGGGACGCGCGAGTCGTTTGCCAAGCGCTTCGAAAACCCGGTCGAGCATGCCGAGGGCGATAGCGCCGCTCGCCTGCAGACGCTCGTGTCGCCGTTTGTGCTGCGCCGTGTTAAGGAAGACGTGGTGGCCGACCTGCCCGAGAAGATCGAAGACACCGTCATGGCACAGCTCACCGGCGAGCAGCGCAAGCTCTACCTGGCCAACCAGGACCGCATCGCCCAGCAGGTGCAGCATCGCGAGGCATCCGAGTTTAAGAAAGACAAGCTCAAGGTGCTCGCCGAGCTCACCAAGCTGCGCCAGATCTGCTGCGACCCGCATCTACACTACGAGGACTACAAGGCAGGGAGCGCCAAGCTCGACGCTTGCATGGAGCTCGTGCACGGTGCGCTCGACGGCGGGCACCACATTCTGCTGTTCAGCCAGTTCACGGGCATGCTCGATATCATTGGCAAGCGCCTGGCCAAGGAGGACATCGGCTTTCTTAAGCTCACGGGCGCTTCGTCCAAGGAGAGCCGCGCCAAGATGGTCGCGCAGTTCCAGGCGGGCGAGGTGCCGGTGTTTCTGATCTCGCTCAAGGCGGGCGGCGTGGGTCTCAACCTGACGGCGGCCGACGTGGTCATCCACTACGACCCGTGGTGGAACGTGGCCGCGCAGGACCAGGCGACCGACCGCGCGCACCGTATTGGCCAGCAACACACCGTGACCGTGTACAAGCTCATCGCCAAGGACACGATCGAGGAGCGCATCATGCAGATGCAAGAGTCCAAACGCGACCTGGTCAACAGCGTGCTCGGCGGCGACGGCATCTCCTCGGCGCTGTTTACCCGCGAGGATGTTCTGGCACTGCTCGGCGGCGACGGGCGCTAACCCGCTCGGGTGGGGCCGCCAGGGCGGATAGCGCACGTTGCCCCATCGTCCCCGCTCGTTATGTGTTCATTTGCGATGCCGTGGATGGTTCGCTTGCCTTTGGGCATAAGAAGCATCGAGAACATCGGCACATCAGCAAAGGAGAACATCATGGCGAAATTCTTTAAGGACCCCGACGGCAAGCTCATTGCCGCCCTTGGCAACGACGTTGCAACCCCCGCCGGCTGCACAGAGCTGACCGCGAACACCGAGGACGCGGCGCACGAGAAGCACGTGCCGGTCGTCGAGAGCGAGCGCGATGGTCACGTGATCCGTGCGCGCGTGGGCTCGGTCGAGCACCCTATGGTGCCCGAGCACTACATCGAGTGGATCGCCCTTGAGGCCGAGGGCCGTCTGGAGGTCCATTACCTTGAGCCCGGCATGAAGCCCGCGACGTTTTTTGCCGGCGGTTCCAAGACCGGTACCGTCTATGCCTATTGCAACCTGCACGGGCTGTGGTCCGCGACGTTCTAGGAGCGCGCCCCCGCTCGGGGTATCATAGCTAGCATATGCACATGCAAGCGCCGACTGCATCTTGCGGCCGGCGCTTTTACTGCGATAGCGACGGTTTACGACGGAAAGGGCTGAGCCATGAAGCTCGCACTTGCACAGATCGATATGCGCCTGGGTGATATTGAGGGTATCTGCGGTCGCATCGAGGACCAGGCGCGCCTGGCCCATGAGCGCGGTGCGCGCGTGTTGTGCGTGCCGGCTCCGCTCTTTATGGGAGCCCTGCCCGGCGGCCTGGTGGGCGCTGCCGACTTTGAGCACGACATACTTGCCGGCTTGACCGGCGTCGCCGAGCGTATCCAAGAGCTCGATATGATCTGCATCGTGCCCGCGGCAGTTTCGTTTGAGGGCCAGCCCCTGCTCGACTACATGATGCTCAAGGACGGCCATGTGGTGCCGGCCCGTTCGAGCATTGCCCTGCAGCGTGGCGAGAGCAACGACGCGCGTTGGGCGCCGCCGGTGTTCGACGTGGACGGCGTGCGCATCGCGGTGATCTTTGACCTGGACCGCGAGCTCGAGATGCTGCCGACCGGTGTCGATCTCATTGCCTATTTCCAGTTCAACGCATTCGATATGACCGACCGCGAGACCGCCGCGATCGCCGCCGTGCGCAGCGGAGCCTACCGCAAGATCGCATCTAAGCGCAGCGTGTGGTTTGCCTGCATGGCGCCGGTCGGTGCGTACGATGAGTCGGTGTATACCGGCGGCTCGTTTGTGCTCGACGACTGCGGCCGCGTGGTGGCCCAAGCGCCGTGTTTTGAGGAGAGCCTGCTGGTTCAGGAGATCCAGCGCGGTGTGATGCTCGATGCCTTGGAGGACCACGAGCTGCCCGAGTTTCGCTCCGAGGAATGGCTGTGGCAGGCGCTGGTGCTCGCCGTTCGCGATAACGCCCGCGCCCGCGGTACGTCGCGCGCCGTGGTGGCGCTCGAGGGCGACTTGCCGTCGTCTTTGCTTGCGGCGCTTGCCGTCGACGCCCTGGGTCCGCGCAATGTGGTCGGCCTGGTGCTGGGGCGCAACCGCATCTTTACGCCGGCGCAGGAAGAGGCCGAGGCTGCTCGCTGTGCCGCCGTTCGCGCCATTGCCGAGCGCCTGCATATTCGCACGGTCGAGCGCGATGCGCCGGATGCCGCGCGTGTGCTCGACCGCGATGTGTCGGCGGGCGACGCCGAGCGCCTGCGCTCTCGCACGCTGGGCCTCATGCTGGAGGATACGGCGCTCGAGTTGGGTGCGATGGCGCTGAGTCCGCTTTCCAAAACAGAGTACGCGCTGGCGGCGCCCGCGCTTTGCAGCGGCTACCAGGGCGATTACGCGCCCTTTGGTGACGTATACCTGTCGACGCTCGAGTTTGTGGCGCGTGTGCGTAACCGCACGTCCGCCGTGGTGCCGCAGGAGCTCGTGACGCTCAACGCGGTGGAGGATTGCATGGAGCGCGTGCTGGCGCGGGCGCTCTCGACGCTCGACGGCCCGGTCGACATGCTCGATCGTGCGGCGCAGCTGCTCGGCGGACTTGAGCCGGGCGAGGTCGATGGCACGCTCGAGTCGCACGTCGACCGCAACCGTCCCTTCGACGACATTCCGATGGCTGCCGGCAAGCCCGAGGCCTGCTCACTGCTGCTGATGCTCGTGCGCCAGGGAGAGGCGGCTCGCCGCCAGCTGCCGACGGCGCCGATCGTCTCGGCCCGGTCGTTTGCCGAGCGTGCCTGGCCGTATATGCTCGCGTGGTCCGACCTGGGGCTCGACGGCAAGGAACGCATGACGGTCGATGCGCTGGCGCGCGCCGAGGTGAACCGCTTTGCCGACGAGGATACAAGCGAGCGCATGCGTGGCGAGATGATGGGCATACTGGGTGACCTGTTGGGTATTTCGCCCGAGCAGATGGAGGAGCTGCGCTCCGAGGATGGTCAGCGTCGCCTGCATGAGGGTATGAAAAAGTTTGAAGGCGAGGTCCAGGACGCCATCGAAAAGATGATGGGCGGCCAGGGCGGACCGCAGGGCGGGCCCCAGGGCGGACCGATTCCGCAACCGCCGGTGGACCCGAGGCAGTTCCCCTTTTTCTCGCAGAACTAGGCCGCTGCGCGCCCGCCAGAGCGGCAATCTGCCTTTCAATCGTCGGGCATGACCGCCAGGTCAATGCCCTCCTCTTTCAAGGCACCTTGCTCGCTCTGGCGGGCGCTCGCTTGCGTATGCTCAACCTGCATTTAATCTCGGCTGACTTATGGGGCTGGCGTTGTGTTATTCTAGAACAGACGTTCGTGAATAGTGCGCGGGGCCTTGCCTTGCGCTGCGCTTGTGGCGAGGGGAGGTTGGCTTGGTCATTTTGGGTATCGACCCCGGTTTGGCCCATACGGGTTGGGGGATTATCGAGGAACGGCGCGGAGAGGTTCGCTGCCGTGCCTACGGTTGTATTGAGACCAGTGCCGGAAGCCCGCTCGCGGTGCGCCTGTCGCATATCGCCCGCGACCTCAAGGGTGCCGTGGAGCGTTATCGACCCGATACTGCTGCTATCGAGAGTATTTACTTTGGCGCCAACGTTCGCTCGGCCATCCCCACGGCGCATGCCCGCGGTGCTGCACTCGTGGCGCTTTCGGAATGCGCGCTCGAGATTGGCGAGTACACGCCCATGCAGATCAAGCAGGCTGTGGTGGGCACCGGTGCCGCGGACAAACGGCAGGTCGCCTACATGGTGCGTACGCTCACGCAGCTCGATCACGACCCGCATCCCGACCATGCCGCCGATGCCCTGGCCTGCGCCATCTGCCACGTTAACCTCAGCCGCACCCGGGCGCTTACCGGCGGCGAGTTCTATCAACAGAGAGGAACCGGATACTGATGATCTCCCAGCTCCATGGAACGCTTGTCGAGGCCACGATGAGCTCGGCCGTCGTCGATGTGTCGGGCGTGGGCTTTGAGCTCGGCATCTCGGGCAGCACCGCCGCCACTTTGCCGACGCCCGGCGGCGAGGTTCGCCTCTATACCCGTATGCAGGTGCGCGAGGACGCCATGACGCTCTTTGGTTTTGCCTCCAAGGACGAGCGCACGATGTTCGATCGGCTCGTGTCCGTGTCGGGCGTTGGTCCGCGCCTGGCGCTTGCCGTGCTCTCCACCTATACCGTGGGCCAGCTGTATTCCCTGGTGATGGCCGAGGACGACAAGGGCATGGCCAAGGTTCCCGGTGTGGGCAAAAAGACCGCGCAGCGCCTGATCCTGGAGCTCAAGAGCATCTTTGCCAAGGACAAGGGCTTTGTGCCGGTCGACGTGATTCCCGGCCAGGTTGCGATGCCGGTTCCCGCCGCCGCCCCTTCGACAATCGATGACGCCCGTGCGGCGCTCCTTTCCATGGGCTTTAGCCCACAGGAGACCGATGTCGCCCTGAGCGGGTATGATGGGCAGGATATGCGTGTCGAGGATCTGCTCGGCGCGGCGCTTAAGCGACTCGGAATGGATGCGTGATGTGGGAAGCCGATGACTCTCAGGACCTGTGGGCGACGGCCGGCAACTCGCCGGCGGCATCCATGGCACACGGTGAGCGCATGGTGGGCTCGGAGCTGACGCCCGAGGACCTCGATGTCGACCGTACCCTGCGTCCCCAGCGCTTGGATGACTACTGCGGTCAGGAGCACATCAAACAGAGCCTGCGCGTGCTCATCGAGGCAGCGCAGAGCCGTGGCGAGACGCTCGACCACGTGATCTTCTCGGGCCCTCCGGGTCTGGGCAAGACCACGCTGGCTACGGTTATCGCCAACGAGCTGGGCGCTCAGATCAAGACGACGAGCGGTCCGGCCATCGCGCGCACCGGCGACCTGGCTGCCATCCTTACCAACCTGCAACCGGGCGACGTGCTGTTTATCGACGAGATCCACCGCCTCAACCGCTCGGTCGAGGAGGTCCTGTATCCTGCGATGGAGGACTTTGCCCTCGATATCGTGATCGGCAAGGGTCCGGCTGCGCGCTCGATTCGCCTGGATATCCCCAAGTTCACGCTGGTGGCGGCAACAACTCGCTCGGGCATGTTGACCGGCCCGCTGCGCGATCGCTTTGGCATTTCGTATCGTCTGGATTACTACACCGTCGAGGAACTCGCCCAGATTGTGACACGCTCGGCGACCATCCTGGGCGTGACGATTGACCATCCCAGCGCGCTCGAGATTGGCTCGCGTTCGCGCGGCACGCCGCGTCTTGCCAACCGTCTGCTCAAGCGCGTGCGCGACTACGCGCAGGTGCGCGGCAACGGTCCCATCGAGCTCGATATCTGCCGCCAGGCGCTCGAGTTCTTTGAGATCGATGAGCTTGGTCTGGACTGGATGGACATTCGCATCTTGGAGACGCTTGCCAAGACGTTCTCCGGTCGTGCCGTGGGCCTGACGACGCTTGCTAGCGCGGTGGGCGAGGACCCGGGAACGCTCGAAGATGTTTATGAGCCTTATCTGCTGCAGTGCGGCTTGATGATTCGCACACCGCAGGGTCGCCAGGCAACGCTTCGCACCTTTGAGCATTTGGGTATTGAACCGACCCTGTAGGAATGGGCTTGTTTTAGCGCATCTGTAGGCTATCGCTGGGCATCGGGTAAACATATCGCCGTTCGTCGGTTACGGGCGTTTTACTATTGCGCGCGCGTGCTATGCTGGATTGGTCTTTTTCTCATCCGGTAACGAAAGGACCGCCCATGCCTACTGACATCGAAATCGCACGTTCTGTTACGCCGCTGCCTATTACCGAGGTGGCCAAGAACGCCGGCGTCGACGTTAAGCATCTGATTCCGTACGGCTTTGACAAGGCAAAGGTCGACTATTCCCTGCTCAACGAGCCAACTGATCACCAGGCCAAGCTTGTCCTCGTGACCGCTATCAATCCCACGCCCGCAGGCGAGGGCAAGACCACCACGACCATCGGCCTGGCCGACGGCCTGCGTCGTCGCGGCGTCAAGAGCGCCGTGGCCCTGCGCGAGCCTTCGCTCGGCCCCGTGTTTGGCGTGAAGGGCGGTGCCGCCGGTGGCGGTTGGGCCCAGGTCATCCCCATGGAGGACATCAACCTGCACTTTACCGGCGACTTCCATGCCATCGGTGCCGCCAACAACCTGCTGGCAGCCATGCTCGACAACCATATTCAGCAGGGCAACCAGCTCGGCATCGACGTTAAGCGCATTACCTGGAAGCGCGTTGTCGACATGAACGACCGTCAGCTGCGCCATGTTATCGACGGCATTGGCGGCAAGGCCCAGGGTGTGCCGCGCGAGGATGGCTTCGACATCACTGTTGCCTCCGAGGTCATGGCAATCCTGTGCCTGTCCACGAGCATCAATGATCTCAAGGAGCGCTTGGGCGAGATCGTTGTCGGCTACAGCTATGCCGGCGAGCCCGTCCGCGCCCGTGACCTTAAGGCCCAGGGTGCCATGGCGGCCCTGCTCAAGGATGCGCTCAAACCCAACCTGGTGCAGACGCTCGAGGGCACGCCCGCGTTTGTCCACGGCGGTCCCTTCGCCAATATCGCCCACGGCTGCAACTCCATCATGGCCACGCGTATGGCCATGCGCTTTGGCGACGTCGCGATTACCGAGGCCGGTTTCGGCGCCGACCTGGGTGCTGAGAAGTTCCTCGACATCAAGTGCCGCATGACGGGCGTTCGCCCTAGCGCCGTCGTGATTGTCGCCACCGCCCGTGCGCTTAAGTACAACGGCGGTGTTGCCAAGGCCGACCTCAACGAGGAGAACCTCGAGGCCCTCAAGGCCGGCATGCCCAACCTGCTGCGCCACGTCGACAACATTCAGAATGTCTACGGTCTGCCCTGCGTGGTCGCCATTAACCGCTTCCCGACGGACACCGAGGCCGAACTCGAGCTCATCGAGTCCGAGTGCCAGAAGCTCGGTGTCAACGTTAAGCTGTCCGAGGTCTGGGCCAAGGGAGGCGAGGGCGCGCTCGACCTGGCCGATGAGGTCATGCGCCTGATTGAGCAGCCGAGCGAGCTCAAGTTTGCCTACGAGGACGGTGCCGATGTGGCCGACGCCCTCGAGGCCGTTGCCACCAAGGTCTACCGCGCCGACGGCGTCGACTTTACGCCGGCTGCCAAGCGCCAGCTCGCCGAGCTACGCGAGAACGGCTTTGGCAACCTGCCGGTGTGCGTGGCCAAGACGCAGTACAGCTTTAGCGACAACGCCAAGGCGCTGGGCGCTCCCGAGGGCTTCCGCATCACCGTGCGCGAGCTCAAGGTTTCCGCCGGTGCCCACTTTGTGGTTGCGCTGACCGGCAGCGTTCTGACCATGCCGGGCCTGCCCAAGGTTCCCGCGGCCGAGAACATCGACGTCGACAACGACGGCAACATCACCGGCCTGTTCTAAGCCTGCTGCTCATAGCCGCTTGCCCGCCCCGCCGCGCCCCATGGCTCGGCGGGGCTTTTTCCTCCGTCCCCAAGGGATCATTTTTTGTGGCGGCAATGTTGCGCAACAAGAATGGAGATTTTTCTCGTACGGTGTAGTTGGAAGAACTGCGCGGGCGCATTGCGGCTGCGACGAGAGACGGGAGATGCGATGTATTGCACCAAGTGCGGAGCTCAGATACCCGATGGCTCCACGTTTTGCACGAGCTGCGGCGCTCGCGTGGGCGGAGTTGAGGACCAGGCGGAGCCTGTGGCGTTTCCGGTAGGGGATGCGCCGTCGTCCGCTCCTGTGGGACAGCAAGCTCCTCAGGGTGCCCCGGTTCATATGGCGGCGCAGTCTCGTTATGAGGAGCCTATGACCGAGCCTGCTGAGACCGCTCAATCGTTTGTTCCGACGCCGCAGCCCAAGAAGCCCAAGCACAGGGGCCGTATCGTCGCTGCCGTTATCGGCGGTGTTGCCGTTGTCGCCATCGTAGTGGCAATCGTCGTCGTGCCGCGCATCGGCTCGTCGTCCGAGGTGACTTCGGGCGGCAAGGGCTACGTTGTCTGCGCGTGCGAGACTAAAGTGCTGCCCAAGAACAGCAAGGGCAAAAAGCTCAAGAGCTATACCGTCGAGCTGGCGCCGGTGTCTGGCAAGGGCAAGAGCTACACCATCAAAGTGGATGGCGAGGACGGCTTTGTCATGGAGGACTTTGGCGAGCTGCCCGACCAGAAGTACCAGATGACCATCACCTCGGGCAAGGGCAAAAAGAAGAGCACGACCACCATGAAGGTCGACTACGCCAAGGAAGGCTCGGACGCTCCCAAGAACGTTGAGCTCACGCAGTCCAAGAAGGAGGCCAAGGCCTCTGCCAAGGCGGCGGTCAAGACGGCAAACGAGCTGTTCACCGACAAGATCCTCGAGTACCAAAAGAAGTACGGCGAGGGCGAGGCTGTTGAGATTGATGATTCTTCGATGTTTGGAACACGGGGCGTTGCCTACGCTAGGCTCATCGATTTTGACGGCGATGGCCAGGACGAACTGTTGATTGAGTACTCTGACGAGCCGATTGAAAATGACAATGGCGCCACTGCTGCCAAGGTAGAGGTCTGGGCTTATCGCGATGGTGAGATCGAGAAGGTATACGAGCCCGACACTCAGGTTTACACCATGTGCGCTGGCGTCTCGCTTTACGTATACGAATATGATGGTACCTATGGATTCAAACGGTATCTGCATGATGGGGAGACAATTAATTTCAAAGAAGTCCCCGATGGCTTTAACCAATCCCATGATGGCTACGAGTGCGAATTCAACGCCTATGACGGCAAGTCATTTAGCGCCATTGTTGGCCCTGTGTCGATTGACGATTCGAAGGTGAAAGACATCAATGAAGTGCGTGAGTTTGACGCTGAGTTGTTCAGCAGCGAGGAAGTTGTAGCAAAAAGCATCGCAACGGTTGCCACGACGCTGGAGCAGCTGAAGTCGAAGGACTCTGACGACGCACAGGCGAGCTACGAGGCCGTCTCTGCCACGCAGGATGTCGACTTTACGGCTGCGGTTGGCGAAGGCCCGCTGAATCCGTCCCCCGATGACACGTGCCAGATCACGGCTACGTGGACCTATCCTCAGGTGAAGGGCCAGGGCGTGGGTGTCGCCAAGTTTAACAAGGATATGGTCCAGCTCGTTGCGGATACGCTCGAAGCGAGCAAGCAGGCCTCGATGGATGACGAAGACAGCCACGTGACCATGATGTACACCGCCGAGATCGTCTCGATCGATGGCGATATTGCCTGTGTGCGCACGTTTACCGACAGCTATCAACCTCCGTATCGATCGGAGCGAGTGACAAGGTCGGCGTTCTACAACCTCAAGACGGGTGAGCAGGTTTCGCTCGAGGACTCGCTTGCGCAGCATGGGCTCTCGTTTGACACCCTCAAGAGCGAGGCCAAGCAGGCAATTAAGACGGCAAAGCCGGATATGGACTCTGTGTCCGAAGACAGCATCGACGATGACAATAACTACACCGAGGATCATTTCTACTACGACGGCAAGGGCTATATCATCGTCCTCGATACTGGAGAGTTTGACTGCATGGCATGGGATACGCACGACTTGGTTGCGCACGCCTTCGACTCGAGCTATTCCTGCGGTCAGGATGTAACGCCCGAGCGAGCCAGGGCTACGTACGTACCCAATGAGTAAGGTGGACCGCGAGGGATAAATTGAACAGTCCCCGGTGGCGTCAAGCAAAACGCCGCCGGGGACTTTTTGATGCAAATTGGCTCCGAAACAAGCTATCTGGGCCAGCCACGCCACGAGAAGCGCCCATCTACTACGTTTACCAGGGTTGGACCGACCATGGAGCGTTTTTTAACAATGCGGCAAGACGTTTACCTGCGGTTTTGTTAACACAAATATGGCTATGGTTGGCACCCTTGGGTTAAACGTAGTAGATGGGCGCATTTTTTGGTGCACAGCCCAAGAAGGGATCATTAGCCGCGCTGGAGGCCGAAGAGTTTGGCGTTGCGCTCGGCGACCATCATGTTGATGTCGGCGATTTCCAACTCGCCGTCAATGTAGGGCTGGTAGGTGCCATGTGGATCGCCGGCTCCCAAGCTGCAGCTTCCGCAGTTGTCGCAACTGCCGTTACCGCAGCCCGCGAGCGCTAGCTTGATGATCTCCTCACGCTCGGCACGCGTCGTGTCCTTGATGAGCTTGCTTTTTGCCATAACGTTCCTCGATTCGATTGTGACCGTCGCCGCGCATGTCTTGTAGATACCGGCGGGCTTTGCCCATCATAGGCTTTTGCGCGGGTAGAATGCATGGATAACTTGATGCTTACGGGCGACGGAAAGGAAACGTTGCATGGACCAGGATAAGACGACCGTAATGGGTGGCTACGGCTCCCCGCGGACGGGCAATGGCGCCGATGAGACCCGCGTCGTGCCGAATCCCGGCTACGCTGCTCCCGATACGACGCAGGCGTCGGCCGATCCCACGCGCGTTGTGAATTACGGAAACGCAGCGCAGGACCCGTATGGCGCCTCGTCGCAGAGCCCCTACGGCAACGCGGCGGCAGACCCTTATGATGACCTGCTGCAGAATCCCATTCCGCAGCCTCAACAGACGACATATATGCCGCGCACGGCACAGCCGCGCTACGAGTCGCGCGACCGATATGCGCGCGAGCCGTATCGTGAGTATCCCAAGTCCATCCCTCAGTATGGCGAGGACGAGGAGAAGAAGCCTTCGCGTTCGTCGAGCGTGATCAAGAAAATCCTGATCGTGCTGGCGATCTTCTTTGCCTTGTCGGTTGTGTTTGCCATCGTGTCGGGCATGCTCAACAAGCGGGGCGCCACGACTGATACCACGGCCGAGCAGACCGAGACTACCCAGTCCGGCACCGTCGACCTGAGCGATATCCCGGGTCAGTACTGGTCCAACGCCAAGCAGCTCCTCAAGTCGCGTGGGGCCGATCTTTCGAATGCCGTGATCCTGACCGATGACGGCTCAACGCCTGTTGTCGACGCCAACTGGGTCGTGACGTCTGCCTACTATAACGACAACGGCAACCTCGAGATTCAGCTCACGCGTAAGGACAGCTCGTCGGGTGATGCGTCCGGCGACCAAGGCGGCGCGGACAGCTCGAGCTCTAATACGCTGGAGGACCTGAGCAACAAGGCCCAGGAGCTGGGAGATAAGGCCCAAGAGCTGGGTGACACGGCTCAGAATCTCGGCGATACCGCACAGAACCTGGGCGATATGGCAACGAACGCCTGGGGTGCCCTGCAAAACGGCATTTCGGGCGCGCAGGGGAACTAGCGGTCGAGCGGCTAGAGCCTTAGCAGTGCAAACAAAAACGGGGCGCAGGATTGCGTGACCGGGCGCGTAGGCGCGTTGGTCGGCGGTCCTGCGTCCCGTTTTGCTGTTGATTACAGCTGCTCGGCCGGACGGTCGGGCGAGCTGAAGCCCGAGTCAAATGTGACGACGCACGAGACATTGGGCCGGCGCTCGTGCACGATGCGCGTGACGAGCTCCAGCAGCTCCTCGTCGGATATGTCAAAGCCGTCGGGACGCACCAGGTCAAGCGAAACAAAGCCGTCGTGCTCGTGCAGGTCGTGGATGGAGAGCGCGGGGTCGATCTGCACTACGCCGCGCTTGACCCAGCCGCGCAGATCGTCGCCGGTGGTGGCGATGGGGTCGCAGTGCAGCGTGATGTCGATGCCCATCTGATGCTTGATGTCGTGTTCGATGGTGTCCAGGATCTCGTGATGTTCAAACGCATCGCCCTCGCCAGGCATTTCCACGTGTGCGCTGGCAAACTGGCGGCCGGGGCCGTAGTCGTGCACCATCAGGTCGTGCGTGCCTAGGACCTGCGGATATGACATGATCTTGTCGCGGATTGCCTGGACGAGCTTGGGGTCGGGCGCTTGCCCCAACAGCGGGCTGATGGCGTCGCGCACCAGGCCCATGCCGCTGATGCAGATGAAGATGCCTACGCCCAGGCCCGCCCAGCCGTCGAGGTCAAAGCCTGTCGTTTGCGAAATAAGCGCTGCGGCCAGGACCGAGGCCGAGGCAATGACGTCGTTTTTGGAATCCTGCGCCGTGGCGATGAGCGTCTCGGAATCGATACGGTTGCCCAGCGTGCGGTTGAATGCCGCCATCCAAAACTTGACGAGCATGGACAGGACAAGGGCTGCCATGGAGAGCGCCGAATACGCGGTGGGGGAGGGCTTGATGATCTTGGTGACCGACTCCAGGATTAGGTTGATGCCGACGGCGCAAACGAGGACGGCGACAAACAAGCCGGCGAGGTACTCGTAGCGGCCGTGACCATAGGGGTGCCCCTCGTCGGCCGGGCGGCTGGCAAGGCGGAATCCGAGCAGGCTCACGATGTTGCTCGAGGCGTCGGAAAGGTTGTTGAAGGCGTCGGCGATAAGCGAGACGGAGCCCGCGAGCAGACCAGCTATGCCCTTGGCCAGGCACAGCGTGATGTTGAGCCCGATGCAGATGAGGCTTGCGGCAAAGCCCGCGTTGGTGCGGCAGGAGGTATCGACCGGCTCGCTTTCGCTGCCGGGAACAAGCGTATGTACCAGCCGATTTACAAATAGCATGGCGTATCTCCTCGCATTCTTATTAAGGGGATAGTGTAGCTCGCACAGACGCAACGTGTACCGATGCTCAGAAAATGCAGCAATGGTCTGCCGGCGCTAACGAGTGCGCCTTCCCGTCCGACCAGGTGCTCCATTTTGGGCCACATGGGTATGGGCATGTGCCTGCCTGCTCGACATACTTAATGTCGATAGCCCCGTGCAAAGGAGGACGTTTCCATGGACGAGATGTTTGCCATTAAATGCCAAAACTGCGGCGGCCCCATGTATTCGCACCAGGCAAAGCGCAGCTTTGAGTGCGCCTATTGCGAAACGGTTATTCCGTGGCAAGTGGACGCCGGGGAGCCCAAGAGCGCCCTGGGTATCCGTCATGCGCCGTTGACGGTGGTTGACGGGCTGCTCAAGCTCACGCACGTCTCGCAGCTCGAGCGTCCAGAGGACCCGGACTGGTATTTCTTCAATTCGTACTGGCGCAATCAGTCGGTTCTGGAGCATCTGCTGTGGGAAGATCGCGGAACGGCGCAGGAGTTCCAAGAGGCGACGCACGTGAGCATTCCCTGCCCCTTCTGCGGCGCGTCCTTTGAGGGGTCATCGACCCAGCGCGTGTTTGAGTGCCCGTCCTGCGGCAATAAGATCGGCGTTGCCGACCTGCTCAAACCCGGTACCTTCAGCAAACGCTTGACCTTGGGCGTTGGTGCGGAGTATGTACCTGAGCAGGGCGTCCCCTGTGAGATATCGCCGCAGCAGGCACGTGCAAACGCGCTGCAGCTGGTGCGCCAGTACCCGGAGGCCTTTGCCGGGCACGACGTGGAAGACGCAATTCAAAATGACATGATGCTCTTCTATTTTCCCATGGCGCTGGCGGATCTGCGCATGATGGCGTCCTTCCCGGGCAAAGGGCTGAGCAAGGAGACCCTGGTGTACTACGAGGTGCTCGACTGGGCATATCCCAGGGCCAACTACCTGGATGTTCGCCTTATGGGCATTTTGGAGCCGTGGGACTTTGCCAAGGTGGGGCCGTTCGATCCTGCCATGCAGGAAGGTGACTTCCGCGTCGTTTCCGTCGATGCGTCCACCAAGGACCAGGTGGTTATTGATAAGCTGGCACTCGACGTTGCAGGCAACGATGCCGAGGCGGTGCTGGGGCTCAATAAAAAGAGCATCCGCGCCTGGGCGCGCAAGGCCCGCAAGCATAAGGACTGCCTGGTGATGGTGCCGGTCTACTTTGTCGATCGCCCGGCGACGGACAGCCGCGATGGCGAGCAGGTGCGCATTGCCGTGAACGGCCAGACGGGTCGTGCGGCCGCGGTGGTGTTTAGCGACAAACGCGAGACGCATGTGGTGGCACCGCTCAATCCCAACGTGATGCTGTCGAGCGAAAGCACCGTGCACGCCACGCCCATCGAGGTCAAATACGTTAAATCACCGTTCCTGTACCAGATCGTGCGCCGTGGAGGCGGTGAGCAACCGCGGCAGGTTACAGCCGCAGCCGAGGGTTCCTACCGAGAGGAAAAGCCCAAGCGCCGCGGTCTGCTGGGTGCGCTATTTGGGAAATAGGGAGTAGTGCTGGGGTGTCGGGCTGCATCACAAGGTCATTAGATGAATTTAAAAGTGCTGGGAACGTGCTACCATTGCCGATAGCCTTAATCTTGTAGAAGCGGAGGCCGGATTATGGGTTTTGCGGATCAGCAGCTTCAGATTCAGGTACCGTATTCTCCTGACGACACGTTTAATGCCTTGAAGGCAGCTATGGAAAAGCTGCCTAAAGTAAAAGTTGATAGCGCATCGCCCGCAACAAGAACAGTTGCAGCCGAGATTGGTATGAGCCTTTGGTCCTGGGGTGAAAATATCAGTATTTCGGTTGTTCCAGTTGAAGGCGGATCTGGCGTTACTGTCAACTCGTCATCTAAGGTCAGGACAAACGTATTAAACGGGGGCAAAAATGCAAAGATTATTGCCGAGATAGTCGATGCCCTATCGAAGGAGCTCGAGCAGTATCCGCAGGTTTCACAGACTATTGAGACGCTGGTGGATAGTGGTGATGTAGTTGCAAGGCCCGAGAGACTTGCAGCGCTGCGTGATAGTGGAGTACTTACCGAGGAAGAGTTTGCTGCAGAAAAGGCGAAAATCCTTTCGTAATTAGACACGATGGTTGGATTTGCTTTCTGTTATTGAACTTGTTTATACCAGGCTGAAAACATCGTGTGGAATAAAAGTGCGAAGTAGCCTCGCCTTATACGGCAATAGGGACCTCTTTTGGGCGCCCTGCCTTTGGTGCGTCGGCGAGTCGTGCCTCGATGGAAGTTTTGGATACCATGCGCTTGGTGCCGTCCTTCCAAGAATCCAACATTCCTGCATTTATCAGTTGCGATACCCGTGCTGAGCTAACACCGAGCATACGCGCGGCATCCGCTGCGGTGACGGCGGGGATGTCGCCGAGCTCGCGGCTGACGGCCACGGCGATAATCTTGCCACCGTGCTGCGGCTCGTGGCCAAAGTCCGGCGCAGGCAGGTCGACGCCGCCCATTAGGTGGTCATCGACCATGCATGCGAGAAAATCAGCGGCGCTTTCGACAGCGTCGTTTAGGTCGGATCCGAACGTTCCACCTCCGCCCAGCGAGCCACATGGCACAGCGTCGACAACGCCGTCCGAATCAAAGAACTCGAATTCCCATACGTAAACCATGTAAGACCTCCTCCGATGCCGGCGATTTGAGGAACATCCTAAGAGCCCATCAAGCGCATCGAACATCTTTATTGTCATTAGTTTAAAGCCTCGCGCGGACACGAATTGCTGTGCTGTCTGGCGCTTTCGCATGGGAGCCTTGCGGTGACTAAAATGTGGTCATAGAGATGGTTTTATCGAACTCCATGGGGGTGGCGCGCGTGGATAACAACACGTTGCTGTTTCACGATAAGGGTGCCGGCGTTTTCAAGGGAATAAACATCTATCCCAATCGTATCGAGGCGGTCGTGAAGAACGACTTCTTCGGTACCCATACCAAGATCGTCTACCTCAAGGACATTACGGGTGTCAACGGGGTCAAGGGTAAGCGCGTGTTCCTCCGTAATAGGTTGCTGACCGCCTGTTCCTACAGGCTGAGCAGTCACTCCCAGGCTCAGGAATTTGTGAACGTGTTGAACTCGGTCATGTAGCCGGCAACGACGTTCGGGCTAAATTTGCGGCTGTGCATTGGACGACGTGGCGGCTGAGCGCTCGACCTGCGAGTGCGCTGGACACGCTGCTTCTCCATCTGCGAAAGTCAGGGGCGCAGAACGGTGCTCTGCGCCCCTCATCGAGTCGATACGTCCGAAAGTGCCGGTTGGTCTATTCGCTAGCGTCCTTAGTGCTTTCGCGGTCGTTAACAAGCATTGCCGTGCCGGCGACCGTCGTCGCCACGGCGGCAGCGGCGAGCCCGGCGGCGATGCCAGAGCCGTCGCCTGTGTCGGCGAGTTTTCCGCCCGAGCCCTTGCCCTTGTTGCCCTTGCCGTTCTTGTCGGCGCTGCCCGCGTTGGCGCCAGTGCCGGCGCCGGCGGCGCCTGCACTGCTCGAGGCCGCTACGGTAAAGCTTGCGGCTCCGTCGCTGGCGAGCGTGTAGTTCTGCGCCGCGTCGCCCAAGAGACCGTTCACGCGCACCCAGTACGTTCCTGCGGCAAATGTTTCGCCCTCGGCCATTGCCGCGCCCGGAGCGCCGTTCGCGTCGTGCACAAATTCGAGCTGGGCCGTACAGGCATCGGTTTCGAGCTTGCCGTCGAGCGGCGCCGTGACCTTGGCGCGCACATCCTCGCCGGCCTTAAGGCCTTCAAGTCCCTCAAAATGGGGCGTCAGCACGCGCGGATCGATATCGATGGGCACGGATCCCCGCAACTCCGTAGCGGTCTCGTTGCCCAGGGCATCGACATCCACATATTCGATGGCAAACGCATGGCCCGAAGCCGCCACGTTGAGTACGTTGCTGCTGTCGACAAGGCGGAAATGGCCCTCGCCAACGGTCTTGCCATCTTGGAGCGAGGCATCGCTCAGCGAGTCTCCATACGTCATGTGCATGCGGTCCGGGAGGCAGCATGAAACTGTTGGCTTGTGCTTCGCGTCGTAATTGCGTTGGTAGATGCTCTGGGCCAGTGCCGAATCGACAAAGTCGGACGCGATAATGCCAACGTGCTTGAGGCAATCTGACTTTGTTTTATCGCTGCCGCTGGGATTGATGTACTGGCTCTTGTACAGATGCTCGTTGACCACTCGCGCCGCGGTAAAAGGATTGCTTCCTTGTTTGTAATTCGTGCAACTGGTGTAGTTGATAGACCAGCAGCGTTCCAGGACTTGCACCTTGGCGCCATCATTGTCCTCGACGTCCACCTTGTTGCGCGTGAGATTGGTCGTCTCTCGCAGCGCCATATCGACCCAGCTAATCTTGTCGGTTCCGGTGCATTCAAAATGGTCCTGGGCGTATACCTTGGTGCAATAGGGCTCTTTGTCGCCCGCATTGCCCGTAGTCTCAAAGCCTCGCGCGTCTTGGACGAGGCACATCGACTGCCCGGAATGCGCCTTGATTTTGTTGTCCCATTGGGTGAGATCGAGGCCCCACGTGTGGCTGCTTACGCTGTTGCCGGCGAGTACAAATCGACGCAGCAGGACGATCTTTCCGCGCACCTCGTTCAGTGTGGGGATTCGGCTCGACGTGTAGAACAGATCGGGATTATCGTGCATAACCTTGGCGAAAGCCGTCGTAACGCTTTCGTCGGTAGCCTCGTCGTTGCCTCGTGACGCAAGCATGATGAGCGCTTCTGACGGGTTTTCGTTCAAAAATGTTTTGAAGTAACCGATGACATCGGAGAGATGCATAAAGCCCCCGTCTTTTTTGAGCAGGTAGCATCTTCCATGGTCGATACCGGGGTCGCCGTTCTCGTCGTTCCTTCCGAGTCGGATATCAAAATAGCGAATGCCTTCGAGCAACTGCGTCGGGATGTAATCCTGCTGGCACTTTGCTTGTGAGGATTGGGGCTCGGTGTCGTTGTCCACGCTGCAGGTGCCCGAATCATGCGTGCCCGGGATACTCAGCTCGTCGAGGTACTTGTTGTCGTCGACGTATTTCATCCAGCATGGTCCGTCGACGTAGCTGCTATACGTGGTCCAGTCGATACTTCTAACTGTGGTATTGATCTTGCCCATGTCGTAACCGACAAGTTCTAGCTCCCACGGAATGCTCTTACTCTTATGGCAGATCTTATTGTTGTCCTGGTCTTTGCCGTCCGATTCTATTGCCAGGTACTTAATGTCTTTTTTCTCGGTTTCTTTCTCGACCGTGCGGTCTCGAATGATATAGGTTCCGTTTGATTGACGTTCGAACGCAAAAGCGCGGCTGGGCTTGTTGTCATACTCGCCGCCCCATACGTGGATGACCTTTCCATCTTTGTCCGAGTCGTCGTCGACCGACCAAATGCTGTAGCCCGTCTTTTTATGCTCTTCGAAATTGAGCAAGGTGCGGATAGCATACCAGTTTGTATCGTCATTCTTGGTCGTTACGTTCTCAAGGATGAGCTTGCTGGACGTGCCGTCGTTAAACAGGTGGCAGACGTTGCCGCGAACGTTGCCGTCTTGGTTGACGCTCGCGGTGCGAAAATAGCCCGCGGGGCGAAGGCGAATGACGAACTTGTCGAGGCTGTCCGACGCTGTGACAGCGTCGTCTGCAAATGCCGCGCGCACGGGAAGGCCCGGCGCTGCGGTTTCGGGCAGGCTTGCAAGTGGTGACAACGCCGCAAGCCCTAGGCTCAACGTAAACGCTCGGCGACTGATGGCGTGGTGTTCGGTCATAACTCCTCCATTCGCAGAGTGCGGTTATGCGATAGTTTTGGTCACTATACTGCCCAGATGTTTAAAGATGCTGGTTTAATTGTCTGCGCGGCGCTATAAATCGGCGGGCGGACGTGTTGGGGTGCTTGCCGTTTTCGTACTGTTGCCACATTTGGGGTGGTTCCGGAGCCCGGTATCCTTGCGTTCGTCGGCTACCGGCATAAGAAAGGGGAGGGTCGGTTTACCGGCCCTCCCTTGGTACGAAGCGCTGGGATACCGTCGCTTGTTTGCACTGCGCCCGTGTTTCCCGCTGCGCTCGCCAGTCGCTTAGCGCTTGATCTCGATATCGTCGAGCTTAACGTCCATGGCCTCGGTCTTGGCCTTGGCGATGTCGTCGGCAAATTCCAGAGACTCCATCATGGTCTCGACGGCGTCCTTGTGCTCCTCGACATTGTCGATACGCACGTACACACTGCCGCCGTCAACGTCAGTGAAGTACTCGGTCGTCACGCCGCCCGAGTGCGTAAAGTAGGCGCTGCGCCAGGTCTTGCCGTTGTACTTAACGGGATCGCTCTCGGTCCATCCGGAGTTGGCCTTCCACTTTGCCTCGTAGTCAAACAGTTCATCGGCGTTCTTGTCAGGATCGAAGACGGGGATGAAGCGGTCGCTGGCATGCTCGCTCTCGGTGAACTTAAACTGGGCCCTGTCGGCGGTGTCGCCGGCAACGTCGGTGATCTCGACGCCCTCGGGAACCTCGACCTTAAACCAAATGAAGTCGGTCCTCATATCCACGGCTGGTTTTTCTGCTCCGCCGCCACCGCCACTTCCGGTAGCGCCGCCGCTGCCACCGCAGCCCACCAGGGCAACTGCGGCAAAGAGACTGATGCAGAGGGTGAGAATCGCAAAGGCCTTCTTTTTCATGGTCGTGTCCTCCTCGATCTGTAACCGCCCATGGATTACCTGCCTTTACTGTACGCGCGGGCGGCTCGTTCAGGTGGGCCATGTGTCCCATTCTGGGGGCCTGATTTGCGCCGACAAGTGGCAATATGCTCGGGCGTAAAAGAGGGGAGGGCCGGCCGATCCGATCCTCCCCTGGCTGGGCGTCCGATCATTTAATGACTGCGCATGCGATGCTGCGTGCGATCCCCTAATGCTTGATCTCGATGCTCGAAATCTCGACTTCGCGTGCCTCGGCAACTGCCTTCGCCATGTCATCGGGAAACTCGATGGAGTTGAGGAGCGCCTCGGCTTCTTTCTTATGCAGATCGAAGTTCGAGATGAGGACGTAGACGCTTCCCGGCTCAACGTCGGTAAAGAGGAGGGTTGAGACGCCGCTGTTGTCCTCGTACGTTCCGACGAGCCACGTCCTGCCGTTATACTCGACGGACCCGCCATCCTTCCACTGGAACGTATCACCTTTCTTTTCTGCCTGGTCGGCGTGGGATTCCTCTGCCGTCAGCGCTTTTTTCCAAACGGGGATAAAGCGATCGGCCGAACCGTTCTCGTCTTCGGGGAAGGTGAGCTGGACCCTGTCGGCATTCTTGCCAGCGGAGTCGCTTACGCCAACGCTCTCGGGCATCTCGACCTTAAACCAGATAAAGTCGGTCTTCTTGGCGACGGGAGCTTTTTCCTTGCCCTCGCTCTTGGATGCGCTGCTGCTCCTGCCTCCGCTTGACACACTTCCGCCGCAGCCGACAAGGGCGAGTGCGGCAAAGAGGGCGATGCAAAGGGAAAGGATCGATAGGGTCTTTTTCTTCATGGTGGCGTCCTCCTTGTCTGTCGGTGACATCACGGCGCCGCGGGTTGTTGGGGCCGTTGGTGTATGTTGCTATTCGCAAGCGTGGCGGATGTCGTTGTGTGTGGTGCGGCGATACCTCCGTTCTTAGTTTTCGGCCGTTGAGTGGCCGTGCCCCAACGGGTTCCTTACTTATAGATATGCCCCAGCTTGTGCTGCCCGGGAGTCTCGAAAGGTGGGTCATGTGTCCCATGTTTGGGGCACTGGGCGCATGGGGCGGCACGGCTCGGCATCGGCTTTTTCATGTTGCGCAACAGCGCCCTGGGTGGGGGCGTATAGACTTGGCTGTGACAAAAGCTAAATCACGAAAGGTCGAACGATGTTCTGTAAAACATGCGGGCAGCAAGTGCCTGATGGATCGACGTTTTGTACGCATTGCGGTGCCTCGCTGGCTGGCGGTTCCGTGCCGACGCCTACGGGCGCTGGTCCTTCCTCTGCCCCGGGCCTAACCCAATCGATGCCGCCGGTCGCGCCTGCGCCTCAAAAGCCCAAGAGCAAGGCGCCGACCATCATGGCTGTGGCATGTGCCGCTGTGGTCCTCATCGGTGGCGGCACGGTGTTTGCGCTTACGGTACTCAACGGGTCAAAGAGCTCCGGCACGCAGATTTCGGTGATCGATACCGGATCTTCGGACGAGCAGGATTCTTCTGCCAAGAAGAAGGATGACAAGTCCAAGGAATCCTCGTCGTCGGATGGCGAGGCCGTTCCCGAGGACGAGTCGGCATACTACGGCTCGGGCGATTCGGACGATTATCTAACCGACGTGTATACGTACACGAACGACATGCATCCTTATAGCATGTCGATTCCCAATCGCTTTGAGATGGAAGATACTCCCAGCGGCAGTGGCGCCAGGTATGAGGATCCGGAGACGGGTTTTGTGATCAACCTTTTTGGCTACGTCAACATTAACGACGAAACTGCACACGAGATGTTCGTCGACGTGGACACCTCGGGCAAGGCCGACCTCTATACCGCAGAGGGCGACAACTGGTACGTGGTCTCGTGGTGTGAGGACGATACGATCATTTACGAAAAGACGATCGTCACGGATTCGACGATTGCCACGGCGCATTTGGAGTACTCGACTGCAAACCGCGACATGGGGTCGAAGATTATCGACACGCTGCTGCCGACATTCCAGGTGGACTAGGCATCCGTGCCTATAACCGGCAATCGGAAACGCCGATAGCCAGAGCTCCTGATCTGTTACCGCCTATGGATTACCCGCCTTTACTGTACGCGCAAGTGACTCGTAAGGGTGGGCTATGTGCCCCGTGTTTGGTGCGGTGGGGCGGAGCGTGGCCGGGGCTGCGAATCTTGACGACGGACGCAGCCGGTTAGTCATCGTGGGTGCCTCGCCACAGCTTTTTGTGCAAAAAGGGGTCCGAACCTTTTGCGGTGCGGACCCCTTTGCGTTGCAACAAGTTGCTGCGGCGTGTTTCGAAGTTGAAATTACTTGCGAACCTTAGACGCGACAGCGCTGGCGGCAAAGCAGACAATCGCCATAACACCCATTGCAGCGATGACGCTGGAAGTGCCGTCACCCGTTTTGGGCAGAGCCTGCTCGTTTGCCTTGGTCTTATTTGCAGGCTTGCCGGCAGGCTTATTGTCGGAAGGCTTGGGCGCGGGCTCGTCCTTCTTCCACTGGGCGTAGAGCGTTACAGGAGCGGAAAGCTCAACCTTATCGCCCGCGGCATAGCTTGTGCCGGAGCCGTCCTTTGCGGTGTTCCAGCCCACGAAGGAGTAGCCCTTGCGCACCGGCTGCTCGGCCGTAACCTCGGCTTCGGTGACGCACTTAACGGGTGCGAATTCGGCAGCCTGCTCATCCTCGGAGCCGTTCAGGTCGTAGGAGAGATCGTAGGCCTTCTCCACGAAATCAGGCTTGACGAAGCCGCAGTACTTGCACTTAGGGGTCCCCGTGCGAGTCCAAGTACCGGCATTGTCAGAGGCCCACTCGGTGTAGGCGACATCGTAGGCGTTGTCATGCTCGCCGTCGGTGTAGCTGTGGGTTTTCTTCTCGCCTTTGAACGTCTCGCCTTTTTTGGACCACACGAGAGTGCCGTCAATCTTGACATCGGTACGGCCGGTGTTGTTGCCCGACTTGCCACCAAAGCCAAAGAGCTGCGAGCAGGTGGTCCTGTCGCGCGCAGCCATGACGGTATTATTGCCAGTAATGTTGAGGATGAACTTGTGGTCCCCCATAAGAGAGTCGTTGATATTCAACGCCTGCTTGTCTTTGTCGCCATTCGAGTTGAACGTGCAATTATTCACGTTAACGGTGATGTCCTGCGTGCTGGCTTCTCTGTAGACGTTGATGACCTTACCGGTTGCGTTAAAGGTGCAGGTGTCAAACGTCATGACCGGCGAGCTGTAGGTCCACAGGGAATAGTCTCCATCAGGGGCGTTGAACGTAGTGTTGTTGAACTCAGCGGAGGTGTAGCCCCAGTAGAACGTCTTGCCGTTAATGACACAATGGTCAACGACAGTCTTATTGGCGCGGATGAAGCCAAGGTAGTCTGCGTTGCCGGAACGCAGCGTCATCTTCTCGAACGTTACAGTGCCGGCGCCATCGAAGGAATAGTCGCCGTTGTACTCGGTGCCAAAGTTGGCGGGATCGGGCACGAGTGCGCCGATGTTCCATGCGGTTTTATCGGTTCCCTGGCCCACAAAGGTGAGGTCCTTGCCTCTGGTGGTGCCTGTGGAACTCACGTTATAGAGTGTGTAGTTGCCCTCGCCGAGCACAAGGGTGTCTCCACTGGTCGCCTCCTTGGTGGCAGTGGCGACGTCTGTGTAGACGATACCGGTCCTTTGATTGGTGATGGTCACTGTTGCGCCATCTGCAAATGCTGGTGACGCGAGGCCTATCATGACAAACGCAGCGGCAACAAACGCAGCGATCGCACGATACGCCGTTCGGGTTAACGACTTCATGCTGACACTCCTTTTATTCCGGTGGCATTAACCAACATATATAGTTTAGATTCTGTAGAATCTTTTCCGGTCGTGTTAAAAATTAGATTGCCGATAAGTTAAAACCACACAGAAAAAACGCAAGAATTTGTAAGATGTTGCAACTGTTTTTGCAACAAAATTGCGCCAGCGACAGCATTTTGGGCGGTTGCAACGCTCCCGCCTCTTGTCTTGGATTGATTGCTTGCCGACTGCGCGACGGTGCCGCTTTAGGTGGAATTATCTATTGCCGGCAATCGAAAACGACAATAGCCGAGGCTCCTGACAGCCGCTTCCTTATGGGTTAGACTGGGCTTCGAAAAATCCGATGAATGGGACAACTGCCTCCTGGCATCGTTGCCCCATTTTTATTTTGGCGTGTTATGGCCTCGACTGCCGGCACGCCAGATAGAGGTGTTTCGATGAGCCAAGAGATGATGGATAAAACCTGTCGCGGTTTTGCCGAGGCGTTGGCTGCACGCGAGCCGGTTCCCGGCGGCGGCAGCGCCAGCGCGTTTGTGGGAGCGCTGGGTGCCTCGCTGTGCGGGATGGTTGCTCGCTATGGCGCGACGAACCCCGCGCTTGCCGATCGCGCAGGCGATCTGACGCGTGCATTTGCCCAGGCGGATGAGTTGGCGCAGGAACTTGTCGACTTGGTTGCCGAGGATGTTCGAGCCTACGGGCAGGTGTCGGCGGCATACGGTGTTTCGCGCGAGGATTCGGCTCGTGCGGCGGCGATCCAGGATGCGCTGCACGTGGCGGCCATGCCGCCGTACCGCATTATGGATGCGTGCGGGCGTGCGCTGGCGCTGCTCGAGGACATGGCGGACAAGGGCTCCCGACAGCTGCTGTCCGACGTGGCATGCGGCGCCGTATTCTGCCGCGCCGCCATGCAGGGCGCGAGCTTGACGCTCTTTGCGAACACCACGTCTATGAAGGACCGTGCCCGCGCCGAGGAGCTCGAGGCGGCGTGCGACGATCTGCTCGATACGTGGCTGCCGCGCGCCGATGCGCTGGCGCGCCGCGCCGCTGACGCCGCAAGGAAGAGGGGATAGCCATGGCTGAGCTGTTGAAGGGCGCTCCCGTCGCCCGCGCGTTGACTGAGGAGCTTGCCGATCGTTGTGCTGTTCTGCGCGAGCGCGGCGTTGTTCCGACGCTTGCTATCGTGCGCGTGGGCGAGCGCGAGGACGACCTGTCCTACGAGCGCGGCGCCCTCAAGCGCTGCGAGAAGGTTGGCATTGAGGCTCGCCGCGTATTGCTTCCCGCCGATGTTTCGCAGGATGAGCTGCTGGCGGCTATTAAGGACATCAATGCCGAACCCGCTGTTCACGGATGCCTGATGTTTCGTCCACTGCCCGCTGGGCTTGACGAGGATGCAGTTGCCGCGGCACTCGATCCTGCCAAGGATGTTGACTCCGTGACGCCGGCCTCGCTGCTCACCACGCTCTCGGGGCGAGGCGAGGGCTTTGCTCCCTGCACGGCCGAGGCAGTGCTAGCGTTGCTGGACCATTACGGCGTTGAGCTGGACGGTGCCAAGGTTGCGGTCGTTGGTCGGTCGCTGGTGATTGGCCGTCCCGTTGCCGCCATGCTTACGGCTCGCAATGCCACAGTGACGACGTGTCATACGCATACGCGCGACTTGGCTGCCGAGTGCCGTTCTGCCGACATTGTTGTTGCCGCGGTTGGGCGTGCGCGCACGATTGGCGCGGATGCGGTCCGCGAGGGCCAGACGATCATCGATGTGGGCATCAACTGGGACGAGGCCGCCGGCAAGCTGGTCGGCGACGTCGATTTTGATGCTGCGGAGCCGATCGTTAACGCCATCACACCCGTGCCGGGCGGCGTGGGGGCTGTGACCACTGCGATTCTCGCCAAGCACGTGATTGAGGCGGCGGAGCGCGCATCGAAATAGGCGTTTTGGGCTGTTTGAGGGGTTGGCCATATGCTACGTGGTCAAAAAACGCCAAATATGAGTACTGTTGCCAAGATAGTCACATATATTTTAGGTCATTTTGGCTCTCTATCGGTATTTATTATCGATATAGAGCCAATTTTATTGGACCAACGAGGAATTACATCGTCCAGCTTTTGAACAAATGTAGATTAGCGACACCTATGTCCAGCGAAATTGCTACTACTAAATTGGTGACAGTACTCATATTTGGCATTTTTTGACCACAGGGGTTGCCGGAGCTGTGGCTTCGCCCTTTTTGAGCCAAAGCGATACACTGTTGCCATTTAATTTCTTCGCTCAAGGAGGATGCGCATGCCGTGCACAACGATTTTGGTTGGTAAGAACGCGAGCTACGACGGGTCGACGCTTGTCGCCCGCAATGAGGACTCGTCCAACGGGGTGTTTGAGCCCAAGCGCATGCGCGTGGTACATCCCGACGAGCAGCCGCGTGTCTACACGAGTGTCCTGAGCCACCTGACCATTGAGCTGCCCGACAACCCCATGCGCTACACGAGCGTCCCCGACGTCGTTCCCGGTCACGGCATTTGGGCCGAGGCCGGTTTCAACGAGCTCAATGTTGGCATGTCCGCAACCGAGACGCTCACCACCAACGAGCGCGTCCGCGGCGCCGATCCGCTTGTCGACTACGTGCCCGCCAAGGGCAACGAGGGCGAGGACGGCTATGTTCCGGCACAGCCCGGCGGTCTGGGTGAGGAGGACATGGTGACCCTGGTGCTGCCGTATGCCAAGTCCGCCCGCGACGGCGTGCGTATCCTGGGTGAGCTGCTCGAGCGCTACGGCACCTATGAGAACAATGGCATTGCCTTTAGTGACGTTGACGAGATCTGGTGGCTCGAGACCATCGGCGGCCACCACTGGATTGCCAAGCGTGTGCCCGACGACGCCTATGTGACCATGCCCAACCAGCTTGGTATCGACAGCTTTGACCTGGACGACGCCGAGGGCGCTCAGGTCGACCACATGTGTTCCGCCGACCTGCGCTCCTGGATGGCCGAGTGGCATCTGGACCTGACGCTGGGCGTTAAGGGCGACGGTCCCGCTGCGGTCTTCAACCCGCGCGAGGCCTTTGGCTCGCACAGCGACAGCGACCACGTCTACAACACGCCGCGCGCCTGGTATATGCAGCGCTGCCTCAACCCCAGCGATGTGTGGGACGGTCCTGAGGCCGACTACACGCCCGAGAGCGACGATATCCCCTGGAGCCGCGTGCCCGAGCGCAAGGTGACCATCGAGGACATCAAATACGTGCTTTCGAGCCACTACCAGGGCACGGAGTACGATTGCTACGGCAGCAAGGGCACGCCCGCCACGCGCGGCGCCTATCGCCCCATCGGCATCAACCGCAACAGCCAGCTCGCCGTGCTGCAGCTGCGTCCCTATGCGCAGCCGGCGTATCGCGCCGTGCAGTGGATGGCGTTTGGCTCCAACTCGTTTAACGCGCTCGTGCCGCTGTATGCCAACGTCGAGACCATGCCCGAGTACTATGCCAACACGAAGGCTCGCGTGACGTCCGAGAATTTCTACTGGGCCAACCGCCTGATCGGCGCGCTGGCTGACGTCCGCTTCCATGAGTGCGGTCGCGCAGTCGAGGATTATCAGGAGAAGGTCGGCGGCATGGGCCACAAGCAGATTCACGACGTTGACGCTGTCGTAGCCGCGCTGCCCGAGGCCGAGGTGCCCGCCGAGCTCGCCCGCGCCAACGAGGAGTTTGCCGAGCTCGTACGCGTGGAGACCGATGCTCTGTTGGGCAAGGTCCTCTACACCACGAGCTGTGCCATGAAGAATTCCTTCGCGATGAACGACAATGTGAGGTAAAGCCGACCTTGCAACGAGCGAGCGGGGCAAACGCCGCCAAAGGCTTTGCCCCGCTCGATTCCTATCTTGGCGGTAAAACGATTTTGTGTCGTTCGCCCAATCTTGGGTACAAGAAGGCCAATGCAATTGTTCATGATTGGAGCCAACCATGGTTATGAAACTCGATCAGCTTGTTAACGGTGCCATCAACGTGGGCTTCGGCGCCGCCGCCGTTGCCGTCGAGGGCGGCAAGAAGGTTCTCGACGACCTGGGCACCAAGGGTGAGCAGGTCCGCAAGGATGCCGGCACCCCCGATATCGCTCGCAGCGTGTCCGACATGTTCGAGCAGGCGGGTGGCACCATCTCCGACCTGACCGAGCGCCTGGGCATGCAGGGCGAGACCGCGGCACAGCGCGTGCTCGACGAGCTCATCCTGGCCCGCGTCCGCGTTATGACCGGCCCCGAGCGCACGGCCTTCCTGGCCCATGTGCGCGACATCGTCGATTCGGTCGAGGACAACGTGACCTCGGTGCCCGTCGAGTCTGTTGAGCCCGACGACGCAGAGGACGCCGAAGAAGCCGAGTAGCAGCGCAGATGGCAGATTCCACCACCGATTACAACAATCTAGATCCCTTGGGTGACGAGACGGCGGTTGTCGACGAGGTTGAGGCCGCCGTCTCGGGCGCTCGCAAGAAGCCGCGCGCTGTCGATATGGTCCCCGAGGAGCCCGACGCGATGGCGCCGGACGAGGAATACCAGCTCACACCGGCAGGTCGTCGTGAGCGCATTGGGCAGATCGTTCGCCTGGTCAAAAAGTACCGCGTGTGGGATAACCTCACGCCGGTGCGCCTGCGCCGTCTGCTCGAAGAGCTTGGCCCCATGTTCGTCAAGATGGGACAGATTCTGGCCAACCGCTCCGAGATCTTGCCGCAGCGTTTTTGCGACGAGCTCCGTCGCCTGCGCTCCGACGTAGAGCCGGTGCCGTATGAGGTAGTGCTCCGCTGTCTGGAAGAGGAGTACGGCCAGCGCCTGGGGCAGATGTTCGATGCGATCGACCCCAATCCGCTCGGTAGCGCGTCGCTCGCGCAGGTGCACCGCGCCCGCCTGGTGACCGGCGAGGACGTTGCCGTTAAGGTGCAGCGCCCCGGCGCGCAACAGGTCATGGCTCAGGACATCGACATCATTCGCTCGGTGGTGCGTATCGTTTCCAAGTTCGTCAATACCGATCAGTTTGTTGACCTGCACGGTGTGGTCGAAGAGCTGTGGACCTCGTTTCGCGAGGAGACCAACTTTTTGGCCGAGGCCAAAAACCTCAACGATTTCTATGACTTCCATAAGAGCGTCCATGGTGTGACGTGCCCCAAGTCCTATCTGGATCTGTGCACCGAGCACGTCGTGGTCATGGATTATGTCGACGGCATCTCGATTGCCGATCCCGAGCGCCTGGTTGCCGAGGGCTATGACCTGGAAAAGATCGGCTCGGCGATCGTCGAAGACTATTCGACGCAGGTGCTCGACGACGGCTTTTTCCATGCCGACCCGCATGCGGGAAACATCATCCTCAAGGACGGCACTGTCTACTTTATCGACCTGGGCATGGTCGGGCGCATGTCGAGTCACGACCGCGGTATCGTCAAGGATATGATTTTCGCCGTGGCCGAGGGCGACGTGCCCAAGCTCAAGGACTCGCTCATGCGCTTTGCCGTGACGCGTGGCGACTCGGCCGAGCTCGACCATTCGGCCTTTTTGTCCGACTTGGACTTTATCGTTGCCGACTTTGCGGGCCTCGACCTTAAGGATCTTGATATCGGCGAGTTTTTGACCTCGCTGCTATATTTGGCGCGCAAAAACGACGTTGAGCTGCCGAGCGTGGTGACGATGTTCGCCCGCGGCATGGTGACGCTCGAGGGCCTGCTGACCGAGTACATGCCCAACGTCAACATGATCCAGATCATCCAGACGCACATCAAAAACGAGAAGAGCGCCTATGCGCGCGTCCGCGAAATGGGGCGCGATCTTGCCGCGAGCAGCTATCGCGCGGCAAAAGGCTCGCTCGAGGCGGCCGAGTATCTGGGCTTGGCGTCGCGCATGCTCACGCGCGGCCAGCTTAAGGTGAACACGCAGATCATGAGCAGCGATAAGGCGCTGCGACAGCTGGGTGGAATTATCGACCGCATGTCGATGGCAATTGTGATCGCCGGCCTGTTTATCGGTTCGTCGGTGGTGTACTACGCGCGCATCGAGCCGGTTGTGTTCGGTATCCCGGTCATTGGCTTTATGGGCTACGTGAGCGCGCTGGTGTTGGCGCTGATGCTGGGCCGCGAGATCTGGCGCAACAGTCACGGCGGCAAGCGTTAATGATTTCCCGGGGTCGGGGAAACGGGTTATTTTGCTCGGCACCCCATCCCCACCCTTTTCTATCGCAAACCATAGCTTTTACCTTGGGCTTCGCCTGTGTGCGGGGCCCTTTTGCGTGCTACCATATCGACAGTAATAATCGATGGCCTAGATGGTGGTGCGGAGACGCACGAATGCGCGGTTTTCCTGCGTGTTTGGGAGAATCGGGGTGCAAGTCCCCGGCTGTACCAGTAACCGTAATTCCTCTTGGCCCGGGATGGTCACGTCGCAGATCGGACGGCGCGCCCGGGTCGGTAAGGTTAAGTCGGATCGCCTCCCATCTTGCACGCGACCGTGGCGCATGCCGCCGGTACGCGTTGGGCTCTGGAGGGAAGGGGGACCCCGATGGGGGTACTCGAGCGCAATGTGCGCGATGACGTGGGGCAGCCGCTGGGCAATGCTCCAAGTGCAGACAATGGGAGACAAATGGATATGTTTGAGGACGAGTGCCAGCGCGCCTCGTGGCGTCGTCATGGAGCGATTGCCCGTGGCGTAGCCAAGCGCGGTCTGGTGGCGTTCCTGGCTTTTGCCATGGCTTTTGGCACCACGCCGGCGCAACTTTGGGCTGAGGGTGCCGAGGGCATTGCCGAGGCCGTGGCTCAGGCCGCAACGGGCGGCGAGGGCGCGGCGGCCGACGATGGCGCTGCTTCCGGCACCGGCGCGAACAGTGCGGCGGCGAGCGCTGCTGCCGATGACGCCGGCGCAGATCAGGGCGCAACTGCGAGTGCCGCGAATGGCGATGACACCGCAGCAGACAACGCGACTGAGTCCGAGAGCTCTCCCGCGGTGCCTGCTGCTTCGGAGCAGAAGAACGCCGCCGTCGCCGCGTCCGCCACAACGCTTTCGAGCGAGGCCAAGGTCTTCATCCAGGACACCAAGGATAAGGACAGCTCCTATTCCACGAAGTCGGGCGCGCTCAGCGCGGGCGACACGCTCTGGGCAAATATGTACGATGAGGTCGAGGACGACTGGTACGGCACTTCGACTGAGTCCGTTGCCAATCCCGGCACCTGGACTTACACCTGGCTCGCCGGCACGACCAGGGCCAGCAGCAATGTCGCCGACTACACCGAGGTCGTAGGCCACGAGCAGTCGCTCACCGTCACCGCCGCGATGGAAGGCAAATACTTCATCTGCAAGGTAACGGTTGATGGCAAGGACTTCTATGGTCCGTCCGTTTCTTCTGGCTCGGGCATCAATGCCAACTACATTCCTGGCCCCGTGCTGGGCGCCGGTCAGATGGAGCTTAACAGCGTCAAGCTGAATAGCGACACGCCGAGCATAGGCGATACCCTGACGGCGACTCCGTACATAAGCTATTATCAGCAAGCCCCCGCCGATGCCAAGGTCACCTACACGTGGTCCGCATCCACCTCGCAGTACTCGGGATTTACCAAGATCGAGGGCGAGACGGGCGCTACGCTCGTGGTGGGCGACGACCTTGAGGGTAAGTACATCAGGGTCGAGGCCAACGCTGGCGTCAACACGGTGAACAAGACCACTTCCAGCAAGGTCAAGCAGGCCGGTGCGGTCGAGATTTCGGCCGTGTCCATCGTTAACACCAAGGACAACACGAGCGTCTTTACGGTGGGGGATACCGCTAAGGCCCGCGCCAAGGAGAAGGGCGGCGCGTACGGCGCGTTCGTCGACGCGGACAAGCTCAACTTCCAGTGGCAGAGCTCTGACACCAAGAGCGGCGCGTATACCGATATCGCGGGCGCCACGGGTGAGACCCTCGAGCTTACCGACGCTTTGGGTGGCAAGTACCTCAAGTGCAAGGTGTCCTCGAAGATCGGCTCTTCGAGCTTGACCAACTCGACTGGCGCTCTCGTTGCTGCCGCCGGTTCAATTAATGTCACGAGCGTGACCATGAGCCCGACTTCGGGCAAAGTCGAGGTTGGTTCCACGATTACGGCGACCGCCAAGGCGGGCTCCACCGACGTTACCTCCGACTCGCATGTCACGTGGCGGTGGTACAAGGGCAAGTCGAATACCGCCAGCTCGTGCAACACGCCTATCGAGGGTGAGACCGGTAACACCCTGACGGTGACCGCCGCCCTTAAGGGCTACTACGTCGTGGCCAAGGCCAACGGCGGCTATGGCGAGCAGAAGCCGTACTATGCGGCGGGTCCTGTCTCCGTCGCTGGCCAAGTTGAGCTTTACGACGTGCAGTTCGAGGGCTCTCCCGCCACCAACGGCGTACGTGTGGGCGATACGCTCAAGACTAAGGTGCGCAAAAAGGACGGCTCCAACTATCACTATATCGACCGCACCGATAATGTGACCTACCAGTGGCAGTATGCAAACAGCAGCTCGAGCTACGACTCCGCTTACACCGATATCCCCGGTGCTACTGAGGCTACCTATACCGTTGACGCTGCCTATGCCGGCAAGTATCTGCGCGTGAAGGTGACGAGCGAAAATACCGTTTTCAGCACGCAGGAGAAGAGCTCCTACGGCGGCACGCAGTCCGTTGCCCCGCTTGGTCCCGTAACGCTTAAGGGCCAATACAAGCTGGCGGGCATCGAGCTTGCCGAAAAGAACGTTACGCTGAGCGTGGGTTCAAAGATCACGCCGAGCGTGCAGGTTCCGGGCAGCTGGTCGGGCTCGACGAAGGACGTGCCCGACGATGCCGACCTCACCATGGCGTGGTATGCCAAGGGCGAGGGCGATGCCGATTGGACCGAGCTCACCGACGGCATCGATACGACCGATGGCAGCCTGACTATTTCGGACGCGCTTGTTGGCAAGCGCATCAAAGTTACGGCGAACGCCCTCGACAACACCGTTGAGTGGGTTTCGCCCGATAACGTTACCGCGGCGGGGAAGTATAACCTGCTGCGCGTGACCACTACGCCGCAGATCAATAGTGATTCGACCCATCTCGTTTCGGGCGATAGCGTCAAGGCGACGGCGCAGGCTAAGCGCGCCGACGGTTCGACCACCAACGGCATCGACGTGACCACTCAGGCGGCTGTTGCCTGGTATGCGGCGGACGATGCGAAGGCTCCGGAGGCCGACTGGACGCTGCTGTCCGATATGTCGGGCGCCGAGGCGACGGTCTCGGCATCTGCTGCTGGCAAGTATCTGAAGGCTGTCGCCACGAGCGGCAGCTCGACGGTCGAGCTCGTCTCCGCCAACAAGGTTATTGCCGCGGGCTCGCTTGAGGCTGCAGTCCAAAAGCTCAACAATGCTAACAAGCAGATCGCTGTTGATTACAGCACCAAGGGCGGCAACGTCAACGATGTTCTGAAGGCGCAGCTTGCCGACCTGGGCTTTACCGACGTTGACGTTAAGGTCTCCGAGGGCGGCGTTACCTTTAATGCCGAGGATGCCAAGGCCACGGTCGACATCTCCGACGCTCAGGATAAGACCAACGGCGATGTGACGTTCTTCTACATCGACCCCAACGACTACACCGGTTACAACATCGACGGTCTGCGTAGCGCCGATGTGGTGTTTGAGCTGTCGCGCGACGGCGAGACCGAGTACTACCAGCCCAACAAGACGGTTCAGGTGGCTTGGGACGAGGCTCGCGTTCAGCAGCTGCTCGACGATGCCGCCCAGAAGGTTGTCATCGGTTACGCTGCGGGCGATTCGGCCGAGTCTGTTACGTCCAGCCTCACGCTTCCGTACCGCGCGGGCTCCAAGAGCAAGTTCGAGGTTAGCTGGAAGAGCTCCGACGGCGATGCCATTTGGCCTTCCGGCTATGGCTGGAGCGACTACACCGGCAAGGTGACGCGCGCATCGAGCGATCGCGAGGTTACGCTGACCGCGACGGTCTCGTTTGTAAGCGGTGGCCCGTCTGACGTTAAGGGCGCGCACGACTTTACGGTGACCGTCAAGGGTGATCCCGAGAAGGTCGCCGCCGACAAGAAGGCACTGCAGGAAAAGGTCGATGCGGCCTTTACCTACGACAACATCAAGTACTCCGGCACCGACGCGGTCGCCAACAAGGATGGCCTGACCGCCGACCTGCAGATGCCGCGCACGAGCACGCTCAATATCGACGGCAAGTACTACAAGGTTGAGTATTCCGCCAGCACCGATGACATCACGTTCAACGGCTACAAGGGCACGGTCTATCAGCCGCTGCCTGGCACCGAGGCAGCGAAGACCAAGATCACCCTTACGGTGACCGACAAGTCGAACGCCGAGGTCACGGCTAGCAAGACCCTCGATTTTGCGATTGCCCCGCAGGACCAGAACGAGCTCGATGCCGAGCTGTCCCTTATGGAGCAAGCCAAGGCTGGCTACGCTGCTGCCATCCTTAACGGTCAGGATGCCGCTACTGTTACCGGTGACATGCACGCGTTTCAGAAGGCCTATCTTGATGCCGACGGCAACCTTGCCTGGAGCTACAACAAGGCAACGACCGATTCGACGTCCCTTGGTATTGTTCCGGTTGACCTGCCTGGCTATGACGCGATGTCCGGGCAGGATTGGCGTCTGTTTAAGTCGAGCAACAGCTCTATTGTCTCTGCTGAGAACCTCAAGGTCACGCAGCCGCAGTACAACACGAAGGTTGTCGTTTCCTCGCGCCTGACGAGCGAGAAGTACGCTCGCTATGCCGAGCTCTATCCCGACAATGCCACGTATGCCAAGCTTGCCAACCAGGACGTATCGGCAACGTTGACGGTTGTGGGCACGAGTGGTCAAAACAGCCCCGAGGTCACAGCGACGTGCTCGGTTATTGGCGTCGACGCTAAGGGCAAGCAGCAGACGTGGGCTGCCGCTTCGCAGTACACGCTTAAGAACGGCTCGACTGCCGCCGATCTTTCCGAGGAGCTCTTTAAGCAGGCCGGCCTCAAGGCCGACTATGACCCCAACGGCTCTTGGGGCTGGGTGCTCAATTCCATTACGTCGCCTTTCGAGCCGAATCGTACTCTTGCATACGACCATGCTACGGGCGCCTATTGGCAGCTGTTCATCAACGGCGTCGCTGCATCGGTGGGCGCTGGCAACCACAAGCTCGAGGCGGGCGACTCTGTCGTCTGGTGCTACTCGAAGTACGGTGACGCTGCGCCCACCGACCGGCTTTCCGTAAGCTGCACCGTTATCGGCCAGGACGCTTCGGGTGCTCAGCAGACGTGGGCGCAACCTACGACCTCGCTGGTGGAAGAGGGCGCAACTGCCGCCGATCTTTCCGAGCAGGTCTTTAAGCAGGCCGGTATTGGCGCCGACGTCCAAACCGGTTCGTATGGTTGGTTCCTCAATTCGCTGACTTCCCCGTTCAATAAGAACGTGACACTTTCGACCGTACAGGTTAACGAAAGCACCTGGAAGTCCTGGCAGTTCTTCGTTAACGGCAAGATGGCCAATGTCGGCGCCGGCAACTACACGCTCAAGGCCGGCGATGAGATTGCCTGGGTCTATGGTTCCGATGGCACCATGCCCGGTCAGGTTTCTGTCTCGATGGAGATCATCGGCAAGAAGGACGATAAGGCACAGCGCTGGACCGATCCTTCGAAGCAGGTGTTTGTTGGGGGCACGACGATCAAGGACGCCACTGCCGCCTACTTCGATGCCTTGGGCATCAAGTCCGAGATGTACGATCAGCTGGGCTATTGGGGCGTTCACAGCCTTGTCTCTCCGCTTGACGGCACTAAGTTGGCCGGCGCTTGGTCGTACTTTGTTAACGGTGTTCCCGGATCTCAGCTCGATAGTGACTACGTTGTCAAATCGGGCGACACGATCGTCTGGGCTTATGCTGCTGGCGATACGGTTCCCAATCCCGACGAGGTCGTCGTCAATCCGAGCGCCCCGCGTCCGTCCGGTTGGAAGTCCGATTGGGATGGCAAGTCCAATGCGGCGGTCGAGAACGTTTCGACGCCTACGGGTGCGCTAGCGAGCTCTTGGACGTTCGATTGGAAGGCGTATTCTGGTTCGGCGTATCCCAACGCGAGTGAACCTATCGTCGTGAACGGCAACGTGTATCTTGCCGTCAACAAGCGTCTGCTAAAGATTGACGCCGAGTCGGGCAAGGTCCTTGCCGAGTCGAATCTTAAGAAAGCGGTCGGTTACACCTCGCGCCCGATTTATGCGAACGGTTTGGTTATCGTTCCGCTTGACGGCGGTGCGGTCCAGGCCCTGACGGCTGACGCGCTCACAACGGTTTGGGTCACTGACTCTGTGAGCGAGATTGCCCAGTCTAATTCTCAGCTGACGGTTGATGGCAATTACCTCTATGTTGGCACCGTTGATGTCGACTTTGGAACGAGTACGTACAATAACGGTCATCTGACGCGTATTAATATCCTGACTGGTGCTGTTTCTTGGCAGCATGTTAATCCTGATGAGGGCTATTACTGGACGGGCGCGACGGTGGGTGATGACTTTGTCTTGGTCCCCACCAGCTCTGGTACGGTCGAGATGCTCAGCAAGTCGACGGGTGATGTGCTCGGAAGTGTTTCGGTTGGTGCCGTTGTCAACTCCACCTGTGTGCTTTCGGATGACGGCAGTCATGCCTATCTCATCTCGCGCGACGGCAAGCTACACGTGTTGGCGATTTCTGATGGCGACTCACGCGATGCGGATGCCGCTTCGCGTATTACCGAGGAGCGCGTAGTTGACCTTGGCCTTACCGGCTGCGCGTGTGTGCCTACGATGTATGATGGCAAGCTGATTGTTGGCGGCGAGGTTGCTGGCGGCTCTGCGCTAGCGATTATTGATCTGGCCCACGACTTTGCCAAGACGCTGGTTTCGTCTGCCGATGACGCTGCGCTTCCTATTGGTGGTATCAAGGGCGCTCCGCTGGTGAGTGTCCAGGGCGAAGAGGCGTATGTCTACTTTACGGTTAACTACGGCGAGAGCTCTGATTACGTTAACTACACCTCGGGCGGTGGCGTATATCGCTACAAGTTGGGTGACGCTGAGGCTTCTGGTGTGTTTAGCGCAACGGGCCACTACAACTTCTGTGACTCGCCAATCGCTTGTGATGCCCAGGGCAACTTGTACTACATCAACGACTCTGGCACGCTGTTCAAGCTGAATGCTGGCGTTAAGGTTTCGTTTAGCGCTGGCGAGGGGTCCAAGGTCGATTTTCAGACTACGGCCGCCAACGGCTCTATCGCCAAGCCTGCCGATCCGACACGCGAGGGCTATACCTTCGCTGGTTGGTATACCGACGAGGCTTGTACGGAGGCGTATGACTTTAGCGCTGCGGTGACGGCCGATATGACGCTGTATGCCAAGTGGGTCAAGAATGCCGTTAACCCTGGCGGTAACGGTGGCTCTGGCTCCAATGGTGGCTCGGGTAATGCCGGTGCTGGTTCTGGCTCCGGTAACGGCACAAACGGCCAGCAGACTGGCGGTGCTGTTGCTCCGGGCCAAAAGCCGGTGTCCACCACGACCAAGACCGAGACCAAGGACGGCAAGGATTCCAAGAAGGATTCCGACAAGTCCGACAAGAAGGACAGCGAGAAGTCTGATAAGAAGTCCAGCAAGTCCGGCTCCAAGTCCGATACGGGCGCGGCCGCCGCGACTACCGCTAAGAAGTCCGCTGAGGCTCCCGCGCAGCAGTCTGGCTTCAATCCGATCGCCATTGCTGGCGTGGCGGCCGGCGTGATCGGTCTCGCCGTCATTGGCGTGTTCGTATTCACCAAGCGTCGGTAGGTGAGGGCCGTGTCCAATAAACCTCAGGACGCCGACTCCAAGCAGCCCGACTCGTCGTTCATTCAACTCGACGATGCAAAGCAAAAGGGCGCCGCCTCGGCGGCGTCCGCCCCTCGGCGCAAGGCGCTTTTTGGCGCCCTGACGGCCGTCTGTATCGTCTTGATCGTTGTGTCGCTGGGTTTTGTCCAACCTTCTTCCAGCGGTGCATGGTCCATCGATTGGATCGCTCAGGCTGTGACAGGGGAGAGCGTCGTTGCCAAGGATGCGTCGGTTTCCGGCTCGACTACCGCTTCGGGTAAGACTGGAGTCAATGGCTCAAAATCTTCGGATGATGCGAGCTCTGGGTCCAAGGACTCGGATAAATCTGATTCCAAGGACAAGTCTGAATCTTCGGACAAGAAGTCTGACAAGGATTCGAAGGAGAAGAAGTCCGAAGGCAAAGGCGGCAAGAAGTCCAGCAACACGTCTGTCGGACAGGGCTCCGAATCCGCCGGTGGATTGAGCTCTTCTTCGGGCAGCGGCTCGGCGTCCGGTGGTGGGTCTGCATCCAACAGTGGCGGCGCCTCTGCGGGCAATCAGGACGGCTCGCAGCAGCCTGGCTACGTCACGGTAACGGTCTCGGTCACATCGAGCGCCGTGGGCAATCCTGTGTCTTCTAGTGGCACCTTCACCTTTAACAAGGGCGCTACGGTCTACGATGCCCTGTGCGCCCTAGGGCTTTCCGTGAATGCACGCGGCACGTCGTACGGCACGTATGTCGCCGCTATCGGCGGCCTGGCCGAGATGGAGCACGGCGACAAGAGTGGCTGGATGTACTCCGTTAACGGCACAACGCCCATGACGGCCTGCAGTAACTACGTTCTCTCCAATGGCGACAACGTAGTCTGGTATTACGTTACGGGCTAGAGGCCTCGACATAACGCGCCAAACGGGCGGTTCGGACCAACATCCGAGCCGCCCGTTTTTCATGCGAATGGGACTGGGTCGCCGGGTCTCTCTGTAAACAAAAAGTCGGCTGGAACGTGAATTCCAACCGGCTGCGAGCGAGATTATGTTGGGCCGTCTACGAACGTGCGCCCTCGAGGAAGAAGCGACGGCTAAAGTAGTTGTACCAGGTGACCAGGAACGTGGCGATGGCCTTCATGGCCTGGTAGCCGATGCTCAAAAACGTGACGCCCACAAACATGTACAGGTCGTTGAGGCCCAAACCAATCACCGACAGGATGGTGAAGATCGTGAACTCGCGCTTGCGGCTCATGCCCTCGCGATGGTCGAACACGTACTTCATGCTGAGCCAGTAGTTGACCACGACGGACGTGATAAACGAGATCGTGGTGCTCATCAAAAAGTCGAGATGGAACAGCTCGACGAGCGCAATGAGCATGCCCCAGTCGATGCCAAAGGAGATAAGACCTACGACAGCGAACTTGAGGAATTGCTTAGTATGAGGTTGTGCCAGTGCCTTGCGCACGTAATCACATCCAATGCGTTGACGAATCGAGCAGAGGATACTTTAGAGCTTTTGCAAGGGAAACGTAAGGTCTTTGGCAAGAACTATACGAACTCGCCAAATTTGCAAGAGACAATCCGCAAACGTCGCAAATCCTTCCGTAAACGAGCAAGGCCCACGAACAACGCAGCGCTCGACGCACGTCGTCCGTGGGCCCCGTAGTGCAACGAGGAGGCCGAGCTACTTGGTCTCCTCGCCCTCCAGGAAGATCTTTCGGGTCACAAAGTTGTAGACCATAACAAGCGCGGTGGCGCAAATCTTGGCGATATTGGCCTCGAGCCCCAGGCCGGCGTTGAGCGCCAGCACGATACCGTCGTTGAGCGCCAGGCCGATCACGGACAGCACGACAAAGATAATGAACTCGCGGCGGCGGCTCATGCCCTCCTTGTGCGCAAACACGTACTTCATACTCGCGACGTAGTTAAAGATGAGCGAGACGATAAAGCCGCTGGTATTGGCAATCAGGATATTGAGGCCCAGACCGTAGTGGAGCAGATTCATGATGCCAAAGTCGATGACGGTGGCAACGACGCCGACGACGCCAAACTTCATGATCTGCGCAAGGAGCTTTTGCATGGTACCTGCCTTAGGGTGGCGCCGGAGCGCCGCGGGGATGACGAACTCAGCAAGTTTAGCCAATCCCCGCAGGCGGGGCTAGGCGCGCTCCTCGATAGCACCGTTTCTATATGCATCGAGCAGTTGGCGTAGGTCCTGGATCTGGCTGCGGATCTTGGCACCGGTATCGGTGTCGCTCACCATGCGGCGACGGTCGGCCTGGTCAAAACGGTTGGTCTCACTTTCGATGTCCACGTTGCGCGTGAGCGCTTCGGCAACCGTTGTAAAGGCCCGGTGCGACTTAAGGCGACAGCCGCGTGAGCTCGAAATAAGCGTGTAGCCGGCGATGCCCGTCTTGGGGTGGTAGGCGCGGCAGAAGCCACCATCGATGACCAGCAGCTTGCCCTCGGCGCGGATGGGCTGCTCGCCCTTGGTGGTTTTAACGGGTGTGTGTCCGTTGATGATGTGGCCGGTCGGCGAGCATGCCATGGGCGCGACGCCAAACTCGCGCATGATGTCGTCGCAGACCGAGGGCGACTTGGTAAGCGTAAAGTACGGGTCCATCGGCTCGACCCAAGTGCTCTTATCAGCGATATAGGCGCGCTCAAAGGTACGCACCAGGCGTCCACTGGCGGGTGAGTTAAAGCCGATCCACAGGTACCACATCCAGTCGAGGGCGTCGCGGTCGCCCACGCGCCAGGCGCGGCGGGCGATGCAGTCGCAAAAATCGAGATAATCGCGGCCGGCGTGCCAGGCACCCAGGCAGTTCATGCTGCTAAAGGTGCCGTCTTCGTTGAGCGGCACGCAGCCATGGAACAGCAGATTGCCGTTGGTGACCTTGTACATCGAGCCGTGGGTGTAGAGGAAATCGATATGGCGATGCAGGTGATCGGCGGTGACAAACTCGGACACGAGCTTGTCGATGATGTGTTGCTCCTGGGGCGTGAGCGTGTAGGGGTCCGTCGGGTCGACGGTGGGGAAGTCGTTGGTCGTGAGCGGCCACACGCTGCCGTCGGCGAGCGTGACCGTGCCGGTGTCGTGGTCGATCTTGTCGAGCAGCAGGCGGTTGGTCATGTCGAATTCGGGGTGGCGCTGGATAATCTGGCCCTCGAGCTTAAAGAGCAGGACGTTGATGGCTTTAATCAGCGGGCTGATGGGCTCACCGGCGGTATAGGTGGCATCGGCAAAGGCGACAAGCTCGCGCAGCGAGATGCCGTAGTCGTTCTCAAGGATCTCGTAATTGTCGTAGCGCAGGTTGTTGCGCAGCACCGTGGCGATGCAGGCGGGCTCACCGGCGGCGGCGCCCATCCACAGCAGATCGTGGTTGCCCCACTGAATGTCGAGCGAATGATAGGTGAGCAGGCGGTCCATAATCTTGGCAGCGCCGCCGCCACGGTCGAAGATATCGCCCACCAGGTGCAGGTGGTCGACGGCGAGGCGCTTGATGAGCGAGGCGAGCGACTCGATAAAGTCGTCGGCGCTGGCGGTCTCCAAGATGGATTCGATAATGCGCTCGTGATAACGCACGCGGTAGTTGTTCTCATCCGGATGCGTGTGCAGCAGCTCGTCGATGATGTAGGCGTAATCGCGCGGGATGGCCTTACGCACCTTGGAGCGGGTATAGCGGCTCGAAAGCGAGCGGGCAACCACAATGAGTTGGTCGAGCATAGTCTTGTACCAGGTGGGCGAGTCCTCGTGCTGGCTGCGGACCAGCTCGATCTTCTCGCGCGGGTAGTAGATGAGCGTGCACAGCTCGCCCTTTTCGTCAAAGGAGAGCGTGTCGCCAAAGATCTCGTCGACATGTTCGCGCACGACACCCGAGCAGTTGTTGAGGATGTGCATAAAGGCTTCGTACTCGCCGTGCACGTCGCTCATAAAATGCTCGGTGCCTTTGGGCAGGTTGAGGATGGCCGAGAGGTTGATAATTTCGGTAAATGCGGATTGTTCGGTGGGGAACTGTCTCGACAGCAGGCGCAGATACTTAAAGTCTTGCGGGTTGCGATCGAATACGACCATGAAACACCTTCCGATGGGGCTGGTAAAACTGATAAACAGCGTCAAACGTTTATCAGTATGCGCCGCTTTTGTTTCGATTTTGCGCCAGCGGCTGAATTGTCGGCTGAATGGTTTGGTAAATCGATTTAGTTGAGGTTGATGTGTCGGTTAAGTGGAGACGAAGGGGATGATTTTGCCCATGTTGGCCCATGGCTGGGATGGGGATGTTGATGATAAAGATATTCAATGCCAATGGTTCGAATTGGTAAATAGTGGACATTTGTATCGTATTTAGGCTTGCTGTGCGATAATTTGCGTAGCAATACTTAAGGAGCCTCATATGAGTGATTTTGTCCTGACCTGTGAATCCGCCGCCGACCGAACCCGTGAGTTCTTTGCGTCGCGCAATATCCCTGTCGTGTGTTTTCATTACGAGATCGACGAGGTTGTCTATACGGACGATCTGTATCAGTCGATTGCGCCGGACGAGTTTTTGCCCAGATTGCCGCGGGCGCCATGCCCAAGACGTCTCAGGTGAGCGTGGGTGAGTACGAGGAGTTTTGGGAGCCGTTTGTTACCGAGGGTAAAGACGTGCTGCACCTGACGTTGTCGTCGGGTATTTCGGGTACGTATGGTTCGGCTTGCGTTGCGGCACAGATGCTCGCGGATCGCTATCCCCAGGGCGGCAAGGTGCGTGTCATCGATTCACTGGGGGCGTCTTCGGGCTTTGGCCTATTGCTGGAATATGCCGCCGACGTTCGCGATAGCGGCGCTTCGCTCGATGAGACGGCCGCTTGGATTGAGGAGCATAAACTCAACCTGCACCACTGGTTCTTCTCGACCGATCTGTCGAGCTACCTGCGTGGCGGTCGCATTTCGGCCGCGAGCGCGATCATCGGCACGGCGCTTAAGATTTGCCCACTCATGACGGTAGATTGCGAAGGTGGGCTGTCGCCACGTGAGAAGATCCGCACCAAGAAGCGCGCGATTTCCGAGATGGCTAAGACCATGATGGCACACGTGCAGGACGGTGCGGATTATTCGGGTAAGTGCGTCTTGTCCCATTCGGCGTGCCGCGAGGATGCCGAGGCCGTTGCGGCGCTGATTGAGGAACAGATTCCGCAGCTCAAAGGCAAGATTGAAATCAACAATATCGGTGCTCTGATCGGTTCGCACACCGGACCAGGTACGGTGGCGCTCTTCTTTATGGGCGACAAGCGCGTGGATTAATTTGCCTCATCACGTCGCTGCATGATTGCTCAAACGAAAACGGCCCGCCTCACGTTTGTGGGGCGGGCCTTGCTGTTGCGGTTAGCGTTTCTTTCCGCGGAAGAAGAAGCCATGCAGTGACGGCTTGAGTCCACGGTTGGCGCGATGCTCCTCGACGCGCTCGTGGATCGAAGCGACGCGCTCGATAACCTCGTCGGGAATCGGCACGTCGGGATTCATGTTCTCGACCTGACTGACCTCGGCGGCGGCAACCTGGTCGATAATGGGCACATCGTCGCGCGAGATGACGGGCGTGGCGTCTTCTTTCATCTTGCGGTAGCGCTGCATCATGTCGGTCTGCAGCTGCTGGGCCGAAGGCGGCGTCCAGATGATGGCGTTGGCGCCGGCGGCGATGGTCTCGCGGATGCTCTCGGGTGTTTTGCCGCCCGGTGCGATGAGCGGCAGGTTGGGATAGTGCTCGCGCAGTTCACGTAGGACCTGGGGCGTGTTTTTGCCGGCGGCGATGTTGAGAATCTTGGCTCCGGCGCGTACTTTGGCATGCGCATCATCGTCGCAACGTACGACTGTGGCGATGACGGGGATGTCGGCGATGTTGGTGATGTGCTCGACCATCTCGGCAGTGGCGGGGGAGTTGACCACGCAGCCCGCCGCGCCCTGCATCTCGGAGACGGCTGCCATCTGTACGGAGCGCTTACCGGTCGTAGTTCCGCCGCCCACGCCTACAAAGACCGGGCACTCGGCGACAGTCAACAGCGCCTGCGTAATGGCAGGCTGTGGCGTGAAGGGGTAAACGGCAAAGACGGCATCGGCGTTGGAGTTGCGGATGACCGCCACGTCGGTGGTGTAGATAAGCGACTTGATGCGACGGCCGAAGAGCGTAAAGCCGCTGGCCTCCTCGATCTCGTCGGGCATGCGGAGGGCCGCCTTGCGCAGACGTCCGTCGATGGGCAGCGGCTCCATGGGGAGCAGTCCGTTGGGGGTCACGGCTACCTGGGGCTCGGTGAACTCGTCTGCTAGCTCGACCTCGGAAAAATCGACCGAGGCGACGATGTCCTCGTGAACCTCGGCGGGAACATCGATGGGGGCCTGGTCGTTCGTCGCGGCAGGCGCGTCGAAGGAACTGGTGCCGACAAAGGCGTCGACGCGCTCGTTCAAATCGTTGAGAGTATCCATGGCGGTCCGTTTCTATGTTGCGCGCCCGTCGGCGTACGACCGGCGTTGTGTTTGCTAAATCGTTTGACTAGTTGATTTTTCCCCGCTGCGCCATCCGTTAGACCGAAGGGTCGGCGAACGTGAAGGAGCTGTGGTGGCGGGGATTGAGGTGCTATCTTGAAAGTCCCGTTTAAAAGAGAGGTGACGCGGTATGGAATTGGCAGCAATGTTTGGCTCGATTGGCCTGTGTGTGGGCGCAATCGTTGCCGCCGCGGTCATCTACTTGGTGGTCACGGCCATTAAGGGCAAAAGAGCCGAGCGCAAGGAGCGTGAGGCACTTAAGCAGCACCGTGACCAGCAGGACAAGCGCGCACGGAGATAGCTTGTTGAGTTTTGGATCCCTGCGCTAGCTGCGTTTTCGGATCAGGGCGATATAGAAGCCCTCAAAGTCGCGGCTGGGCGGAATGGTCAGCGTGCCGGGCATACCGTTGGCGACGGACGAGACGTGGCCGGCGGCGATAGCCTCGGTGAGGGCGTTGCTCTCGACGCGTGGCTCTTCGCCAGCTTCCTGGGCACGGTGCGTTTCGCTTTCGCTCGGCGTGCCGTCGAGGGGAATGAGCTCGCAGTCCATATGCTTGTCGAGGGCCTCTTGCAGGGCGTCCTCGTTTTCCTGCGGCAAGATCGAACAAGTCGAATAGACGAGCGTGCCGCCCGGTTTGAGGGCTCCCATGGCGCGGTCCAGAAGTGCTCGCTGCGAGCGGGCGCACTTGCCAAGCAACTGCTCGGTGAGGCCGCGCAGGCTCTTTTCGTTGTCGCTGATGACGGTGCCCGTGCCGGTGCAAGGGGCGTCGAGCAGGATGCGGTCAAAGCGGAAGAACTCGTCGAGCTCGCGTGCGTCGATGCGCATGACGGGCACGTTTTTTGCGCCTTGGCGGTGGAGGTTGGCTTCGAGCTTCTCGGCGCGGGGAATGCTCATCTCGCAGGCTGTGAGGTGTGCCTGGCCCTGGGTGAGGGCGGCGATCTGCGTCGTCTTGCCACCGGGGGCCGCGCACATGTCCAGGATGTCCTCGCCGGCTTGAGCGCCCAGGACCAACGGTGGCATCATGGACGACAGGCTCTGCAAGTAGATCTTGCCGTCGCGGTAGATGTCGAGGTCCCACAGGTCGGAAACCTGGGCCTCGGGCAGGATGAAGGCATCCCGGTACCAGGTAACGGTTTGGTGCGCGATGCCGGCCTCGTCGAGTGCGGCGGCGATGTCTTCGGCAGTCGCCTTGAGCGTGTTGGCGCGCAGCGTGACCGGGCGTGTGGCCGCAGCGCCAAAGCCTTCGATCATGAGCTCGGCATCGGAGGGGGCATAAGCACCGGCGACCGTGTCGACCATAAAGCGCGGCAGGTCGGCGGCGCAGGGAAGGGCGGCAAGCTGGTCGGAAAGCTCGGTAGCGGCAAACTGCCTGAGCTTGAGCTCGGCCTTGACCTGCTTTTTCTGCTTATGACGACGCGGCTTGGACATCCGTCTTTCCTTCCCATTCCATTAAAAGTAGTCAATTTGGGACGGGGCTATTTTAGCTACCCCGTCCGTTTCGGCAGGCGTTGCAGTTAAATTTGGGACGGGGTAGCTAAAATAGCCCCGTCCCAAATTGACTACTCTGCCTTGGCGTTGGCCTAGTACTGGCTCTCGTGCTTGCTGAAGAAGTCGAAGCGCGGGGGCAGCGGCTTCACGCGGTGCTCGCCGGGCTTCTCGCCTAGGCTCTCCACGAACTCGTCCGTGGAGGCAAAGATGTTATCCCAGCTAAAGAAAGCGACCGGGTCGACGTCGAAGTACTCGCAGATGAGCTCGCAGCCGGCCGGGACGATGCCGTGCATGAGCACGGTCGCCACGCGCAGCTCGGTAAAGGCGTCGACCAAGGCCTGCGTCATGGCGGCGTTGGCCGGCTCACCCTCGAGCTTGTTGGCGGCCTTGGAGGCGTCGCTCCAGCGCTTGTTGGCGGCACGCAGGTAGTCGTCGCACACGGCGAGCGCGCGGTGCGTCTCGAACTTGTACATGGCCTGCTCAAAGGCAAGGGCGGCCTGCTCGGCAGCCTCGACCACGGCGGCAGAGGCGGCACCGGCGGGGATGCAGCCGTTGCGATAGGGGCTCTCGTCGCCCTCCTTGACGGCGACGCCGTAGAAGCAGCTGCGGGCCAGGCGGTTGAAGACGCCGGTCAAAAGGGCGCTCTCCTTAAGGGCCGGGTCGATAACGCGCTTGTCGTCGCAGGCACGCACCTCGTTGCCGTCCTTGTCCTTGCCGGTCACGCGCGTGTCGTATGCCTTGGGGCTAAAGCTCACCGGCTTCTCGGATAGGCCGAGCGACAGCCAATGCGCGCGCATCTGCTCGCAGGTGTAGTGGTTGAGCAGGTCGTCTGCCGGCGGGGGAGGCGTCTGCGAGGACGAGCTGGCCTTTTTGCCCATGTAGAGCAGGTGATAGCAGGCGCTGACGGTGCTCTGCGTAAGGTTCCAACCCAGGGCCTCCCACATGGCGGTCTGCGCGATGCAGTAGAAGTAGATGTTGTCCTGACCGATAAACTGGTAGACCTGAGCGTCGTCAGAGCACCACCAGTCGCGCCAGTCGAGCGAGCTGTGCTGGTAGGTGGGCGCAGGGACCTGCGTGGAATCGGCGGCGGGCTCGCCCATGAGGGCGGCATCCTGGGCGGCGACGCCCTCGGTCACGCCGGCGGCCTTGGCATCGCGCGCGAGCACGGTGCGCGTATAGCTGATGGGCGCCCATAGGCTCTCGGGCCAGCACCAGCAGGTGACGTCGGAGACGCCATCGACCTCGGGCGCCGGAACGCCCCAGTCGATGTTGCCGGTGATGCGGAAGGGCACGAGCGCCTTGCCGCTGCGGAAGCGCACGCCGCCGTTGGCGAGCACCGCGTGGGCGTCGTCGCGCTCCTTCCAGCTGGGGAAGGTGACGGTAAAGCTGCTCTTGTTGCCCTCGGGCTCCAGCACGGTGTGCTCGGGCAGCTGGTCCTCGACGGCGTCGAAAGCCTCGCGGAACTTGTTCTGGATGTAGAGCTGAGCCGGCAGCAGCCACTCCTCCATGGTCTTGGAGACCACGGAGCGAACCTGCGGGTTCTGGGCGAGCTTGGCGGTATAGGTCTTCATAAAGTCGAGGTAGGCCGGCAGGTCGAAGTAGAGGTTGTCGACCGGGCGCAGCTCGGGCACCTCGCCGGTGAGCTGGCTCTTGGGTGCGATGAGCTCCTCGGGCTCAAACTGGTGACCCAGGTCGCACTCGTCGGCATAGGCCTTCTCGGACTTGCAGCCCTGGATGGGGCAGCGGCCGATCACCTGGCGGCCGTTGAGGAACGTGCCGGCCTTGGCATCGTAGAACTGCAGCGTGGAGCGTTTGGAGATGGTGCCCTGCTCGTGCAGGCGCTCGATAATCTCGGCGGTAACCTCGTTGTGGATCTGGGCCGCCGGCTCAAGGCCCGAGCCGCCGTAGATGTCGCAGCTGATGTTGTAGTTGTTGAGGGTCGCGGCCTGGCGGGAGGGGTTGGACTCGACGTACTCGCTAATGGACTTGTCGTAGCCCTCGTTCTCCTTGAGCTTGCGGTAGCTCTCCATGATGGGCGATCCGTAGCAGTCGGTTCCCGAGGTGAAGATGACATTCTCGCGGCCCAGGCGGTCGCGCAGGAAGCGGGCGAAGAAGTCGGCCGGGACAAAGACGCCGCCGACGTGGCCAAAGTGAAGGCCCTTGTTGCCGTAGGGCTCGCCGGCGGTAACGATGGCGCGGCGAGGCCAGCTGGGACGGTCGTTCATGGAGTATCTGGATGCCATGGGACTCCTTCGCATATAGTAAGGGCGCGGCCGGGCGCAAGGCCTGGCGACGCAGTGGTCAATTCGTGCATATCGTTCGACATTATCGCACATGCGGGCGGGTGCGTGACGGGGGCGCTATCCTAAGATGCTATGAATGAGATTTCCAACATACATGCGTTTGAAGACGAGGATTTTCTGCACGCCTGCTTTGTGTGGGGGATGGCCGTGCTTGGCGCATTTGCCGTGTGCCTGGTGCCGGTGTTTATGCTGCTGGGTGGGCCCGCGGACTTGGATGCGGCTGACGCGGGCGGTTGGACGGCCGTTTTGGGCTGGATAGTCAGCTTGGCTGCGGTTTCGGCGGCGTCATTTGCCGTGCACGAGCTGGTGCATGCGGTGTTCTTTAAGCTGTTTGCGCCCGCCGGTGCTCGGGTGACCTTTGGGGCAAATCTCGAAACCTGCATGATTTACGCCTGCGCCGAGGGCGTGGTGTTTTCGCGCCGGCGGTACATGGTCATTTGCCTGGCGCCGACGGTTGTTGTGACGGCGGCGTTTGCCCTGGGGTTTGCATTCTCGGGCTATCCGCTGCTGTGCTATCTGGCGGCCGGCTTGCATTTGTCGGGCTGTGTAGGCGACTGGTATTACGTGCGGACCATCCTGCGCGACCGTCGCATTGTCGCCTGCGAGGACACATCCTTTGGCGTGCGCTTTTTCGGGTGAGGAGATGTCGATGAAGCCGTTGTTGCTGCATGCGTGCTGTGCGCCGTGCTCTCTTGAGCCGGTCCGCCTGCTGCGCGAGGAAGGGTTTGAGCCCACAATCTGCTGGACAAACCCCAATATTCAGCCGCACGATGAATGGCAGCGGCGTTTGGACGAGCTGCGCCGGTGGTGTGCCGATGGCGACATCGAGCTTATCGAGGCGGGGGAGGACCGGGAGCGCTGGGAGGCCGGCGTGGCCCCGCTGGGCGCCGATCGAGCCCGTCGCTGTCGCGCATGCTATGCCCTGCGTCTGGCCGAGGCGTGCCGTGTGGCCCAGGAGCGCGGGTTTGAGTTTGTGGGCACGACGCTCGCCGTCTCGCCGTACCAGTTGTTCGAAACTTGCAATGATGTGTTGGAGCGTCTGGCTGCTGCCCGCGGTCTCACTCCGGTGATTCGCGATTTTCGCACGTATTACCCCGAGGCGACACGTCGTTCGCGCGAGCTGGGCATGTATCGGCAGAACTACTGCGGCTGCCGTTTCTCGGCCGTCGAGGCGGCCATGGACCGCGCCCGCATCCGCGACGAGCGCAAAGCGTCCAAAAAGTAGTTCTTTTGGGCTGGCAGCCTGCTAGGATGTAGAGCGGACTTTAGCTATATAAGGAGTATCCGACGTGTCTATGCGTACCGATGATTTTGACTACAACCTTCCTGAGGAACTGATCGCCCAGGCTCCAGCTGAGCCGCGCGACTCCTGTCGCCTGCTGGTGGTGGATCGCAAGGGCTCCCAGGCGGGAACGCCGCTGGAGCACGGCGGTACCGTTGAGCACCGCATCTTCCGTGACATCATCGACTATATCGAGCCGGGCGACGTGCTCGTCATCAACCAGACGCGCGTGATGCCGGCCCGCCTGATCGGTCGCAAAGCCGGCTCGGGCGGCGTGGTCGAGACCCTGCTGCTCAAGCGCCGCGAGGACGTGGATCCGCTGGGCCATGTTTGGGAGTGCTTGGTCAAGCCGGGCAAGCGCCTGAAGCCCGGTGCTCATATTGAGTATCGCGCCGGTGGCGCCCATGCGCCCGAGGGGGCTCCCGTGGTGCTGACGGCCGAGGTCGTCGACTTTGTCACCGATAGCCGCGGCGGCCGTCTAGTGCGTTTTGAGCCGGCTGGTTGCAACGCCGCCGGCGAGCCGCGCACGCTCGACGAGGCCATTCACGCCGCCGGTCATGTGCCGTTGCCGCCCTACATTACCGATTACGAGGGCGATCCCGAGAAATATCAGACCGTGTACGCCATGAAGGAGGAGCACTCGGCTGCCGCTCCTACGGCGGGTCTGCATTTTACTCCTGAGCTCATGGCCGCTATCGAGGCCAAGGGTGCCAAGTTTGCCGCCGTCGAGCTCGAGGTGGGCATCGATACCTTCCGTTTGGTGGAGGAGGACGACCCTACGCAGCACGTCATGCACACCGAGCGCTACCACGTGTCGCAGGAGGTTGTCGACGCCGTGCATAAGGCCAAGGCCGAGGGTCATCGCGTGATCGCCGTCGGCACTACCGCGGTGCGCTCGCTCGAGAGCGCGTTTGACACGGACGCGCCGGTGTCCGATCCGGCCGTGACGGCGCGCTATTTTGAGGGGCGTGAGGACGGGGCCGATACGCTCGGCCGCGGTGACATCGTGGTGCGCGAGAACGCTACGACGCAGCTCTACCTCATGCCTGGCTCGACCTATCACGTGGTCGACGCGCTGATCACGAACTTCCACGTGCCGCGCTCTACGCTCATGATGCTCGTGAGCGCGCTTGCCTCCCGCGACCAGATCATGGATGCCTACGCTGCCGCCATCGAGGAGCGCTACCGCTTCTTCAGCTTTGGCGACGCGATGCTCATTTGTTAGTTACGCGGTTCTACGAACCGCGTAACGGCTCGACGCTGCAAACGCCCCTAAGCGGCAATCTGACGTTCAATCGTCGGGCATGACCAGAAGGTCAATGCCCTCCTCTTTCACGTCACCTTGCTCGCTTAGGGGCGTTTTCGCTGACTTCGCCAAAACATTGGCGTTGCCGTGGTTCACTTGGCACTTGGTGGTAGTCATTGGGGACGTTCTTAAATGACTAGTCAAAGGGGACACTCTTGCGGCGCTTGGCACTTGACTAGTCGTTGGGGACGTTCTTGTTCGACTAGTCGTTTAAGAACGTCCCCAACGACTACCTTGCATCAATCTAGATAAGTTGCGGTGAGATAGTTCTTGAATTGGCCTTTTTGAAGGCTAAATAGGAACTATCTCACCGCAACTGCGTTGGGGCGTTTTTTGGCAACCGGCTTACTTGCTCATGAACAGCCAGATTGCGATGATCACCAGGATTGCGGCGATGATGCAGGCGATGGCTCCGGTGAATTTGATGCGTGAGTCGCGGGTTCGCTTGCGCACGTCGTCTTCGGCGGCTTCGAGTTGGGCAACTTCGCGCTCGGTCTCGGTATGCTCGGCCTTGTCGCGTGCCAAGGACCCGGCGAGCGATTCGGTGATCTCGGGATGGTCGTGCACCTCGGTCGCCTGCTCGATAATCGACTGCGCATGCGCGGCATCTGCCCGGGCGTTTGCGATGGCCTGCTCTTGCTCGCGGCGTGCCTTGTCCTGTGTGGCGATCTTTTCGCGCAGCTCGCGCTGGCGCGTCGCGGCGGCAGTTTTTGCGGACTGCAACTCGTCGCGCGCGGCATCTGCCTCAGCCGTTACGGCCTGGTGCGCTCGTTTAGCGTCGGCGATGGGGGCCTGTGCCTGCTCGACGGCCTGCTCGGCGGCGGCGAGTGAATGCTCAAGATCGGCGGTCACGCGCGGAATATCTTCCTCGGCCTTGCGGAGGGCGTCGGCAGCGTCGGAGATTTGCATAGACAACTCGCTGGTGCGCACGGTGTAATTGGCGGGATTTGCCGAAGGGTTGCGCTGCAGCTCGGCATACTCGCGACGCAAGGTCTCGAGCTGTGCGCGCGTAGCATCGGCAGTTTGTCGTGCGGCGGCGATACCGGCATCGCGCTCGGCCTTCACTTTGTCGCGGATGCGCTTGGAATCCTCAAGGCGACGAACGAGGCGGTTGCCGGTCTCGCGCGAGCTCGCCTCGCGGGCTTCCACGGCGTCGAGTGCAGCCTTCAGGCGGAGCTCGGTCGCATCGTCCTCTGCCTTCATTTGCTCGAGTTGGCCCTTGAGCTCCGTCGCTTTGGCGGCATGGGCATCACGGTTAATTTCAGCTGCCGCAGCGGTCTTCTGTGCCGTGGCGATTGCCTGGCGCTGGTCGGCGATGATCTGATCGTAGCGGCCTGCGATATCCCGGCGCGTCTCGAGCTCCTCTGCCTGGTCGGCGATGCGCTGCTCAAGCTCGGCTAAATGGGCGCGGGCATCGGCGAGTGCCTTCTTGGCGGCGTTCATCTCGCGCATGGCCGACGCGCCCTGGGCGATAAAAGTGCCCACGGCGTTAGCGGTGTTCGAGACGGCGCTCCCCAGGTCGAGGCTCGTGGCGGGAGCATGCGGGGTGGTCGGGTGCGCGGCCTCGGCGGCATTCGTGTCGGCAGTCTGCGGCGCGGCGATATTGCCGGTGCCGCCTTCGATCACGGAAAAGCCCGCTGCGTGCGGGTCGACCGCATCGGCGCCGATCGTGGGGTGCTCGAGTTGCAGGAACGAGGGCATGGTGCTGCCCTGGTCGGCAACCGGGGTCTCGCCGGGCACAAACGTCGAGGCAGCCTCGGCGGCTTCCTCCTCCTCGGCGTCGACATCGGCATCGGCGACAGCGTCCTTCATCGCTTTGACGGCATCCATCATGGAGTCCATGACGGCGTCGAGCTCTTCTTCCGAAGACACCTCGATGGGGCCCGCTACTTGCGGAGCGTTCTCGGCCTTGGGCTCAGTGTCGCTCGGGTCCGGCTGCTCTAGCTGCTCTTCTTTGTCTTGCCCTGCGGCGACATTAGCGTCTGCGGCCTCGTCTGCGGCGGCAGGAGCCTCCCCGACAGCGGCATCAATGCCGCCATCGCTGCTGGTAGAAGTATCGCAGTCGTCAATGGTGTCTGCGGAATCATCAATATGCTGTTGAGTCTGGGGGTCCAGCTCGTCTGTCATAGGCATGTGCTCCTCATCGTTGTTTGTCACCCTATGATAAAGTCTCGCGCCGACATCCCGCGCCCCGCAGCAAAGTTTCAAAACGTGTTCGATGGCTCGCGCCGATAGCAAAAACTCGGCCGCTCTACCCAGTTTGTACTTGACAATCCCTTCGCCGAAAAACGTTATGCCGTTCGCCTACCACGGGCTTTATTTTTCACTCGAACCCGCTAAAGTTGCATTTCAGCTTTTGGCGCGTGAAGTTGGATGCGCGCAGTCGGCGGGCGTGCCCGTCGCGATTCGAAAGGACTTTGTATGGGACTTTTCACTGGTAAGACCGTGATCGTCACCGGCGGCGGCAAGGCCACGCTCAAGGACGGCTCCGCTGGCTCCATCGGCTACGGTATCGATATCGCTTTTGCCAAGGAGGGCGCGAACCTCGTTATCACCGGTCGTAACGTCGCCAAGCTCGAAGCTGCCAAGGAGTCTCTTGAGGCTGAGTACGGCGTCAAGGTTCTGCCTGTCCAGGCCGATGTCTCCGCCGGCCAGGACAACGAGGCCGTCGTGCAGAACGTTATCGACAAGGCGATTGAGGAGTTCGGTCGCATCGACGCCGTCGTCAACAACGCTCAGGCCAGCGCCTCGGGTGTGACCATCGCCGACCACACTATGGACCAGTTTAACCTGGCCATTTACTCTGGCCTGTATGCCACCTACCTGTACATGCAGAAGGCCTATCCGCACCTGAAGGAGACCAAGGGCTCCGTGGTCAACTTTGCTTCGGGCGCCGGCCTGTTTGGCAACTACGGCCAGTGCAGCTACGCCGCTGCCAAGGAGGGCATCCGCGGCCTGACCCGCGTCGCCGCCAACGAGTGGGGCAAGGACGGCATCAACGTCAATATCGTGTGCCCGCTTGCCTGGACTGCTGCGCTCGAGAACTTCCAGGACGCCTATCCCGAGGCGTTCAAGGCCAACGTTCACATGCCGCCGGCGGGCCATTACGGCGACGTCGAGAAGGAGATCGGCCGCGTGGTCGTTCAGCTCTGCGGCCCCGACTTTAAGTATATGAACGGCGAGACCGTCACCCTCGAGGGTGGCATGGGCCAGCGGCCTTAGGGGTTACGGCGTTTTACCAAACGCCGTAACGGGCCGACGCTGCGCGGTCACCAGAGCGACAACTTGTCATTCAAAGAGGGCGGCATGACCAGAAGGTCTATGCCGCCCTCTTTTCATGCCAACTTGTTCGCTCTGGCGACCGCTCGCTGACGTTGCCAGAGCATCGGCGTTGCCTTTGTTGATGTAGTCGTTGGGGACGTTCTTAAATGACTAGTCGAAGGGGACACTCTTGCCGGCGCTTGGGGACAGTCCCTGAGTGCCGGCAGATTGGGACACTCCTTTGTAAGATGGCGCTGAAGACTGTCCCCGACGACTAGTCGTTTAAGAACGTCCCTAATGACTATGACCCCTTTGCGCCAGTTTCTGTCGAGTCGGTGCTTCTTGCGGGTTGCCCGTATAATGGTTTGCGTATGAACCGCAACCAAGGAGTTCCAGTTTATGGACCAGACCCTTTTTAAATTCGACCTGATCGCCGAGGATCCGACGACGCACGCGCGCGCCGGCGTGCTGCACACCCCGCACGGCGACATCGAGACGCCGATCTTTATGCCCGTGGGCACCAAGGCAAACGTCAAGGGCATCCCCACCGAGACCGTTAAGCAGCTCGGTGCGCAGATCGTGCTCGCCAACACCTACCACCTGTCCATGCGCCCCGGCGAGGACACCATCGCTGAACTGGGCGGACTGCACAAATTTATGAACTGGCACGGCCCCATCCTCACCGATTCGGGCGGTTTCCAGGTCTTCAGCCACAACGACGCCGTCAAGCTCACCGACGAGGGCGTACGCTTTATCGTCAACGACTACGACGGTCGCCACGTGTTCTGGACGCCCGAGGACAACATGGAAATCGCCATGAAGCTCGGCTCCGACATCTGCATGCAGCTCGATCAGTGCCCCGGCTATCCTGCCACGCGCGCCTACGTCGAGCGCGCCGTGGAGCTGTCAAGTATGTGGGCCGAGCGCTGCTACAAGGCTCACACCCGCGATGACCAGGCACTCTTTGGCATCGTCCAGGGCGGCATGCATCTGGACCTGCGCCTTCGATCGCTGCGCCACCTGGAGGAGTGCGGCGACTTCCCCGGCTACGGCATCGGTGGCTACTCGGTGGGCGAGGACCACGAGACCATGTTCGAGACTCTGGCGCCGCTGGTTTCCGAGTACATGCCTAAGCACAAGCCGCGCTACCTCATGGGCGTCGGCAACCCTACCACGCTCGTGCGCGGCGTTGGCGTGGGCATCGACATGTTCGACTGCGTGCTGCCGACGCGCACCGGCCGCATGGGTACGGCGTTCTCCAGTGAAGGTCGCCTTAACTTCCGCAACGCGCGCTTTGCGCACGACGACGGCCCCATCGACCCCACCTGCACCTGCCCGGTGTGCACGGGCGGCTACAGCCGCGCGCTCATCCGTCACATGGTCACGCAGAAGGAGATGCTCGGCGGTATTCTGCTGTCGATGCACAACATCTACTACCTGCTCAACCTTATGCAGCGTGCCCGCCAGGCCATTATCGAGGGCCGCTACGGCGCGTTTGTGAGCGACTGGATGAACAGTCCTGCGGCGGTGGACTACTAAGAGCGGCGCGGGCGCTTGCAGAGCGCGGGCAACGGCAAGGGGCGAGCGCCGGCCGGTCATCACGTTCGCTAACACCGTCTGCGCGACCGCTGACCGATAGCTTGCAAGCACTTGATGCATCGTGGGTACCATACCGAATAGTTGATGTTCGGGCGGGTGTTTGGCGCATGGCGTCGACCCCGCCCGTTTTCTTTTTCTCGATAGGAGTACCCATGATTAAGAATGAGAACGTCGAGGGCGAGCCCGCCTACGACGAGACGTACCGCCGCGGCCCCGTGGTCATGCGCGGCCCCATGATTCCTAAGGACAACACCTACGCCAACCTGCTGGCGCCCGAGGAGTCGACCGACTGGCTGCATGCCGACCCGTGGCGCGTGCTGCGCATTCAGGCCGAGTTTGTCGATGGCTTTGGCGCGCTTGCCGAGCTTGGCCCTGCGGTGACCATCTTCGGTAGCGCTCGCACGCCCAAGACCGATCCGCTCTACAAGGCGGCGCGTACCGTCGGGCGCAAGATCGCACAACGTGGCGTGGCGGTTATCACCGGTGGCGGCCCCGGCATCATGGAAGCGGCCAACAGGGGAGCGGCGAGTGTCAACGGCAAGTCAGTTGGCCTGGGCATTGAATTGCCGCACGAGCATGGGCTCAACAAATACGTGAACCTCGGCATGGACTTCCGCTACTTCTTTGTGCGCAAGACCATGTTCGTCAAATACAGCTCGGGCGCTATTGTGTTTCCCGGTGGTTTTGGCACGCTCGACGAGATGTTCGAGGTACTCACGCTGGTGCAGACGCACAAGGTTAAGCGCATGCCGCTCGTTTTGGTAGGCACCGAGTACTGGCAGGGCCTGTTCGACTGGCTCAACGGCCCGGTGATGGACGCCGGTATGATCAGCCCGCTCGATCCGGAGCTGGTGCACATTACCGACGACCTCAACGAAGCCGTCGACATTGCGCTCGGCGGGCTGATGTAGAGCAATCGTGCCCACCGCGACATGGATATGCATGGCAATCTGATGCTATCTAACGGCAGTTTGCCATCTAAATTGGGTATACTGATGCAAAAGACGAGGCGAGGAGGTCGCGTATGTCTACTGCAACGGTTAAGCCTACGACGGTTCGCATCGAAGAGGGGCTCAAGGAGCAGGCGACTGAGTTCTTGGATTCGGTCGGCCTCAGCCTCAATTCCTATCTCAATCTTGCCGTTCGGCAGCTTGTAAATCAGCGAAAGATTCCTTTTGAGATTGTAGGAAGGGCGGAAGTGCCCAACGAAGCGACGAGGCGTGCCATGGTAATCGCCGAGGCTCATGAGTTGGGGATTTTGCCGGACGATAGCCCGTCATTCAACGACGCTGATGAGCTTATGTCGTTCCTCGATGAGGACTAGCGATGTTTGAGATTAAAGTCGAGGCTCAGTTTAAGGCGGATTACAAACGGACGATGCGCATGCATCCGCAGCTAAAGAGTGAGTTTAAAGCGGCGGTTGCAGAGCTTGTGGCTCATGGGTCGCTTCCGGCGGAGTGCGGCGCCCACGAGCTCTCAAACCCGGGCGGCAATTACAACGGCCACATCGATTTCCACCTATCCGATGGCTTGGTCGATGTGGTCGTTCTGTACTTGCCGCATAAGACTAATCCTGTGATCCGACTGGTCAGAATGGGCTCGCATCAAGAACTGTTCCAGGGCCCACTGAGCTAGCCACTCGCTTTTAACTTGCGGTGAAATAGGGACTGATTGGCGGCTGATACGCCAAAAAACAGTCCCTATTCCACCGCAAGTGGTGGGGATGTCCTGCCTGTTGACGTGGCATCTGGCTTTCCCTTGTGGTTGATTTCGTCTAAGAGCTCCGCTGCGATCTCGCTGTTTTTGAACCTGATGCTGCAGTCTTCTTTCTTGGGGAAAGCTAGTAGCGGGATCGTTCCGTACCAGATAGTTTCTTCGTCAATTATCGCTGCACACAAACGTCCTTCTGCTCTAATGGCATGCTCGACGTTCATTTCTGCCAAAGTCTCGCTTGCATCTTCGCGCGGAGTCGAGGCAATGAAAAACTCAAGAGCAATCCCTCGGGCAGTGGCACCTTTGATTGCATCGCCGAGCTTTGCGAGGCAGGCGGCGGATGCGTAGGGCGCGGCAATGAAGATGCTCTTGGCGGCGCCAACGATGTCTTCAACCAGAGTCTCTACGGCATTAGCCGGTTCTATGAGAATGTTTTGATCGGACTGCTCGCTGCCTCCGGTCACGTAGACTTCGTACCCGAGCTTGGCGTAGGTCTTGAGTCTCTTCTGGTACATGCGGGCGAGCATGGGTATAGATAAATCAACGTAGTCGAATATCTCAACCCGTCGCTTGCCCTCGTGGCTTCTATGGAGCCTGCCCGCCTGCTGCGTGATGCTGCCGTCCCACGATATCGGCGTGGCAATGAGTAGAGTGTCAAGGTAGGACAGATCGAAGCCCTCGCCCAAAAGGCTTTCGGTGGCGACGATGATTCGATGTTCATGCTCGAAGCGGGGAAGACTGCTCAGTATCGTTTTTCTTTCTTTGGCGTCGATTTCCCCGGTCAGGAGAACGGGTTCGTGTCCTTGGTTTTTGAGCATCCCGAACAGCTCCTCGGCATGCTTTTTCCTTTTAGTCAGCACGAGCGGATGCCGGCCGTTTGACGCAGCTTCAATAGCGTCGTTGACAATCAATTCGTTTCTAGCTGCATGCGTGCACAGCAGGTCGAGAATCTGATTGAAGTTTGCACCTGGCTCGTAGGCGGGTAGTCGAATTCCAGTAAAACGAGGCCGTACGATGCGCTGGATGCCCTGCTGAATCGCTTGCGCTTTTGGATCGATAACATAACGGAGCGGGCCGCAGAGCATGGAGAGCGCCCGCGTAAGGCCGTCGGATCGTTCGGGCGTCGCAGAAAGGCCGTATACGTATTTGGCCGGGGCGGACTTGAGAATAAGCTCGAGCTGTGGTGCGGCGGCATGGTGGCATTCGTCGCAGATAATGAGGCCGTAATTACGAACAAGGCCCTTAACTATCGGCTCTCCGGTTTGGCGGTCTTTGCCAGATAACGACTGGAATGAAGCGATGTCGACGAGGCCGCTTACGGCCATTTTGCCTCCTCCTATTTGTCCGATGACCGGAGGCTGCCTTTTGCTGATTCGTCCTTTTGGGGTTCGGACGGGCTCCCTGTTGTCCGTAATGTCGATAAATCGCTCGAGCTGGGATTTCCATTGGGTTATGAGTGCGGTTTTGGGAACGATGACGAGCGTTGGAAGACCAATGGATGCAATAAGATAAGCTCCGATGACTGTTTTACCGAAGCCTGTCGGCGCGGACATGATTCCGTCTTCGTATATGAGCATCTGATCAGCGGCGATTTGCTGCTCAGGGCGAAGGACTCCTTTAAATGCCATAACAATCGGATTACCCGATTTGCGCTCGTCTGAATAGTGGGCGGTAACGCCGGTCTCTTGAACTAGCTGCTCAAGTTGAGTTTTGCAGCCCCGGGGAATTGCAACATGACCATCTCTCAGTTCGCTAAGGTCTATGAGTCGCGGTTTGCCGAATACTGATTGATGCATGGACTGCGCGCGATAGAATGCCGGATTGGCAAATGTCGCAAGTCCGCGGATTTCCATTTGAGCTGCTGGACTCAGAGACTTCTCGGGGATGTACAGCATATCGGCTTGAATAACGGGCAGCGATGAGGGAAAGTCCCGCGATGTGAGTGGTAGTCGCTTTCGTGGTCTTTGGGCATACCGTTTGCCCTTGTTTGCCACCGTAGTTGTTGCTGGTCCGTGCGGGTTGTTTCCAGGGGCCTCAATCAGATCTTGCACCGTCGAGCGCGGAATCAGCTGGACTTGTGATAGATAGAGCCATTGGTCGGGAAAGGGCTTGAATTGTTCGTCTACAAATACACTGTTTCCTTCACGTTGTGCCTTGCCTTGAAAGGGGAGTGCGATGAGGTTTCCGAAGCCTCCATCGGGAATAGTGGCCTGAGCGGGTAGCATTCGATCAAAGGCCTCGAACGTGATTGTCTTATTATGCGCCGCAGCTTCGGTTATGAGGCAACTTCCAAACTCTCGGGCAGCCTTTGCGCTGATTGGCTCGAGGAAGAAAAACCAGATGTGGGCGCCGTTGCCGGACCTTGAGCGCTCAACGGCGGCGTTAATGCCCCGTCGTATTGCAACAAGCCGTACGGCATTTGTTGCCTCTTTCCAGTCCGCTTTGTCAAAATCGATGACGAGAACTTTCGTGTTGCAGTTCCTATCGAGAACATATTGCCCGAGGACATCGCGGAACCGGTCATCGTTGCCTTTAAAGTGAGCAATGATTGCGGCATCGCTTAATTCCGGGAAGACGCGATTGCTGCATTCTACGCATTTAACTCTTTGATGGGCTGCTTTGGGGCAAATTCCTGGCTCCCACTCATTAGCACAAGCAGGCGTATAGCCAATGCCCCCGTCCTTTCTGCGATATCCATGAGCGTAAACATCTTTGCGCCCGGTAAAGAGACTGCGAAAGAGCTCGAGTTTATCGCGTGCTGGGCTCGCGCTGGTGACGATGCCCTCGATTTGCGCTCGTTCATCGAACAAAGCGCCAGCTTCTTCCCACTCTTCTAGCGTTGCGTAGCGTACGTCTGAACCGTTGTTGCAAATGACGATTTGTCGGTGTTGGTCCGATATATGTGTGATCGTCTGATCGTATTTAAATTGTGCGGTCCCAAAGAGGGCGTATTGATGCATGGCGTTGCCCATTTGAATGCCGTCCTTGTATTGGAGTTGTTGAGACGAGGGTACGGCATTACGGCTTTTTGGGATATGTAATTTCGATTCAAGTTTGCTAATGGCAAGGGATTATTCTGCGAGCGGCTTTCGGTCGATGCCAAGGCGCGCGACGGCCCTTGATAATCAGGGTTTGCGGTCATATAGGTAGCCGGAGGCGTAAAGAGCGGACCTCATTCAGACCCGGTGGGCAAAAAATGGCAAATATGAGTACTGTTGCTCGGTTAGTCTCATATCATTTGAGAAGTATCTAAGACCAATTGACTGAGTTTTAGTATATTCACCCCTCTAAACACGACGATTCGGGGCTTTATGGAGCTTGAAATCGGTGGAAGCGGGCAATTTCAGCGACATTTTGCTGTTACTAAATTTATGACAGTACTCATATTTGCCATTTTTTGCCCACCGGGTACCGCTAGGGGCTAGTCGAAGCTCCCCCAAACAGCTGGGAATGCGCCGATCGTCAGCATATCTTGTATATGGATGGCTCAGCAAAAGAAGTTGCGGTGGAATGGGGATTGATTTGCGGCTGATAAGCCAAAAACAGTCCCTATTTCACCGCAACTGATGTGGACGTCCCTAGCGAGTTGGCTGGTAGCGGGGGCAGTAGCTGATGGCGATGGCGTCGACGCCTACGTGGGTCGCGATGGTGCAGCCGATGGGGCCGGTGCCGGCGTCTACGTAGTCCTGGCCCGCGAGCGCCTGGTTGACGAGCTCTTGTTCCTCAGCGGCACCGGTTGTGAGCACGCGTACGCTTGAACCCGGGTGTTCGGCCAAAAATGCGAGGCAATCGGCCATGGTATTGGCAACGATGCGCTTGGCGCCGCGGCCCTTCTTGATGGCCTTGATCTCGCCCGACTGCCACTCCGGCGAAACGGCCAGGCGAATGTTGAGCATCTGCGTCAGCTGGCCAGCGAGCTTGGGTGCGCGGCCGTTCTTGACCAGGTTCTCGAGCGTGCGCGGAATCAGCAGCAGGTGGGCGTCGGGCAGCGTCGCGCGGATCTGAGCCTCGGTCTCGTCCAGGCTGCGGCCGTCCTCGCGCATGGCGAGCGCGTACTCCACCAGCAGGCCCTCGGCGCCCGAGCCGGTGCGCGAATCGATGCAGCGCACGTCGAGCTCGTGTGTTTCGGCCGTCAAGCTGGCGTTGGCATAGCAGGCAGACCACTCACTGCACAGCGAGATAAAGATGGCGTTGTCGTGGCCGTCGGCGAGCACACGGTCAAAGAGTGCCTTGAACTCGCCGGCGCTCGGCTGCGAGGTGTGCGGCAGCTGCTTGGAGCCGGCCATGCGGGCGACGTATTCCTCGGCGGTGATCTGCACCTGGTCGAGCAGGTCCTCGCCCTCGATAATCACATGCAGCGGAATGACGTAAATGCCGAGCTCTTGAGCACGGGCGGGGGAGATGTCCGACGTGGAGTCGGTTATGATGGCAAAAGACATAATTGCACCTTTCGTTGGGGCGCTTGCGCGCCGCCTTCTGAGAGCAAAGTGCGACAAGTATAGTAGAGTCGTTCCACATTACCAGGTTCAATTGTTGAATAGTCAACAGTTTGAAGTGTCGGTGTGGAAATCATCAACTGGGGAAGAGGGATGCCGATGGAGGCACTGGAGATATGCAAGCGGCCGGTCGTGCTGTTTGATTTTGATGGCACGGTGGCCGATACGGGTCGGGCGGTGATGACCTCGACGCGCAAGACGCTTGCCGCGCGCGGATTTTCGGAGGCGCAGATGGGTGATCTGCGCCGCATGATCGGGCCGCCCCTGTGGAAGAGCTTTCACGACTTTTACGGCTTTTCCCGCGAGGAGTCGCTGGTGGTGGCCGACGAGTACCGCGCCTTTTTTGATGAGCTGGGACCGGAGGAGTACCCTGTGTTCGATGGGATCCCCGAGCTGCTGGATGGGTTGGTCGCCCAAGGCAAGCGTATGGCCGTGGCGACGTCGCGCATGGAGGCCAAGTGCATCGACATGGTGCGTGAGCTCGGGCTTTCTCAGTTTGAGGCGGTGGTTGGCATGATTCCGCCGCAGGGTCGCGAGACCAAGGCTGATTCGGTCCGCGATGCCCTGGCGGCGCTCGGCGCGACGGCCGACGATGCCGTGATGATTGGCGACCGCTTTAACGACGTCGAGGGCGCGCACGCGATGGGCGTGCCGTGTATCGGCATCTATTCGGGCGCGGCGGCGCCGGGGGAGCACGAGGCCGCGGGCGCCGATGCGGTGGTGCACTCGGTGGCCGAGCTTGCTAAACTTTTCGCTATCTAATGACGTGATGTGAGGGGCGGGCGTGCCTGCCACTCATTGGTAAGGAGGTCGTCTATGAATCAGGTGGAGCAGAGCGTTGCCGAGTATGTCGACGAGGTCTGGGAGGATGTCGTCGCCGATATCGAGCAGCTGGTGAGCTATCCGTCCGTGGCCGTTGCTGCCGATGCAGAGCCCGGTGCGCCGTTTGGCCGCCCGGTCCGTGATGCGCTCGATTGCGCGCTCGACATTGCGCAAAAGCTCGGCTACCAGACGAGCGATGACGAGGGCTATGTGGGCATTGCCGATATTCCGGGCCGCGGCGATAAGCAGCTTGCGACTATCTGCCATGTGGACGTGGTACCCGCTGGCCCCGGTTGGAACACCGACCCGTTTGCGATGGAGCGTCGCGAGGGCTGGCTGCTCGGCCGCGGCGTTATCGACGACAAAGGCCCGGCGGTGCTGTCGCTCTACGCTGGCGCCTATCTGCTCAAGCACGGCATTACCCCGCGCTATACCTTCCGCGCGCTGCTGGGCTGCGATGAGGAAGTGGGCATGTCCGACGTTCACCATTATCTGGAGAACCACGCAGACCCCGACTTTTTGTTTACGCCCGATGCCGAGTTCCCGGTCTGCAATGCCGAGAAGGGCCAGTTTGGGGCGACGTTTGTGAACCCCAAGATCGATGGCGGGCGCATCGTATCGTGGAGCGGTGCCGAGGCGAGCAACGCTATCCCGTCGCAGTCTATCTGTGAGCTTGCGATTGCCGCCGATGAGCTGCCGGCGCCCGTTGAGAACGCCGACCGCCTGGAGATTACGGCACTCGATAACGGGCATGCGCAGATTTTCGCCCACGGCATTGGCGGTCATGCCTCGATGCCTGAGGGAACGGTCAATGCCGTCGGCCTGATCGTGACGTACCTGCGCGAGGCCGAGGACGCGTTTGGTGCGCGCGACGAGCGCCTGCTGACGCCTGCCGAGCACGAGTTTGTCAAGTTTCTGGCCTTTGTGCATGCGGACGCCTATGGTCGTGGCCTGGGTATCGATGCGACGAGCTCCGCGTTTGGCCCGCTCACCTGCAACCCCGGCGTCATCCGCGTGGCGGATGGCCACATCGAGCAGGTCATCGACGTGCGCTTCCCCGATAGCACGAGCGCCGATACCATCCGCGAGCAGCTTGAGCCGCTCGTGGGCCGCTTTGGTGTGACGTATCGCGTGGGCCGTACCAAGGTGCCGTTCTCGGTCTCTGCCGACGATCCGGCCGTGAAAGCGCTGATTGATACCTATAACGAGTTTACGGGCAAGCATGCCGAGCCCTTCGCCATGGGCGGTGGCACGTACGCGCGCAACTTTGCCCGCGCCGTATCGTTTGGCCCCGAGGAGACCGGCCTTGAGCTGCCCGCGTGGGGCGGCCAGATGCACGGCCCCAACGAGTGTGCCAACGAGGAACAGCTCAAGCAAGCGCTCAAGATCTATATTGTTGCGATCTTAAGGCTCAACGAGCTCGAACTTTAAGGTTGCGGCGTTTTGCCAATCTAAGTTGCGGTGGAATAGTTCCTAGAATCGGCTGCCTAACAGCCAAACAGGAACTATTTCACCGCAACTTCTTTTTTTATCGGTGTAAAAGGCGGGCCATGCATGTCAGCGGGATTGTTATTCGTTTGTAAAGCCCTGCCGCGCTTGCGGTAAGGGTTTATCAAAAGCCCGTAAGAGACCGCAGATAACGCGGCTGTCGTCCGATCGAGGCCGTATCTTTCCAAACAGCAAAGCGGGCAGGGTGCCCGCGAGTTGCATGTATGAAAGGAAGATCATGCTCGATCAGGCTTATTCTCGTCGTCAGTTCCTCGGCCTTGCTGGTGGTCTTGCCAGCATCGTCGGTCTCGGTCTCGTTGGCTGCGGCGGCGCAGGCGCATCCGACGCCGCCGACAAGGGTAGCGCCGCTGCTGCCGAGTCCGTCTCCGGCGAGGTGACCTACGACGGTGCCTCCTCGTTCCAGGCTCTCGTCGAGGCCGCTGCCGAGAAGTTCATGGATGCCAACCCCGACGTCTCCGTCTCCGGCTCGGGCAACGGTTCGGGCAAAGGTCTGACCGCTGTTGCCGCCGGCACCGTCACCATCGGTAACTCCGACGTCTTCGCCGAGACCAAGCTCGAGGCCGACCAGGTCAAGAACCTCGTCGACCACGAGGTTGCCGTTGTGGGCATGGGTCCCGTCGTCTCCAAGAACGTCAAGGTCGACGACCTGTCCCTCGAGCAGCTCAAGGGCATCTTCTCCGGCCAGATCACCAACTGGAAGGAGGTCGGCGGCGACGACGCCAAGATCGTCGTGCTCAACCGCAAGGCCGGCTCCGGCACCCGCGCCACCTTCGAGGCTGCCGTCTTTGGCGACGAGGCCGTCGACTTTAAGGGCGATGCCGAGCTCGACAAGTCCGGCGACGTCCAGACTCAGATGGGCAGCACCGATAACGCCATCTCCTACCTCGACTTCTCGCACTTCGATGACTCCAAGTTCAACGCCATCAAGGTCGAGGGCGTCGAGCCCAAGAGCGCAAACGTCACCGACGACTCCTTCAAGATCTGGGCTACCGAGCACATGTACTGCTCCAAGGACGCCGACGAGGCCACCACGGCCTTCCTGGAGTTCATGCTTTCCGACGACGTCCAGGGCAAGCTCGTCGAGGAGCAGGGCTTTATCCCCGTCTCTGCCATGAAGGTCGTCAAGGACGCCAGCGGCAAGGTCTCTGCTGAATAAGTAATCGCCCCCGGAAAGGTTTACAATGGCAAAACAGCTGCCAAAGCGCGACCTTGAGAACGTGGGTCTAGGCGTCACGGGCGCGTGCGTAGCGCTCGTGACGCTTGTCGTTGCCGCGCTTATCTTCATGGTCGCCCAAAAGGGCCTCTCGGCTTTTGTCAAGGACGGCGTCTCGGTCGTCGAGTTCTTTACCGGTACCAAGTGGGACCTGGCCAACACAGCCGAAAACGGCCTGCCTTATACCGGCGCTCTGCCCCTGATCGTCACCTCGTTTGCGGTCATGGTGCTCTCCACGCTTATCGCGCTGCCCATCGCCATCGGCTCTGCCATCTTTGCGGTCGAGATCCAGCCTAAGTTTGGTTCCAAGATCTTTCAGCCGCTTATTGAGCTTTTGACCGGCATTCCCTCGGTCGTCTTTGGACTGATTGGCTTTCACGTGGTCGTCGGACTTATGAAGTCCGTTTTCCACGTGAGCACGGGTCTGGGCATCCTGCCCGGCGCCATCGTGCTGGCTGTCATGATCCTGCCGACGATGACCACCCTTTCGGTCGATGGCCTGCGCGCCGTGCCCGACGGCTACCGTCAGGGCTCGCTCGCGCTGGGCTACACCCGCTGGCAGACCATCTGGCACGTGGTGCTCAAGTCCGCCATGCCGTCGCTCATGACTGCGGTCATCCTTGGCATGACGCGCGCCTTTGGCGAGACGCTCGCCGTGCGCATGGTCATCGGCGGTATTGAGGCCATGCCGACGTCGCTGCTGTCGCCGGCCTCGACCATCACCACCACGCTCACCACGTCCATGGCGGTCTATGCCGAGGGCTCGGCCCAGGACGATGTTCTGTGGGCGCTTGGTCTGCTGTTGATGGGCATGAGCCTCATCTTCATCCTGATCATCCATCTCATTGGCCGCAAGGGGGCGAAGGCTCGTGGCTAGCACGCACATCCACATCGACGAGGCGAGACTCGGGCGTGTCCAAAAACAGGACCGCATCGCCACGGGCGTGCTGACGGCGATCGCCGCCATCGTCATGCTCATCGTCGTTTCCATGGTGGCCTATATCCTGTTCGAGGGTATCTCGACGCTGTTCCAGCCGGGCTTCCTCACGCAGCCCGCGCGCGCCAACGGAACTCAGGGCGGCGTACTCTACCAGCTGTTCGACTCGTTCTATCTGCTGCTGATCACTCTGATCATCTCGGTGCCCATCAGCCTGGGCGGCGCGGTCTTTTTGGTTGAGTACGCGCCGGACGGCCCCATCCGCGACATCGCTTCCACCGCCATCGAGACGCTGTCCTCGCTGCCTTCCATTGTCGTCGGCATGTTCGGATTCCTGGTATTCTCGGTGCAGCTGGGCTGGAAGTACTCCATCATCTCCGGCGCCGTCGCGCTCACCATGTTCAACATCCCCATCCTGGTGCGCGTGATTCAGCAGGCGCTCGAGGACGTGCCGCAGGCCCAGCGCGATGCGTGCCTGGCCATGGGCCTCACTCGCTGGGAGGCCACACTGCACATCCTGATCCCCGAGGCCATGCCCGCCATCGTGACCGGCATCGTGCTTTCGGCCGGCCGCGTCTTTGGCGAGGCCGCGGCACTGCTCTTTACCTCGGGCATGAGCTCGCCGGTGCGGCTGAACTTCTTGAGCTTTAACCTTTCGAGCCCCACCTGCGCCTGGAACGTGTTCCGCCCCGGTGAGTCGCTCGCCGTGCATATTTACAAGATCTATGGCGAGGGCAGCCCCGAGGCCCAGCAGATCGTCTGGGGCACCGCGGCGCTGTTGATGATTTGCGTGCTGCTGTTTAACGTGGTCGCCCGTATCGTGGGCAAGCAACTGGCAAGGAAGATGACGGCCGAATGAGCGAGATGAAAGCAACGCCCGCAACCGAAGCGGCCACGTCTGAGACCCAGGACTTTTTGTCGAGCGTGGGGGAGAGCGAGAAGCGCGTGCGCGTGAGCGGCAAGGCCGTGAGCGACGAGGTCGTGCTCTCCACCAAGGACGTCAACGTGTACTATGGCGACCACCATGCGCTGCACAACACGTCGCTCGACTTTCACAAGGGCGAGATCACGGCGCTCATTGGGCCTTCGGGCTGCGGTAAGTCGACCTTCTTGCGTAGCCTCAACCTCATGAATCGCGAGATTCGCGGTTGCCGCGTGGAGGGCGAGATCAACTACCGCGGGCGCAACGTGAACACCAAGACCGAGAACACCTACGAGCTGCGCCGTTCCATTGGCATGGTGTTCCAGCAGCCCAACCCGTTCCGCAAGTCCATTCGCGACAACATCACGTTTGCGCCTAAGCGCCACGGTGTCACCGACCGCGACGAGCTCGATCGCATGGTCGAGGAGAGTCTGCGCGGCGCGGCGCTGTGGGACGAGGTCAAGGACAAGCTCGACAAGAGTGCCTACGCGCTTTCGGGAGGCCAGCAGCAGCGTCTGTGCATCGCGCGCACGCTGGCGCTCAACCCCGACGTGATCCTGTTTGACGAGCCCTGCTCGGCGCTCGACCCCATCTCGACGCTGGCGATTGAGGACCTTATGTCGTCGATTGTGGCCGAGCGCGCCATCGTCATCGTGACGCACAACATGGAACAGGCGTCGCGTGTGTCCAATCGCACGGCGTTCTTCTACATGGGCGATATGGTCGAGTACGACGAGACCGACGAGATTTTCCAACGGCCCAAGGATAAGCGGCTGAATGATTACCTCACCGGCATGTTCTCCTAGTCCGGGACATGCTTGAGGCCCGTGGCGGCTATGGTTGCCGCGGGACTGATTGGAGAGGCGGGTCATCTCTTTTGCGAGATGGCCCGCCTTTTTGTGTCGCGTACGGCCCGCCTTTTCGCTGCTATCATGGACAACGTTGAATTTCTACGAAGGAGCAGGGCATATGGCGATTCTTTTGGGATGCGATTCCGTCAGCCTAGAGTTTCCCACTAAGCATATTTTCGATAGCGTGACGCTCGGCGTGGGCGAGGGCGACCGTATTGGCATCGTCGGCAAAAACGGCGACGGCAAGTCGACGCTGCTGAGCGTACTCGCGGGCACGCTGGAGCCCGACGATGGCCGCGTGACGCATCGCCGCGGCACCACGATCGGTCTGCTCGGCCAAAAGGACCAACTTGTCGACACCGATACCGTGCATCATGCCGTCGTGGGCGACACGCCCGAGTACGAGTGGGCGTCGAGCCCCCGCGCGCGCCAGATCCTCGCCGGCCTCATCAGCGACGTGCCCTGGGAGGGCACGGTGGGCGAGCTTTCGGGCGGTCAGCGCCGCCGCGTGGACCTCGCGCGCCTGCTGATCGGCGACTACGACGTGCTCATGCTCGACGAGCCCACCAACCACCTGGACATGCGCACCATCAACTGGCTCGCGCGTCACTTAAAGGCCCGCTGGCAGCGCGGTCAGGGCGCCATGCTCGTGGTCACGCACGATCGCTGGTTCTTGGACGAGGTCTGCACCAGCATGTGGGAGGTCCACGACGGCCAGGTCGACCCCTTCGAGGGCGGCTACTCGGCATATATCCTTCAGCGCGTAGAGCGCGACCGCATGGCCGCCGTCACCGAGGAGCGCCGCCGCAACATGGCGCGCAAGGAGCTCGCGTGGCTGAGCCGCGGCGCCCAGGCTCGTTCCACCAAGCCCAAGTTTCGCGTTGAGGCTGCTCGCGAGCTGATCGCCGACGTGCCGCCCGTGCGCGACGAGCTGGAGCTCAAGCGCCTCGCCGTGAGCCGCCTGGGCAAGCAGGTCATCGACGTGATCGACGTGGATGCCGGCTATGCGGATACCGACGGCGCGCCCAAGCAGGTGCTCTCCGACGTGACCTGGCTTATCGGCGCGGGCGACCGCTATGGTCTTTTGGGCGAGAACGGCGCCGGCAAGTCGACCTTGCTCGATGTGATTCAGGGCAAGATTGCGCCCACGCGCGGCCGCGTGAAGATTGGCCAGACAGTGCGCTTTGGCGTGCTGTCGCAGCAGCTCGAGGAGCTCGAGCCCTACATGGGCGACACGATCCGCGAGGTGCTGAGCAACTATAAGAAGTATTACGTCATCGACGGCAAGGAGACCGCTCCCGAGAAGCTTTGCGAGCGCCTGGGCTTTACGACGCAGCAGCTCTGGAGCCGCATCGGCGACCTTTCGGGCGGCCAGCGCCGTCGCCTGTCGCTGCTGCTGACAATCCTGGACGAGCCCAACGTGCTTATCCTGGACGAGCCGGGCAACGACCTGGATACCGATATGCTCGCGATTGTCGAGGACCTGCTCGATGGCTGGCCCGGCACGTTGATTCTGGTGACGCACGACCGTTTCCTCATGGAGCGCGTGACCGACCAACAGTGGGCACTGCTTGACGGCCACCTGACGCATATGCCCGGCGGCGTCGATCAGTACCTGCGCCTGTGCAACGCCACCGCCGAGGGCGAGCCCGTGGGCGCGCCGAGTGCCAAGACCGGCACGTTCGACACCGGTGCCGCAGCGGTTGCGGCCGAAAAGCCTAAGACGAGCGGGCAGCTCAACGGTCTTTCCAACGCCGAACGCCAGAAGCTCCGCCGCGAGGTGAGCTCGCTCGAGCGCAAGATGGAGACGCAGCGCGCTCGCGTGGAGGAGGCCGAGGCCGCCATGGCCCAGGTCGATCCCACCAACTACACGGCGCTGGGCGAGCAGCAGGCAAAGATCGACGAGGCCCACGCCGCCATGGACGAGCTGGAGATGGCGTGGCTCGAGGCGAGCGAAAAGCTCGAGGGCGAGGAGTAGACGAGGATGATCAAAGCCGCGTTTTTCGATATCGACGGCACGCTGCTGAGCTTTAAGACCCACCGGATTCCGGCGTCGGCGCAGCAGGTGCTCGACAGCTTTCACGAGCAGGGGATTGCGTGCGTGATCGCCACGGGCCGTCCGACCTACCAGATGCCCGATTGGCTGTTCAACTTGGGCTGGGATGCGTACATTACGCTCTCGGGCCAGCACTGCTTTGATGCCGAGGGCGTTTACCGTAGCTGTCCGATTGATCCGGACGACGTTGCGGTGATTGTGGACCAGGTGGCGCAGGGGCGCTACGACTCGCTGTGCATGCAGGGCGAGAACTCGTTTGTGAACCGCCTGTCCGAGCGCGTGGTGACGGCCGGTAGCAACGCGGGAATCGTCTACCACGAGGAGCCGTTTGACCATGCCTTCGATGCGCCGGTTTACCAGTTCTGCGCCTTTGTGGATCCGGCCGACGAGCATATCGTGACCGATGCGGTGTCGCATTCGCTCACTACGCGCTGGTGTGATCTGTTCTGCGATATTATTCCGGCCAACGGCGGTAAGAACCTGGGCGTGGCGGCGACGCTGGAGCGCCTAGGCATCGATGCGAGCGAGGCGATCGCCTTTGGCGACGGCGAGAACGACCTGTCGATGTTCTCGGCCGTGGGCACAAGCGTGGCCATGGGCAACGCGCAGGAGACCGTAAAGGCCGCAGCGACCTACGTTACGACCGCCGTAGACGATGACGGCATCTACAACGCCGCGAAGCACTTTGGCCTGATCTAGCTGCGGGCCGGTACCCGGCACCTGGGGACACTCCTTGAGGAGCGTCCCCATTTTGTTTTCGTCCCGCACGTTTTGTGAAACACGGCTAACTTTTAGGCAAAGTAGTAAGACATGGGCAACTTTTGCGGTAAAGTAAATCAAGCAAAAGTATCTAAAGGCTAACTAGAAGCCATCGCGAAAGGCGGCCCATGGCCCTGCGTGAATCCGGAGAAGACTATCTCGAATCGATCTACGTGCTGTCGCAGCACCAAGGCACGGTACGCTCAATCGACGTCGCCGAATACTTGGGTGTGACCAAGGCAAGCGTCTCCAAGGCCATGGCGACCCTGGAGAGCAACGGCTACGTGGAGATGGGCAAACGCGATGTGCATCTGACGGAACGCGGTCTTGAGGTTGCCCGTCAAATGTGGGAGCGCCATTGCTTTTTTGTGGGGCTGCTAGAGGATGCCGGCGTTGCGCCCGAGGTTGCCTCGCAAGAGGGCTGCCACATGGAGCATTGCCTGAGCGAGGAGAGCTTCGAGAAGCTAAGGTCGATGCTGGGACGGGAAGATGTAGCGGGTCCAACAACAGAAGCCTAACTGACCCATAGTAGCGCGGAGTTCACGCAAAGCGCGAACCAGCGACCGGGACCAGCGGCCCTTTCGGCCAAGTCCATTTCAGCAAAGGAACCCCGCCAGCAAGCGATGCCCAAGAACTGCCAGCTACGTCACCGCAGGCCGGGGCCGGGCTTGGTTTTGAAAACACTCCGCAGCGCGAGGCCCGTCTTTCCGTTGCTCCGCAGGAGCAGGAAAGACGGGCCTCATGCGCGAGGACGTTTTCAAAACCAAGCCCGGCCCCGGCCGGACAGCTAACGAACGCTACAGGTTCTTGACCCCCATCGCGCGCATGGCGTTCAGGATGGCGATGATTGCCACGCCTACGTCGCCAAAGACCGCAAGCCACATGTTGGCGATGCCGAGCGCCGCAAGCACCAAAATCAGCAGCTTAACGCCCAGCGCAAAGATGATGTTCTGCCAAACAATCGACATGGTCTTGCGCGCCACGCGGATTGCGCGGGAGATGTTGGACGGCTTGTCATCCATCAGCACGACATCCGCCGCCTCAATCGCAGCGTCGGAGCCCATGGCGCCCATGGCAATGCCCACATCGGCGCGCGTAAGCACAGGCGCATCGTTGATGCCGTCGCCGACAAAGGCGAGCTTGCCCTTACCGCTTTCGGCCGCGAGCAGCGCTTCAACACGCTCGACCTTGTCGCCCGGCAGCAGCTGCGCATGGAACTCGTCGAGGCCGAGCTGCTTGGCCACCGCAGCAGTCACTTCCTCGCGGTCGCCCGTGAGCATAACGGTGCGCTTGACGCCGGCGGCGTGCAGGTCGCGGATCGTCTGCTCGGCATCGGCCTTAACGGTGTCTGCAATCACGATGTGGCCGGCGTACACGCCGTCAACGAGCACATGCAGAATCGTTCCAACGACCTCGCAATCGGGCGCTTCAACGCCGGCCGTGGCGAGCATCTTTGCGTTGCCAACGACGACATGCTTGCCGTCGATGGTTGCCGTCACGCCGTGGCCCGCGTCGTTGGCGGAGTCGCTCACGCGCTTGGGGTCGACTTCGCCCTGGTAGGCGACGCGCACGGACTGCGCGATGGGGTGATCAGAGAACGACTCCGCAAGGGCTGCGACCTCAAGCAACGACTGCTCGGTATAGCCAGCCTCGGGGTGCACCGCGACCACCGAGAACGTGCCGTTGGTGAGGGTGCCTGTCTTGTCAAAGACGACGGTGTCCACGTCCGCGAGCGTCTCGAGGTAGTTGGAGCCCTTGATGAGAACGCCCAGCTTGGATGCGCCGCCGATGCCGCCAAAGAAGCTCAACGGTACGCTGATCACGAGCGCGCACGGGCAGCTGACGACCAGGAAGGTCAGACCGCGCAGAATCCAGTCGGACCAGGCACCGGTGACCAGGCCGCCGCCGAGCGCGAGCACCGCAGCGGCGCCGGTGACGGCGGGGGTGTAGACGCGGGCAAAGCGCGTGATGAAGTTCTCGGTGCGCGCCTTCTTTTCGCTGGCATTCTCCACGAGCTCCAGGACGCGCGCGACGGTGGACTCGCCAAAGGGCTTGGTGGTGCGCACGTGGATGAGGCCCGTCATGTTGATGCAGCCGCTGATGATATCGTCGCCGGACTTGGCGGGGCGGGGGACTGACTCGCCCGTGAGCGCGGCGGTGTCGAGCTGGGTTTCGCCCTCGACGATGACGCCGTCGATAGGCACGCGCTCGCCGGGTTTGACCACGATCACGGTGCCGACGGCGATGTCATCGGGAAAGACCTGTTCGAGTGTACCGTCGGCTTGCTCGACGTTAGCGTAGTCGGGCGCGATGTCCATCATGGCGCTGATCGACTTGCGGCTCTTGCCCACGGCGTATGCCTGGAACAGCTCACCGACCTGGTAGAACAGCATGACGGCGGCGCCTTCGGCCATGTGCGGGTCGGTATCGGGGAAGAGCACCATGGCAAACGCGCCGATAGTCGCGACGGCCATGAGGAAGCTCTCGTCGAAGGCCTTGCCGCGGCGGATGTTGTTGTATGCCTTTTGGAGCACGTCGTAGCCGGCAATCAAAAACGGCACGAGGAACATCACAAAGCTGGCGTAGATGTCGTCCGGGGTGTCGAATGCGGCGGTGAGGGCACCGAGCTCATCGAGGGCGTACACCACGGCAAAAATGCCCAGCGCTACCAGGATGCGGTTGCGCTTATGCTCAAGAGACTCTTTCTTCTTGCGCTTCTTCTTTTTCTTCTTGGGGTCGGCGGTGGCCATGACTCGTATCCTCCCAATTGAATGTATGAACACTCGCTCATATAATTTCGCGAGCAAAGGCCGCGGCATGCGCGGCCTTGCATGTTGGCGTAAACCTGGGCTAGAGAATGATCTCGCAGTCCGGCTCGGCGTCGGCCGTAAACTCTACAACGCGGTCGAGGACCTCGTCGAACTCGGCGTCATCGGCCTCGAGCGTCAGCTTCTGGGTCATAAAGTTGACGGACACGGATTTGACGCCATCGAGCTTGGCCAGCTCGTCCTGAAGCTCACGCGCGCAGTTGGCGCAGTCGATCTCGTCGAGTTTAAACTGCTTTTTCATGGTGGGTTCCTTTCGCTGTTTTGCGGCTTGGGTGCAGACCGCGCTGGTACCGTGGTTGGTTGCTATTCGCAGATATGGCTCATGCCCTGATTGAGCATGGTGTAGACATGATCGTCGGCAAGCGAGTAGAGGATGTTGCGGCCGTCACGGCGGAATTTGACCAGGTGCGACTGCTTAAGGGTGCGCAGCTGGTGCGACACTGCCGACTGCGAGGTTGCGGTCGCCTCGGCGATGTCGGCTACGCAGAGCTCGCGGCCCATGAGGGCATAGAGAATCTTGATGCGCGTGGTGTCGCTGAAGACCTTGAACAGGTCAGCGAGGTCGTAGAGAAGCTCCTCGTCGGGAAGGTCCTCGGGCGAGCAGGTAGTGGGGATCACGGGTTCGGTGGCCTCGATGTCAGTCTTTGTTTCATCAGCGTGGTCGCTCATTGCAACATCCTTTCATATGAACATGCGCTCATATAACTTGCTTCCGATTATATGAGCGCATGTTCATATGTCAATAACGTTCGGGTAATTCGTCGTACAAAATGATGAGGAAAAGCGGACGAGATCCCGGACTAAGCGGTTTTGATTAGCGATGCCGGGGTGGGTGCCCCTGCGCCGTGCAAAAATTGGAGTATTCTGCAACGATAGGGGGTCTGTTAATCTATCGCGGGCCAAATAATGTAGTTCAAGAGCTATCTTAGGGTGTTAAACCGATGAGTTCTTCCTCAAATGTTGCCTAACGTTCTCACGCAAGAGTGATTTCGCTTCACATTTGGATCCACTCGAGGGTGATGGACACCCGACCCTGCTGAATACTCGCAATTTTGCACGTCGCTAGGGTACCCACCTTGTTAGTCGGCCTAGTTTCCGGCCCCGAAGACCCTGCCCTCGGGCGTGAAGCTGCTTGTTTGGTTGAGTGATGGGCTGCCTGGTTCGACGATTTGCATGTCATCGATTGCCGGAGCCTCGTTAATCGTCGGATCGTCCAATGTGATGCTTTCGAGCATTGCTTTTTCGAGGTCAATTCGTTGACGCTCTTCGGAATCCTGGCGAAGCTCCTCCTGGATTCGTCTCTTCTCCTCAATAAACCTTCTGAGCACAAACAGTCTCAGGTCCTCTTGCATGATTTGAAAGTCTTTTGGCAAACGCGAGGGGCGTATACCTTCTTTTCGTTGGACTGCCTCCATGACCCTAACGAAAGAGCTGGCATGCATAAAGGAATAACGGCTGACGGTGATGATTCCGTACCCCATGGACGCAAGTGCGTTCTTGCGTTCTTCGTCGATGGCGCGGTCTTCTTCCGCGTCGTGATAAAAACCGTTGTATTCAATATCTGTTCGAGATTTCTTCAGATATGCATCCAAAAAGAACTTTCTGCGTCTCGTGAGATTTTTTGCGGCGGCGGTGACCTGTAATTCGTAATCGGTCTCAATTCCCTTAATACCAAGTCCACCTTCGCTTTTGGGCAGCGTAAGCATCATGATAAATGCCGTTTCCATGGGAGATCGGCATCCGTCGCGTACACATTGAATAGCCTTTCGGGCAAGGGCCAAACCGTCGCATCTGGTAATGGAATTAAAGAACTGCTTTAACCTCTCGGTTGAGGTAAGTGGGAAACGCTCGGCATAAGAGCTAGAAGAACCGGTTCCAAGGGAATAGGCGCCGCACAGCTCAAAGTAGTACTCCACCAGTTCGCGAAAAGAAAGATAGGTGGCGGCCTGAAGTGCACATAGCTCAACGCCAACAATGTAGATGTCATCTTCTAGCTCTAAAAAACGCGAGCATGAGAATCGCTTTGACGAAACATGGCATTGACAGTTCATCGCGTAGCGCGCGTTCCTGCGATCAAACACCATTACCTCGAGGGATTCATTTGCGTCGCGGGCAACATCATGTTTGGCAAGCCATTCTGTGGCCGCGTCGAGGAGCGTTCCGGTGGGGCACGATCCGTAAATTGCGGCAGGGCTGCAGGACTCGATGTCTTTCGCAGACACCGAATGCGCGGCCTGGTAGACCGCTTTTGCCGTGTTATGTGACAAAACGATACTCATGGTAAGTATCGTGTCAGAAAATACCGTGTCGATGGTGCTGAGTGGGAAAGCCGTTTTTGGGGTCTAACCAAATGCTGTCCAAAAGCTTGACGCGATTATGGGCCCGTTCACCCTAAATCAATGTTTTCGCTGCTTGGCTATAGCATAGAAATGCTCAATTTCTGCACATTTGGTATCGATGCATCGCTATCTGAACACAAATCACGTGTCGGGAAAGTACCGAAATAGTTAAAAAATAGGGTTCAGAATTTGTGAAGAGCGGGCCTGCTTGTGGAACGTAGGGCGGCCCCGCTGCGAGGTTTCCCGCTGCGAGGCCGCTCGTGATCTACGCCGAGGTTTGTCGCAGACGTTTCTACTTCGCAAACAGGTTCTTGAGGTTGAACTCGGCCTGGACGGTACGGAGCATGAGGTCGGTGTCGTCGAGGCCCAGGTGCTGCTCGTTGGCGTCGGCGGCGAGGGTTCCACGGCGGCGCGCCCAGTTCTCGAGCGCAGCGGGCGCGGACTCGCGGGGGAGCGAGCGCACGTCGGCGTCCAGGCTGCGGCAGATCTGGCGTGAATCGATGACGATGATCTTGCCTGCGCGGCGTGCCTCGGCGTAACCGTCCAGGTGGATTTTGAACCAGCTGTCCTCGAAGGCGGCGTTATGTGCCATATAGGGATACTTCTTCATGAGCTTGAGCAGCTGCTTCTGCAGCTCCTTGTTCTCGCGGAACGGCTTTTTGCCGTCGATGTCGTCCCAGGTGATGTGATGGATGTTCGATAGCGGCACATCCTCGCCGCGGTAGATGTCGGGCAGGCCGCAGTAGTGCGCCTCGGCGTCATGCGGCACGGCGTCGCTGGTGAGATCCATAATCTCCCAGCCCACGTTGATGATGTAGCCGCGCTCGGGCGCGCGACCGGTGGTCTCGATGTCGATGCCGAGCGCCGTGCCCTGGATGGGCTTGCGGGCATAGGCCACACCGAGTGCGTCGCGGTCACCGCGGATCTCGCGCATAACGGACGCGGCGGTGCGCTTTTGCATCTTGCCGATGGCGGCGCAGGTGTCGGCGTCGGACAGGCCGCGCGAGAGCGTCGCGGGCGTCACGTTGCGCAGGCGCGCCTCGCCAATCTGGTCGCACAGGTCGCGGTTGCGGTCGGCCAGGTCGCGCACAGTGGCAAAGTCGAAGCCGGGGTCGCCCCCGGCGGTAAAGTACTCGGTCTCGAGCACCTTGAGGGCCTCCTCGCCCTTCTGGCGCTCGGACTCCATGGCGCCGTGATCGCCATAGATAAACATGGGGATAAACGGCTGGCGCTCGTATTCGAGTGCTTGCGAAACATTCATATGCTGCTCCTTGGACGGGCCGCGTCGCGCGGCTCGGGGTTACTGAGTTGTGGCGAGATGATAGTTTACCATGGGCAACTATTGGCACCGCGCCCGGGACAACTACAATACCCTAGTTGACCGCTAGGACTTTTACAATGCTGCCGAAAGACACGAAAGGTTCCATCCGTCATGGATTTACTGATTGATATTCTGCTCGACGCCGGCAAGGACACGCTCTCGCTGGTGCCGTTCTTATTGGTGACATATCTGGCCCTCGAGACGCTCGAGCACGTTGCAGGCGACCGCGTCAACGGCGCCATCAAACGCGCCGGCGCCGCGGGCCCCGTGGTTGGCTCGCTGCTGGGCATGGTGCCGCAGTGCGGCTTTTCGGCCATGGCGGCGACGCTGTACGCCGGTCGCGTCGTGACGCTGGGCACACTGGTTGCGGTTTTCCTCTCGACCTCCGACGAGATGCTGCCGCTGTTGCTTGCCGAGCAGGTTCCCGTGCAGACCATGGTGATGCTTTTGGCTTCGAAAGCGCTGATCGCGCTGGTCACGGGCTTTATCGTGGATGCGGCTATCCGCGGCCTTCGTCGTAATGCCCGCGCGCATGCGGCGATTCGCCGTACCGTGCTGGGGACCGCTGCCAATCCGGCTCATGTGAACTGCGCGCACGACGACCATACCGGGGGCGACATCATTGACGAAGTGGCCGAGGCGGGCGTAAGTGCCGGTCACATCCACGAGCTGTGCGAACGCGATCATTGCGGCTGTGACGAGGATGAGGACGAGCACGGGCACGACCGCAGCCACGACCATGGTCACGCGGACGAGCACGAGCACCACCACGGCCACGAGCATGGCCACTCCCACGAGGGCGCGCCCGTTCTGTCAATCATCCGCAGCGCCATCTCGCACACCGTTCAGGTATCGGTATTCATTTTCCTGGTGACGCTGATTCTGGTCGCCGTGCTCGAGACCTTTGGCGAGTCTGCAATCGAGCAGTTCCTGCGCGGCAACGAGACGCTCGCTGTCCTGGGTTCGGCGCTTGTCGGGTTGATTCCCAACTGCTCGGCCAGCGTGGTCATCACGCAGCTGTACCTGGAGGGCGCGCTACAGTTGGCGCCGATGCTCGCCGGCACGCTCATTTCCGCCGGCGTGGGCTACCTGGTCCTGTTCCGCACCAACCGCAGCGCTCGCGAAAACGTCCTGTTCCTGATCATGATGTACGTCATCGGCGCCGGCTGGGGCCTCATCCTATCCGCCTTTGGCCTCTAAGTAGGCTTAACAAAACGGGCTTCAAAATAGCCATGCTCGGCGCCGGCACAATGCGGCGATGCATGGCATTTTGAAGCCCGTTTTTTTGTTGAGCCATGGATCCTGAGCGCTCACACCGCTCTAAACAAAAAGGCAGATTTCCGGGCATATCCCAAAAATCTGCCTTGGTTAGCGTAGCAACTCGGTGAGGTTGCGTTTAAAGCGGGCTCGGTCCTCGCTGGTGAAGGCTGCCGGCCCGCGGGTGCGACCGCCAACGCGACGCACCTTCTTTTCCTCGTGGCGAATAAACAGTTGCATGTCGATGGTCGCCTTATCGTAGACACGCCCGCGCACGCCGATAGCGGCGGCATCGCGTCCGAGCACCATGCTCGCCAGGCCAATGTCCTGCGTCACGACCACGTCGCCAGCCTGCAGGCGCTCGATAATGGCAAAGTCGGCGCTATCGGCGCCCACGCTCACATCGAGCGTCGTGACCCAAAAGCCGCGTCGAGCGTGCTCGGCGTCGCGCGGATCGTCGCGGCGAATGTGGCGTTCCAGGTTCTGCGTGCTGTTGCCGGTGATAACGACGGCGACGCCCGCCCTCCGCGCGCAGTCGATTGACTCGCGCGTGACCGGGCAGGCGTCGGCATCAATAAAAAGCGTCTTTGGCATCTAGTGCACCAGTTTGCCAAACTGAATGGCGCGAACAATGAGCGTCACGCCAAACACCAGCAGCGCCGCGCCGCTAAAGATGACGAGCATCTTGGCCGACCACAGCGGATAGATAAACACGAACATGCCCGCGATGATGGAGAGCGCGCCGCTCAGGATGGCGAGGGCGCGGTTGGACGAAAGCTCGGACTCCAGAATCGACATGACGCCCTCGACAATCCAGCCAAAGCCGGCGACGACCACCACGAGCGTGGTGAGCGTTGCGGTCGAGAAGGCCTGATTGCGCAGGATTATGACGCCGCCCAGAATGATGAGCAGGTTGGAGATGATGCTCGTAACGCGCCAGCCGGTGGGCAGCAGCGGCTCGAAAACAGCGGTAAACAGCCTGATCGCGGCCGTGATCACAAAGTAGAAGCCCAGGACGGTCGTCAGGAAGACGAGGGACTTGGCGGGCGCAAACAGCAGTGCGATGCCGGCGACGAGAGCTAAGACGCCCGTGATGGCGTAAATCCAGCGCACGGCCTTGACGGCCTTTCCGGCCATGCTTTTCTCGTCAAATCCAAACGCGCTCGATCGCTTGTCATCGTTCTTAAAGATGCTCATGATGTCTCCTTTCCGTGCGGCGTAAGCCGTAGCTCTCGCAACCAGTATCGCCCAAGGGCACCGTCGCGTGGGGCGGGAAGGGCGAATGGGAGCCTCACCTTCCCGAATTGTTATCTTTGTTCCCGTTTGGATGTGGGATATTCAACAGATGTAGAACATTGCAGCTCTGTTCGTTATTGCCTACGTTTTAGGTTAGATTTTCTTAAGAACAATTGGCTTTTATTGAGGGGTCCCTATGAACGAAACAGTTCCCGCGGCGCCGGTAAGCGCTGAGTCGATGGCAGGGCAGGGTTGCGAAAAGCTTGGCCTGTACACGTTTGACGCGCTGGTCCGCCGCGCCCGCACGTGCCGCCGATTTGACGAGTCCATGCGCGTACCGCGCGAGTTTTTGCTCGAGCTGGCGGAGCTGGCGCACCTGGCCCCTTGTGGTGCCAATGCCCAGCGTCTTCGTTTTCATGTGGTGAGCGGTGCCGAGGACTGCGCGCGCGTATTTGATGAGCTCGCGTGGGCCGGTGCGCTCAAGGATTGGCCGGGTCCTGATGAAGGCGAGCGCCCGACCGGCTACATCGCGATTCTTGCCGAGCGCACTGTTCCGGGTAAGCCCGCCGCGCCCATCACCGAGGTCGACACCGGCATTGCCGCCCAGACGATGATGCTCGCCGCCCGCAGCGCCACGCCCGAGGTGGCGGCATGCATGTTCAAGGCCTTTACGCCCCACGCAATCGACGCCATGGGGCTCGATAACGACAGATACGAGCTCAAGCTGATCATGGCTTTTGGCGTGCCAGCCGAGACACAGGTGATCGACGCGATCGACTCCAACCCGGATGGCTCTATCAATTACTGGCGCGATGAGACTCAGGTGCATCACGTGCCCAAGCGTCCGCTTGCCGACGTGCTGCTGTAGTTGCGCTTCGTTGCGGCATGATCCGGCGGCAAAACCACCACAAAGGTGCCTGTCCCCTTTGTGGTGGTGCGAGGGGAGGGCGTGTGGCCGATCTGTATTTGGTACGGCATGGGCAGACCGAGTTCAATGTGAAGAACATTTTGCAGGGCTGGCACGATTCGCCGTTGACGGCGCGCGGGCGCGAGCAGGCGCTGGCGACGCGTGCGGCGTTCGAGGACCGCGGCGTGACCTTTGACCATGTGTATTCGTCTCCGTTGGGGCGGGCGCGGTGTACGGCCGAGCTGATCGTTGGCGAGGGCCGTTCTATAGAGCTGGTCGACGACCTGCGCGAGTGGCATTTGGGCTCGCTGGAGGGCACATCAAACCGCGAGATGCCGGCGCAACCCTGGGGCGATTATCCGGTTGCCTTTGGTGGCGAGTCGGAAAGCGAGCTTCGCGCACGTATGTTCGCGGCGCTGTCCCGCATCATGTCCCGACCCCGGCACGACTGCGTGCTGGCCGTCTCCCACGGCTCAGCCTGCCAGGAGTTTCTTAGATGCGTGACTGGCGGGGGAGAGCAGCCCGACAACGGTGCTGTGCTTCATTTTGGCTATTGCGACGGGGCGTTTTCGCTCTTGGATTGGTAACAAACGAAAGGACCCCCTATGAATAAAGACCTGTATCTGGTCCGTCATGGCCAGACGATATTTAACCTCAAGCGCATTATTCAGGGCTGGAGTGACTCGCCGCTTACGCAGCTGGGATGCGACCAGGCGGCGCGTGCCGGCATGTTCTTGCGTGCGCGCGGCATTGAGCCCGATCATGCCTACACCTCCACACTTCATCGCACCGAGCAGACTATCGCCAACTTGTGGCCGGGCTTGGCGTACGAGCGCCTGGACGGCCTGCGCGAGTGGTTCTTTGGCGACTTTGAGGCCGAGCGCGTGATGCTGATGCCCGAGCGCCCGTGGCGCGACTTCTATTGCCAGTTTGGCGGCGAGGGCCAGATGCAGGTGCGCGAGCGCATGGTGGCGACGTTGACCGAGCTTATGCAGCGTCCGGACCATACGTGCGTGCTCGCGGTAAGCCACGGCTCGGCTATCAAGGAGTTCATGGACCACGTGAAGGGTGCGGCGGCAGACGAGCGCGACCGTGTGCCGGGCAACTGCTCGGTGCTGCATTTTGCGTTTGACGACGAATCCGATACGTTTGACCTGGTCGAAGTCTTTACGCAGGAGGATTACGCGCGCGAGCTGGGGCTAGAGCCGCTCGTCGCGGCGGTAGGTCCGCAGCGCGGGTAGCGTTAGAACCGTGCGATCTGGTGGGTGAGCAAACCCGTCGGAACCTGCGGTGCGCCGCCGGCGACCTGCGCGGCGGGGAACAGCACGGCGACGGCGAAGTTGAACGGCTCTTTGCCTGTATAAGTGCCAGCGCTGCGGGCCTCATCGGCCAGCAGCTGCGAAGCCCCGGTCAGAGCGGCGGCGTAGGCGGGGCCGTCTGCCGGCGTCGGCTCCGGTGCTTGGTCGAGCATAGCGCGGATGGCCCCGACGGCGTCCTCGCGCTTGACCTCCCACACACGGTGCGTAATGCCGGCGGGGTCGGTGACGGCATAGAGCGAAGCACCCTCTTTGGCGGCGCCGAGGATGATATCCATGACGGGTGAGGCCTCGTAGGCGAGCGACACGGGGCGCGGCTGCACCTTGAGGTCGGCGATCGCGTGCGCAGCGGCGAGTGCGTCGACGTTCTCGGCGGCAGCCTCGTCGCTGCCCGTCAGCACGCTAACCGGGCAAATCGCCACGACACCCGTCACGCGACCCGGCTCGCCCGAGCATTCGTACACGTAATACGCCGCGCCTGGATCCTTGAGCATCAGGCCGTCGGCGATGGCGCCGCGCAGGGCATCGTTGCCGCTCAGGATACCGCCCATCGCAGGCAGCGCTTCGAGCACGCGGTCCTGAGCCGGGCGGATGCAGGGAAACGGAAGAGCTTTCATGGACGGTCCTAACGTGTGAGTCGGTTTGTTCGCGGCTTATTATGCCCCAACTTGGCCGTTTGCGTCCCAGAGCGTGTTGTCGGCAAGCGCGATGAGTACGTTCTGGCAGCGAATGATATCGGCATGGGGCACATACTCGTTGGGCTTGTGCGCGAGCGCTAACGAGCCGGGGCCGTAGCTCATGCAATTCCGGTTACCTGTCTTGCCGGCAATGACGGCGGTGTCGGTGTAGCCGGTAAAGAAGCCGACGGTCGTGTCCGCGTCCGTTACGTCATCGGTGACACACTTGAGCGTGGCTAGAAGAGGAGAACTTGGGTCGCGCTCGATGGCGGGGCGGTCGCCTGTCGCGGTATAGCTGCCATGGCAGCCGGGAACCGCAGCCTCAGCAGCGACAATGGCCCGCTCGACCAGGTTGATCGCGGCGGCCGTGTCGGTCGGCGGCGTCAGGCGCATATCGACCCAGACCTTGGCGTGGTCGGGCACGACATAGGGGCGATAGCCACCCTCAATCTGACCAAATGTGACGGTCGAAGATCCCAGCTCATCATGTACGGGCAGCGCCGCGAACGCATGGCGCAGCGCACACACGACCTCGGACATGGCGGCGACGGCGTCTGCGCCCTTCCAAGGCTGGCTCGCATGCGCCGTGACGCCGGTCATCTCGATTTCGAACCACGTGCGTCCCTTGTGCGCCACCTGAATCTGTCCGTCGGTGGGCTCGGTATCCAGCACCCATTCGCGCGAGCCGACCCAGCCGGTATCGATGGCCGCCTCGGAGCCGCGCATAAAGTCTTCCTCGTCGACCGAGCAGATGAGCGAAAAGCCGCGGCGGGGCAGCGCGCCATCCGCCGCCACGCGCTCGAGCGTATGGACCAGTGCGGCAATGGCGCAGGCCAGGCCACCCTTCATATCGCAGGCACCGCGGCCATAGAGTTTATCGTCACGCACGATTGCTCCGAGCGGCGGAATGCCTGCGTTCCAGCCGTCGCCCAAGGTGACGGTATCCATGTGGCAGATGTAGACGAGCCGTGGCTCGTCGCTCAAACCGGGCACGGTGACCATAAGGTTGCGGCGTCCGGGGAGTACTTCGAGCTCCTCAATCTGCACGGCATCGAGCACAGGACTATCAAGCTGCGCCAGCTGCTGCTCAATGAGCCTCTTAATGAAGTGCTCAATCTCGCCCTCATACGCGCCCGGGTCTGAGCTGTCGATCCGCAAAAGCTCCTGCGCAAGCCGCCAGGCAAAGTCCTTGTCAACCATATGCAACCTCACAATCAGTTTGCTTTCAAAACCGATTGTAAGCCTCCCGAGAGATCCGTGACGTGCGCGTAACAGTATTTACCGTTCGCAGGCCGAGCTGGCGCGTTTGCCGTCCGAGCGGGTTCACAGACGATGCAGTGGGTAAGTAGCCGTTATGGACGTCATACTGTGCGACATATCTGCCTTTCGGTATCACCGTATACCTCCACAGGTTTTGGCGATAATGCCGGACCTGCCCGATTCTGCGGACGATCCGCGCAGGGAGCGCCTTTGCGAGCATCCGCTCGTCACGCATTTCCTGGGCGCTCCGTTGCATGTTTTGGCGCAGGGCAGCTGCGGACGTAAGGGCGGTCGCATTGTCAGGCATGTTTGGAACGGGGAGAGGCCGTTTGACTCCGTGCGGCAGACAGAGTTTGGCCTCGATGTCGCGTCCCCGCTCTTTACCCTGTTGACCCTGGCTTCCTCGGTCTCAAACGAGCGTCTAATCATGTGCATGTATGAGATGTGCGGCACCTTTGCCGTGTGCAAGATTGCGCCTCAGGTAAAGTCGGCACTTGTGCAGGCACATGGGGGCTGGTGGGGTGACGCACAGTTGGGCTGGGAAAACGTAAAAGATGTCTCGGGGAATCCAACGGACTTGTGGAAACGACCTCCCTTGATCGAGCTCTCTGAGCTTACGGAGTACGTCGATAAGATCCGGGGGCTCCGCGGCGCTAAATCGTTCACACGTGCCGCGAAATGCATTACAGGGATGGCGGCATCGCCGCTCGAGGTCCAGGCATCGATGCTGTTTGGTCTTTCGAGGTTACGCGGCGGCGAAGGGCTGCGCCTTACCAATAACGTTGAGATTCGTATGACGCGCGGCGCCCGCCTGATTTCGGGGCTCGATAGGCGCTATGCCGATATCCTGCTGGCAAATAAGGACGGCAGCCGAGAGTGCCTTGTTGAATGCCAGGGTAAAGCCATACACGGATCCATAGAATCCAAGATCTCTGACTCCGACCGAACGACGGCCTTGCAAGCGATGGGATATCCCGTCGTTTTGATGACCTATGGCCAGCTGGCCGACTCCGATGCCTTTCGCGTGGTGATGGAGCTCATCATGTCCTATCTCGATGCGCCGCTGAAAGACAAGACACCGCGGCAGCAGCAGCTCGAACGCCGGCTTCGTGAGGAGATATTTATCGATTGGTCGGGAATGTAGTCGTGCAGGTGGAAAACGGTCGCACGAACTAGAGCTTTGGGTGCGAAAAAGGCTTCAGTTTCGCCTTGGAAGGGCTATAAAATTGCAATCCAGAACTAGTTGTTTCGGAAAATCGACAGTCAACTTGGATGTGGTATACAGAGATCGATTTTTACCTACTAAAGCCCCTGATAAAGTTGTTTATCAAAGCAGGTGCGCTCTGTGACTTGGGTATGACTGTCGATTATCCGAAAAAACTTGTCCTGGGTAGCATTATCAAAACCAGCCGGAGCAAAGAAATCGGCCCCCGTTTCGCGAAAACGGGGGCCGAATGGGCTTCATGGCCTTCCTGGCGGGCTTGGCGCCGGCGCTATTTGATCACGCGCACGCGATACATCGACGGAATCTGCTTGAGCGCCTCGATGGTGCTGCTGTCCAGGTGCTCGTCGGTGTCGAACATGGTGTAGGCGTTCTCGCCGGCGGATTCGTTGGTCATACGCTGCACGTTGGCGTTGTCCTTGGCCAGAATCGCCGTGATCTGGCCGATCATGTTGGGCACGTTGGCGTGCAGACAGGCGATGCGGCTCGCGGCACGCGCCTTGCCCATGCTGCAGGCGGGGTAGTTGACGCTGTGCGCGATGTTGCCGTTCTCCAGGTAATCCTTGAGCTCGCTGATGGCCATGTCGGCGCAGTTGGCCTCGGCCTCGCCGGTGCCGGCGCCCGAGTGCGTGGTGATAAACGTGTTGGGCATCTTGACGGTCTTGGGCGTGGCAAAGTCGCAGCTAAACCAGCTTAGCTTGCCCTCGCGCAGGGCGGCGTCGACGGCGTCCTCGTCAATGATGGTTTCGCGCGCGTAGTTGATGAGCACGGCGCCCGGTGCCAGCAGGTTAATCTGCTCGGTGCTGATCATGCCGATGGTGTCTGCCTTGCTGGGCACGTGTACGGTGAGGTAGTCGCAGCCGCGGCACAGGTCCTCGAGCGTGCCTACGCGCTGCACCTCGCGGCTCAGTACCCACGCGTGCTCAACGGAAATGAACGGATCGTAGCCGTAAACGTCCATGCCCAGATCGACGCAGGCGTTGGCGACCTTGGAGCCCACGTTGCCCAGACCGATGACGCCGATGCGCTTGCCCTTGAGCTCGCGGCCCACAAAGGCCTTCTTGGCCTTCTCGGCGTCGACCTGGATCTCGGGGTCGTCGGCGTTGTCGCGCACCCAGTTCATCGACTGCACGACGCCGCGGCTCGAGAGCACCAGCATGCCTAGGACGAGCTCCTTGACGGCGTTGCTGTTGGCTCCGGGGGAGTTAAAGACGACGGCGCCCTTCTTGGCGTACTCCTCGACGGGGATGTTGTTGACGCCGGCGCCGCAGCGGGCGATGGCGCGGATGCCCTCGGGCAGCTCGTAGCCGTGCAGGTCGGTCGAGCGCATCAGGATGGCGTCGGCCTCCTCGGCGGTGCCCACAAACTCGTAGCCCTCGCCAAACTCGACTTTGCCGTCTTTAGTGATGTCGTCGATGGTCTTAATCTTACGCATGGAAAAACTCCTTAGCAGGTTTGTCTAAAACAAGTGGTTTGAAGTGGCTGGTCGGCCCGCGTGTTGCGGGCTAGTTAGATCGCGGACTCAAACTATGCTGCGCTTCGAAGTCCTTCATGTACGTGGCCAGCGCCTGTACGTCCTCCATGGTGACTGCGTTGTACACGCTGGCGCGCATGCCGCCGACGAGGCGATGGCCCTTGACGTTTTGGATCTGGTGCTCTGCCGCGCCCGCAACAAAGGCGGCGTCGAGGTCGGCGTCGCCGGTACGGAAGGTGACGTTGGCGATGGAGCGACTGTCTATCTGCGCGGTGCCGTGGAATAGTTTGCTGTTCTCGAGCAGGTCGTAGAGCAGGTTGGCCTTGGCCCAGTTGCGCTCGGCCATGGCTGCGAGCCCGCCGGTCTGCTCGACCCAACGGAACACCTTGCCGCACACGTAGATGCCAAAGGTGTTGGGCGTGTTGAGCATGGAGCCCTTGGCGGCCTGGGTCTTAAGGTCCATGTACTGCGGCGTCTGCGCAAAGGCGGGGCCTTCGGCGATCAGGTCGTCGCGCACGATAACCACGGTGACGCCCGCGGCGCCGGCGTTTTTCTGAGCGCCGGCGTAGATGAGCCCGTAGCGCTCGACGTCGAGCGGCTGCGACAGAAAGCAGCTCGAGACATCGGCGACCAGCGGCACGTTGCCGCAATCGGGCAGCTCGTGGAACATGGTGCCAAAGATGGTGTTGTTCTGGCAGATGTAGACGTAGTCGAGCCCGTCGCCCGCGGCCTCGGCGGCAATACGCGCGTTGATGTCGGCCATGTCGGGGATGCGGTCGAAGTTGGTGTCCTCGGAGCTCGCGAGCAGCACGGCCTCGCCGTACTTGGCGGCCTCTTTGTACGCCTTGTTGGCAAAGTTGCCGGTCACGACGTAGCCGGCGCGGCCGCGGCGCATGAGGTTCATCGGGATGCCCGCAAACTGTAGCGTGGCGCCGCCCTGCAAAAACAGGACGCGGTAGTTGTCGGGGATGCTCAGCAGACGGCGCAGGGTTGCCTCGGTGTCGTCGAAGATCTGCTGGTACATGCTAGATCGATGGCTCATCTCGAGCACGGACATGCCGCAACCGCGGTAATCCATCATCTCGTCGGCGATCTCGGCGAGCACGCTTGTAGGCAGTGCGGCCGGGCCAGCTGAGAAGTTGTGCACACGTGCCATCTTCTAGTTCCCCCTCGTAGTCGTTTGGACGTTCGGGATACTTTAGCACAGTGGAGCGCAGGGCGCGACCGTATCACGGTAAAACTCGACTGCGCCGCTATGATTTATAGGATGGTTACATGGGGGAGGGGCGACCTTACCTGATGGCTCGCATCCGATCCGCCTCGGCCTTCGCTTGTTTCCAGGGGCGCACACGGTCTTTTACGAGGTCATCGTAGCCGCGGGCGATGGAGTGCTGGGCAGCCATATGAGCTTCGTGGTGGTTGTCAATTACCGAGCCAGAAGTGTTTTGCAAGAATGGAACTTTTTCAATTGGCATGCAGAGCCCCCCTGTATTGCTTTCCCATTCAATCTATATCGATGATAGCGTGCGGGCGCCTTACAGGGTTGGGGCAAAGCGATGGGCGGTAGGAAAACTTGGACCTCCGGCCGGCTGGTCCGTGCATCTATGTTCACAATTGAATCATTTTGGCGGTGGTTTTGTTGCGCAATAAAGCGTGCTTGAACCATGGTCGACCTTTATAGGGGACTGTTCGCCGGGTGATAGTGACCGTCTGCAGAAACGGTTCCATTGGACATCTTTGTTCTTCGAGTTGCGCAAGTCCCTCACGGTATGATTAAAAGCACGTCGTGTCAGACCGGTGTCAATAAAAGGTCAGAAATGGCGGCATCGAATGCAATTACGGCATAGGGGATGCTGATGAGCGAAGCAAACTACTTGGAGAGGCTGGAGAAGACGCCCATCTCGGAGCTTAGTTTTGACGATGTGCGGCTTAAGCGTTCAATTCATAATGCTGGTTTCTGCTACTTGCCCGATCTTTTGTCTCTTACCGATAAAGAGATAGACGCTTGTTTTGATAGCAGATATGCCGATTCAATCATAAGGATGCGAAAGAAATACCGTGCGGCCCCCGACGACTTCGCGGCCTCCATGCTTCAGCCCAAGATGGTCGAGAATCCGACGAACGTGAAAGTCCTGCCGAAAAGCCGACCTCCTCGCGAGTCAAATACCGAGACAGCGTCTTCGATAGAGCAATATGAATACGACTTGAGCCGTTTTCCGCTCACACGCTCGCATGGGTTGTTTTCGGCAAAGTTGGAGGAATTTGAAGAAAGAGCTCAGGGTGCCTTTGACGACCTTGGCTCAAGGTCTGAAAACGTCATGGTTTATCAGGCGTTTGAAGAATTCTCGGCAGACCTTGATGAGCTCAGCACTGCTTTTGAAGAACTCATAAAACGTTACCCGACAAAACCTCGCATTGTTCTGATGCTGATTGATAGGTGTTTGCCGAACGCTTTTATGGTTTATGTTGCTGACAAGGCGCGCAGGGTTTTCAACGAGCATAACCTATGGGGCAATTTTTTCGCGAGTCTTGGCATTTGCGACAGTAACGTACAGGGGCTTGTAAAGCATATTTTTATAAAACATGTTGAAGAGCGTGGAATGCCTTTGTACGGTCGTGATGAGGAAGTTAATTACTACTTCTACACCGCACTCCTCCACGGAGGCTTATCAGAAGATTCTTGGTCAAACCTGTGGGAGAAATTACTTCCGCTTGCGAAAGAAGTTTCTAAAGGCAGTCTAGGTTTTGGCGGAGAGATGGACGGGCGCTCCGTTCTTAGGGAGCTAAAGAACCCCGAGAGTCGGTATGCTCCCGAAAAGGCAGTCCTTAACATTCTTGAGAAAGCGCCCGATTCAACCATTGCTCCATTATTTGAGGCGTCCATGCGCGTGGCGGCGCAAATTGTTGACTCGAATAGGGCTGGAAGCCGCTACACGATGCTATCTAGTTTCGGTCTGCCTGAAGCCGCAATGCAGGCCCTTCGTGACAACCAAGAGCGTGTGCCGCCCTTGGCGAACGGAGGAAGGGCTGCTGCTGAGACGCAAGAGCGGAGAAGTGGCACCCACCGATTGATCTATCTTCCGATTGCCAGTTTGCAGCTGGATTTATCTGAGGGCGTTGTGACCATGCGCTGGCCGCGCCAACAGTTCCCGCTGCATTTTGCTGGTGACAAGATTGACTATTATGTTGACGGCGAGCTAAAGGCAAGCTCTGAATTCGATATGAGTGTCGGAAAATGCATTTTGAATGCCGTCGGTATTGCCGTTAACCCTCGGGCTCGTTACGACGTGGAATTGAAGCTCATGCAGAAAGATGAGCGAGCGGGTGACTACATCGAGCTTAGTTCTTTGAGCCAGTCGTTCAGTAGGAACAAGCCCGGTTGTTTTGAATTTATAAAGGACGCTAAGGGCTTCTACCGCTTACGTGGCAAGAACGAGCGGTTAACGAAAAAGCGTCGTATCGCATACATTGTTAAAGACGGATACAAAATCGTTCCCGGGCAAGGCATGAAAGCCGTTTCGGAGTATGAGGCTTCTGGCGATTGGGATGAAAACCAGATCTTCATCTATGATGTGGAGCCCGGTTCGGCAGGTTCGGTTGTTGACGAACTTACGGGCGAGGAAGTTGCCGTTTGGCAAGAACGTTATGTCGCAAAGGTTGATAAGCATCGCATTATCGGAGAAACGAGCGACGGCGTTGACTTGTATGGGCGCGTTCCGAACGAACTCAATACCAGCGACGGCCTGCCCTCTGTGAGCATTGAAGCGCTTGATGGCGCGAGCGCCCTAAAAGACTTGGACATCATGTGCTGCTGCGATGGCGAGCTGGTGTCGATGCCTCGTTGCGCCACATATGAGGATGATACTGAAAATTCAGGTATTGCAAGAATAGAATTCAATCCCTCAAAAACGAGTCAATTCAGTTGGCATATTGAAGAGTGCGTCCTAGAGGCGAGGCAGAAATCTGCCGGTGGTAAGGTTGTTTTCCGCTACCGATTCGCAGTGGTGCCCATACAAGAATTTAGGCCTCTGTCAATCAGCATTGATCACGGGCGTGCTGTAGCCGAATATGGCTTCCAGGCATGTCTTCCCATTGATGTTGTGCGTATTTATGAAGAAGGCGATGCGGGAGGCGAATGCGACAGGCCTAATTCCCTCAATGCCTGGGAGCGGTATGAAGCGAAGGCCCTCCTGAAGGATGAGTTCTTGCATCTCCGTATTCGTTCGAGGGAGAGCGGCAAAGAAACCGATGCCAAACTTGCTCTTGCTGCAATAGGCGTTGACATGCCAGAAAGACTCGCAAATCTATCCAAGGAGCGTCCAATCTGTTTGGCAGATGCGTTGGAACTCGGCCCCAGTGCGGCAAACTTTAAGATTATCTCCTATGGTTGGAGGTACAACAGGGCTGCGCTAGTGATGCTCGGTTCAAAACCCCTTTTCTTCAAGAACCTCAAACAGCCTGGCGAATACGGATTTAATCTATTTAGACATGCAAGCCTCTTTCAACAGACTGACTATAGGGCATCCAGCCGTCTTCCTCTGAGGTTGTCCCTGTGCTATGGCGATGACGTATCAACGGGAGAACTGATTCCAGCCTGGACTGATGTTCAAATGCTTGACTGTGCCGAAGGGCTCGGCATTAACGGGTGGAAGCTATTGCCAGCCGAATCCCTTGGATATGTTCTTCGGTTTGAAGGCAAGCCCTTATGCGACATCCATTTCAGGTTCTTTAGGATTTCTAAGTATGAGGAAAGTGACGATAAGCCAATTGCTACAGCCTCTGCAGAAAAGGGCTCTACAGAGGTCTTTCTTCCACCCAGCGTGGTAAGGCAGCTGAGCAGCAAGAGGGGGGTTGCCGTCGAAATGTCTCCGAGCGACTTCTTTGGGGACTCCCGGAGAGAATATGCGACAAGAATCAATCTTAACTAGCGGGAGCAAATAATGACGAATGTGAAAGAATTCAATCCCATTGAGACCGCGCGCAAAGTGGAGGACTCTTATCGCGAGTACATCGCTACCACTATTCACTTTGATGACGCGGATTTGCAGAAGCAGCTTGAGACGATTCTTTGCGAGCCGGGATATCTTGCAAAGGGACCGTTTCTTGAGGCGGCGCCTCCGTACCGCAAGGATAAAACTGTGGCCGAACTGGTGGGCGAGGGGCTACTTTGCAAGGGCATGATGAGTTTAGGCGGAGGGGAGACGCATAACTTTGACCCCTATCGCCCCTTATATGTGCATCAAGTTAAGGCTATTGAAAAGAGCGTTGCCGAACGTAACTACGCCGTCGTTACGGGTACGGGTTCGGGCAAGACTGAGTGCTTTTTGCTTCCGATTCTGAATGACATCCTCTCAGAATTCGAAAAGAGCGGGCGTTCCGCTGGCGTCCGTGCCATGATTCTTTACCCGATGAACGCCCTTGCAAACGATCAGCTTAAACGATTGCGTCAGTTGCTGAAGGGGACCGATGTCACCTTCGGGCGTTATACCGGCGACACTGAGGAGAAAGAGTCCGTGGCTCTCCGTAAGTGGAAAGACGAAAACCCGGATCAAACTAGACTGCCAAATGAAATCATCTCTCGCGAGAAAATACGTGAGAACCCACCCAACATTTTGCTTACAAACTACTCTATGCTTGAGTATCTCCTTCTACGTCCGGAGGATGCGCCGCTGTTCGAAGGGGCATTTGGTGCAAACTGGCGGCATATCGCCATCGATGAGGCGCACGTTTATTCAGGCGCGCTTGGCACCGAAATCGCATATTTGCTGCGACGAGTAAAGGCTCGTATCGAATCGGAAACGGGAGAACTGCCCAAGCTTCATTGTTATGCAACCTCCGCAACAATTGGCTCAGAAGAGGATATGCCTAAGGTAGCTATATTTGCTCAGGATCTTTTTGGAGAGGTCTTCTCAAGTGACCCCGCGAATCTTGACGTCATCACGAGCGAGAAAGATCAGCCCCAAGATGCCCTTGACGAAAAGCCTTGGGGCACGCTTTCTTTAGACACTTGGGCGGAACTTCGCAGGGAACTTTCCGATCCTGAAAACGCAAGCGTAGAAGACATTCGCAGTACGCTCACGTCTGGTGGAGCTCCTGAAGAGGTTGTAGCGAGACTAGACGGCGAGTCCCCCCTAATGGGACTAGGAAAGATCCTTCTGGGTGAATCGTCTGCGGCAAAACTGGTGAGACGCTGCGAGCGTCTTTTCGACCTCACTGATCTTGACACCATTGAGGAGCTTGAGATCGAAGAGCTCACGGGAGATAAGAGGGGTGTGGAAATCCTCGCTGCTATGGTTGAGGTGCTTTCCTCTGCGCAGCGCTCCAAGGATGTTCCCATTCTTACGAGTCGCTACCATTCCTTCTTGCGCGCTCCTGAGGGCATCTATTTAAATCTGCATACACGTAAGCTGACTCCTCATAAAACGATTGCGGAGCATTATGACGATGAAAACGATACTCCTGTATATGAGGTGTCGGTCTGTCGCCATTGTGGGCAGGCATACATCCTTGGTGAGGAGAGCTCTGATCCCGAGGTGAAGACTGCGTGGCTAAGTCCTCGACACGAAGGAACGGATTCCGACGACGAGTTTCTTCCGAGAGTCTACTACCGTCTTCTCTCTGGCGAATCGGAGAGAGATCCCGATGAGAAGATCCAATGGCTGTGCCCGATATGCGGGTCTTTGTATCATGAAGCCGAGGGTGGTGCTCATCGTTTCGAGCATGAGATTGTTGCGCGCATCCCAATTGCGCTCAACCAAAACGAGAAAAAACAAGCAGATGAAGCAGAGGCGCGTTGTCGTCATTGTGGATATCAGTCCGTTGTGGCAATTCAGCCAATGCGCGTTTCGCCTGAAGCTGCAGGCAGTGTCGTCTGTTACGACCTGGTCAGGGATATTCCGCCTTTTGATGAGGAGGAAGCTGACGAGGATGATTTGTCCGCAGACCTCGATGAAGAGCGCAGGGCCGGAAGTGTTATTTGCTTCTCGGACAAGCGCCAGGACGCGGCTTTCTTCGCGCCCGCAATGGACAGAACTTATGGAAACATCACACGTCGTCAGCTGATAAGAGAAGCGGTGGAGGCTCTGTCCCGCGACGGTGAGGGTTGTAAGCCGAGCTCAGTTATTGATTGGATAACAAGTGTTGCAAAGAGGCGATATCCGGGGGTCTTGGGTTCCAACAAGAGGGGCCAGGCGACGGCCTGGATTCTCGATGAGCTTGCGGCTGAGGATTCGCGGAACAGCCTTGAAGGCCTTGGCGTTGTAAGGATCGAGCCTACTGAATTTAACGAGGGGTTTTCCCATCCTGGGGCGAAAAAGCTTGTCGCAAGGCAAGTGGATATACTTAATGCCGATGGGGTCACCTGGCTTTCATGCGAAGACTACATTTTGTTTGTAAGGACCTGTCTTGAACTGCTCCGAGAGAAAAACGTTATCGAGGTTCCTGAAGGGGTCCCTGAACTCAGAAACAATCATGAGAAGCGCGGCAACCTTGTCGTGCTTGAGAGAGGCAGCTCTGCGTCTAGGGATATCGTTTATTTCGCGGGAGATG
>CALKBP010000045.1:0-9719 GCA_937989885.1 uncultured Collinsella sp.
CCAAAATTCGTCCGTCAGCTACCATCTGCCAAAAATGACGGATAAAGGGCTCATCGAAGTAATGGGTTCATCGACGAGCCGCAACCGCCGCTATCGGAAGAAGTAGATGCAGCCGAATTGCCCCTCTATCGTCTCTCGAAGTTTGATGGGTGCTAGAGGGGCGACTGCCTCGCGATATTTTCCCAAGATAAAGCCTGCCAAAACAAACCTGTCCCTTATTGACAGGTCAGTTAACGCAGTCCAGGTTGAGCATATGTGCCCGGAGCCCGCGCAGCGCCGAGCAGTTACGCCGTTTGTAAAACGGCGTAATCTAAAGGTTCATGTTGCCGTGGATGTAGGGGGTGACCTCGGGGGAGATGTGGCCGCAGCCCAGCTCGCGCAGCGCGGACTCGGTAGCGGCGGGCAGTGGGGCCTTGCCCTCGGCATCGACGGCGCCGCCGCCGAGGGCGGCGATCTTGGCGACATCTGCGGGCGCGGCCTCGATGTGCATGCAGCCGCCGACCAAGCGCGCGCGAACCTGCGCCAGACCAAGTTCGTGCAGGTAATCCTCGCAGGCGCGGATTAAATCGACCTTCTCGCGCGTAAGCTCCTCGCCCGTGGGGACGCGCGTGGCAAGACAGGCTCCCGCCGGCAGGTTCCAAACGGGATAGCCCCATGCGCGCAGCAGCTCGCGCTCTTCGTCCTTGGTAAAGCCGACCTCCATAAGAGGGGAGCGTACGCCGAGCTCTTCTGCCGCGCGCATGCCGGGGCGGTAGTCGCCGCGATCGCTTGCATTGCTGCCATCGATGACGGTGGGAAAGCCGAGCGACTTGGCGTGGTTGACGATAGCGGTAAAGCCGGCGTGCTTACAGTGGTAGCAGCGATTAGCATCGTTGCAGGCTACTTGGGGGAGCTGCAACTGATCGACCGAAAGATTGAGCACAGGGAGCTTAAAATGTGGCTCCTCATCGGCTTGCCCGTCAACGGATCGCTCAAACGAAGCCTGTTCGGGCGTGCCGATGAGCGGCGTGGTGAGGTGGACGAGAAGCGTGCTGACAGGCATGATGCGGGCGCAGACCGCGGCCAAAAAGCTGCTGTCGACGCCGCCGGAAAAGCCGATGGCAACGCGTCCGTATGCCAAAAGCAGCTGCTCGAGCTCTGCGAGTTTATCCTGAAGCTCCTTTGCAGGTGCGGTGGTGTCTGAAAGCATGAAACGTTCCTTATCATCGATTGCTCGGTCGAAAACTATAATCCTATCGAGCCGCTTGTCATAAGACTTCTATCTATGTAACGAAAGTGCAATATGGTATATACGTTATATACAAGTTGCTAAATGCGGTAGAGTTGCGGTAATGCGATAGCGAGAGCCGATGGGGGACCGATATGATCAAGGCTGTTATTTTTGACATGGACGGAACGCTGGTCGATACCGAGCGTTTGGGCATTAAGGCATGGAAGGCGGGCGCTGCCGAGCTGGGGGTCGCGATTGATGAAGCGCTAATCCATCAGTTTATCGGTCGCACGCTGCCCGATGTTATGGACCTCCTTGATAAGCATTATGGCAGCCACGAAACCACCGAGGCGGTCTATGCCCGTCACAAGGAGATTCGCGACGAGATGGTCAAGACCGAACTGGAGCTTAAGGCCGGCGCCTCCGAGTGCATAGACGAGCTGCTGGCTGCGGGCTATCACGTGGGTCTAGCGACGTCGTCGCGCCTCGTTACGGCCGAGCGCAACCTTAAGATGGTCGGTCTTTTTGACAAGTTTGAAACGGTGACCTGTGGCGAGGACGTCGTGCACGGTAAGCCCGACCCCGAGATGTATCTGCTCGCCTGCGAGCGCGCGGGCTTTGCCCCCGAGGAGTGCGCCGTGGTCGAGGATTCGCGCAACGGCTGCGTCTCGGGCATCACGGCCGGCTGCCATGTCTTTGCCGTGCCCGATATCGTGCCGCTGCCGCAGGATGTGGTGGATGGCTGCGAGGCCGTGCTCGATACGTTGTTTGATCTGGCGGCGGCGGTCAAGGCTGTGCACTAGGCAATTGCGGCGTTGAAGCGAGAAATTGGCCGTCTTTGCACTTAAGCAAAAGAGGTCCGGCAATGGTCGGGCCTCTTTTGCTTAGGCGGCGTTTTGGCATACTGGCCGACGCGCTATAGATACGCGCCTAGGTTGATGGCGGTGGCTTCGGCGTGGCTGCTCGCCTGGGTGCTGGCTCGCTCGAGGAGGAACGGCCGCACGAGTTCTTGGCGGTTGATATCCTCGGCGGCCGTGACTGCGGTGACGGTGCGCGCTGCAGAGCCGACGCGGATATGCTTGGTCTTTGCCGGGGCTTTGTTCTCAATCTGCTCCATCAGCAACTGAACGCCCTTGCGGCCAATTTCGTAACCCGGCGGCGCCACGGTGGTGAGGGGAACCGACCCGCTCCAGGCGAGTGGGTTGCCGTCGCATCCGGCCACGCGAACCTGCTCGGGGACGGAGATGCCTTTGTCGACCAATGCCGAGATAACGCCCGAGGCTAACACGTCGGTCAGGCCGACGACAAAATCGGGGCGTTCGTCGGCAGGGCGCCCGGCAATCTGAGCGCCAATGCTGTAGCCGTCGGCTGCGGTATTCCACTCTCCGGCGTCAATGACTTCAATTTTGATATCGGGATGCAGGGCGAGGGCCTTGTGAATGCCAAGTACGCGCAGGGTGAGCTGCATGAATGCCGCTCTGCCCACAACGGTGATATGGCGTGCGCCGCGGGCGACGGCGAGCTCGGCGATAATGCGCCCCTGCGCCTCGTTGTCGGCGGCCACGTAGTAACCGGGCTCGGAGCAGTGGATGTCCAGATAGACGATCGGCACGGGCATCTTGGTCGTTGCGGGGCGCCAGTCGGGGGACGCCATGGGCTGAACCATGACGCCGGACATTTGCGTGCCCATAAAGTAGCGCAGGTAATGGTCCTGGAGAATATCGTCGTTATCGGCGTTGGCGATGAGCAGGTCGTAACCGTGCTTGCGGGCCTCGTTATGGGCGCCGCTGGCAATTTGGAGCGAAAAACCGTGGTCGAGACGGGGAAGGACCAGGCCAAAGGACTTGGTGGTGCCGCCCGCGAGCTGACGGGCGCTTTGGTTGGGCAGGTAGCCAAGGCGATTGATGGTCTCGTTGATGAGTTTGAGGGTCTCGGGGCGCAGCTTTTCGGGGTGGTTGAGTGCGTTGGAAACCGTGCCCAACGAAACCCCGGCCTCGCGCGCGACGTCGCTGATTTTTACCTTTGCCATAGCGGCCCCTTTGATGCGTTTCAAGTACAAGCCAGATTGTAGCATCGCCCGCCTCTGAGGTGTCAAAACCTGCCAATTAGGGACAGGTTTATTTTGGCAGGTTTTATCTGGGCAAACGCTGGAGCCCAGGCCACCACAAAGGCGCCTGTCCCCATCGTGGTGGTTTGGGCATGTGTGCATCGAGTGGTATCTAAGTTGAGATACCACTTCTGGTATATCAGCTTGCGTTTGCGTGAGTACAATACTCGAACGTTATACGTCTCAGCGCCTTCCGTGCGTGGACGTCTTGCAGTCACGCGAACGAAGGGATTTATCCTATGTGCGGAATTGTCGGCTACACCGGCTCTGATATTGCAAAGAACATCCTGGTCACAGGCCTTAAGCGCATGGAGTATCGCGGCTATGACTCCTCGGGCGTCGCGCTCGAGGTGGGCGAGGGCGCCGCGGCGCACCTCGACGTTATCCGCCGCGTGGGTAAGGTTGCGGGTCTGGAGAGCGAGCTTTCCAACATCGATAGCGACGCAACTTGCGGTATCGGTCACACCCGTTGGGCCACCCACGGCAAGCCTTCCGTCGTTAACGCTCATCCCCACACCAGCTGCGACGGTCGCATCGCCATCGTCCACAACGGCATTATCGAGAACTTCGCCGAACTGCGCGAGGAGCTGGAGGGCCGCGGCCATCACTTTAAGAGCGAGACCGATACGGAGGTCTTCGCGCATCTGATCGAAGAGGCCTATGCCGAGACGCACGACCTGATGGCCTCCGTGCGCGAGGCTTGCACCCATGTGGTAGGCGCCTACGGCCTGGCCGCCGTGTGCGCCGACGAGCCTGGCGTAATCGCCGTTGCCCGCAAAGACTCCCCGATTGTGGTCGGCGTGGGCGAGACCGGCTCCTACGTTGCCTCCGACGTCATCGCGCTCATCGACGCCACCCGCGATGTCGTGGTGCTCGAGGACGGTCAGTTTGCCAAGCTCACGCCCGCGGGCGTCGAGTATACCGACGAGGCCGGCAACGTGATCGAGCCCAAGGTCACCCACATCGATTGGGATCTAGACATGGCCGAAAAGGGCGGCTATCCCGACTTTATGCTCAAGGAGATCCACGAGCAGCCGCGCGTCGTGCGCGACACGCTGGTTGGCCGTATGACGCCTGCCGGCGAGCTCGATATCGACGAGCTGGGTCTGTCCCTTGAGGAGCTCAACGACATCGACCGTGTCTACGTGATCGCCTGCGGCACCAGCTATCACGCCGGCCTCATCGCAAAGAACCTTATTGAGGGCTGGGCTCGCATTCCCACCGAGGTTGAGGCTGCCAGCGAGTTCCGCTATCGCAACCCCATCATCACGCCGACGACGCTCGTCGTTGCCGTGTCCCAGTCGGGCGAGACGGCCGATACCCTCGCCGCCATTCGCGATGCGCGCATCAAGGGCGCCAAGGTCTTTGGCATCACCAACGTGGTGGGCAGTCCCGTGGCGCGCGAGAGCGACGGCGTCATCTATACCAAGGCCAACAAGGAGATCGCGGTCGCCTCGACCAAGAGCTTCATCGGCCAGGTTGTGAGCCTGACGCTGCTTGCTCTGCTGCTGGCGCAGGTCAAGTACCGTCTGACCACCAAGCAGGCGCGCATGCTGTTCCGCGAACTTTCCGATACGGCCGAGCAGATCCAGTGGATTTTGGATACCCAAACCGAGGCCGTGCACGAGGCCGCCCTGCTGTGCAAGGACGCGCAGTCGGCACTGTTCGTGGGCCGCGGTATGGGCGCTGCCATCTCCTACGAGGGCGCACTCAAGCTCAAGGAGGTCAGCTACCTGCACGCTGAGGCGTATGCTGCCGGCGAGATGAAGCACGGCCCCATCGCACTGATCGATCCGGGCTTCCCCGTCATCGCCGTGGCCACCAAGAGTGCCACCTACGACAAGACCGTGTCGAACCTTATGGAGTGCAAGGCGCGCGGTGCCAAGGTCATCGTCGTTGCCACCGAGGGTGACGAGGAGATCAACAAGATCGCCGACTGCATCATTCGCGTGCCGGCCGTCCGCGACGTGTTCAGCCCCATCACGGCGAGCGTCCCGCTGCAGCTGCTCGCCCGCGAGGTTGCCATCCTGCGCGGCTGCGACGTCGACCAGCCCCGAAACCTGGCAAAGAGCGTTACTGTTGAGTAGTTGGTTCCGCCATCCTAACAACTAAGGCCCGGCTCCGCGTCATCGGACGGAGCCGGGCCTTTTTGTGCGGAAAAACCACCACAAAGGTGCCTGTCCCCTTTGTGGTGGTTTTGGCAGGTTAGCGGAGCTTGCTGGTCTCGAAGTACTTGGGATATTGGTCCAGGACCTCGGTCTGGTTGCGGAACATCATATGCAGGTGCTTGCTGACCAAAAAGCTCGCCTCGATGGGGTCGCGGCCGGCGATGGCGCGGCGGATTTGCTTGTGCTCGTTAACAATCTCCTGATTGTCGAGCGTCTGCGTGGCGGCGCGCAGCCAGCGGAAGCGCTCCAGGTCGGCATTGGTCTCTTCGAGCCACGACCATACGGTGCTGCGGCATGCGATGCTAAAGATCATGCGGTGCATGAGGTTGTCGCTTAAAAAGAAGCCGATGCGATCCTCCTCGGCCATGGTCTTTTCCTGCAGCGCGATGGCTCGGTCGAGCTGCTCGATGCCTGCCGAGGTGGCACGGGCGCAGCACTCCACAATCACCTGCTTTTCCAGGTGCTCGCGAATGTAGCAGGCGCTCTCGGCAAGAGTGAGGTTGATGGGCGAGACATAGGTGCCGCTTTGGGGCACGGTGCGCACCAGGCCCTCTTGCGCCAGACGCACCAGCGCCTCGCGCACAGGGGTGCGTCCCATATCCAGGTCGTCGCAAAGCTGCTTGACGCCCAGCTTTTCGCCCGGCTTGTAGTCCAGGTAGACGATTTTGCGTCGAATGGTGTGGTAGGACTGGTCCTGCAGGCTCGTTTCCTGCTCGCCGACGTGCATCGATTCTTCCATAGTGCCTCACAACCGTTCTATCACACTCATATATCAGCTGTTAATTATGCCGCGAATCAGCTCTCCGCGGTGGGTAATTCGGCTGTCGTCCGAGAACTATTGCGGCACCTTAGTCTGTGTTTGCGCACGGCTGTGCTCAATGTTGCCGTATCATAAGCCGTCGCAAACGTGAAATAGAAAGAAGGAATCCCATATGCAACTGGCGAATATCGTACGCGAGCGCTGGAAGGGCGTCTTGTTCTGCCTGATCATTGCCATCCCCGCGACGTTGCTCGGCAAACAGGTTGAGGTGGTCGGCGGGCCGGTGTTTGCCATCCTCTTTGGCATGGTTCTGGCGCTCGTCTTTCCCAAGAATCGTCGCGACCAGCTTGCCGCCGGTGTCACCTATACGTCTAAAAAAGTCTTGCAGTACGCGGTAATCCTGCTTGGCTTTGGCATGAACCTCTCGCAGATTCTGTCCAAAGGCGCTCAGTCGCTGCCGATTATCGTGGCGACAATCTCGACCTCACTTGTCATCGCCTTCGTGCTCTGCCGCGTTATGAACGTGCCGGGCAAGATCGCGACGCTTGTAGGCGTGGGTTCGTCGATTTGCGGCGGTTCTGCCATCGCCGCGACCGCGCCCGTCATCGACGCCGACGATCGCGAGATTGCCCAGGCTATTTCGGTCATCTTCCTGTTTAACGTTATCGCGGCGCTCGTGTTTCCGACGCTCGGTGGCATGCTCGGGCTGACCAACGAGGGCTTTGGCCTGTTTGCCGGCACCGCCATCAACGACACCTCGTCGGTAACGGCTGCGGCGAGCGCCTGGGACAGCATGCATCCCGGCGCCAATGTGCTCGAGAGCGCCACGGTGGTCAAACTCACCAGGACGCTGGCCATTATTCCCATTACGTTGGTTCTCGCATGCTGGCAGATGCATCTGGCGCGCAAGGCCGGCGGCGACGCCAAAAGCACGTTTTCGCTTAAACGCGCGTTTCCCATGTTCGTGCTGTTCTTTGTGCTGGCGAGCGTAATCACCACGGTGCTTCAGCTTCCTGCATCCATTACGGCGCCCATCAAGGAGCTGTCGAAGTTCTTTATCGTGATGGCCATGGCGGCTATTGGTTTTAATACCGATATCGTCGAGCTGGTCAAAAAGGGTGGCAAGCCCATCGCATTGGGCTTTTGCTGCTGGATTGGCATTGCGTGCATGAGTTTGGGAATGCAGCACGTGCTGGGAATCTGGTAGAGAAGTAGCTTATTTGCGTGCTGCGTGCTGGTGAGCGCATCCTCGCGGTGGAGCGATAGGAGCTCTTGCGGGTATGGCTTGTCCGCAGGTTGATAGGTCCCGAAGAGCTCTTATCGCCCCGCCAGGATGGCGATGCGGGGCAACTCATATACTCGCAGGACGGCGGCTTCTGCCCTATAGTGTTTGGTGAGCAATATCGTTCAATTTTGAAACACTCGCCCGCGCGGCCGTCGCCGGCGGCGTGGCGTCGAGGACGGGGCGCAATATGAACAGTGATGCCAAGCTACAAATCTTGATCGAGGCCTTGGCTGCTGCCGGGGCCTCGGCATTGGCAATCGATGGGCATGGACGCGTGGCGATTTCGACCATGGATGATGTCGCGCTCGAGCAAGATGTCGCGGCATTTGTCGCCGAGCGCCTGGGGCGCGTGGGCAATGGCGCGCGCCTGGTGATGGGGCATGCGGGAGGGCGCTTGAGCCTTACGGTGCGTCCGGTCGCCAAGGAATACGGCGCGCTTTGGGTGGTCGTGGTCCGCGAGGTGCACGGTGTGGCGGCACACGCGGGTATTGAGTGGCTTAACGCAGATGAGGTCGAGGCGCGCTACGAGGCAAGCGCGTACGGCATTGTCGAGGGTGCCGCTGCGGTCGCTGGCCCCGTCTGCGAAAGCTATGCCCGCGGCGTGCCCCTCATGTTGGAGGGCGAGCTGGGTGCTGGCCAGGCGGAGATTGTAAAACGCCTCTATCTGGATGGGCCTTATGCCGACGAACCCTTTGTGTCCGTGGCACTTGACGAGCTCACAGATCGCGGCTGGCGCCATCTGCTCAAAAGCTCGGAATCGCCGCTGTTCCAGGCAAGGCTGACCCTTTGTATTGGCGGTTGGCATGCACTTTCGCCGCAGCGTCTGCGCGAGCTTGTCTCTACGATGACCGACACGGCGCTGGCCGCGCGTTGCCATGTGGTTCTGACGGCAAACGATATGCCGGGCGGTGGCGAAAGCGACCAGGCCGCTTTTGTAACCGAGCGCTTGGCGTGTGCAGTAAGTGTGGCGCCTGCGATTGCCGAGCAGGGTGGCGCATCGAAAAAGGTTGCGCGGTATTTGTCATATCTGTCAGATGTCTTTGGAACTGCCGCTCCGGGTATGTCCGAGGAGGCTGCCTCGATGCTCAACGGCTATCGCTGGCCCCGCAACTACCTGCAGCTTCGCGAGGTCTCGGAACGACTCTATATATTAGTAGGGTCGGGTGTGGCGGAGCGCGCGGTGGCAGAGGAGGTGCTCGCCCAGGAGGACGTCATCAAAACCGCAACCTTTGGCGCTCCGATGCTCGACAGCGACCTGTATATCCTGCGTCCACTGGCCGATACCGAACGCGACATCGCGCGGCTGGTCGTAGGCCACCTTCAGGGCAACCGGACCCGCGCTGCCGAGGTGCTCGGTATAAGCCGCACGACCCTGTGGCGCTTGCTGAAGGACGACGACCGCTGAGCGAGGCGCCCGTGACCGCGTGCAGCGCGTGTGCTACAGTCCAAAGCAGTAATGTTTCGATTGTGTTACGGCGTGCGGGGGCGTATGGCGGAGACTTCAAAACCAAACCGGAATAGACGGGGCGCGGCTCCAGTTAACCGCCGCACGACGTCCCGGACGTGGGGCAAGCACGCGTCGGGGTTCGACGGTTCGTTCAAGCGCACCAAATACGGCTATCCTTCGGCAAGCGCTCGCTTGGCCATGCAGGCCGAGTCATCGCTGCGGGGGCGCAAGCGCGTGGTGGGCTCTAAGCTCAAGCACGACGGAACGCTGGGCTATATCAGCCGCGGTGCGGCTCGCCGCAGTGGCCTCAATCCCGCTGGGTGGCATCGTTACGTGCCGATTGCAGTTGTTGTTGCGGTGATTGTGATCGCACTTGCCGCACTCGGCTACGCTGGCGGCGGCGTCGACCTGAGTGCGATGTTCAAGCCTGCTGAGCTCGCGCATGCCGGCACGGAGCTTGTCGAGGGCGCTCAGACCCAGACGGGCGTGGCTCCTCAGCGCGGTATTGTTGCCGCTGCCGCAACGATCGCCGATGCCCAAAAGGGCGAGGACGCGGACAGCGAGGATAGCGAAACCGGTGCAAACGGCGTGGATTCGCAGGTCACGCCCGTGACGCAAGGCCAATAAGTCACAGAACCATCACACTAAGTCGCTGTTTGGGGCCAATGAGTGAGCAAAAAAGCAGCAAGGTTGATTTCCGATCTCAGCCGAACACATTGAGCAAATAGGCCATTCCCGCAGT
>CALKBP010000046.1:0-25767 GCA_937989885.1 uncultured Collinsella sp.
GCTGCTGCGAGATCTTCGTGGCGTTCGTGACCCAGCAGACCGGCCGTCCGAGCTATTGCTGCTACACCCGCGAGGAGACCATCACCGCGGGCAACTCGCGTCACCAGATGCAGATGACCGTCAAGCTGGGCGCCATGAACGACGGCACCATCACGGCTATCGACCTGCACACGTTGTCCAACGCCGGCGCGTACGGCGAGCACGCCACCACGACGATTGGCCTCTCGGGCCACAAGAGTCTGCCCATCTACAACCACGTGAAGGCGAGCCGCTTTAGCTGGGACGCCGTCTACACCAATACCAACCGCGGCGGCGCGTATCGCGGCTACGGTGCTACCCAGGGCCAGTTTGCCGTGGAGAGTGCCGTCAACGAGCTCGCCGACATGCTGCACATGGACCCCGCCGACCTGCGCCTTAAGAACATTGTGCGCGAGGGCGAGGTCATGCCGCAGTACTACAACGAGAAACTCAACGCCTGCGCGCTCGACCGCTGCCTGCTGCGTGCGATGGACATGATCGGTTGGCGCGACAAGCCGCTGGCCGTGGACCTGGGCGACCGCGTGCGCGCTCTGGGCTGCGCGCTCACCATGCAGGGCTCGGGCATCTCCAACGTGGACATCGCCGGCATTGACATGCGCCTGGAAGAGGACGGCTTCATTACCATCGGCACCGGCGCTACCGATAACGGCATGGGCGTCGACACGATCCTGGCGCAGATTGCCGCCGAGGAGCTGGGCGTTGAGAGCTCGCAGATAGTGGTGCGCGGCGTGGACACCGATGTGTCGCCGTTCGACGCCGGCTCGTACGCGAGCTCGGGTACGTACGTGACGGGCCTTGCCGCCAAGAACGCCGCGACCGAGCTGCGCGAGAAGATTTGCGCCAAGGCCGCCCAGATGTGGGACGTGGACGCCGCCGATGTGGTCTTCGACGGCCAGTACGTGCGCCTGTCCGACGAGCGCGCCGCTCGCGAGCGCGGTCGCTACCTTACGCTGCGCGACTTTGCCAACCTGTGTGTCAAGAACATCGAGGGTGGCGACGCGCTGACCTCGCACGCCTCTGCCTGCCTGCCCGTTTCGCCTCCGCCGTTTATGGCCGGTATTGCCGAGGTCGAGGTCGACAAGGCCACTGGCAAGGTGACCGTGGTGGATTACGCCGCTGCCGTTGACTGCGGCACCGTGATCAACGAGGCGCTCGCGCGCGTCCAGGCCGAGGGCGGTATTGCCCAAGGCATCGGTCACGCGCTCTACGAGATCGTCGAGCACGACGACCGCGGCCGCCTGCGCACCGGCAACTTTATGAGCTACAAGCTGCCCACGCGCCTGGATATCGGCAGCATTCGCGTGGCCTTTGAGCCGAGCTACGAGCCGACGGGCCCGTTTGGCGCCAAATCGATCGGCGAGGTCGTCATCAACACGCCGCTCGCCGCCGTGGCCTCGGCCGTCGCACATGCCACCGGCCACCAGGTCCGCTCGCTGCCGATCACGCCCGAGAAGGCCCTGCTGGGGGAGTAGCGGGTCAGCGAACAAGTCGTAATGGGCGGGGCGGGGCAACTCGTCCCGCCTTTTGCACTCGTGGTGAGGTCGTGAGCCTGTAAAACGTGTGCGTGCGCTTGCCGTTCGTATCTGCTATCATTCCTAGTCTGTGCGCTCATGCGGGCGTGGCGGAATTGGCAGACGCGCCAGATTTAGGTTCTGGTGGGATTCCCGTGAAGGTTCGAGTCCTTTCGCCCGCACCAACGCACCTGCGTCGGCTCCTGCCGTCGCGACTCTTTGTTGCATAAAGGTACCAGCACCTCAGATAAGCTGGGCAGTATGAGGAGGAACGTGTTGAACATCACCGCTTCTGACGTCAAGGACGCCAAGCTCACCGCTACGGTCACCATCCCGGCCGCCGACGTCGACGCCGCGATCAAGAAGGCCTACAAGGACACCGCCAAGAAGTACCGCTTCCCGGGCTTCCGCGCCGGTAAGGCTCCCCGTCCGGTCATCGACTCTGCTCTTGGCGCCGAGGCTACCCTCGCTCAGGCCACCAACGACCTGATTGCCGCCAACGAGCCCGTCGTCCTCAACGAGCTGGACATCGTCCCCACCAAGAACGGTGACTACAAGGAGCTCGACCTCGCCAAGGATCACGAGGACTACACCTACACCGTCGAGTTCTCCCTGCGTCCTGCTGCCGAGCTCTCCTCCTTCGACGCTGTCGAGATCGAGATGCCGCCTGCAGAGGTCACCGATTCCGAGATCAACAACCAGGTCGAGATGCTCCTCAACTACCGTGCCACCTTCGAGGACGTCGAGGGTCGCGCCGTCGAGGCCGAGGACTACGTTACCGTCGACCTCAAGGCCGTCGAGAACGCCGACAACTTCGCCGCCGAGGGCCGCATGCTCATCGCCGGTAGCGACAGCAACCCCAAGGAGTTCAACGAGGCTCTGATCGGCGCCAACGTTGACGACGTCAAGACCGTCACCTGGACCGACGAGGTCGAGGAGGGCGAGGAGGCCGAGACCCACACTGTCGAGGTCACCGTCAAGGGCATCAAGGTCCGCAACACCCCCGAGCTCACCGACGAGCTCGTCAAGTCCGACTTCGGCTTCGACAGCATCGACGCCATGCGCGACGCCATCAAGCTCGAGATCGAGCAGGACAAGGCTTCCCGCCTGCCGGCCGAGAAGGAGAACCGTTGCGTCTCCGCTCTCGCCGAGCGTCTGCAGCTCGACGAGATGGATGCCGACTACGAGCAGTCCGTCTTTGAGGAGCTTGGCCAGAACTTCCTGTCCAACCTCGCTTCCCGCGGCATGACGCTGGACACCTGGCTGCCCGCTTCTGGCCTGACCATGGAGCAGTTCATCGGCGACCTGCACAAGCAGGCCAACGACGTCGCCCGTGAGTCCCTGGCTCTCGACGCCCTCGCCCGTGAGCTCAAGATCGTGGTCACCGAGGACGACATCAACGCCGAGTTCGAGAAGGCCGGCGTCAAGGACGTCGAGGCTTCCAAGGCCGAGTTCATCGCCGATGGCCGCATGCCTGCCGTCCGCGAGTCCATCCGTCGCTCCAAGGCCGTCGACCACCTGGTCGAGAACGCCAAGGTGACCGAGGTCGACGAGACCGCCAAGGACGCCGAGTAATTCTCGCCACCTTTCCCGCGAGCGCATGGATGCGTCCGTGATGGGGTAAAGTTATAAGCCGGTTATCCGGTTGCTTCGTACGGTGCCAGCCAATGCATAGCATGCGGGCACCGTACGTTTGTCTAGAACCACTATTGGTCCGTAAGAGAAATGGAGATGCGTATGATCGCTAAGTTCGATTCCGCCCTCGTGCCATACGTTATCGAGCAGACGCCGCGCGGCGAGCGCAGCTACGATATCTATTCGCGCCTGCTCAACGACCGCATCATCTTCTTGGGCGAGGAGATCAACTCCGTCAGCGCCAACCTGGTCGTTGCCCAGCTGCTGCATCTTGAGAGCCAGGATGCCGAGAAGGATATCTCGCTCTACATCAATTCGCCCGGTGGCGAGGTCTACTCCGGCCTGGCGATTCTGGACACCATGAACTTCATCAAGCCGCAGGTCTCCACCATCTGTGTGGGCATGGCTGCGTCCATGGCCGCCGTGCTGCTTTCGGCCGGCGCCAAGGGCAAGCGCTTCTGCCTGCCGCACTCCAAGGTCATGATTCACCAGCCCAGTGGCGGTGCCCAGGGCCAGCAGACCGAGATCGAGATCGTGGCCGAGGAGATCAAGAAGACCCGTCGCGAGCTCAACCAGATCCTGTCCGACGCCTCGGGCCAGCCCATCGAGAAGGTCCAGGCCGATACCGAGCGCGACAACTACCTGACCGCTGCCGAGGCCCTCGACTACGGCCTGATCGACCGTATCGTCACCTCGCGCGATCTTGCCGCGAAGGACGCCTAGGATGGCAGGTAACATGCAGGACAACTTTGACGAGAACGGCAACCCCATCCGCTGCTCCTTCTGCGGAAAAGAGCAGGGCCAGGTCCGTCGTCTCGTAAAGGGCCCGACCAACATCTTTATCTGTGACGAGTGCGTCGCCGCCTGCTCCGAGATCCTTGAGGAGTCGCTGGCTTCGGACTTTATGGACGCCGCCCGCAACGGCAATCTCCCGGGTTTCCTCAACGACCACGGCCAGGCTGCGTCCCAGCCCGCCGTTGACCCCGAGGCCGAGGGCTTTGAGCTCGAGGACGACCGTCAGGTCATCACGCACGTGCCGACGCCGCACGAGATCTATGACGAGCTTTCGGCCTATGTTATGGGCCAGGAGGACGCCAAACGCGCCATGTCGGTGGCCGTGTACAACCACTACCGTCGCGTGATCGAGGGCGGCGTCGCGGTGTCCGCCCTTGACGAGGCATCGGGCATGGGCGCCCAGTTTGACGATGACATGGACGAGGTGGAGCTCGCCAAGTCTAATATTCTGCTGCTCGGCCCCACTGGTACCGGTAAGACCCTGCTGGCCCAGACGCTCGCGCGCATCCTCGAGGTGCCGTTTGCCATCGCCGACGCCACCGCGCTCACCGAGGCCGGTTACGTGGGCGAGGACGTGGAGAATATCCTGCTCAAGCTCATCAACGCCGCCGATGGCGATATCGAGCGCGCACAGGTTGGCATCATCTACGTGGATGAGATCGACAAGATCGCACGCAAGGCCGAGAACCTCTCCATCACCCGTGATGTTTCGGGCGAGGGCGTTCAGCAGGCACTGCTTAAGATTCTTGAGGGCACGGTTGCCAGCGTTCCGCCCACCGGCGGCCGCAAGCATCCCCAGCAGGAGCTGCTACAGATCGACACGACCAACATCCTGTTTATCTGCGGCGGTGCCTTTGTGGGTCTGGATAAGATCATTGCCGATCGCGTGGGCAACAAGGGCGTGGGCTTTAACTCCGAGATCGCCGGCCCCACCTCGGTCGACGAGAACGACCTGCTGCGTCAGGTGCTCCCGCAGGACCTCAACGCTTTTGGCATGATCCCCGAGTTCGTGGGCCGTACGCCCGTCGTCACCCAGACGCAGGCGCTCGACGAGGACGACCTGGTGTCGATCCTGACCGAGCCCAAGAACGCCGTGGTGCGTCAATACCGCAAGATGTTCCAGCTCGAGGACGTTGAGCTTGAGTTTGAGAACGCCGCCCTGCACGAGATCGCCCGCATGGCGCTTGCCCGCAAGACCGGCGCCCGCGGTCTGCGCGCCATCTGCGAGGACGTGCTGCAGCAGACGATGTTCGACCTCCCCAGCGAGGAGGGCGTTGCCAAGGTTGTCGTAACCGAAGCCTCCGTAAAGGGCGAAGAGCAGCCACAGCGCATCTACGGCTAGACCTGCCTAAAACGTGTTTGCAAATAGCCTTCGACCACCCGCGGTCGGAGGCTATTTTATATATGCGCAATAACCCCAACTACCTGTGTTATTCTGTGTGTTTGTTTAAGCCTCAGCGAAGTCGTTCAGACTGAAGTAATCGATACCTAAGGGGAGGAATGTAGGCCCGATTTTCGTAGATTCCGCACGAGCCGAAGACCACTTAATGTGGTCTTCGCGCGAGCCAGGACCTGACCGAGCGAAAATCGGGCCTACATTCCTCCCCGGCGGGACAGGGAGAGATATATGGAAGAAATGCCCAAGAACTATGATCCGTCGACCAACGAGCCGGCGATCCTGCAGAAGTGGCTCGACGGCGGCTACTACAAGCGCCGCGCGGGCGTGGGCGACTGCACCGTCACCATTCCGCCTCCCAATGTGACCGGTAAGCTCCACATGGGCCACGCCACCGATGACTCCATCCAGGATGCCATCATCCGTATGGCCCGCATGCGCGGCAAGTCTACGCGCTGGGTGCTGGGCACCGACCACGCCGGTATCGCCACGCAGACCAAGGTCGACAAGAAGCTCAAGAGTGAGGGCATTAGCCGCCTGGAGATTGGTCGCGACAAGTTTGTCGACGCCTGCTGGGATTGGACCCACGAGTACGGCGGCATCATCGTCGAGCAGATCAAGCGCATGGGCTGCTCCGTCGACTTCGACAACGAGCGCTTTACCATGGATGAGGACTACGCGCAGGCCGTGCGCAAGGTCTTCTGCGACTGGTACCACGACGGCCTGATCTATCGCGGCAAGCGCATCGTCAACTGGTGCCCCAACTGCACCACCGCCATCTCAGACGACGAGGCCGAGTATAAGGACGAGAAGGGCCACCTGTGGCACCTGCGCTACCCGCTGACCGAGCCGGTCAACGGCCAGGATTACATCGTCGTCGCCACCACGCGCCCCGAGACCATGCTCGGCGACACGGGCGTCGCCGTCTCTCCGAAGGATCCTGAGAAGGCCGCCTTTGTGGGTAAGACCGTCAAGCTTCCCATCGTCGACCGCGAGATTCCCATCTTTGAGGATTGGCATGTCGACGCCAACTTCGGTTCCGGCTTCGTTAAGGTTACTCCGGCCCACGACCCCAACGACTACGCCATGGGTCAGGCTCACGATCTGCCGCAGATCAACATCTTCGACGAGCACGCGGTGGTCGTCGAAGGCTACGGCGAGTTCACCGGCATGAACCGCGACGAGTGCCGCGAGGCCGTCATCAAGTGGTTCGAGGAGCACGACCTGCTCGATCACGTCGAGGACCTCGATCACTCCGTCATGCACTGCTACCGCTGCGACGCCGCGCTTGAGCCGTGGCTGTCCGAGCAGTGGTTTGTGGCCGTTGACAAGCTCAAGGGACCGGCGCTTGACGCCGTTAACTCCGGTAAGGTTACCTTCCACCCCGCGCGCTGGACGCAGACCTACACCACCTGGATGGAGAACCTTAAGGACTGGTGCATTAGCCGCCAGCTGTGGTGGGGCCACCGCATCCCCGTGTTCTACTGCGAGGACTGCGGCTGGGAGGACGCTCTTACCGAGGACACCGATGTGTGCCCCAAGTGCGGCGGCCATCATGTGCATCAGGACGAGAACGTGCTGGACACCTGGTTCAGCTCGCAGCTGTGGACCTTCGCCACGCAGGGCTGGCCGCAAAAGCCGGAGCTGCTCGAGGGGCATCACCCCACGACGGCGCTCGTCACCGCACGCGACATCATCGCGCTGTGGGTCGCCCGCATGGTCATGAGCTCGCTGTACTTCCTGGACGAGGTGCCGTTTAAGGACGTCGTCATCTACCCGACGATCCTTGCCAAGGACGGCAGCCGCATGTCCAAGTCCAAGGGCAACGGCGTTGACCCCATGGACCTCATCGGTATGTACGGCGCCGACGCCATGCGCTACAACCTGCTGACGCTGTGCACCAACAACCAGGACGTCAAGTTTGACGCGAACATCGATAAGAAGACCAAGAAGCTCATCGACAGCCCGCGCACCGACCAGGCCAAGAGCTTTGTGACCAAGATCTGGAACGCCAGCCGCTTCCTGCTCATGAACATGGAGGGCTACACGCCCGGCGAGCCCGTCGTGGAGACGCCGGCCGACGCTTGGATGTTCAGCCGCCTGGCTAAGGCCGTGAAGATGGTCACCGAGGGTATCGAGAACTACACCTTTGGCGACATGGCCCGCGGCGTGCAGCAGTTCTTCTGGAACGAGGTCTGCGACTGGTACGTCGAGGTCACCAAGGCCCGCCTGAAGGGCGAGGGCCGTCTACAGGCTCAGCGCAACCTGATCTTTGTGCTCGATACTTCCATTCGCCTGATGCACCCGCTTATGCCGTTTGTGACCGAGGAGATCTGGGACAACATGCCGGCGAGCGTGCTCGACCTGGACGCCGAGGGCAACGTGGACCGCGCCGAGGCACTCATGATCGCCAAGTGGCCCGAGCCCGCCGACTACACCAAGTACGTCGACGAGCCCGCCGAGCGCGCGTTTGAGTTGTGCCGCACCGTCGTTTCCGCCGCCCGCGCCACGCGTTCGCGTTACCGCTTGAGCCCCAAGGCCGAGCTCGACGTGGTCGTGCGCGCCGGTGCCGAGGACATCGAGAAGCTCGAAAGCCTGCGCTCGACCATCGAGCCGCTGGCGAACACGGCTTCGCTGGTTATGGGCACCGACGTTGAGAAGCCGGCTGCGAGCATCGCCGTTGTTGACAGTGGCGTCGAGGTCTTTGTGGTGCTCGAGGGCAAGGTCGACCTTTCGGCCGAGAAGGCACGTCTGGAGAAGGAGATCGCCGCGGCCCAGAAGGAGCTCGCCGGCTGCGAGAAGACGCTTGCCAACGAGGGCTTTGTGGCTAAGGCCGCGCCCGCGGTGGTCCAGAAGAAGAGGGACCGTGCAGCTGAGCTCAAGGAGATCCTGGCGGCGCTGACTGCTCAGGTTGCTGACTTCTCGTAAGCGTTACTGGGGGACGCGGTTTGGGGCATTGCTCGCTACTGCGGACACCTATTCCGCCGTTCTAACGAACGGCGGCTGGCTCGACGCTGCAAACGCCTCTGATGGCCAATCTGCCGTTCAACTTCGGGCGCATGGGCATAAGCCCTATGCGCCCTTGTTTCACGGCACCTTGGCTCATCAGAGGCGTTTTCGCTGACTATCCTCAACCTATACTGTTTTATTTTTCTATGAATGGCGGTTCTGAAAATGCCTAAGCGTTCTGGCTTGTATACCGTTCCTTTTGAGTTTGATTTACTTTCGTTTGATGAGGCTGTGGGGCTTGCTGCTGATACGGGGCGGATTTCTGGGGATGCTGGGCCTCTGCTTGAGACGGTTGTCGATATGCTCGATGAGCTGGGGCGTCCGGATGAGTATTTCGATTGCATTCAGGTTGCCGGTACCAATGGCAAGACTTCGACCACGCGTTTTTCGGCTGCCATCCTTCGTGGTGAGGGGTTAAAGACCGCACTGTATACATCTCCGCAGTTGGTGCGCTATCCCGAGCGCATGGAGGCCGATGGGCACGTTGTGAGCGATGAGGCGTTTGCCCATGGCGTTTCTGCCGCCGTCGAGGCGGGGCATCGCGTGAATGCTCGTCGTGTGGCGGCCGGGGAGCGCGCCTATACCATTACCCCGTTTGACCTGCTGACGGCTGCCGCACTGGTGGTGTTTGCCGAGGCTGCAGTGGACGTTGCCGTGCTCGAGGTTGGCATGGGCGGCCGTTGGGACGCCACGAGTGCGACCGACCCCGTCGCCGTTGCCATTACGGGTATCGGCCTCGATCACACGCGCATTTTGGGCGACACGCTTGAGGCCATTGCGGGTGAGAAGGCCGCGGTCATTAAGTCCGGGCGCCTGGTTGTGCTGGGCGAGGGCACGCATGAGCCGAGCGTTCAGCGCGTGATGGATGCCCGTTGCCGCGAGTGCGGTGTGGTGCCGCTGGTGGTGAACCATGCCACGACCAAGGTGCCGGAGCACGTGGGCGATACGGTTGAGTTTAGCTGCACCACGCCGCGTGCGATCTATACGTCGAGCATGGTCAAGCCGGCCTATCAGCCGCAGAATGCCGCGTGCGCGATTATGCTGTGCGAGGGCTATCTGGGCCGCGAGCTCGACCACGATGCGCTCGACACCTCGCTTATGGGCTGCACCACGCCGGGCCGTTTTGACGTGCTGGGGATCGACCCGCTCAAGCTGATTGATGCCTGCCATAACCCTCAGAGCTGCGAGAACTTTGTGAGCGCGCTGGACGAGATCGACCCGTGCGTGGAGAATCGCCCCACGCTGCTATGCGCCGCGCTGGCCGACAAGGACGTGGCAGGTATCGTCGATGTGCTGATTCCGGCCTTCCCGCGCGTTGTCGTAACGCAAACCGATTCCGATCGTGCCCTGCCGGCAGAGGAGCTCGCCGCACTTGTGGATGCCGATAAGCTCGTGGGCGTGTACCCCAGCGTATCCGAAGCCCTCGCAGCTTTCGAGGCCGCGGGCGAGCCCTTCGTTGCCGCCGGCACCATCACCCTAGCCGGCGAAGTGGCAGGCTTGCTCCGTTAACCCATCCCCTCATCAGTTGCGGTGAAATAGTTCCTGATTTTGGGTTCTAGCAGCCCATCCAGGAACTATTTCACCGCAACTCAAATACAGTCAAGTACTTGTAAAGTGTCCTCCCGCTTACGAAATCGTTTATGCCGCTTGACCCATCTCATATTGCGTTGCCACGCTGGGGAGGGGTACGCTCAGCCTAACTTGCAATCCGGACCCATGCTGTTTGGTCCGTTGAGCCAGTCGGGAGGAACTATGAATAGAAAGCATGTCAACGCGGCGATCACCGCGGGCCTGGCACTTACCATGACGGTTGGTTCGGTGCCACCGCAGGCGTTTGCCGAGATGATGCAGGGCGATACCACCCAGGTCGTCGCCGAGCAAAGCGATGCGGCGGGCGCTGCCGCCACATCCGCGGACACCGGCCAGGCAACCTCGGAAGATCAGGCGGTCGACAAGATCGCCTCGCTTGCCGAGCAAACCGACTTGCATGTTGCCGAGGGATCCGACGCAACGCTACCTCAAACCGTGGCGGTGACCTACGAGAGTGGCGTCACTAAGCAGGAAAACGTCACCTGGAAGCTGAACGGTGTCGATGCTCCGGCAACCTTGGCGCAGCTGCCTGCCGGCTCGTATGAGTTTGAGGGTACCGTCGATGGCGCTACCCAGACGGTCAAACAGCGTGTGATCATCGAAGCCCCGGCGGATCCGGCTGCAGTTAATGCTGTTGCACCCGTGAGCTCAAACGAGGACCTGAAGATTGCGTCCGTTGATAGCACTCCAATTGTAAAAAAATATGTGGGACAGGGCTATGTTGGCGAAGAGTACGGCACCTCAGTCAATCTGACGCTGACAAATGGAACTAAAGCTACCGGCATGGTCAATTGGGACGAAGCCTCAAGGAACACTATCAAGACTGCTTCCGATGAATCGGAAGTGCCGATTCAAGGCTCCATTTCGTATATCAACATCGGTTCCATGGGCTATTCGCTTAGCGAGCCCTATTCCGTTACCGCCACGCTCAAGGTTTTTGTTCCCAGGTCTTCGAATTACACACAAAGCGTGACTACGTCGCCCGGCGTCGCGCCGTCTCTTCCTTCGACTGCCCATATATCCTATTCCGACAACTCGGGCTGTTCCTGCGATGTTGAGTGGGATGAGGTCTCCGAGGTAGACTATCAAAAACCTGGCTCATTTGTCGTTGAGGGACATTTGACGCATTCGCCCTCAACTTTGGTGAGCTGCACGGTAAATGTCCGTGAAATCAAGTCTGTTCAAACCGAATTTGAATGCATGACGGCAGTAGGGATGTCGCCGTCTCTTCCGTACCAGGCAATGGTTTCTTTCGATCAAAATGAATCCCAGCCAGTTCATATCAATTGGGATTCTGTCAATCCCGATTCGTACGCTCAGCCCGGTACTTTTGTAGTTAAGGGTAGGCTCGATGGACTTGACCGGCGCGAAGTTACTTGTACGGTTACGGTGAAGGATGCCAAAGATTATTTTGACCTGGACTCGTTGACGTACGAACGTGTTGTTGGTGACGAATCGCCTCTTGATTCTGGCGTGCACCTTAAGGTGACTCGACCAGACGGCGAGTACTGGTATAACTACCCTGTGGAATGGGAAAATGCTGACGCCTCTCGATTCCAGACGGCTGGTACCTATGAAGTTACCGGTACTATCGGGGACTGCGGTGTTTCTTCTCTTGCTGGTCTAAAGGTTAAGGCGAAGGTCGTCGTTAAAGAGGTTGCCTCTATTGCACAAGTTGCACCCATTGATACGCCAGTTGGCATCCGTCCTACAACGGGCTCGAGTGCCGGCTCCCTTCCATATTCCGTAAGGGTGACTTTCACCGACGGGTCTACGGTCCAGGGTGGCGTTACTTGGGATACGATCCTGGATTCCATGGTTGCTCAGGAGGGTTCCTTTACCCTCGGAGGTTCAATCAGCTATAGCCGAAGCAATCCTGGTTCTCCGTCTATGCCGGTCTCGCTGGGCAGCGCCCATCGCGCCTCTATTAAGGTTAACGTTCGCGCCCTGCAGATGCCATCTGCGACTTCGGTAAGTACGCTCATTGGCGCGCAAATTCATATGCCGTATACCATTGAAGCAACGATGTGGAACGGTTCTCGTGGCAGCTATTCCGTCCAATGGCCTGCTATCAGCCAGAACACGTTGAACAAGCTGGGCCAGTCGACTATTACGGGCTATTTCTTGGGTTCGAATATTCCGGTAACAGCGACTATTAATGTTTGCGACCTTGCTGATGATGATCTGGGTAGAATCGCCTTCTTTCCTGGTGTCGGCCTCGTTAATTCTTACGGATCGAACCAGTTTTTGCTGTCGGACGGAAACTACTACAGCCTTTGGGGAGCTGGAGACTCCCTTTATACATGGGATGAGATTCCGCAGGACCTCAAAAACGGCAAACCGGGCGACTATGAGATAACCGGAACAATTACCGGCACGCTTGCAAGGGTTCGTGCGACCGCTACGTGTGGAGAGGTCAAGGGCATCAATCACTACAGTGAGGCTGGTCCGGCCCTCGTGCAGTCTTATGAAGACACGTATGTCATCTACCCTGGAGAGCAAATCTGTCTTGATAATACAACCGTCGATGGCATATTAAAGGATGGGACCAAGTTCTCCGGCCTAAAGATTAATTGGGATGAGTATGATAGTCATCCTTCGGAGAACTGCACCATTACTGGCAAAGTCGCGGGAACGAACATCCCGGCAACGATCCATGTGATCGTGACAGATAAGTGGAAGGCGGAGCTTGATACCATTAAGGTTCTTAAAGGACATGATGGTTCAGAGCTGCTTCCGACTAGTGTCTACCTGGTGAGCCCTGATGTCGAAGACCATCCAAGCTATCACTCCAAGTACGCTTCCGTGACATGGAACACAGAGGGGTTTGACTGGAATCAAGGTGGAATCGTTTCGGGCACTGCTCAGCTGTCTTACTATACGGGCAGCAATAGTAGCGTTGTGGATATTCCTGTAACAGCAAACGTTCAGGTTGTGAATAGGGCGACATCCGTTCAGGGCGGAACGGTGTGGACCGTGCCTGGCACTGAGCCTGCTTTGCCGCGCTCTCTTGAAGTCGTGTACGATAGCGACATGTCTGCTGGCCCGCAGCGCGAGAATGTCACGTGGGATGAAATTTCCCCCGATGCATATGCTAAGGATGGTTCGTTTAAGGTCAAGGGTAAGCTTTCGGGTGGTGCGGAAGCAACGGTTACCGTTGATGTCTGCTCTATTACGTCCATGAGTGTTCCCGAGCGCATTACTACTGTCAGTGGAGTCATACCTGAGCTGCCGTGGGATATTAAGGTGACCACGAGCGACAACAATGTGAGAGACGCTTGGATTCAGTGGGACGAGGTCCGTGCTCAGAGTTATACCGGAGAGCCGGGTAAGGTTTCGACGGTCACCGGTAAGGTAAATGCTTACGGCCTTGATCGATACAGTGATAGCGCCTACACCGGTGTCACCGTCCAGACTAAGATCGTGATTGCTGGTGTCGAGAAAGCTTTCGACAATGGCGAGACTGCCGTAACAACCAAGGTCGGTACCGTTCCGGCGATGCCGTCCGTGATGGCGGTTGAGCTGAGCGACGGTTCCGTTTCGAATGCAACCGTTGAATGGGATCCGATTGCCCCCGAGAAGTATGAGAAGCCTGGTACGTTCTATGTGACTGGCCGTGTTGTCGGCTTTGATGGCGCTGCTGTTATGGCGCTTGTTGACGATGAAGGCCAAAAGGTCGGCGTAGATGAGAACGGTGTCGTGACCGCTAAGGTGACGGTTGCCGACGAGAAGGCTCAAAAGGTTGCGCTGCAGCCAGAAGTCGTTGTGGTTAACACTACCGTTGGGTCGACGCTGGAGCTGCCTGATCAGGCGACCGTGAAATTCTCCGATGGTTCATATCGTATGACGCAAAGCGATGCTGGCGGCATCGAAATCGAAGAGTGGGCCGACACCGACGGCCTCGACATCAAGAAGCCCCTTGCCAAGACCGGCACCTATAAGCTTGTCGGCAAGCTCAAGGGCATCGACAACGTGAACGCCATTGTGTACGTCAACGTTCGCGAGGCGCCGCGGACCATCACCAAGCTCGAGGCCAAGTCGTTTAGCGTGGCCAAGGGCACGTCCAAGCAGGACCTGTATCAGCAGATGCCCAAGCAGGTTGTGGCGACGTATTCCGACGGCTCGACCGATCTGCTCGACATTGACGTGTGGGACCTGTCCAACGTCACGGATGAGGTGCTCAACGGAACCAGCACGGTGCAGATTACGGGTACGGTGAAGGTGACCGGCGCCAAGGTGACCTGCAATGTGACTGTGGTGGATCAGGACGCCGAGACGCCTGATCACGTTGAGTCAATTCCCGACATTCAGATTGCGGACAATGCCAAGGTCGCGGATCTGATGGACAAGCTTCCGTCCAAGGTGACGGTAGTCATGAAGGACGGCAAGACTAAGAACGAGATGCCCGTTAAGTGGTCTCAGGTCGATAGCCTGGGTCGCGCCGGCAACGAGTTTGAGGTCACGGGCCTGACGGACAACGGCATGACCGTGACGGTCAAGGTCAAGGTGACCGCGCGTATCGTGAGCCTGGATCCTGCCAAGGGCATTGAGGTCGAGCGCGATACGAAGGCGGCGGACGTTCTGAAGAAGCTGCCCGAAAAGGTTGCGGCTGTCTATTCTGACGGCTCTGAGTCCGCGGTCGACGTGACGTGGGACACCGGGGACCTGGGCGACAAGGACTTTGCCAAGGAGGGCAAGGTTACCGTTAAGGGCACGGTCGCCGGCACGGACCAGAAGGCAGAGTGCACCATTAAGGTCGTCAAGCCGCTGCGCGAGATTCCCGACCACCTTGCTGGTACCGTTGACGCCGTGACGGTCGACGACGGCGCTAAGCCCGAGGCTGTTGTGGCAGCGCTGCCCACCACCGTGAAGGTCGCCATGAAGGACGGCTCCGAGGTCGATTCGAAGATCGATTGGACCGCTCCCAAGGAGGCTCTCACCATTAAGAAGGACGGCACGAGTGTTGTCATTACGGGCAAGACCGCGGTCGGCAACTTTGATGTCAAGGCTACGGTCAATTTGAAGCCGGTTGTTGGGAGCGTCGTTGGCGTCCAGCTTTCGGTTGCTCGCAACACGGCTGCCGACGACATCGCGCTGCCTGCCCAGGTGACCCTCAACATGTCCGACGGCTCGACGAAGATTGCCGCCGTCACCTGGGATAAGGCCCCGCTCACGACGGATGCCCTGGGCAAGCTGGGTGACATCGCGCTTGAGGGCACGGTTGGGGGCACTTCGGTCAAGGCCAAGTGCACGGTGACGGTTGTAAAGAGCGATGCCGAGATTCCGGTGTCCGTTGAGCCTGTCGCGGGCGTTAGCGTCCCCGAGAACTCGTCCGCCGATGTCGTGCGTGATGCGCTCAAGGGCGTGAAGGCGACCGTTCGCATGAAGGACGGCAAGACGACGGCTGTGTCTGAGATTACGTGGACCGAGGTCCCTGCCGCTGCCGCCACCTATGGCAACACCGTTGTCGCCAAGGGCGTGACGGTGAACGGCAACCTGCCGGTCGAGGTCGTCGTTACCTCTACGACGACGATCAATAAGGTGGCCGAGGCGCCGCAGATTACGGTCGAGCGCGACGCGAAGGCCGATGCGGTGACGGACCAGCTGCCCAAGACCGTTAGCGTGACCTATACCGACGGCCACGCGGACCTGGCTGCGGTTACGTGGAACACGGACGGGCTCGATAAGCAGCTTGCCGCTGTCGGCGAGCACACGATCGAGGGTTCCGTTGAGGGCACGACGCTTAAGGCCACTTGTAAGCTGGTCGTCGAGACGCCCAAGCGCGAGATTCCTCATCACGTGAAGAATGACAGTCTGACGCTTGAACAGCCTGTACTTGACGGCACCTCTTCCGAGGACATTACCAAGGCACTCGCAGGTCTTAAGGCGACTGTGGTGATGGCCGATGGCAAGACTGAGGTTGAGTCCGGTGTCACGTGGGCTGATGTCCCCGCTGCCGATATCGCCACGACGGGCAAGACCCTCACGGTGCGCGGCACCACCGAGCAGGGCGGCTTTGCGGTGACGGCGACCGTTTCGGTTAAGCCGGTCATCAAGAGCGCATCGCTTGCCGAGGGCGCTGGCTCCATTGCCGCCAAGCGTGACGACAAGGTTGCCGACGTGGTGGCTCAGCTGCCGAAGCAGGCGAGCGCGATGTATTCCGACGACACTGCCAAGGACCTGGATATTACGTGGGATACGAGTGCACTGACCCAGAAGGCGCTCGGCGAGCTCGGCGACATTATCGTTACGGGCACCGTCAAGGACGAGACCGGTTCTGCCACGGTGACGGCCACCGTTACCGTGTCAGAGAAGGACTCGAACATTCCCGTAACGCCCGGCACGCTCGACGCCGTTAAGGTCTTTGAGTTTAGCTCGCCCGATGAGGTACTGAAGGCTCTGCCCAAGAAGGTCGCTGTAACCATGAAGGACGGCAGCCAGAAGGACTACGGCATCGACTGGGAGAACGTGCCCGCACTCGGCTGGGGTGCCGACGATGCGACCGTGACCGGCAAGGTTCACGGCACAGAGCTGACGGTCAGTTGCGAGGTTCGCGTTAAGCCGCGTCCGGCTGCCGACGGCATGGTGATCGTTGACCAGAACGGCAAACCCACGACCGCCGAGACCACGCTCAAGGTCGAGCGCGGCAAGGAGATCGACCTGGCTGCCGCGGCGAGCAATGCGGACAAGGGCGCAATGCTTCGCGGTCCCGTGACGTGGACCTCGTCCGATCCGACGATCGCGACGGTCGAGAACGGCAAGGTAAAGGCCCTCAAGAACGGCACCGTTGTCATTACGGCGACGATGGATGTGAACGGCGGGGCTGTGGCGATCTCGCTGGCTGACGATTCCGATGCTGTCGAGGCGCCGACAACCCAGCAGTTCACCGCTTCGGTGACCGTTGAGGTTGTTGAGCCGGTCGTTGAGCAGAAACCGACGGACGGCAAGGACAACGGTGGCAAGTCTGATGCCAAACCGGCTTCGGATGCGAAGAAGGACGGCAAGAAGGCTGCTGCTGGAAGCCTGGCCCAGACAGGTGACAACACGGCTGTGACCGTCGCCGCACTGGGCGGAACCGGCCTGTTGGCGCTGATCGCCGCCGCGATCGAAAAGCTGCGCCATCGCGCTGAGTAGCGCCGAGGGTACAGAGCCCTAGGGCATAAGAAGGCCTCCCGGTCCTCGTAAACCACGAGGGCCGGGAGGCCTTTCGTTTGGATCGGGGTAGCTGGTTGACCTGCTCGCCACGAAATGGGCCTATCTACTACGTTTGACCGGTTACCCCCGAACACACCGAGAATTGTGAAATCAAAACCGCAGGTAGAAGGCTTGCCAATTTTCAAAAAATACCCGCATGGTCGACCCATGCGGATTAAACGTAGTAGATAGCCCGTTTTCGTGGCGCATCTCTAGACTGTCAAGTTGGCCGACTTGGCCCCATTGTAGTTGCGGTGGAATAGTTCCTGGATTATGCCTCTGTGGGCCAATCTGGGAACTATTCCACCGCAACTTTTAGGGGCGCTTTGGCGGCGTACCTAGTCTAGGCGCGTCGGATCGTGGGGGTAGGCGTTGAGGATCTCGACGCCGGACTCGGTGACCAGGGCCAGGTCTTCGATGCGGACGCCGGTGCGGCCGGGGAGGTAGATGCCCGGCTCGATGGAGAAGGTCATGCCCGGTTCGATAACCTGGTCGTTGACGAGCGAGACGTCGCCTGGCTCGTGGTCCTGCAGACCGATCGAGTGGCCCAGGCGATGCGTGAAGTACTTGCCGTAGCCAGCGTCTTCAATTACGTCGCGCGCGGTGCGGTCTAGGTCGCACATGCGCACGCCCGGTGAGATGAGCGACTCGGCAGCCTCGTTGGCGCGGCGCACGATGTCGTAGATGCGCGCCGTCTCCTCGTCCGGCTCGCCCCAAAAGAACGTGCGCGTCATATCCGAGCAGTAGTTGCGATGACGTCCGCCAATGTCGAACAGCACCACATCGCCGCGCTTGAGTACAGTGCCGTCGGGCTCGTGATGCGGGTCTCCGGCGTTGGCGCCAAAGCTCACGATGGGCGGAAAGCTAAAGCCCTCGCAGTCGTGTTTGCGGTACAGGCCGAGCATCTGGTCGGCAATTTCGCGCTCCGTCACGCCCTCGTGAACGAGCTTGATGGCGTCGGCCATCACGGCGTCGTTGGCGGCCGAGGACACGCGCATGAGCTCCTGCTCGGCTTCGTCCTTGTGGGTGCGTGCGGCGGTAACGGCAAAATCGCCCAGGAAAAACTCGTTGGCGGCGTGGCGCTCCATAAGGGGCATTAAAAAGCCGGAGCGCATGACGGTATCGATGCCGAGGGGCTTGGTCGGATCGACTTCGCGTGCGATGGCGTCGGCCACGACGTCGGTATCGGTGTGGTAGGCCACGCGGGCATTGTCGTACTCGGGCAGCTGATGCAGGGCGTTGACCAAGATCACCGGCTCGGCATCGCGCGCGAGCAGCACGCCACAAAAACGCTCGAACATATCGGCATAAAAGCCGGTCAGATAGTAGATCGACCACGGGTCGTTCACAAGCAGCTGCGCGCCGGGGTGCTGTGCCTCGAGTGCATCGAGCACGCGCGCCACACGCTGGTCATCGACATGTGCCATGAGACATCCTTTCGCTAGGGTGCCACCATGGTATCCCATGCCTGGCAGTTAAGGACGTACCTTTTATGCCGGCACTTCGGGACACTCCTTGGCATGCCTAGCGAACGTTCGGGCAAAAGCAGCCATATGAGGCCCGTTCCAAATGAGCTGGTTTCAAAACTATGGCGGATTACGGGGCTGGACCTGTATTACGTGACCATGGGAAAAATCTCGAAATTAAAACCGCAGGTAGACGGCTTATCAAAAATCGAAAATTGCCGGTATGGATGGGAGTCTCCGAATCAGCCCCGTAATCCGGCATAGTTTTGAAATGGCACTAAAGTAGGCACAGGCTAAATACCGATCCCAAGGAAAGTTGCGGTGGAATAGTTCCTGGATGCCGGCGTTTTGGCGGAAATCAGGAACTATTTCACCGCAATTGAGGAGGGGCGGGGTGGATGGCGGGGTAGTTAAAAGAGCTGAGTCCTAAATTAGCTGCTTAAGCTGGGTCGATGTCCATGCTGGCGATTAGGTCGATGTTGGTGTTGAGGAGGTTCTCTAGCACGACGTCGCCCATGTGGATGGGGGCGTCGACGACCAGGCCGCGAATGAGGTCCATGGCTTGGGCGTGAAGTGACAGCGGGATGGCTTCGGCCGTGCGTACGGGAAGCAGCGTCTCGTCGCCGCCGGAAACGGCCACCGTGGTGGTGAGCACGCGCATGGGGCAGGTGAGCTCCTGGTGCGCGAACTTATTGCCGCGCGGGCAGCTGTTGCCGGTCACGGAGCGCACCTCTACCACGGCGCCGTCTGCGTCACGCTCTACCTCAACGGTCAGGAGGCACTCGGATGGGCAGGTGGTGCAGCTGAACTGCAATGTCTCGGTCACATTCGTGCTCATGGCCTTACGCCTCCTCAACGGGGTCGACGGACAGGACAATCTCGCTGGCGCCTAGGTCGAGTGCGCGCTGAATCACCTTTGCCGGCAACGGGAAGCTCTCCATTACGCTCGGCTTAAACGGGCGGACCTTGCCTGCAAACAGTTCCTCGTCGCCTGCCAGAATGCGCACGCGGGCGGCGTCGACCGGTCGGCGTACGCGGAAGTTGAGCTTAGTGAGCCCGACGGTCGTAATGCGTCCCGGCAGCGCGTAGCCTGCGATGCCGGCGGGGGAGACCGTGAGCTGGCAGCAAGGGCCCGCAGTATCGGGGTCGACATTCGCACTGCCACCCAGAGCGTACGCCGCCGCTGCCGCGCCGGCGCGTTCGGACTCGGTCGTCACATTGTCGGCCAGGTCGTGCACGTGCAGCACGTTGCCGCAGGCAAAGATGCCCGGAACGCCTGTCTGCAGGTTCTGGTCCACCACGGCACCGCGCGTGCGGGGATCCAGCTCCACGCCCGCGGCAACCGAAAGCTCGTTCTCGGGAATCAGGCCCACTGAAAGCAGTAGCGTGTCGCACGGAACAACGCGCTCGGTCCCCGGAATGGGTGCCAGGTGCTCGTCGACTTGACTCACCTCGACGGCTTCCACGCGATCGTGACCGATTACGCGCGTGACGGTGGTGGACAGGTGCAGCGGAATGCCAAAGTCGTCCAGGCAGTTCTTCACATTGCGACGCAGGCCGTTGGCGTACGGCATGAGCTCGTACACGCCCTCGACCGAAATCCCCTCGAGCGTGCAGCGGCGCGCCATGATCAGTCCGATGTCACCCGAGCCCAAAATGACGGCGCGCGAGCCGGGTTTGAGGTTCTCGATGTTGATGTATCGCTGCGCCAGGCCGGCCGTAAACACGCCGGCGGGTCGGCTGCCGGGAATCTTGATCTCGCTGCGGGTGCGCTCGCGGCAACCCATTGCAAGGACGACCGCACGCCCGGTGAGCTGCAGCATACCGGAGGGATTCATGAGCGTGACGGTGTGGAGCGTGGCGTCTTCCGTGGACTCGCCCGAATCAATCCCAAGCACCATGCTGTCCAAGAACAGCGCAATGTTGGTCGCTCGCACCTGATCGATAAAGCGCTGCGCATACTCGGGGCCGGTGAGCTCCTGCTTAAAGTGCGACAACCCAAAGCCGGGGTGAATGCACTGGCGCAGGATGCCGCCCAAGTGTTGCTCGCGCTCCACGATGGCCACGCGCACGCCGGCCTTATGCGCGGCAAGTGCGGCAGCCATGCCGGCGGGTCCGCCGCCGATTACGACCACGTCGAAGGCCTGCGTTGCCACGGCCTCAACGGCATCGCTATCAATCGCGCTCGATTTGAATTCCGCCATCCTAGCGTACCCCCTTCAGCGGTCCTTCGACCAGCCAAGATCCGGCATCCTCCAGCAGCATCTCGCTGGGGTCACAGCCCAGCTCGCGCGCTAGGATCGCCACCACGCGGCTCTGGCAAAATCCACTCTGGCACCGACCCATGCCGGCACGGCAGCGGCGCTTGACGCCCTCGACCGAAACCGGACCCGGGCGACATCGGATCGCGCCCACGGGCACCGTCTCGCAGCGGCAGACGATCTGCCCCCATGCAGGGTCGGACTCAATGAGCTCCTCCTTGCGCGCAAGCGACGCACGGTCGAAGTCGTCCGGCGCGCGGCGAATCGGGTCCCAGTCGGCCCGCTCGCGCAAAGCAACGCCCGCCTCGCGCATCACGTGCTCCATGCGCTCGGCAATGGCCGGCGCGCTCGCCACGCCCGGCTGCCCAATAAAGAAGTCGTTGGTCCCCTGAATGACCGGACGTCCGCCGGCAAACGCGCGCACCACGCGGCGCGTGTCCAGATCGGGCACCAGCTTGCGCGCGCCCGCTAACAGCGCGTTGACATCGGCGGCGTAGGTCTGTGTGTCGCCCGGCTCGCGCACGGCGGCGGTCGCGGTGATCACGGTGTTGCCGTGGACCGTGCCCGTGACGATAACGCCCTTGAACACCGGCGTGGGCACGGGGTAGAGCGGCATCAGCGTGCACGGCTCCTTGTCCAGTACCACGATGTTGCCCTGACGCCAGACCATCTGGAACTCCTCGGCGCCGGCCATATGCGAGATGTCCGCGGCGCCGTTGCCCGCGGCGTTGATCAGATAGCGGCAGCGCACATCGCCGACAGGCGTTGCCAGCGTAAAGCCTGCGGCCCCGTCGGCTGCCTCGCCACCAGTAACCTCAATCGCTTCCACCGGCGCGGACCGCATAAATGTCACGCCGTTGGCGACGGCGTTCTCCAGAGCGGCGATGGCCACTTCAAATGGGTCAACGTAACCGGTCGAAGGGCACCACAGCGCGCACGTTGCCTCGGCACTCGCGCGCGGCTCCAGCTCTCGGATGCGCTCGGGACCAATGATCGTCAGCTCGGGCACGCCGTTGGGCAGGCCATTCTGGCGCAGCTTCTCCAGGTGTGCGCGGTCTTCGTCGTTAAACCCCAGCACCATCGACCCGGTACGGCGGAACAAAAATCCAAGCTCCTGGGCCCACGTGCCATATAGCTCGCAGCCGCGGGCGTTGACCTGCGCCTTTAGGGTTCCCGGAGCCGGATCGTAGCCAGCGTGCACCAGACCGCCGTTGGCCTTCGAAGCCCCCAGCGCGATGTCGTTGGTCGCCTCGACAACGCAAATGGACAGGTCATAGCACGCGAGCTGCCGCGCGATGGCGCATCCCGTGATGCCCGCGCCCACAATCGCGATATCAAACGTTTCCGTCACAGTGCCTCCCAGACGAGTTGACAGGCCGTCAATAGGACTATCCTACGGTCTGCACACCCCCAGCGCAGCGGCAATGCGGCGAACAGCCCCGCAACACCCGCCAACGGCAGGCGAGGGGAGACTCATGGCCATAGATGACCTCGTCTGCCGCCCTTGGTGTCAGAAGTTTGTCTCGTTCTGTAACAGTAAGCAGAAGAGTTGGCTTCCAGATGTTACAGATCGAGACGTTTGCCAGGCGGGTCCTCCGTTTGTCTCGATCTGTAACGGTAAGAGGGGAAAATCGGTCCTATGTGTTACAGATTGAGATTTAAAGTCAGGGAGAGATCTTCTGTCTCGTTCTGTAACATTTCCGGACCGTTTTGGGGTCTAGATGTTACAGATTTAGATGAACCTATCAGTCGGTTTCGAATGTCTAAATCTGTAACAGTTAGACCTGTTTTTGCTGAGTTGTTGTTACAGATTGAGATATTGAGATTGGACGTTTTCCTTTGTCTTGATCTGTAACAGATAGAAGGGTTTCTGGCCCCTAGTTGTTACAGATTGAGATATTTAACGGAGGACTCACCGTTCGTCTCGATCTGTAACAGTAAGAGCTGATTTTGGAGTCAAGATGTTACAGATCGAGATTGAGGTCGGGGAGGGACCTCTGTGTCTCGATCTCTAACATCTAGACCCGGATTCCGCTCCCACCTGTTACAGATTGAGATGTTTGTGTCCGCGCCAGCCCCGTACCCAGCCGTGGTCCCATATAAACAAACCCCGTGGTAAACTTGACAGGACTGTAATTATTCCGAAAGGTACACCTCAATGTCCAAATACATCAACGAGCTCATGTCACCGCAGCTTATGGGCGTCATCTATGCCTTTGTTGGCTTTATCATCGCCCTGTACGTGCTGTCGGTCGTCTATGTGTTCATCGACGCTCGCCGCCGCGGCGCCAGCGCCTACGTGGCATGGGGCATCATCGCCCTGATCCCGTTCGTGGGCCTCATCGCCTATCTGGTCCTGCGCCCGCACTCCTACGCGTCCGACCGCGAGGAGCAGGAGCTGGACATGGCCCTGCGCGAGCGTCAGCTTGCCCAGTACGGCACCTGCCCGCAGTGCGGCGCCCCCATCGAGAAGGACTTTGTCGTCTGCCCAGTGTGCGACACCCAGGTTCGCAACGTGTGCCCCAGCTGCCATCGCCCGCTCGACGCGCACTGGAAGGTCTGCCCCTACTGCCGAACTCGCATTCAGTAACGCATCCATCGCCGGGCCGGCCGCAAGCCACGGGCCCCACGCGTCACGCGCAAGCCGCACACGCGCCGCGCGCCCCGCACCCCGCCCCACACGATGAAGCATGCGTAGAAAATCGCCCGCCGTGCCATTAAGGTGCGGCGGGCGCTTGTATACCAAGGCAACCTGCCTATAATGATGCAAGTCAAAAACGCCGAGCGCATCGCACGCACTTGCATCAGGCATCCGAGAGGAGAAAACATACCCATGAAGGCACTCTACAATGACGGTTCGGTGGCCGAGCTCCCGCAGGACGAGGTCACGCACGTCATCCGCCACTCCGCCGCGCACATCATGGCGCAGGCCATCAAGCGCCTCTATCCCGAGGCCGATTTTGCCTACGGCCCCGCGACCGACAACGGCTTTTACTACGACGTCGACCTGCCCGAGGGCGTCAAGATCAGCGAGGACGACTTCCCCGCGATCGAGGCCGAGATGAAGAAGATCGTCAAGGAGAACCTCAAGTTCTCCGTGTACGAGAAGCCCCGCGCCGAGGCCATCGCCCTTATGGAGGAGCGCGGCGAGAAGTACAAGGTCGAGCACATCGGCGACCTGGACGACGACGCCCGCATCACCTTCTACCAGCAGGGCGACTACATCGACATGTGCGTCGGCCCCCACATCTGCTACACCAAGGCCCTCAAGGCCTTTAAGCTCACCGGTGTCTCGGGCGCCTACTGGAAGGGCGACAAGGACAACAAGATGCTCACCCGCATCAACGGCGTCGCCTTTGCCACCAAGGAAGAGCTCGACGAGCACATGCACATGCTGGAGGAGGCCAAGAAGCGCGACCACCGCAAGATCGGCCGCGAGATGGATCTCTTTATGATGCGCGACGAGGCCCCCGGCTTCCCGTTCTTCCTGCCCAACGGTATGATCCTTAAGAACACGCTGCTGGACTACTGGCGCGAGATTCACCACAAGGCCGGCTACGTGGAGATCTCCACGCCGCTCATCATGAACAAGCAGCTGTGGAAGACCTCGGGCCACTGGGACCACTACAAGGACAACATGTACTCCACCGTCATCGACGACGAAGAGTACTGCATTAAGCCCATGAACTGCCCGGGCGGTGTGCTGGTGTACGCCTCCAAGCCGCACTCCTATCGCGAGCTGCCCATCCGCGCCGGCGAGATTGGCCTGGTGCACCGCCACGAGCTGCGCGGCGCCCTGCACGGCCTGTTCCGCGTGCGCTGCTTTAACCAGGACGACGCCCACCTGTTTGTGCGTCCCGACCAGCTGACCGACGAGATCGTGGGCGTGGTCAACCTCATCGACTCCGTTTACCAGAAGTTTGGCTTTAAGTACCACGTTGAGCTTTCCACCCGCCCCGAGGACTCCATGGGTTCGGACGAGGACTGGGCTCGCGCCGAGGAGGGCCTGCGCACCGCTCTGGAGCAGCTGGGCATGGACTACGAGGTCAACGAGGGCGACGGCGCCTTCTACGGCCCCAAGATCGACTTCCACCTGGAGGACTCGCTCGGTCGTACCTGGCAGTGCGGTACCGTCCAGCTCGACTTCCAGATGCCGCTCAACTTTGACCTGGAGTACGTGGACGCCGACGGTACCAAGAAGCGCCCCATCATGCTGCACCGCGTGTGCTTTGGCTCCATCGAGCGCTTTATCGGTATTCTGATTGAGCACTTTGCGGGCAAGTTCCCCACCTGGCTGGCCCCCGTGCAGGTCAAGGCGCTTCCCGTCTCCGAGAAGAGCCGCGACTACGCCCACGAGGTGTGCGCCAAGCTGGAGGAGGCCGGCATTCGCGTGGTCTGCGACGACCGCGACGAGAAGATCGGCTACAAGATCCGCGAGGCCCGCTCCATTGACCGCGTGCCCTACATGCTCATCCTGGGCGAGAAGGAGGTCGAGGCCGGCAATATCTCCGTCCGCGATCGTTCCAATGAGACCGTTCAGATGAGCGTTGACGAGTTTGTGGCCAAGGTGCTCGAGGAGATCAAGACTCGCGCCTAGCACAAACAATACAAGAATTAACAAAGGCGATCGTCCTCGCGGGCGGTCGCCTTTTTTGTTGTCTATAGAAGAAAAGCCGCTGGTTAGAGCGGCTTTTTTGTTGTGCAAAAAGGTACAGGTTTTTGTAGAGGCGTATGGAGATGCACCCATTCGCGGCGCATTTTGTGCAATCTGGGAAAACACGAGCAGTTTGCTCGTATAATGAACTCCGTCGAAAGATACAAAAACCTGTACTTTTGCGACTGCGCCTAGCTGCGAGCGAGAAGCCTGTTCT
>CALKBP010000047.1:0-75510 GCA_937989885.1 uncultured Collinsella sp.
CATAATGGCGTTTTTTACAAATCCGCAGGAAATGCGAGCGCGAACAACTACCGTTCACCGATTTGTTTAGTTTTTTCCTTGCCTTTGTACGACGTTCACTCTAGCTGTTATGCCAGCTTTAGCAGGGTAAAGTGCCTCTGAGTAGGCTTTGGGACATGCCTAACGATCTGCCCCAAACTTTACTGGCACCGACGGTGTACGGAGGTCGCCTAAAGGTAGTTTTCTAGGCATGTCCCAAAATCTACCGTATATGGCGCGCGTGCAGGGGTATCATCTTTCACCGAAAATAGTTTCTAGTGTTAGGGGTTTTCGGTGGAAGATACCGATTTCCATGAGCTTGGGAGTCAGCTCCTTACCGAGTTTGGCGGCATTCACCAGCGCGTTTCGCGCTTTGTGGACAAAGCTCTCAGCGGCGAGATGGCTGTCATGCGCGCCCTTATGCTCGCTGGCGGTTCGCTCACGCCGAGCGAACTCGCTGATCGCGCCTGGGTCTCGAACGCCCGCATTGCCAATATCCTACGCGCTCTCGAAGCCAAGGGCTGGGTTGAGCGTGAGCACTCAAAGACCGACCGTCGTCGCGTACACGTCATAGTGACCGACAAGGGATTCCAGGATCTCGAAATCAAACGCCGGGAATTCGAGGACCGCACCGCGGCTTTCCTCGAACAGCTCGGCGAAACAGATACCCAAGAGATGGTGCGTCTTCTAAGGCGTGCCAACGAAATTATCGACCACAATCAAGAAAGGAGAGATGCCGAGTGAGGATTCTCAAGCTCTTTAAAAAGCATGTCCTGGCACTGCTCGCAGCTATCGTACTTATCGTAATCAGCTGCAACGCCGATCTGGCGCTGCCTACCTATATGAGCGACATCGTCGACGTGGGCGTGCAGCAAGGCGGCATCGCCTCGCCCGTGCCCGACACCATTCGCGCCGAATCGCTCGACGACCTCGAACTCTTTATGAGCGCCAAGGACGCCAAAGCTGTGGAGGCCGTGTTTAGTAAGGCGGACAATAACGGCATTCGAACGTACAAGGGCACCGAGGAGGAGCGCGGCGACGGCGACAAGATTGCCGACATCATGAGCCTGCCTGAGACCGTCGTGCTCGCCTTCAACCAGGGCATTGACGCCGACTCCATGGGCGACATGACCGGCGCATCCACCGAGGCAAGCGATGGCGGCGCCGCTCAGGCCATGCCCACCCCCGAGCAGATGGCAGCGATGACGCCCGAGCAGCTCGCCGAGATGCAGCAGAAGGCCGCAGCCGCGCAGAGCATGCAAAAGCAGATCGACGCCGACGGCGGTAAGATCACCATGAAGAGCCTGCGCCTAGGCGTTGAAGGCGGTCTTATCGATCAGGGCAAGCTCGTCGAGGGCGCCAACGATATGGCTGACAAAATGGGCTCCATGTCGGGCTCCATCGTCACCCAGCGCGCCGTGAGCTACGTGCAGGACGAGTACAAGGCACAGGGCATCGACCCCGCTGACGTGCAGAACGCCTACCTGGGCCGCATGGCGACCACGATGTTTGGTCTGTGTCTGGTGTCGCTGGTCGCCACCATCCTGACCGGCGCCGTGGCTTCGCGCACCGCCTGCTCCATCGCCCGCGACCTGCGCCGCGAGACCTTCAACAAGGTTATGCACTTCTCGCCGGCCGAGGTGGGCAAGTTTAGCCAGGCCTCGCTCATCACCCGCTGCACCAACGATATTCAGCAGATCCAGATGGCCGCAACCCTGTTTATCCGCATGTGCCTGATGGCTCCCGTCATGGGCATCGTCGCCGTCATGCGCGTCCTGGCCAACCATACCGGCCTGGAGTGGACCATCGCTGTGGCCATCATCGCGGTTTCGGCTGTCGTCGGCGTGCTCATGGGCCTCACCATGCCCAAGTTCAAAAAGATGCAGAGCTTTGTTGACCGCGTGAACCTTACCGCCCGTGAGCTGCTCGACGGCCTGATGCCCATCCGCTCGTTCAACCGCGAGGAACATGAGCTCGAGCGCTTTGACAAGGCTTCGCTCGACCTGATGACCACGCAGCTCTACACCAACCGCGCCATGAGCTTTATGATGCCGCTCATGATGCTCGTCATGAACTGCATCACCGTGCTTATCGTCTGGTTTGGCGCGCAGGGCGTGTCCGACGGCGTGATGCAGGTCGGCAACATGATGGCGTTTATCTCCTATACCATGCAGATCGTCATGGCGTTTATGATCCTCACCATGGTTTCGGTTATCCTGCCCCGCGCCGAGGTCGCAGCCGAGCGTGTGGAAGAGGTCATCACTTGCCCCACGAGCATCAACGACCCTGTCTCGCCCAAACTGCCCGTGGCCAGCGCGCCGCGCGGTGAGCTCACCTTCCGCGACGTGAGCTTCCAGTATCCCGATGCCCGCGCCGACGTCATTAGCGGCGTAAACTTCACCACACATGCCGGTCAGATGCTCGGCATCATTGGCTCCACGGGCTCGGGCAAGTCCACGCTCGTGCAGTTGATTCCGCGCCTGTACGACGTCACGGGCGGCAGCATTTCGCTCGACGGCATCGACGTGCGCGACATGACCCTCTCTGAGCTGCGCCGCCGCATCGGTTATATTCCGCAGCAGGGTCGTCTGTTCTCGGGTACCGTCGAGAGCAACCTCAAGTTTGCCGGCGACATGGTGAGTGACGAGGATATGCGCCAGGCAGCACACGTCGCCCAGGCGGAGGACTTTATCGCCGAGCGCGAGGACGGGTACGACTCCCCCATCAGCCAGGGTGGCTCCAATGTTTCGGGCGGTCAGCGCCAGCGTCTGGCCATCGCCCGCGCGTTGGCCAAAAAGCCCGAGGTCGTGGTGTTCGATGACTCGTTTAGTGCCCTCGACTACAAGACCGACGCGCGCCTACGCGAGGAGCTGGCCAAAAACGTTACCGACGCCGCGCTCGTGGTCGTGGCCCAGCGCATCGCGACCATCATGCACGCCGACCAGATCATCGTGCTCGACGACGGCCACGTAGTGGGCACCGGCACGCACGAGGAGCTGCTGCGCAGCTGCCCGGCGTACCTGGAGATCGCACAGTCGCAGCTTTCCGCCGAGGAGCTGGGGCTTACCCAAGAAGAAATTGCAGCCGTCATGGAAGGAGGCGAGCGCTAATGGCAGACGAGACCAAGGCTCAGATTCCCAAGCCCACCCGCCAGCGTGGTCCCATGGGCCGCATGGGCGGCATGCGTCGCGGCGAAAAGGCCAAGGACTTTAAGGGCACCATGAGGCAGCTGCTCGGCTATATCGGCCAGCACAAGATTGCCGTGTTTGCCGCCGTCGCCTTTGCCGTGTGCTCGGTCATCTTTAACATTGTGGGACCCAAGGTGCTCGGCCAGGTTACGACCAAGCTGTTCGAAGGCCTGGTCGCCAAGGTCAACGGTACCGGCGATGTCGACTTTGACTGGATCGCCAAGACGCTCGGCTTTTTGCTCTGCCTGTATCTGGCGAGCTCTGTCTGCAGCCTGGTCCAGGGCTGGCTCATGACCGGCGTCACGCAAAAGATCTGCTACCGCATGCGCAAGGAAATCGCCGCCAAGATTGCCGTCGTGCCGATGAGCTACTTCAACGGTCACAGCAAGGGCGATGTGCTCAGCCGCATCACCAACGACGTCGATACACTCGGCCAGTCGCTCAACCAGAGCGTGACGCAGCTCATCACGTCGGTGACGCAGATTATCGGCGTGCTCGTCATGATGCTGTCGATCAGCCTGCCGCTCACCGGCGTCACCGTGCTCACGCTGCCGGCAGCCGCAATTATCTTGATGGTGATGATTCACTTCTCGCAGCCGTACTTCCGCGAGCAGCAGCAGGTCCTGGGCGCCGTCAACGGCATTATCGAGGAGGACTTTGCCGGTCAAAACGTCATTCAGGTGTTCGACCGCGCCGAGGCCTCAATCGAGGAGTTCGACCGTCAAAACGACCGCCTGTTTATTAGTGGCTGGCGTTCGCAGTTCCTGTCGGGCCTGATGATGCCGCTTATGAGCCTGGTGGGCAACATGGGTTACGTGGGCGTTGTCGTGGTGGGCGCGCAGCTCGCGCTGACCGGCAATGCCACGCCCGGCGACATCCAGAGCTTTATCCAGTACGTGCGCAACTTTACGCAACCCGTGCAGCAGCTGGGCAACGTGAGCAACACGATGCAGTCGATGGCAGCTGCCACCGAGCGTGTGTTTGAGTTTTTAGCCGCGCCCGAGGAGGAGCAGAAGGCCGACGCGCAGATTCCCGAGAAGCGCCCCGGCCACGTGGAGTTTGACCATGTGAAGTTTGGCTACACGCCCGACAAGACCATCATCCACGACTTTAGCTGCGAGGCGCAGCCCGGCCAGACCATCGCCATCGTCGGCCCCACCGGCGCCGGCAAGACCACGCTCATTAAGCTGCTGCAGCGCTTTTACGACGTGGACGGCGGTTCGCTGCGTGTCGAGGGCGTCGACGTGCGCGACTGGGACCGCGCGGCGCTGCGCGGCGAGTTTGCCATGGTGCTGCAGGATACCTGGCTGTTTAACGGCACCATCCGCGAAAACATCCGCTACGGACGCCCCGATGCGAGCGATGCCGAGGTCGAAGCCGCTGCACGTGCCGCACGCTGCGACCACTTTATCCACACGCTCGCCGGCGGCTACGACTTTATGATCAACGAGGAGGGCACTAACCTGTCGCAGGGTCAGCGCCAGCTCGTGACCATCGCCCGTGCCATTTTGGCCGACCGCCCGGCGCTGATTCTGGACGAGGCGACCTCCAACGTCGATACCCGTACCGAGGAGCTTATTCAGCGTGCCATGGATGCGCTGATGCAGGGCCGTACCAGCTTTGTTATCGCGCACCGCCTGTCCACGATCCGCAACGCCGACGTGATCTTGGTAATTCGCGACGGCGACATCGTCGAGAAGGGCACGCACGACGAGTTGCTCGCCCAGGGCGGATTCTACGCCGACCTGTACAACTCGCAGTTCGACGAAGCGGCGTAAATTCTGCCGCAGGGAACGAATAACGCCCGAGAACGGGGGCGCAGGACAACCTGTGCCCCCGTTTTCTTGTTCTGCGACCCTCAAACCGCCTCCCCTGGGACCTGATTGACAGCCCCTTCGAGGCCCCGTGGGCAAAAAAGGGCAAATATGAGTACTGTTACCTTTTTAGTAACAGCCAAAACAGCCCCAAATGCCGTTTTCACAGCTTACACGCGCCCCTAAATTGATTAAACAGCCCTATAGCGAACTTATATGTGTTTGCGTTAATGAACATATTTTGCTGTTATGTCTATTATTTTGCGAAGACAATATGATACTAAGATAGCAACCGTACTCATATTTGGCATTTTTTGCCCACAGGGTATTTCCTGGGGAACCGACAACAGCCTTAGGGTCCCGCGCGGCGCCGCTCCCTCCCGGCATCCGCCGACGTTTCCCCAGATAAAACCTGCCAAAATAAACCTGTCTCTATTTGGTTGGTTTCGGGGTGACAAGGGCTTGCACTTTAGCGTGCGACAGCGGATAATGCCGAGCACTCGACAATACGCTTATTGCTCTTTCTATAGATTGAGGAGGCCCCTATGGCCATGGAATTCAAACGCAAGTTGCCGATCCCCATGGAGATCCGCGAGGAAATGCCGCTTTCTGCCGAGCTTACCGCCAAAAAGCAGGCATTTGACGCCGAGGTCGCCAAAGTCTTTACCGGCGAGGACGCACGCAAGGTGCTCATCATCGGCCCATGCTCTGCCGACCGCGAGGATTCGGTGCTTGAGTACATGAACCGACTGGCCAAGACCGCTGAGGAGGTCAAGGACAAGCTCATCATCATTCCGCGCGTCTACACCAATAAGCCGCGTACCAAGGGCACCGGTTACAAGGGTTTGCTGCACAACCCCAACCCCGAGGCTCCCGACGACCTGCTCGAGGGCGTCAAGGCCATCCGCCATATGCACCTGCGCGTTATTAAGGAAACAGGCTTCTTCACCGCCGACGAGATGCTCTATCCGTCCAACTACCAGTACCTCGTTGACCTGCTGAGCTATGTGGCCGTGGGCGCACGCTCGGTCGAAAACCAGGAGCATCGCCTGGTGTCGAGCGGTATTTCGGTGCCCGTGGGCATGAAGAACCCCACCGCCGGCTCTACCACCGTTATGCTCAACTCCATTTACGCCGCGCAGGCGCACCAGAGCTTCATCTTCCGCAACTGGGAGGTCGAGTGCGGCGGCAATCCGCTCGCGCACGCCGTTATGCGTGGCTACATCGGTCTCGATGGGCGCACCTACCCCAACTACCACTACGAACACCTGGAGCGCCTGGCCGAGCGCTATACCGAGCACGCCGGCTATGCCAATCCGGCAGCGGTCATCGACTGCAACCATGACAACTCGGGCAAGCGTCCGCTGGAGCAGTATCGCATTTGCAAGGAGGTGCTCGACAGCTGCCGCCGCAACGAGTCAATCTCCAAGCTGGTCAAGGGTTTTATGATCGAGTCCTACCTGGAGGACGGCAACCAGCCGGTCGACGGCGGCGTCTTTGGCAAGTCCATCACCGACCCGTGCCTGGGCTGGGAAAAGACCAACTACCTCATCCACGAGATCGCAGAGCGGATTTAGAGTTACGGCGTTTTACCAAACGCCGTAACGGCTCGACGCTGCAAGCCCGCCAGAGCGGCAATCTGCCTTTCAGCTTCGGCGGCATGACCAGAAGGTCAATGCCGCCTCGCTTCAAGGCACCTTGCTCGCTCTGGCGGGCTTTCGCTGACTTTTGCTCTACCTGCGGTGTTGGCGGGGTAGCTAATTTAGGATGGGAACTCTTTTAGCTGCCCGCAAAGTAGTCATTGGGGACGTTCTTGTTTGACTAGTCGTTTAAGAACGTCCCCAACGACTACCCGGGGGAGTTGCCTTCCCTCGTGGCGGTCTTCTAGCAGAAAAACCAAGTGAGTAGGCTTTTTGCAGAAGGCCGAGCACGCCCCAAAACGACATAGCTCTGACCTGCGGTTTTATTGAGCATTTGTCGCGATGTGCTCGGCAGGTTCAAAACAGTCTACTCACTTGTATCTGAGACGCACCAGGTTGGCAAAAACCGCCGCGAAAGGGCCCCTGGTCCCTTCGCGGCGGTCATACGCCTCTGATTTTGCGACGGTTTTGTCCGCTTGTTACTCGCTGTAGCGGGTGGCGATGGCAGCTTGCACCATGCCGGCGCTCATGAGGTAGGTCACCAGGAAGTAGCCACCGTATGCTGCCAGGAAGATTGCACAGGTGAGGCCCACGGTGCCGCCGATGCTCATATTTCCGAAAATGCTCACCAGCTCGATGATCACCTTAAGTGCCACAAAGGAGTGCGCCAGGCCCACTGCCAGCGGGAACAGGAAGAATACCGCTTGCTGCGCCATCACCGAATGACGAATCTGGCGGTCCTCACAGCCGATCTGTGCCAGCACACGATAGCTGCGGCTGCCGTCGGCCACGTTGGAGAGTTGCTGGATCGACAGAATCGCCGCGCATGCAACGACCAATACAAAGCCGATGTAGATGGCTAGGTAGCTAATAAGACCGTTCATTTGCGCTGCTTGCGCGTACATCTCGGAGCGTGTGATGAAGGTTCCCCACGACCCCGGCTCCTTGCCGTCAACGAGCAGATTGTCGAGCACAGTGTATTTAATACTCTCGTCTGCCTCGGTCGTATCCATCCCCTGTTTGTAGTTAACGAGCAGGCTACTGGAATACGGCTGCAGATTAAGTTGGGACAACAGCTCGTCGGCAACGACGACGGTACCCGGATTATTGCCCATCGCCGAGTTGGCGATGGCCGCCGCATCTTCGTCCGACTTATCGGTTGCGGGCTTGAGCGTATGCCCGCCCAAGGTAAGGGCATGGCCGCCAGCCATATACTTGGTGTACAGGTCGACCAGCTCGCCGCCCATATCACACGTGAGCAGATACTGGTCGTGACCGATGTGCACCGGCTCCTCGCCCATCATCTGACGCAGTTTGTTGTACTGGCTCGCCGGCGTCACAAACAGACCCATCGTATCGGCATTGCTACCCCCGAACGCCTTGGGAAGCTTTTCGCCCATGATCTTGCACATTTCACTTGGAGTCACCGAAGGATCCGAACCGCCAAGCGGGTAACTCAGATACGAATCGATCTGCACATGCTCACCGGCAACATCGGCAATATTGACCTTCTTGCCGGTCTCGTCGTTGTTGTCCGCCGACTTGCCCTTACGATCGCCGTGCCATGGATCGCCGTGCCATGCGGAGTACAAATCGACCGTACTATCGGCCAGCACCATGCGATCGGCTTCAGACGGATTGATGTACTCTTTGTAGTAGTCGAGCGTATCGGGCGTGTAATAGACATACGTCTGTGACACGTCAACAGGGTTATAGCGCTCCAGGTTTTCGTTCATCACATTGGCAATCGACATACCGCACGTCACCGAGGTGATGGCCAAAAACAGGAGCATCGCGATGACGCCCATCGAAAAGCACACCGTGTTGACCTTGGCCGCAAGCTGGCGCACGGTAAACATGTTGAGGCCGCGCCAATACACGCCGCGCAGGCTCTGCAGCAGCTTGATGAGCATGCCCGAGAGTCCCCAGAACAGGGCAAAGGTGCCCACGGTAACCATAGCGGTCGTAATGCCAAACTGGTTCATGGCCTCTTGCAGCTTGCTGTCCGTCGCGGTTAGCGGGAACCCATCACGTAGCAGACGGTAATAGGCCACGCCCACAAGCACCACGCCCACGGCAAAGATGGCAATCGCAATCCAGGGGTTGCGCGTCTTGATGCTCTCGTTGCGACGCTCGGCACCCATAAGCTCGATGAGTTTGGTACGACGCACGGCGCGAAGGTTCAGCAGTAGCGTGAGCACAAACATTACGAGCATGCAGGCAAGGGTCAGATTGAACGCATGCACCGAGAAAAAGAAGTGGAAATTGGCAATCTGTGTCTTAAAAAGCGAGGCCGTAAAGAACGTCATGAGCTGGGAGAGTCCCACACCCAGCACAATGCCGGCGACAAAGGCCACGACCGAGACGATCACGGTCTCGAGCGCCATGATCGTGGCGACGCGCCCGCGCCCCATGCCGAGCACCTGGTACAGGCCAAACTCCTTCTTGCGGCGTTTCATGATGAAGTTATTGGCATACACCATCAAAAAGGCCATGACACCGGCCAAAAAGTACGTCAGGTCGCCGAGCATGCTGCCCATAACCTGCGCCAAGCCCTCTTCATCGATTCCGGCGATGTCGACCTGCATCGAGATGGTGTTAAAGGCATAGAAGACCGTGACGCCCAGGGTGAGCGTCAAAAGGTAGACGAGGTAGTCGCGGCCGGCGCGGCGGACGTTACCCCAAGCGAGTTTACAGAGCATCGGAGCCCTCACCGCCCATCATGGCAACGACCTCCATAATGCGGTCGAAGAACTCTCGGCGGTCGGTGTCGCCGCGGCGCAGCTCGGTGAAGATCTTGCCGTCTCGAATAAACAGCACACGGCTCGTGTAGCTGGCGGCAAAGCTGTCGTGCGTGACCATGAGCACGGTGGCTCGCAGGCGGCGGTTAAGGGCCTCTAGGCTCTCGAGCAGCAGGCGAGCGCTCTTGGAATCGAGGGCGCCGGTGGGCTCGTCGGCCATGATCATGGTGGGGTCGGTGACGAGTGCGCGAGCCGCGGCAACGCGCTGCTGCTGCCCGCCGGACATCTGGTAGGGATACTTGTCGAGCACCTGACTGATGGACAGGCGCGCTGCCACATCCTGCACGCGGGTCGAGATCTCTGCCGAGTTTGTGCGGGCAATGGTGAGCGGCAGGGCGATGTTCTCGCGTGCCGTGAGCGTATCGAGCAGGTTGGAGTCCTGGAAGATAAAGCCGAGCTCCTCGCGGCGAAACTGCGAGAGCTTGGCCTGCTTCATGCGCGTCACGTCCTGCCCGTTGATGCGGATGGTGCCGCTCGTGGCGCTATCGATGGTCGACACGCAGTTGAGCAACGTCGACTTGCCCGAACCCGAAGCGCCCATGATGCCAACAAATTCGCCGCGGTTGACGGTAAAGCTGACGTCGTTGAGCGCACGGGTCACGTTGCCCAGCGCTCCATATACCTTTTCGAGATGCGCGACCTCCAGTACCGGGGTCGCCATGTGCGTGGTTTGCATACCGAGTCCTTTCTTGCGATTAGTCTACGGCATCTATAGTCGCAAGAAGACGAGTCGGCTACCATCGATATGGCTTACGCTTGCCTTACCGTTGTGTAAGGTACGGATAGCTACCCTGCCACGTGTTGATGTTGAGAGAGGACTCCTGTTGAAGACTGTTCATGTTGCCGCTGGGATCATTCGCAAGGAAGGATCCGATGAGTTACTTGCCGTGCAGCGCGGCTATGGCAACATGCAGGGACTTTGGGAGTTCCCCGGTGGCAAGCTCATGCGCGGCGAGACACCCGAAGACGCCGTGCGACGCGAGCTTATGGAAGAGCTGCAGGTAAAAGTCACCAACCTGCGCGATTTTTACACCGTTGAGTATGACTACCCCGATTTCCATCTCTCGATGGAGTGTTACTACTGCTCGCTCGCCGATGAATCCGATGAACCCCAGAAGCACGACCGCCAGCTCGATATCCGCTGGATTCCGCGCACCTCGCTTGCCACGGTTGAGTGGATGCCCGCCGACAAAGGGCTTATCGATGCTCTGATTGAGTTGAAGGAAGATCGGCTTGAGGCCAACGGCACTGCCAACGACGCCGAGGCCACCACGAACGACGAGCCCGCTTCCAGGCCCAAGCGCGCACCTAAGCGCCGCAGCAAAAAGCGTCCCAAACCAGGTCTGCTCGACGGCATCGATACCTCGGACCTCTCCGCTGACGAGCGCGAACTCGTGCGCCGTCGCGCCGCTATAAAAAAGTCCATGAAGGGCAACAAGCGTGCAAACACCAAGCCCGAGCTGCTCGTTCGCCAGCGCTTGCGCGCAGCGGGCCTTACGGGTTATCGCTTGGAATGGAAGGTTCCTGGCAAGCCCGACATCGCCTTTCCCGGCCGCAAGATCGCCATCTTCGTCAACGGTTGCTTTTGGCACCGCTGCCCCAAGTGCAACCCGAGCCAGCCCAAGCGCAACGTTGAGTTTTGGGAGGCAAAGTTCCGTCGCAACGTCGAGCGCGACCGCGCTGCCGTGGCGGCACTCACTCAAATGGGCTGGACGCCCATAACCATCTGGGAATGCGAACTCAAAAAAGACCGCATCGACGCCACGATGGAAAAGGTCATCGAGCAGGTGCGCGCCGCAGAACCGCAGCGCTAACAGCGAGCATTCACACGCTCCGCACGTCCGCGCCACATCCACGTCACAAACCTTAGAAAGCCCTTAAGCTCAAAACCTTTCAAGAGTGTTACTCGATGGCTTTGACCTGCAGTTTCATCGTAACATCAAACCAGGTTAAGCCTTTCTTTAGCGCTTCTTTGCAACAGCCGCGGCATAATACTGCCAACGCACGGGACCTAGCAGCATACCCCGAGCGCAATCTATTGGTGGACATCGAGGAGGCCGCACAAGCATGCATTCTTCCAATGACGCAGCACAGCAGCCATCCCTAAAACATGCAAACCTTTTCTCCTTCCCCCCGACACAGAGAAACAGCCTCCTCGACTCCCCCACCACAAAAACCAAACGCTCTGCAGACCAACACCTCAACCTGCAGACATCCTTCGAAAAACTCCAAGCCTCACTAGACCAGGCATTCCCCAACCAAGCCCGGGCATACTAATCCCCCATCAGCAAAGAAGCCCTAACGCCCCACCCATTTCCGCCCTAACGCCACAAGGGCGACGACCTCGAGTAGGTCAACTTGGGAGGGACGAGGGCTTAGTCCCCCAATCTTTCCGCAGGGGGCAAAAAGCCTCGCCGCACGAAGTGCGCAGCGAGGCTTTTTGCATGCCCGAGGACGATTGGGGAACTAAGCCCTCGTCCCTCCCCGGGATATGTAGCGAGTCGGAGTACCCTTGCTGTTACTCTGCTTTGCCCACAGAGTTAAGGTTGGTCATGCGGATCTTAACCAGCTCGGTGATCTCACGCATACCCTCCTTGGCCGGCTTCTTGGGATCGAAGCAGGCAGGGTTCTCGGCCATGTAGGCCATGAAGCCCTTGGTGTAGGCCTGACGTAGCTCGGTGGCGTAGTTAACCTTGCAGATGCCGTTCTTCACAGCCTCGGCAACCTGCTCATCGGGCACACCGGAGGTGCCGTGCAGAACCAGCGGCACGTCGACGGCGTCGCGGATGGCCTTGACCACGGACTGCTCGATGTGCGGATCGCTCGTGTACACGCCGTGGCTGGTGCCAACGCCAATGGCCAGCGAGGTGCAGCCGGTGCGCTCGACGAACTCCTTGGCCTCGGCAGGATCGGTGTAGGGGCTCTCGCCCTCAACCGCGGGACCGTCGTCCTCCTTGCCGCCAACCTTACCGAGCTCGGCCTCGACGGGCACGCCCATGGCGCGGCCAGCGTCGGCGACGGACTTGGTCAGAGCGATGTTGTCCTCGAAAGACTCGTGCGAGCCGTCGATCATGACAGAGGTGTAGCCCGTGCGGAAAGCCTGCATGCAGCGGTCATAGCCATCGCCGTGATCGAGGTGCAGAGCGACGGGCACGGAAGCGCGCTCGGCGGCAGCCTTGACCATGCCGTAGAAGTAGTCCAGACCAGCGGTCTTGATGGTGCCCGGGGTGGTCTGCATGATGACGGGGGACTTGGTCTCCTCGGCAGCGGCCAGGACGGCCATAACAAACTCGAGGTTCTCGACGTTGAATGCGCCAACAGCGTAGTGGCCGGCCTGAGCGTCCTTGAGCATCTTTTCGGTGGTAACAAGTGCCATGAGCGTTTGCTCCTCTCCCTCGCCCGCATCTGGACATCGGGCGTAGTTGTTCACAAGGCGTTTTACCTTGCGTTTTGCTGCGCTCATTGTATGAAATTCAGCGGCTTTACACGCGCGAGATATTGAGCCCATGCAGGTCAATACAGTCGTTTTTGAAAAGTAAACGGAAGGAATTTGAGCCGAGTGGACATGTTCGATATTGAATTTTGAGCGTTCAGCGTCTTTCTTTTATAGAAAAGATAAGTAATCGAAAGGTGTTTTCTTACTCAAAAAGAAAATGAACGAAAATAGAGTCAACACAATTCCTGCAAATTTAGCCGAGAATGGAGCAAGCATGGCCCAAGCCACCAACCGTGCTTTTGCCGACGAACGCCGTACCGCCATTATGGAAATGCTCGATCATAACGCCTCAGTGCAGGTAGCAGAAATCGCCCAGACCTTTGGCGTGTCCTCCGTCACCGCCCGCGCCGACCTGGACGCGCTCGCCGAAGCAGGCAAGCTGCGCCGCACGCATGGTGGCGCCGTGTCGCTCCACAAACGTCTGACCGTCTCCACGCAGGATCGCCGCATCAATGTCAACGTCGCCGCCAAGCAAGCCATCGCGCAAAGCGCCATCGAGCTCGTCAATGACGGCGACACGCTGCTCGTCGACTCGGGCACCACGGCGCTCGAGTTCGTTCGGCTCCTCGACCAGCGCAACGGCATCACCGTCATCACGGCCGACATTACCATTGCCGATTACATCGACGAGAGCATGCCCTCGGTCGATGTCGTCATGCTGGGCGGGGCGTTGCGCAAAGGCCATCGTTATTTGTACGGACCGCTCACTATGCAGGCGCTCCAAATGGTCCATGCCGATCTGGCCGTCATGTGCCCCGGCGCCTTTGTCTCCAGCTGCGGCTTTACGACCGACTTTCCCCAGATGGCCGAGACCAAAACGGCTATGATCACCGCGGCCCATCAAAGCGTCGCCCTCATGGACGCCAGCAAGGTTAACGGACGCGGCATGTACCGCTTTGCCGAGCTGACCGATGTCGACGCCATCGTGATGGACCGTGACCCCGACCATGCCGTCGCCACCTCAATCGCCGAGGCTACCGACAGCGCACGTCCAGCCCTCATCATTGCCGGCGCTTAAACAAAAACCACCACAAAGGTGCCTGTCCCCTTTGTGGTGGTTGTGATGGTTGAGCGTCAAAAGTGAACGTGTCGTTACTTGGACAGCTCGTCGGCAAGGGCCTCGATCTGAGCGCGCGAGGCGTCGTTGAGCGAGCCCAGCACAGTCACCTTGTTCTGCGTCAGGGTGATGTCCTTCATGCCCTCGAGCTCCTTGGTCATAATCTTGGCAGCTGCGGGCGCCCAGGAACCGGACTCGACAAGCGCCACGGTACGGTTCTGGTAGGCATGCTCGGCGAGCGTGTGGATAAAGGTGCTCATGCACGGGAAGATCTCGCCCTGATAGGTAATGGAGGCGAGCACCAGACGGTCGTAGCGGAACGCATCCTCAACGGCCTCGGCCATGTCGTCGCGAGCCAGGTCAAAGACGGAGACCTTCTGGCCGCGAGCCTCGAGCGCAGATGCGAGCTCCTCGACGGCAGCCTTCAGATGGCCATACACGCTCGCATAGGCGATCGTGATGCCCTCGTCCTCGGGCTGGTAGCTCGACCAGGTGTTGTAGGTGTCGAGGTAATAGCCCAGGTTCTCGGTCAGCACGGGGCCGTGGAGCGGGCAGATGATCTGGATGTCCAGGCCGGCGGCCTTCTTGAGGACGGCCTGCACAAACTTGCCGAACTTACCGACGATGCCAAAGTAGTAGCGGCGAGCCTCGCAAGCCCACCCCTCGGGATCCTCGATGTCGTTGGCGCCAAACTTGCCAAAGCCGTCGGCACTAAAGAGCACCTTGTCGGTGGACTCGTAGGAGAAGATCACCTCGGGCCAGTGAACGTTGGGGGCGCCGATAAAGGTCAGGCTGTGGCCGCCCAGATCGAGCACGTCGCCCTCTTTGACGACCATCTTGCGCTCGGGGTAGTCGGTGCCAAAGTAGTTGACCATCATGCGGAAGGCGCCCATGCTGGCCACAATCTGTGCCTGGGGATAGCGCTCCATAAAGGCGGCGATACCGGCGGAGTGATCGGGCTCCATGTGATGGACAACCAGATAGTCGGGCGTACGGCCATCGAGCACGGCCTCGAGGTTGCCGAGCCACTCGTCAACAAAACCGCCATCGACTGAATCGGCGACAGCGATCTTTTCGCCCAAGATAACGTAGCTGTTGTATGCCATGCCGTTCTCGGACACGTCGTACTGGCCCTCGAACAGGTCAATGTCGTGATCGTCGACACCGATGTAGCGGATATCCTTGGTGATCTCCATCAGGCAAAGCCTCCTAGATAGACAAAAGAACCCGTCTATCATAACACTCGGCAGTATCCCAGCTGTTATCTGCCGGCATCCATACCGATTGTTATTGAAATACGATAAATCGCCATTTACCTGCGCAAACTATGCGCGCGGTATCGCCGTGCTATGTCGAATAATGAGCTGGCCGGGAATACGAATGGCAACGGTTTTGCCCGCCGTACCCGCCTCGGGAACCGCATGCTCGAATACCTCGCGTCCGCGCTGATGTAGATCAAATCGCACGGTCGTGAGCTCGTTGTGTGCCACAAAATCATCGAGCGAATCATCGACGCCCACCACGCTCACGTCCTCGGGCACGCGCAAGCCACTATCGCGCAGCGCTGCAATTGCGCCGTTTGCCATCTGGTCGTTTGCCGCGTAAATCGCCGTCATGGTGCGGTCGTGCTCGGCCAGATATCTGCCGGCCTCGTAACCGCTGTTGGCAGACCAGTCGCCCTCGAGCGGCGTCTGCGGCTTAATGTGCCTACGCTCGAGCGCATCCTGCCAACCGGCTCGACGAAATTGCTCGTCGACCGAGAACGACGGGCCGCCAATATAGCGAATTTGCTCATGCCCCAGCTCAAACAGGTGATTCATAAGCAAGAGCGAGCAGCCGTAATGATCGGAGTCTACCGTGGTCACCCGCGGGTGCGCGTACATGGTAACGATGACCGTGCCAATGCCCGGCAGTGGATCAAACGTCTCAAAATCGGGCGCCATACGGCTCATGCCGATAATGATGCCGTCCACAGGCAGCGCGGCCATACGACGCGTTGCCTCGGCAAGCGAAAACTCCTCGGTCTTGGACATCTCGACCAGCGTGATGGCGCAATTATGCTCGCGAGCAGCGCTGGCGATGCCGTCGATCATTGAGAGGTTGCCAAACTTGGTGACATCGTTGACGCACAGACCGACCGAATGGTAGCGGCCGTCGCGCAGCGAGCGACCGGCATAACTCGGACGAAAGCCGAGCTCTTGCATAGCGGCCTGCACGCGCTGGCGCGTCTGCTCGTTAACGTTGGGCAAGCCGTTGGCGACGCGCGAAACCGTCTGCTGCGAAACGCCAGCAGCGCGGGCGACGTCGGCCATGGAGACCGGACGCGTACCTGTATCGTTGGACGGGCGCCTTGCCACAGGATCACCTTCACCGTTGCGAGATCTGAATAGCGTGAATGCCGGCCCGGGCAGAAATACACCCCGCGCCGAGGCCCGCTATCGTCGGACGCATGTTAACGTACTCTACTTTTTCAATCCGCAACTCTTCTGCTCTATAAGTCCATACGGCAATACCGTTCACGGCTGAATTTCTACCGATTACCAGATTCTCAAAAAGTGATAAGCGTTGTGTTATGAGTACGTTAACATAGCCCGTAGCGTGCGGTATCGTGAATACTTGGTTCATGCCGCTTCAAGTTGTTAACGTACTCATAACGACGCAAAACCCACCCGGGCGCGCCAAGGAAAGGACTCCCATGACCACCCCCGACGAAAAGACATTCGCCACGCTCACCAAGCTGTTCGAGGAGGAGTTTGGCCCCATCGGCGACCGCCAGGTGCTCTACGTGCACGCGCCCGGCCGTTCCGAGATCAGCGGCAACCACACCGACCACGAGGGCGGCCACGTTATCGCCGGCTCGCTCGATGTCGCCGTTGACGGCATCGCCGTGGCAACCGACTCCAACAAGATTCGCGTCGCCGACGAGGGCTATCCTACGTTTGAAATCATGCTCGACACGCCGGATATTCAAGAGTCCGAGAAGGGCACGTCCGCGAGCCTCGTCCGCGGCATGGCCCACGAGATTGCAGCCCTTGGCGTTGAGCCCCACGGCTTCGATTTCGCCTTCACCTGCTCCGTCCCCTCGGGCGGCGGTCTTTCCAGCTCTGCCGCCGTCGAGGCCGCGTACGGTCGCGCCATGGAAACCCTCTGGGGCGCACCCGCCATCGAGCCCGTCGCGCTCGCGCAGATGAGCCAGCGCACCGAGAACAACTATTACGGCAAGCCCTGCGGTCTGATGGACCAGGCCGCCGTGTGCCTGGGCGGCCTTGCCTACATGGACTTTGAGGACCAGGCTCAGCCTAAAACCCAGAAGCTCGAGCTCAACTTTGAGGATCACGGCTATGCGCTCGTGCTCGTTAAGGTCGGTGCCGACCACGTGGCCGCCACCGACGACTACGCCGCCGTTCCGCGCGAGATGCAGGACGTTGCCGCCGAGTTTGGCAAGGCACGCCTGTGCGAGGTCGACGTTGCCGATTTTGACGCCAAGCTCCCCGAGCTGCGCGCCAAGCTGGGCGACCGCGCCTGCCTGCGCGCCGTTCACTACTGGTACGAGAACGGCCTGGTCGACAAGCGCTGGGCTGCTCTGAACGCCGGCGACATCGATCAGTTCCTGGTCCTGACGCGCGAGTCCGGCGCCAGCTCTGCCATGTACCTACAGAATGTCGTTGCCAAGCTGGGCTCCGAGCAGCCCTCGATGTATGCCCTGGCACTGGCCGAGCACGTGCTCGACGGCCGTGGCGCCGTCCGTATCCACGGTGGCGGCTTTGGTGGCACCATCCAGGCCTTCGTGCCGCTCGACCTGGTCGACACCTTTATCACCAAGATGAACGGCTGGCTAGGCGAGGGCTCTGCCCGCCACTACGCAATTTCTGACAAGGGGGCTTACGCGGCATGGCTGTAATGACTGACGTGCGCGAGGCCGCGCAGAACCTGATCGAGTACGCTATCCACCGATCGATGATCGGCCAGGACGATCGCATCTGGGCGTATAACACCATTCTCGAGTGCATCGGTGCTACGGGGCCGGCGCTCGACATGGCCTGGGCGCTCCAGGTCGAGAAACTCTCGCTCTTGCACCCCGACACCCTGCCCAACTTTGACCTTGAAGGCACACTTGCCGCGCTTTCCGAGGCCGCCGTTGCCAACGGTGCTGCCGAGGATACGGCATCGGGCCGCGATCGCATCGCCATGCGCATCATGGGTGTGCTGATGCCGAGGCCTTCGGTTGTAAACGAGGAATTCAACGGCCGCATTGGTGTCAACGAGCCCCGCGCCGCAACCGACTGGTTCTACGGTCTATGCTGCGACGCCGGCTACGTGCGCCGCGCCGCCATCGCGCGCAATATCAAATGGAGCACCCCCACCAACTGGGGCGACCTGGAGATCACCATCAACCTGTCCAAGCCTGAGAAGGACCCGCGCGATATTGCCGCGGCCGGTGCCGCCAAAAACACGAGCGAGAAGTATCCCGCCTGTCAGCTGTGCATCGAGAACGAGGGCTACCCTGGACGCTCCGCCGCAGCCGACGGCGGTGCCCATCCCGCCCGTCAGAACCTGCGAGTTATCCCTATCCAGCTCGACGGCGAGCGCTGGGGCTTCCAATACAGCCCGTACGCGTACTTTAACGAGCACTGCATTGCCATGAGCTCCGAGCATCGTCCGATGCACGTCGACCGCAAGGGGCTGACCTGCCTGCTCGACTTTGTCGACCTGTTCCCGCACTACTTTATTGGCTCCAACGCCGACCTGCCCATCGTGGGCGGCTCGATTCTGTCGCACGACCACTTCCAGGGCGGCGCGCACGAGTTCCCCATGATGCACGCCGCCGAGGTCTCGCAGTTTAGCATGCCCGGCTTTGACCAGGTCAGCGGTACCGTGTTGCAGTGGCCGCTTTCGGTGCTGCGACTGCGCTCGCACGACCGCGCCCAGCTGCTCGACGCCACCGAGAAGATTATCCTCGCCTGGCGCGAGTGGACCGATGAGTCTGTGGGCGTCATCGCGCACACAGCCGACGGCGTGGCCCACAACACCGTGACGCCCGTCATTCGCCGCGTGGACTCCCGCGGCAACGCCGGCGGCGAGATTTACGAGGCCTACCTGGCGCTTCGCTGCAATATCACGACCGACGAGCACCCGCTAGGCGTTTTCCACCCACATGCCGAGTACCACCACATTAAGAAGGAGAACATCGGCCTGATCGAAGTCATGGGCCTGGCCATTCTGCCGCCGCGCCTGGTTCCCGAGCTTGGCGCTGTCCGTGAGCATCTGCTGGCAGCCAAGGTCGATGCCAGCTACGACCTTGCCGGTGCGCTCGAGGGCGATGATCTTTGCCGCAGCCACGCCGCATGGGCTGAGGACGTCTTTGCCCGCCGCGCCGACGAGCTTACGGCCGACAACGCCATCGATATCCTGCACGAGGAGGTCGGCGTGGTGTTTGGCCACGTGCTCGACAACGCCGGCGTCTTTAAGTGGGACGAGGCAGGACGCGCCGCCCAGCAGCGCTTTATCGACTCGCTGTAGCACGCGAGCTCGAACGTTCAACAGCAGCCCGCACGACATAGCCACCTACACGACAACGGCGCCCGCCGGCAACATCGCCGACGGGCGCCGTTTTCTGATGCAAGGGTAGCTAATTTGCACCAAAACAAGGAGTGTTCCAAACTGCCGGCAGAGAAGGAACGCCCCCAGGTGCCGACCTAAACCCCCACACTATTCGATGGAAAAACGTGGTTGCCTCCCACATTATTCGATGGAAAAACGTGGTTTACTCCCACATTTTTCGATGGAAAGACCGAAACGGTCTTATACTAACCATGATCGTTAGGAGGCAGTATGCAGCGACAGCTAATGGACGAACTCATCGCTTGGAAATCTAGGGCAAACCGCAAGCCCCTCCTGCTTAAGGGGGCCCGCCAGACGGGAAAAACCTGGCTTCTTAACGAATTCGCAGGCCAGCAGTATCAAAACGTCATCCGCTTTGACTTTATGCTCGAACCGGGCGCACGTTCGCTGTTCGACGGAAGCCTTGACCCCAAACGCATCATCTCCCAGATAGAGCTCCTGCGCGGCCAGACCATAACGCCGACAGACACGCTCATCATCTTCGACGAAATCCAAGAGGCACCGCGTGGCATCACCTCGCTCAAATACTTCAACGAGCTGGCGCCGGAATACCATATCGTGGCAGCCGGCTCCTATATGGGGCTCGCGCTCCGACGCGAAAACGAGTCGTTCCCCGTCGGCAAGATCGACCAGCTCACCATGCGCCCCATGGGGTTTGTCGAGTTCGTTCGTGCCGTCGATGGCGATCCGCTCGCAGATGCCATCCTTGCCGCAGACATGGACCTGCTGACAAACGTTTCCGAAAAGCTCGAGCGCCTGCTCAAGGAATACCTCGTTGTCGGTGGCATGCCAGAAGTTGTCTCCGCTTTCGCCGCCTCCCACGATTTCATCGAGGCCCGCAGGCTTCAGCAGCAAATCATCGAAGCTTATGAATCCGATTTTGGCAAGCATGCGCCAGCCCGCATCGTCGAGCGCATGAGGCTGGTTTGGAAATCCCTTCCCGGCCAGCTCGCAAAGGAAAACAAGAAGTTCGTCTACGGCGCGCTTCGTCCCGGGGCGCGCGCACGCGATTTTGAGGAAAGCCTCCAGTGGCTCATGGACTATGGAATCGTTCATAAGGTACCACGTGTTTCCGCCCTAAGAGCACCGCTCACAAGCTACGAGGATCTCTCGGGCTTCAAGCTGTTCTGCATCGACACCGGCATCCTCGGAGCACTCTCCGGCCTCACGCCAGCCATTGTTCTGAACGGGCCCGCTGTTTTTACGGAGTTCAAAGGCTCGCTGACCGAGCAATACGTCGCACAGGAGCTTTTGCTCCAAGGCAAAACTCCCGCGTATTGGTCATCCTCCTCCGGCAATGCAGAGACTGACTTTGCCATCGACCATGCGGGGACCGTGCTTCCGCTCGAGGTCAAGGCGGCAGAGAATCTCAAAGCAAAGAGCCTGAGGACTGCCTGCGAGAAGTTCAAACTCGGGCGCTGCGTGAGAACATCGTTAGCGGCATATAGAGACGAGGACACGCTCGTCAACATTCCGCTCTGGGAGATTGGGCAAATCGACAAGCTGGCATAGGCGCTGTGGAGGGGGGGGTGCCCCGTAAGGAGTGTCCCAAACTGCCAGCAGAAAAGGAACGTCCCTATCTGCCGCATTCCCGAAGCAAGGCAACGCCGATGTCTTGGAAACGACAGCGAGCGGGCCGCATTTGAGACAAGGTGACGTGAAACGAAAGGGCGCTGACCTTCTGGTCGCGCCCTTGAAGTTGAACGTCAGATTGTCCAAATGCGGCCCGCGCAGCGTCGAGCCGTTACGCGGTTTGGTAAAACCGCGTAACTCTAAAGCTCCGTTACTTCAACGTTGTTGAAGATCTCGTCCCAGCGGTCCATGACCAGGTGACCGGTCTTGGGATCCATGGCGTTGAGCTTGCCGCAGGTATTGGCGGTCTTGAGCACCGTGACGTCGTCGGCACCAGCCGCAATGGCATGCGCAAAGCCGGCGATGGTCGAGTCACCGGAACCCGTTGCGTTCACAGCCGCAATCGCGGGCGTCTTGGCGCGGAACGCGCGGCCCTCATGGAAGCCCACCGAACCGGCAGCGCCCATCGAAACGACAACCCAGGGAATACCGGCAAAGCGGTCATCGGCGGCAAGCGCCTCGCGCAGGGCATCGACATCATCGGTCGTAAAGGACGTACCCAGCAGGCCGTTAATCTCGGTCAGGTTGGGCTTTACGAGCTCAGGCTTAGCGTCGGACTCCAGCGCGGCCTCCAGCGATGCACCCGAGGTGTCGAGCAGCACCTTGGCGCCCGCCTCCTCGGCGATCTTGACGAGCTCGGCATAGTAGCCGGCATCGACCCCACGCGGCAGCGAGCCCGAAAGCGTCACAACGTCCGCTTTCGCTGCAAGCTCGGCAAACTTGGCCGTAAAGGCCTCGAGCTCGGCCGGGGCGATCTGCGGGCCGCTCTCCAGCAGCTCGGTCTGATTGCCCTCGTGCAGAATATTCAGGCAAATGCGCGTCTCACCGGCGATGGGCACAAAGTCGTTCTTGACGCCGTCGGCATCCATAAGCTCGGCCATATAGGCACCCATGTGGCCGCCGAGCAGACCGGTCGCGAGCACATCGTCGCCCAACTGCAGCAGCACACGGCTCACGTTGAGGCCCTTGCCGCCAGCGGTCTTTTCGGGCGTCACACGGTTAACATCGTCGATGATCAGCTTGTCGAGCTGATAGCGCGTATCAATCGACGGGTTCATGGTAACGGTCAGAATCATGTTGAACTCCTGTTCCGGGGCGGCATGACCCGCCCCAAACATACGATAACTCGTTAAAGGATCTCGATCTCAAAGCCGCGGGTAACGGTCTCCCCCGGCTTGGCCACCAGGCAGCCACGCTTGTGCTCCAGAACATCGTCCTCATCGGAGCAGGTGGACAGACCACCCCACGGCTCAACTGCCACAAAGTCGCCCTCGGGCTTGCTCCATACAATCAGGTACGGCATATCGGGGAACGTCAGGCGCACGCCCTTGTCCTCGGTTTTCTTGGTCAGCGTAACCACGCGGCTCTCGAGCACGTCGAAGATGGTCTCCGCGAAGTCGAAGAGTTCGTGGGTAAGCGGCAGGTTCTGGCCGATCATGGGATTCTTGCTGCGATGCTCAACATCAATCAGGCCCGTCGAGGGAACGGCAGTACAGAGCTCGGCGGCCTCACGCTGCTCAAAACGGAGCTCGTAGTCGTCATAGGACTCGCCCTCGTCGAGCGGGCACTTAAAGCCGGGATGACCGCCCACAAAGAACGGCATGTCCTCGGTGCCCTCATTGGTCACCTCGTACGACACGACCACCTTTTCCGAATCAATCGTGTAGCGAGCAACGATCTTAAACGGATACGGGTACTGCTCGAGCAACTCGGCATGGTCGGCAGAGCTTAGGCTCAGCGCAACCATGTTGTCGCCCTGCTCCTCGAGCTTCCACTCCTGTTTGCGCGCAAAGCCGTGACGGGCGAGCTTTACCTCGCGGCCGCCCATGGCCATTGCGCGACCATCACGAAGGCCGCCGCAGATCGGGAAGCAAATGGGTGCCTGGCCCGACCAGACCGAAGGATCGCCCTGCCACAGATACTCGCGACCGTCGGCCACAATTGAGGTGAACGAGCCGCCCGCCGTGCTCAGTGCTACGCGGATAGAACCGTTATCAAGAACAAACTCCATAGGAGCCTTCCCTTTCTTATGACAGCCCGCCAAGTCAATAGGGCTGATAGAAAACCGGCCCGCGCCCCCTCACAGAAACGCGAGCCGTCAATTGAAAAGCTGCAGAATACTGGGTCCCGCCAAAACGAAGCCCACAAGCTCAGCAAGCAAACGTGTTATCGGAGCAGCTTACTGAACCAGAAAGCTTCGCAACAACAGCGGTAACCCCACAGGTACCCCCAACGTCAGCGAGAAGTCAGCTGGCGAGGCAAGGTGCCGTGAAGCGAGGCGGCATTGACCTTCTGGTCATGCCGCCGAAGCTGAACGGCAGATTGCCCGCCAGATGGCTTCGCAGCGTCGGCCGGTCCGGCGTTCGGCAGAACGCCGGAACCTAATTAGTCGTGGTACTCGCCGCGGTCCCACTTCTCGAGGAACTCGTCAAAGAAGTGCGGGTCAGCCTGAGCCTCGGCGTCGGCCTTATTGCAGGCATCGATCTTGGCGATCAGGGCATCGTGCTCGGGGGTCTTCTCGTAGGGCTCCTCCAGGAAGGCAAGCATGATATCGGCCATCAGGAACTCGCCGGTAATCTTGCCGCCAAAGCCCACGATGTTGGCGTTGAGCTCGCGACGGGCATACAGGGCAGAGGTCATGTCGCGGACCAGGGCGCAGCGGGCGCCGGGAACCTTGTTGACGGCGTTGGTGATGCCGATGCCGGTGCCGCACAGGGCCACGCCAAAGTCGGCCTTGCCGCTGGCAACAGCCTCGCCCACGGCCTTACCGTAGATGGGATAGTGCGTACGGGTGTGGCTGTAGGTGCCGCAGTCGAGCACCTTGTAACCAGCCTGCTCCAGGCGGTCGGCCAGATAGATCTTCTCGTCCGTAACGATATGGTCGCAACCGATTGCGATGGTCTTCTTCATCAGAACGTCCTTTCGTCTGAATTCACAAGTTGAGGTAGAAGTTCGAGTTCTCGGTGGCTCTCGTTAGGCCATCTTGTTGAGCATGTCGACACGGATCTGGTGACGGCCGCCGGCGTACTGTGCACGCAGGAACTCGCGGGCGATCTTCTTGGCGACCTCGGTGCCCACAACGCCCGGGCCCATGGTGACCATGCGCGAGCCGTTGTGCTCGCGGGTCATGTAAGCGGAACGCTCGTCGGAAATGTTGGCGACGACCATGCCCTTGATCTTGACGGCGGCCATATAGGAGCCGACGCCGTACTTATCGAATGCGAAGCCCTGGGAATCCTTGTGCTCCAGCAGGTCCTTGGCAACGGCGGTCGCGGAATCGACAAAGTCCGCGGCAGGGGTCTCGGAATAGTCGACGACCTCGTGACCGTCGGCGATGAGCATCTCCTTGATAGACTCCTTCATCGACATACCGTCGGCATCGGAAGCGATTACAACCCTCATGACATCCTCCTTGAGAGATACGCAGGTGCGTAGTTTCTGTTTGGAAGTGTTGAATCGCGTTCAGGTCCGGGCATCTGAATGTGCGGTTCTTCACTGTTCATGTTTATTTGAACACATTCGAACAGTAACTGCAACAACTATTTGTTTATCTTTGTTCTTTTTTGAACAAATATCGTTCACGGATGATTGCTGACCGTTTGAGCCGGGCGCGGACGTAGCGACCACGTGTTCAACAAACAAAAGGGCGGCCAAGAACGTGTCTCGGCCGCCCTTCGGCGGTATTCCCCGGTATATACAGCTGTTTTAGCTACTCGGACTGCCCACCCTATTTGGCGTGCTTGGACGGAGCACTCAGAAAGCGGCCCGTCAAATAGTTCGCCGGGCCGGAAATATCGATCCCTAGCAGTACGTGTCCCAGCCACAGGAACGCCACGAGCACCAGCAGCGGGATAACGCACGAAGTCACGATCATCACGATGACGCCTTCGATGAGGTCGGTCACCTGCTGCACGATCTCGTCGGTCATCTGCTTGGCACCGCTGGTCACCGACGTAACAAGGCTCGAGGCCCCATCAGTCAACTGCTCGAGCACGTTTTTGGACTCTGTGGCCTCGGATTTTTTCTTATTCGATTTTGAGCTGGTCTCGGCTGACTTGTCCGTGGTGTCGGCCGCGTCCGCAGCGTCCGCAGCCTTTTGCTCAGCTTGCTCAATACTTACGCGATACGTTTCATCGACCTTCTGCGACACCCAAACGCTTGCAGGCACCAACGCCATGCCGATCACGGCAACTACCAGCACGCGTGTCGCCACACGGCGCAGGACAGCGCTCGTGCTCCAGCGCCCGTGAATGCCGAGCGACACCGCAAAGAGCCCCAACGCAAACGGGATTAAGATGCCCAAGCCAACCGACCACAAAATGGTTAGCAGGTATTTCTCGAGGTAGAGCACGGCAAGCACGATACCAAGGTTGCCTGAAAGCTGCGCGAGCTGCTCGGCAACCGGCGTTCCCGTATCACCCGGCAGCGCGGTAATGCCCGCAGACAGCGCCACGCACGAGGTCGTGAGCGCCAGTACGTTACCCTTCTTTTGGTCGATGACCTCGATGGTGGAGTCCCAAGTTTTGGTATCGGCGAAATGCGGACGAGCTACAAAGCCCGACAGCAGCGCCAGGACCACGAGCGCAACGATAAAGCCAATCTGCAGCTTTTTGTTTGCGCACACGACATCGGACAGACTGGGCTGCAGCTCGGTTACCGTCGTGTGCTCGGTTATCTGGACAGGACGCCCATGAGCCATCTCGTGCGCGTCTCTTTTTTGTATTGACCCGTTATCCGGCATTTGGATACCTCCTCAGTCCGGGGCTTAATGCGAAAGGAAGTATACCCACCGAGCAAAAAACGAACGGGAAGACGAACAGAGCGCACCAAGACTGTCCCCAATGACTATCTCCGGATGAGTTGCGGTGGAATAGGGATTGTTTTGCGCCCGTCGGCCCCTATTCAGTCCCTATTTCACCGCAACTTGGAGGAGGACAGAAAAAGCCCTGCCGCGGGTAGCGGCAGAGCTTTTGGAAGGGGACTTGGTTGTGAGGGCTCGTTAGGCGAGCTTGGCCTCGAGCTCGGCGATGCGCTTGTAGGCATCGATGGTAAAGCGGGCCTGCTTCTCCAGGATCATAGTGGTCATGAGAGTGTCCTGAGCGTGAGCCATGATGAAGGTCATCTCCATCTCGCCACCGCCGGCCTCCTGCGAAAGCAGCTTGGTCTGCGTGTCGTGGGCGCCGATAAGTGCATCGCTGGCATCCTTGTGCAGCTGTTCGGCCTTCTCAAAATCGCCCTCGCGAGCAGCATCGAGCGCTGCAAGCAGATCGGTCTGGGCGTCACCTGCGTATGCGACAATCTCGAATCCAACCATCGAGATTTCTTCTTTGGTTGCCATATTGCGTTCCTTTCACATATGAACCAATGGAGAGCATCGCGTCCGGGCATACGCGCTGCGTTCTGTATGACAGAAACATTAACATTCAAACAAAAAAGAACAGCGCAAAACGCAATTTCAAGCTATGAACGGTCACTTTTCGCCCGTGAACGGTTTTTAAACCAATCTGAACAATATCGAACACAGTTAGTGACAACCCAAACAGGACCGCACCCTAACGCAAATCGCGCACCGTATCGCCCTCTACGAGCACACCGGGGATCAGCATGTGCTCCACGCCAGACGCACCCCCATCGGCGCCGGCAATCTTGTCGACCGCCCACATGCCGACGCGCTTGTTGTCAAAGCGCACCGTGGTCAGGCGACGGTCGGGCACGATATCGCCCAGACTATCGTCAACACCCGCCACGCTCACGTCCTGGGGCACGCACTTCCCGCGCGACTCGAGCCCACGGATACAGCCATATGCCATGGCATCGTTGGAGGCATAAATGGCCGTGCAGGTCGGATCATCCGCCAGAGCCTGGCCTGCGGCATACCCGCTCTGTGCCGTCCAGTCGCCGCGCACGAGCTGCGGGGGCTCAATGCCATGCGCGCGCAATGTCTCGCGCCAGCCTTCCTCGCGCCGCATGCCCGAAAGCGAGCGCTCGGGGCATGAGATAAAGTGCACAGTCTTGTGCCCCCTCCCCAGCAAATACTCGACCACCTGGCGCGAGCAATCGAACTGGTCGTTATCGACCGTTGAACAGAGCGGGTGCTCCAGCATGGTAACGAGCACCGTCTGCATGCCAGGTAGCGGCTCGAAGGTGCCAAAGTCCGCCGGCATGCGATTCATGATCACAACCATACCGTCCACTGGCAGTGCGCTCATGCGTGACGATGCGCTCTCGAGGGTATACGGATGCCCGTCTACTTTAGTGAGGGTGATGGCATAGCCGTGTTTGTCGGCCGCGGCGGCAAAGCCCTCCATACGGTCGAGGTTGCCGGTGCCGGTAATGTTGAACATGGCGACGCCGACGGTCTTAAACTTACCGCGGCGCAGCGATCGACCGGCAAAGTTTGGGCGATACCCCAGCTCGCGCATGGCGGCACGCACGCGTTCCTTGGTCTCGGGGCGCACGCTGGGCGAATCGTGCACGGTGCGCGAGACCGTCTGCTCCGAGACGCCCGCGAGACGCGCCACATCCTTAACGGATACCGATTTTTTAACAGCGGCCATAGGTCGATCTTTCTATGTCAACGATGCCATTGATGGCACCTTGCGCAGTCATTTTTACCGCCTTCAAGTATATCCAACGCCTCCCCCACCATACGCTCACCACCCAAAACCTACCGTTCACCGACATTTTTGCTTCCCCAAACGGCTTTTGGCACCCAAATGTTAACGTTGCCATTGCGCAAACACAGAGCCACCGGGCGGCTCAAACGTTTACGTATAAGGAATCGACGGTTCGCAGGCACAGGAACCACCGGTTCGCGTCTTTTTTTGTGTCGCAAAATGGCAACGTCAACATTTTGGCAACCGAACGCCAAAAGCTACCATCGTTGTTAACCCACCGACTCTTAGGAGCATTGCATGGAGCAACTTATCGCCATCATCGAAAAGGGCCAGCCCTTTTTCAACGCGATCGCCCGCAATAAGTACCTCAAGGCGATCCGCGACGGCTTTATCTCCGTCATCCCCATCATCATCTTCTCGTCCATCTTTTGCCTGGTAGCCTCGGTCCCCAACATCTGGGGTTTCTACTGGCCCGATGACATCAACAACGCCCTGTGGAAGTGCTACAACTACTCCAGGGGCATCCTGGCCATCGCCTGCGCCGCCACCACAGCCAAGCACTTCGCCGACGCTCAGAACCGCGATCTGCCCAAGAACAACCAGATCAACTTCATCTCGTGCATGTGCGCAGCTATCATCGGCTTCTTGCTCCTTTCGAGCGACACCATCGCCACGGACGCTGCCAGTGGTTTCAACACCACCTACCTTGGTTCCAAGGGCCTGCTGACCGCTTTCATCGCTGCGTTTGTGACCGGCATCATCTACAAGTTCTTCATTAAGCGCAACATCACCGTCAAGATGCCCGAGCAGGTTCCGCCCAACATCTCGCAGACCTTTAAGGACATCATCCCCTTCTCCGTCTGCATCACCGTCTTTTGGGTCTTTGACATCGTCTTCCGCGCTGCCTTTGGCTTCTGCTTTGCCCAGGGCGTCATCCAGGTGTTCCAGCCCCTGTTCACCGCTGCCGACGGCTATATTGGCCTCGCTGTAATTTACGGCGCCATGAGCCTCTTCTGGTTCGTCGGCGTCCACGGCCCCTCGATCGTCGAGCCCGCCATCGCCGCCGCCCTCGTTGCCAACATGACCGACAACCTGGCTGCGTTCCAGGCCGGCCAGCACGCTTCCGCTGTCCTGACCCAGGGTGCCCAGTACTTCGTCGTCTGCATGGGCGGCACCGGCGCCACGCTCGTCCTGGTCTTTATGTTCTGCTTCCTGGCCAAGTCTCAGGAGATGCGCGCCGTCGGTAAGGCCGCCATCGTCCCCGTCTGCTTTGCCGTCAACGAGCCGCTGCTGTTCGCCGCGCCCATCGTGCTCAACCCCGTCTTCTTTGTCCCGTTTGTCTTTGCCCCGATCGCCAACATCTGGATCCTCAAGATCTTTATCGACTTCTTGGGCATGAACGGCTTTATGTACACCCTGCCTTGGACCGTCCCCGGCCCCATCGGCACCATCATGGGCCTGGGCTTCCAGCCGCTCGCTTTTGTGATGCTCGCCCTTATCCTGGTCGTCGACTTCGTTCTGTACTACCCGTTCTTCCGTGCCTATGACGCCCAGAAGTGCGCCGAGGAGGCCGAGATCTCCCAGGAGGAGCTCGCCGCCAAGAACGCCGAGAAGGCCGCCAAGCTCAACGATGCCTTCCAGGGCAAGGCTGACGCCAAGAGCGTTGCCGCCGGCGCTGCTGCCGAGGCCGTGAAGGCCGACTCCCCCGCCGCTTCCGCAGCACCCGCTGCCGAGACAACGACCGCCAGCGACCTCAACGGCAAGCGCGTGCTCGTGCTCTGCCAGGGCGGCGGAACCTCGGGCCTGCTCGCCAACGCGCTGGCCAAGGCCGCCAAGGAGCGCGGCATTAACCTCGAGACCGCTGCCGAGGCCTATGGCAACCACGTGGACATGCTCCCCGACTTTGACCTGGTCGTCCTGGCCCCGCAGGCCGCAAGCTACCTGGCCGACCTGCAGAAGGACTGTGAGCGCGTGGGCAACAAGTGCGTCGCCTGCCGTGGCAAGCAGTACATCGAGCTCTCCCAGAACGGCGACAAGTCTCTCGCCTTCGTGAGTGAGCAACTTTCGAAGTAAGTAACGCCCAGGGCCAGCCGACCATCCAAGACCGGCTGGCCCTTCGATTTAGACGATTGGATCATCATGTCCGTTAATCCTGCTAGCGTCACCAACCCGCCCGCGCAGTTTCCCGAGGACTTTGTCTTTGGCGGCGCCACCGCTGCCTACCAGGTAGAGGGCGAGACCCGCACTCACGGTAAGGGCAAGGTTGCCTGGGACGACTTTCTGGAGGCCCAGGGGCGCTTCTCCCCCGATCCCGCTTCGGACTTCTACAACCAGTACCCCGTCGACCTGGAGCTGTGCGAGGAGTTCGGCATCAACGGCATTCGTCTCTCCATCGCCTGGAGCCGCATCTTCCCCAACGGCACCGGCGAAATCAACCCCGAGGGCGTCCAGTTCTACCACGATCTCTTCGCCGAGTGCCACAAGCACCACGTTGAGCCGTTTGTCACGCTGCATCACTTCGATACGCCGCTTCCCCTCTTTGAGAAGGGCGACTTCCTCAACCGCGAGACCATCGACGCCTTTGTGGACTTTGCCACCTTCTGCTTTAAGGAGTACGCCGACCAGGTGACCTACTGGTTCACCTTTAACGAGATCTGGGCCGACGCCTCCAACACCTACATCGAGGGCACCTTCCCCGGTGGCGTCAAGGCGCATCTGGCCGAGGCCTTCCAGTGCGAGCACAACATGATGCTCGCCCACGCCAAGGCAGTACTGGCCTTCCACAACGGCGGTTTTAAGGGCAAGATCGGCGTCATTCAGTCGCTGGAGTTTAAGTATCCGCTCAACGAGAACGACCCCGCCGACATCAAAGCCGCCAACAACGAGCACGTGCTGCAAAACCAGTTTTTGCTCGACGCCACCTTCCGCGGCGACTACGCACCCGACACCCTCGAGTGCGCCAACCGCCTGGCCGCCGTCTCGGGCGGCACCATCGAAATCCTGGACGAGGACCTCAAGATTATGCGCGAAGCCGCGCTTTACAACGACTACCTGGGCGTTAACAACTACCAGTGCCGCTTCTTGAAGGCTTACGATGGCGAGAACGACCTGCACCACAACGGCACGGGCGAAAAGGGCACCGGCCGCTGGCGCGTTAAGGGCATTGGCGAGCACGTGAACAAACCCGGCATCCCTACCACCGACTGGGACTGGATCATCTATCCCGAGGGCCTGTTCGATCTGCTCGTCTACATTAAGCAGCGCTACCCCAACTACAAGCAGATCTTCATCACCGAAAACGGCATGGGCTACAAGGACCCCTACAAGGACGGTTTTGTGGACGACCAGCCGCGCATCGACTACATCGAGCAGCACCTGCGCTGGCTGCTTAAGGCCATGGAGGTGGGTGTCAACGTGGGCGGTTACTTCCTGTGGAGCCTGCAGGATCAGTTCTCCTGGACCAATGGCTACAACAAGCGTTACGGCTTCTTCTACGTTGACTTTGAAACCCAGAAGCGAACGCCCAAGGCAAGCGCATACTGGTACAAGCACGTAGCGCAGACCCGTCGTCTGGACTAGTGACTGGCGGGGTTGCCCGCTCACATAACCTGTCCCCATTTCTCAGCCGGGGGCGGCACGTCACACGGCGCGCCGCCCCCGGTCTTTTTGTTTTTGGGCTGGTCGGGAGCCGTTTGTCTCGATCTGTAACATCTAGCCGAGTTTTTTGGTCCTAGCTGTTACAGATTGAGACGAACAGGATTACTCTTTCCGAAGAATCTAAATCTGTAACACGTAGCCCGCTTTTGACCGTCTACCTGTTACAAATCGAGACAAACGGAGTAGGACCTAACCCCGTATGTCCCTAACAGTCGAGCGTTCGACCAGCGTACTCGGCACATGAATCGCCTCGATAGACGAGCTCTCTCCAATCGCCGCCTCAAACGCAAGCTTACCGACACCGCGCAAATCAAATCGCAGCGTCGTCAGCCGATTGTGAGGAACAAGTCCCTCGAGTGCGTCGTCGATACCAACCACGCTCACGTCGTCGGGCACGGACAGGCCCGCGTTCTCGAGCGCGGCGATAACGCCCAGCGCCATCTGGTCATTTGCCGCAAGCACGGCAGTCGGCGCCTGCGACCCGCCGGCAAGCACCTCGGCCGCAATCCGCTCGCCCATGGCGTACCCACTGTCCGCACTCCAATCGCCACGCAGCATCGGAGCGGCATCGACATGAGCACGACCCAGCGTATCGCGCCAACCGGCCTCACGAAAACGCGAGGAAATCGAGTTTTCCGGACCCGCCACAAACCGCATATTCGAGTGACCATGTTCCAGCAGATAATTGGTCAACAGCTCGCACGAACCATACTGGTCGGAGTCGATCGTCGTGCAGCGCGGATGCGCATACATGGACAGGATGACCGTTCGCACTCCCGGCTGGGGAACAAACTCCTCAAAATCGGGAGCCATGCGGTTCATGTTGAGAATCATGCCGTCGACGGGTCGCTCGACCATGCGGCGCGAGGCATCGGCAAGTGTATAGGGCTTGTCGCCGCCCATCTCGATCATAGTGACGGCAAAATCGTGCTCGCGCGCCGCTTGCATGATACCCTCGAGCGTCGCCAGGTTACCGACACGTGTGATGTTGTACATGCACAGGCCAATAGAACGATACGACCCGCCGCGCAACGCCGCTCCAGCAAAATTGGGACGAAAGCCCAGCTCTTCCATGGCGGCCAGCACACGCTTGCGCGTCTTTTCCGTCACGTTAGGCATACCGTTGACCACGCGAGACACAGTCTGGCGGCTCACGCCAGCGAGCGCCGCAACCTCTGCCGCGCTCGCCGAATGACCATTCCTTGTTTGCTGAGCCATGCCTTCCACGCTAACCTGCTTCCCAACTATTCCCCGCGCCCATGGCGCATCGTACATACATTGATAACGTGCTCATGATACCCGAGCCATATACCACAACATGAAGACTTCTGTCAATCAAAACCGCTTACCGAACAAATACAACCGTTCGCGGCTGTTTGAAGTTGTTTTGTTTCTATACATCCCAGCCGGATGTTAACGTGCTCATTGTCAAATGTTCACGTGCTCATTTTGGTTCTAATCATTTTAAGATAGTGTTTATCGGGCTTTTTCACCGCTGAACGCTAACCAGGGAGCCTCCTGAGCGCAAACGCACAATATCGAACAGCGAGACGAGAGGATGTATGCATATGTCTTTGCTAAACCGCGTACAGCAGCTGCCGAAGGGCTTTGTTTGGGGCGCCGCAACCGCCGCGTACCAAACGGAAGGTTCCACGAAGGTGGCAGGCAAGGGTAAGACCATGTGGGACGATTACCTTGTCGCCCAGGGTCGCTTTTTGCCCGACCCGGCCAGTGATTTCTACAACCGCTACGAGGAGGATATCCGCCTTTCTGCCGAGCATGGACTCAACGCCATCCGTGTGTCCATCGCCTGGACCCGCATCTTCCCCAACGGCGACGATGCCGAGCCCCTCGCCGAGGGCGTTAAGCACTACCACGAGCTGTTCGCCTGCTGCAAAAAGTATGGCGTCGAGCCCTATGTGTCCCTGCATCACTTTGACTCCCCCGCCGCCCTGTTCAACCAGGGCGACTGGCTCAACCGCAAGACCGTCGACGCCTATGTGCGCTATGCCGAGTTCTGCTTCCGCGAGTTCCGCGAGGTCAAGAATTGGTTCACCATCAACGAGCTCATCAGCCTCTCGCACTCCCAATACATCCAAGGCAACTTCCCGCCCAACCATCACTTTGATGTGACGAGCGGCATCCAGAGCCAGCACAACGAGCTCGTTGCCCACGCCCGCGCCGTCAACCTGTATAAGGATCTTGACGAGACCGAGCACCTGGGCGGACGCATTGGCATGGTCAACGTCCTGACGCCGGCATATCCTGCCACCGACTCGCCCGCCGACCAGCACGCCGCCGACCTGTACAACGCCTTCTACACCGACTTCATCATGGACGGCGCCTTCCTGGGCCACTACTCCGCGCGCACCCTCTCACTCATCAACGAGATTCTGCGTGCCAACAACGCCACGCTTACGGTTGAGGACAGCGACATGGAGGAGCTCGCCAAGGCGGCGCCCCGCAACGATATGTTCGGCCTCAACTACTATCAGTCGGCGTTTATCGCCGCCTACGATGGCGAGTCCACCAACAGCTTTAACGGCACCGGAGACAAGGGCACCTCGTGCTTTAAGTTTAAGGGCGTCGGGCAGCAGGTCGATATGCCGGGTATCCCCACCACCGACTGGGATTGGCTCATCTACCCGCAAGGCCTCTACGACACGCTCAAGCACATCAGCGCCTCCTATCCCAACCTCCCCGTCATCTATATCACCGAAAACGGCCTGGGCCACAAGGACCCCGAGCCCGACGCAAACGGCATCGTCGCCGATCCCGAGCGCATCGACTTTGTCGACCAGCACATGGAGAAGGTGCTCCAGGCGCGCGCCGAGGGCGTCGACGTCCAGGGCTACTTTATCTGGAGCCTGCAGGACCAGTTCTCGTGGGCCAATGGCTATAACAAGCGCTACGGCCTGTTCTACATCGACTTCGACACGCAAAAACGTTACATCAAGCAGTCGGCACTCTGGTACAAGGAGCTCGCCGACACTATGGCGGACGCGCAGTAGCGCATCGCCTCGCTTTCCCCCGAGAAGGGAGCGGCCCTATGCGATACAAACCCAGCCGCTCCCCTCTCTCCCCCTGGGACCGACCCCGCCTGCACCCGGGCTTTTAGCAAGCGGGAGACCATATAGGTTTTCAACGTCCATGCCATTAAGATTTCATGCAAAGAGGAGCGTGAACTATGGAATCGATCGTTAAGTTCTTGGAGAAAGGTCAGCCGTACTTCGACAAGGTCTCTAAGAACATCTACCTTCAGGCCATTAAAGACGGCTTTTTGGCAGCAATGCCCATCATCCTGTCTTCTTCTGTCTTCCTGCTTATTTCGACCCTGCCGGGCGTTGTCGCCACGGTCGGCGGCTTTACGCTGCCCGACTGGTGGAACGTCGACGTCGTGAACTTCTGCAACAAGGTTTACAACTTCACGATGGGCGTCGTGGGCATCATGGTCGCCGGCACCACCGCAAGCGCGCTGACCGGCTCCAAGAACCGCCGCATGCCTGCCGGCAAGGCCATCAACGCCACGAGCACCATGGTCGCCGCCATGTGCGCTATGCTCATCTTGGCCGTTACCCAGACGAGTGCCAAGATCGACGGCGCCGATGTCTCGGTGTTCTTTACCGACAACATGGGCACCAAGGGCCTGCTGAGCTCCTTTGTCGCCGCATTTGCCACGGTCAACATCTATGCCTTCTGCATTAAGCGAGACATCACCATCAAGCTGCCCAAAGAAGTCCCCGGCGCCATCGCCCAGAACTTCCGCGACATCTTCGCCTTCAGCTTCTCCATCCTGTTTGTCGCCGTCATCGACGTTATCTGCCGCACCTGCTTGGCCGTCCCGTTTGCCAACGTCATCTCCACGCTGGTGAGCCCGCTGTTCGCCGCTGCCGATTCCTACGCCGGCCTCGCCATCATCTGGTTCATGATCCCGCTGTTCTGGTTCATGGGCATCCACGGCCCCTCGGTCGTTAAGCCTGCCCTCAACGCCGCGCTGTTTGGCAACATCACCACCAACCTCGCCACGCTGCAGGCCGGCGGTCACCCCGCCCTCGCCCTGACCGAAAACTTCGGTAACTACATCGGCGAACTCGGCGGCACCGGCGCCACGTTCATTGTCCCGATCATCTTCCTGCTCTTTATGCGCTCCAAGCAGCTCAAGGCCGTCGGCAAAGCCTCTGTCGTGCCCGTGATGTTCGCCGTCAACGAGCCGCTGCTGTTCGCCGCGCCCATCATCCTCAACCCGTACTTCCTGATCCCGTTCCTGTTTGCCCCCGTGGCCAACGTCCTCATTGGTAAGTTCTTCATCGACTTTTTGGGCATGAACGGCTTTATCTATGCCATGCCGTGGGCACTCCCCGGACCGATCGGCACCTTCATCGACACCAACTTCCAGCCGATCTCTCTGGTCCTGGTTGTCGTCCTGCTGGTCGTTGACTTCTTGATCTACTACCCGTTCTGCAAGGCCTACGACAACGTCCTGTGCAAGCAGGAGGCCGAGACCCTGGCCGAAGAAGAGGCCGAGGAGACCAAGGCCGTCAAGACCGCTGCCGCCCCCGCCGTTGAGGCTCCTGTTGTCGAGACCGCTTCTGCCACTGAGGCCTCCGCAGCTCCGTCCGCCCTTAAGGGCAAGGATCTGAGGGTTCTGGTTCTGTGCGCTGGCGCCGGCACCTCTGCACTGCTCGCCAACGCGCTTAAGGAAGGCGCCGACGAGCTGGGCATCGACATTACCGCCAACGCCGGTGCCTACGGCAGCCACTACGCCATCATGGACCAGTACAACGTCATCGTCCTGGCTCCGCAGGTTCGCACCTATTACAACGAGATGAAGGCCGACACCGACCGCCTGGGCATCACGCTGCTGTCGCCCAAGGGCAAACAGTACATCGACCTCACTAAGGATCCCAAGGGTGCCGTCGCCTGGATCGAGGAAAACCTCGAGGCATAAGACGCTGACACCACCTGCCGCTTGCAGACAATAAATGGCCCGTGCATCGATGTGTGATGCGCGGGCCATTTTGTTTAGACCGCACCCGTCCTCCTGTTCATCTCAATCTGTAACATCTAGCCGAGTTTTTCGGTCCTAGCTGTTACAGATCGAGATGAACGCACAGGCCAAGCCGAAAATCTCAATCTGTAACATGTAGACCACTTTTGACCGTCTAGTTGTTACAGATCGAGACAAACGGAATAAGCCGGGCCAAAAATCTCGATCCGTAACATCTAGCCGAGTTTTTGGGTCCTAGCTGTTACAGATTGAGACAAACGGAATAGGCCGAGCACGTCTACGCCCGCAAGTCCTTTACGCTGGAACGCTCGACCAGCACACCCGAGACGAGCGTACGGCTTCTGGAGCTCGGGGCTTCCAGACCTGCGACGACCTCATTAAGCGCACGGACGCCCAGCTCGCGGTGGCGGAACTTCACCGACGTCAGAATCGAGTTGGGAATCGTCTTATAGAGCTCATCGTCGAAGCCGATCACGGACACATCATTGGGCACACTGAGCCCTTTGTCACGTAGAGCCATCATCACGCCGTTTGCCATGCAGTCGTTAGCAGCGAGGACCGCCGTGCAATCGGGCTTATCGGCAAGCACAAGGCCCGCGGCATAGCCACTATCCGCATTCCAATCGCCTTGCAGAGGCTCGGGCGGCTCAATGCCACGCGCCTCGAGTGCCGCACGCCAACCTTTCATACGGCACTGGCTCGACAACGACTCTTTCTTACCAGAGACGAAGTACACGTTTTTATGCCCGTGGTTCAAGAAGTACTCGCACGCCATGCGCGCGCCGCCCTCTTGGTCGTCACTGACGGTGGAGCAGGTAGGATGTTCCATCGGTGTGATAATCACCGTCTTGAGGTCTTTCGGTGCCTCAAAAGTATCAAAGTCATCGACCATCTGACGCAGGTTGAAGATCATGCCATCAACAGGCAGCTGCGACATCCTACGCGCCGCTTCGGCAAGGGTCATCTTCTCCCCCGCCCGCTTTTTGATCATCGTGAGCGCAAAGCCGCGTTCTTCGGCGGCATCTGCGATACCGTCAATCATGTCCACGGCACCGCCCGACAAGTGGAACAGCACCACGCCGATGCACCCGTAACGGCCCAACTTGAGCGAACGCGCGGCAAAGTTGGTTCGAAACCCGAGCGCCTCCATTGCGGAATGAACCTTATCGCGTGTCGACTCTCGCACGCTATCGGGCTCGTTGATCACACGCGAAACCGTCTTGAGAGAAACACCCGCAGCAATCGCCACATCGTTCATTGAGACATTTTTCTTGTCCATCGTTGCCACTACTTCTCCAGTCGGTTTTGCATCGCTTGTTTTTTGCGTTCTAGCATACACTACCTGCTCGACTGACAAATCAACCGTTTACCGGACAATATCGACCGCTCACCCGTATATCCTTGTTGCTCTTCCAACAATGTCTTACGTTGTCATTAACGAAATGACAACGTTGTCATTTCGCAATGCCTTCCTTAAGCAGGAAGGTTTCCGGGCAGTCCTGACCATCCATCGACGACCAGTTCCATCCACATGCATCGCGCATCAAGTAGCAAAGGAGCTCTATGGACGCCATCGTAAAGATGCTCGAAAAGCATCAACCGTTCTTTGAGAAGATCTCGAGGAACGTCTACCTCCAGGCCATTAAGGACGGATTCCTTGGGTGCATGCCCATCGTCCTCACCTCTTCGATCTTTCTGTTGATCGCCACCCTTCCTGGCGTAGTTGGCATCACGCTGCCCCAGCCGCTCATCGACTGGTGCAACAAGCTGTACAACTTCACCATGGGCGTCATGGGCATCATGGTTGCCGGCACCACTGCCAAGAACTTCACGGCGTCCATGAACCGTCGCATGCCCGCCGGCAAGGTGCTCAACGACGGCTCCACCATGGTTGCCGCCCAGTGCAGCATGCTGCTGCTCGCTGTTACGCAGTTCACCACCAAGTTCAACGGCTCCGAGCTTTCGGTCTTCGATTGCACCAGCATGGGCACGCGTGGTCTGTTCTCGGCCTATATCGCCGCGTTCATTACCGTGTGGGTCTACAAATTCTGCGTCTCGCGCGATCTGACCATTAAGCTGCCCAAGGAGGTCCCGGGCGCCATCGCTCAGAACTTCCGCGACATCATCCCCTTTGGCGGCGCCGTCATCATCTGCGGCATCATCGATGTCGTCGTGCGCAACCTCATGGGTGTTCCGTTCTCCGAGCTGCTCATCAAGCTGCTCTCCCCGCTCTTTACCGCTGCAGAAACCTATCCTGGCCTTATCCTTATCCAGGCAGCCACCGCGTTCTTCTGGTTCATCGGCGTCCACGGTCCCTCGATCGTCCAGCCGGGCATCGACCCCATCCGTCTTGCCAACCAGGCCGAGAACCTGCAGGTTCTGCTGGCCGGTGGTCACCCCGCCCACTCCCTCACCTTTAACATGTCGCTCGTAGGTGAGTTCGGCGGCACCGGCGCCACGTTCATCGTGCCGCTTCTGCTGATTCTCTTTATGAAGTCCAAGCAGCTCAAAGCCGTCGGTAAGGCCTCGATTGTTCCTGTTGCCTTCGCCGTCAACGAACCGCTGCTCTTTGGCGCGCCGATGATCCTTAACCCCTACATGCTCATCCCCTTTGTTGCCGCCGGCTGCGTCAACGTGAGTGTTGCCAAATTCTTTATCGATAACGTGGGCATGAACGGCTTCTCCTTCGTGGTGCCTTGGGCTACCCCTGCCCCCATCGGCATCTTCATCACCACAAACTTCCAGCTTATCGCCCTGGTGTTTGTCGCGATTATCATCTTGCTGGACGCCATCATCTACCTGCCGTTCTTGAAGGCATACGATAAGCTGCTCTGCGACCAGGAGGCCGAGCGCGCCGCCGAGCTGGGTCTCGAGTCCGATGGTGCTGCCACCATCGCCGCCAACGCCCCTGCGCCCGCTGTCGAGCAGGCTACCGCTTCCGTCGAGCCGACCGCCGCTGCCGCCGACAGCGAGCCTGTCGCCGATCAGCCCGAGCCCGCAGCCAACGCATCCGCTAAGAAGGATGTCGACGGTCTGAAAGTCCTCGTCCTGTGCGCCGGCGCCGGCACCTCTGCCATGCTTGCCAACGCCATCAAGGAAGGTGCTGCGCAGACCGGAGAGAACATCGCTTCCTCCGCAGGCGCCTATGGCCAGCACACTGCCATCATGGATCAGTACGACGTCATCGTGCTCGCCCCGCAGGTTCGTAGCTACTACAACGACATGAAGGCCGACACCGATCGTCTGGGCATTAAGCTGCTCGCTCCCCGCGGTAAGGAATATATCGACCTTACCCGCGACCCCGCTGGCGCCATCAAGTGGCTCCGCGAGAACCTCGACTAGGTTCCTCCCTCTGTTGGTGCCCGGATCCCCAGTTCGGGCACCGCTCCCTATTCGTATCCCACAGAAAGGATGACTCATGACCAACCCCATGCAGTTCCCCGACGGCTTTGTGTTTGGCGGCGCCACCGCTGCTTACCAGGTTGAGGGCGAGACCCGTACGCACGGCAAGGGCAAAGTGCCCTGGGACGATTTCCTGGCTGCTCAGGGTCGCTTCTCCCCCGATCCCGCGAGCGACTTCTACAACAAGTACCCGGTCGATATCGACCTGTGCCAGCGTTTCGGCATCAACGGTATCCGCGTCTCCATCGCTTGGAGCCGCATCTTCCCCAACGGCACTGGCGAGATCAACCCCGAGGGCGTCGCCTTCTATCACGAGCTCTTTGCCACCTGCAACAAAGCTGGCGTTATCCCCTATGTCACGCTCGATCACTTTGATACACCTGAGGCCTTTTACCAGAACGGCGGCGAGGGCTTCCTGACGCGCACGACGATCGACGCCTTTGTCGAGTACGCCAAGTTCTGCTTTGCCGAGTTCACCGAGGTCAAGCACTGGTTTACCTTTAACGAGATTCCCGCGACCGCCGAGGGCAGCTTTATCGTCGGCAACTGGCCGCACGGCGAGAAGTATCGCCTGGACAAGGCCTTCCAGCTCATGCACAACATGATGGTGGCCCACGCCAAGGCCGTCGTCGCCTTCCATGAGGGCGGCTTTGAGGGCGAGATCGGCATTGTCCAGAACCTGGAGCCCAAGTATCCCCTCGACCCCAACAATGCCGCCGACTGCGAGGCAGCTCGCATGGCCGACGTCATCAACAACCGCTGGGTACTCGACGCCACCTTCCGCGGCCACTATGCAGCCGACACCATGGAGGCTGCGACCAAGCTGGCCCATATCGCCGGCGGCGAGCTCGACGTCCGCGACGAGGACATCGCCGCGCTGACCGCCGCGCTCCCCTATAACGATTGCCTGGGCGTCAACACCTACAAGTGTCAGTTCCTGCGTGCCGCCGAGGGCGAAAACGACATCAACCACAATGGCACCGGCGACAAGGGCTCCTCGCGCTGGTTCCTCAAGGGCGTTGGCGAGGCATGCGTACGCGAAGGCGTACCCACCACCGATTGGGACTGGATCATCTATCCCGAGGGCCTGTACGACCTACTGCTCCGCATTAAGAACGATTACCCCAACTACAAGAAGATCTACATCACCGAGAACGGCATGGGCTATAAGGACGACTTCGAGGACGGCTTTATCGACGACGCCCCTCGCATCGACTATATGCGTCAGCATCTCGCGTGGATCCTCAAGGCAATCGACGGCGGCGTAAACGTCGACGGCTACTTTGTGTGGTCGCTGCAGGACCAGTTCTCCTGGACCAACGGCTATAACAAACGTTACGGCCTGTTCTACATCGACTTCGAGACCCAGAAGCGCTATCCCAAGGCGAGCGCGTACTGGTACAAGAACGTCGCAGAGACCGGCCTGCTCATGGCCTAACTTCAGCCGCGCATCCCCTGTCGGCCGCATGCGAATCCCTCCACGGGTTCGCATGCGGCCTATTTTTTTGCTCGGCCCGTGCAGGCCGTTTGTCTCGATTTGTAACATCTAGCAGGGATTTTCAATCCTAACTGTTATAGATTTAGATGAACGGGCGACCAGGGCTGAAAGATCTCAATCTGTAACACGTAGCCCACTTTTAACCGTCTAACTGTTACAGATCGAGACAATAAGATAGTCAAATCCGAACTTTCCAAGCAGTTATAAAGCATGGTTTCTAGTTTTCGGTATCACGAACATACTTTCGGTATCATTTAATGATATTATGATATCGAAAGTATGTTCGTGATACCGAAAGGAGCCGCATGCGCCAGTTCGATTACACCACAGTCCCAGCGGAACTCGAAGCAACTCCAATCACCAACCTCCTCCTCTCGATACGCGAGCATAAAGGCCGTCAGCTTGCTCTGAGTCAAGTCAAACCCGAGCTTCTATCGTCCCTAATGGAGGAGGCTAAGATCCAAAGCACCCGGTCCTCCAACGGACTTGAAGGAATTGTTACCACCCAAAAAAGACTCAAAGCGATCATGGCGTATTCCGCCAAGCCAAGCTCCCGCGCAGAGGAAGAAATTGCTGGATACCGAGATGTGCTGTCGCTTATTCACGAGCAACACGATTCCATTCCCGTAACGCCATCGGTCATTCTGCAGTTGCATCGTGACCTCATGGCGCACACGGCAATCTCGTATGGAGGCCATTGGAAAGATAGCGATAACGAAATCGTCTCCATTGACGATCAAGGAAATCGATTTGTGCGCTTTAGGCCCCCTTCGGCCCTAGCAACCCCGGGACTTATTAAAGAAGCCTGCCAGTCCCTCAACGATGCTTTATCTCACCAAGTTTGCGATCCCCTCCTTATATCGCTCCGCTTTATCTTCGATTTTGTTAGCATTCATCCCTTCAACGATGGCAATGGCAGGATGAGCCGGCTCCTTACAACGCTGCTGCTCGAAAAGACTGGATACGACGTTGCGCGTTACATCAGCATCGAACGACTTATTGAAGACAACAAAGCGCTTTACTACAACGCTCTCGCTGCAAGCTCCACTGGATGGAATGAAAATCAAAACACCGAAGTACCCTTTATCCGTTTCATGCTCGGAACAACCCTGGCCGCCTACCGACAGCTCGAGCAGCGTACCTTAATTGAATCAAGCACTCGTCCCATGTCGAAGCAAGCGCGCATCGCCGTTCTATTTCAACAGAGACCCGGCGTCATTAAGAAATCCGACATCCGATCCAACTGCCCCGATATCAGCGAGGTCACCGTTAAACGAACCCTCGGTCAGCTTGTTAGTTGCAGCGCAATCGAAAAAACAGGAGCGGGTCGTTCGACAGGCTACATACTCAAAGACGTCCATGCTCTAGAACTATTCTTGCAATCCACAATACCCGATAGCGAGGCCGCAATAACAAAAGAGGCTCCAAAGGATAAGCTCCTTGAACGTATAAACCACGCCGAGGATGAAAGCAGAGAGGGGCTCTATGAAGACTACGATTCATTCTCAAGGGACATAAAGACGAAATACGGAGTCTAGTCATATCCCAGAATAGCCTCATCCTTGTTGCCCAAAATTATTTGCGCGTCATTTTAAAGCGGTACCCCTGCGCCGGCTGGGGGGGCAGAAGTATCGTCTGCCGATCCTGCTGGAGTCGGCAATCAGATAGCGCGCATCGGCCTTGCTAAAGGCGAGCTGCTGGATGCGGCCCTCGTCCATGTTGGACGTGGACACGTCGCCATCCAGAATGCCGTTGGCACCGATAAACGCCGTGTCAATCCCTAGTGCGCGCAGGGCATCCTCGGCCATGGGGCCCACAAAGGCGGCGGTGCGGCGACGGTACATGCCGCCCACCAGGCACAGCTCGCAATCCTCGCGCGCCTCGAGCAGACTAAAGACCGAAAGCGAATTGGTCACATAGATGGAAGGCAGTTTGTCGGTGACTCGGAGAGCGCCAATGCGATCTCACGACGGTTGCGTTCATTGTCTCAATTAGATACTCAACGAAATACGGCCCCGCAGCTCAATAAGCTGCGGGGCCGTACTATACACCGACGAATTAACGACGGAGTGCATCCACTATTTGGCCAGCTCCTGAACGATCCAGTCAATTGCACCTTCGGGATCGTTGGTAAGGTCGATATACTCCTTGCCCCTTGTGGTGAGCAGTTTAATTCCAAGGCGATCGGTATCGGCCTTCATAGCGTCATAGTACATGCGTGCCTGGGGCGCCAGAACAATCACGTTGTACTGATCCATCGTCTCATAGTGGCTTCCGTACGCACCGGACTGAGAAACCAGATCGACACCCTTAGCAGCGGCACCTTCGCGAAGAGCATTTGCCAAGAGAGTCGAAGTGCCGGCACCCTGGCAAAGCACAAGCACGCGGATCTGCTCCGCCTTGTCCTTTACCGCCTCGAGAGCTTTTGCGACATTTTCCTGTGCGGCAATAGCATCTGCATCCGAGTTTCCTGCAGTCTCCTTTGCAGACTCTTCCAAACAAAGCTGATGGTCATACGCCTTGCAGAACGGATAGTAAATCACAAAGTCAACGACCAACAGCACTGCCATCAATACGAGAGAACGCAGATCGAGACCCGTGGTGAGGAACGCACCGATTGGGCCGGGAAGCGCCCACGGCATGGTATACATGGGGGCGTTCATTCCAATGACGTCAATGAAAAATTTACCGATAATGGCGTTGACCATAGGAGCCACTAGGAAGGGCACGAACATATAGGGATTGAGAACAATCGGCATACCGAAGATAACGGGCTCGTTAACTCCAAAAATCACCGGGATAATCGATGCCTTGCCCATGGCTTTAAGCTGCTTGGAACGCATAAACATGATCAGGATAATAGGAACGATGAACGTGCAGCCAGAACCGCCCAGACCGCCGATGAAGCTTGTAAAGTCCTGCGTAAGAGCAATTGACGGGTGTCCACCTGCTTGGAAAACCTCAAGATTGGTAACGGTATTGCCGTAGAGCGCAGCATTGATCGGACTCATGACAACCGAAGCACCGTGGATACCCATAAATTGGAAAAGTGCGACCGCGCCTTCGATAAGCGCCATGCCAGGATAGGTGTCGACCGCGGAGAACAGCGGCGAGATGAGAGCGGATACCAAATTGGCGAACGGCACAGCAAGCAGCTTGCGGCTCGCAAGATCGATAAAAGCGCACGCAAGGATCGAAAACCCAAATGCAAAGATATCGCGAAAACTCTGCGCAATAGAGCCAGGGACCTCTTTGGGAAGCTTGATCGTCACATTATGGCTAATGCACACCTTATAGATATTAACGGTCAAGAATGCGGCTACGAACGCAGCGAGAAAACCCTTGGTTCCCATATAGCCGGTTTCAAAAACAGATGTATCTGCTCCGCCAATCGAGACAACATCGTTCGTCACCGATAGCAAGAGCATGCCGCACATGGCACAAACCATGCACGAGGTGGGGTTGAGAGATTTACCCGAAGGCATGCGACGGTTCATCGACATGGCAAGTGAGCTCGCCGTGGTGCCGGCCACCATAATGCCAAGAAGTCCCATGGTATATGCATAGATTTTATTGAAGAAATCCAGCACCTCAGACGGAAGCGTGATGCCTACATAGGCAGGGAGCGTCGAAAGAAGAAGGAACAGGCTCGAGAACAGCACAATTGGCATATTCGAGAGAAAGCCATCCTTAATCGCCACCAGATAAATGTTCCTCGAGATTTTGTCGAAGAGGGGCTGGTGTTTTTCAAGGAATTTGACGATAGCGTCCATAACACATCCTTTCATGATTCCCGGGCACACAACGATTTATCCGGACTCAACCGTCGTCGTCCCCGTTTGTATCCACTTATGTAAGTGAATACGTTCTTGTGCGAAATGTAATATCATTTGCGCGATTTGTCATAACCAATTCTTTTTCCGCTTTGTCGATATGTCAAGAATTCAAATACTTATTCGGTGAACGGTAGTTGATTAATTTAAGGTTTTCCCAGCTAAAGGCTATTTTTTCCGAGCAATACAATAAGCTTGCAACCGTTCACCGATTGGATATAACATATTGAATATATTGTTGTAACAATATTAGAGACAATGTCACAAGCCTGTCGTTCTAGTCAAAGGAAGTAACAATGCCCAAACGATTACTGAACATGTCCGCATCCGATTTTGCCGCCACGTCACCCATGGATCTAAAGCAGGCAATTCTGGCTTCCGAGGGACGTACCATCATGGCGGAAAACGTACCCTCTTCCCAATTTCTCGGCGGCGTTACTAATGCAGAAATCGAACGTGCCGCAGGTGCCGACCTGCTTCTGTTTAACGCGCTCGATGTGTTCGATCCAGTTATTGCCGGTATTCCAGATGATCTCAATGAAAACCCGGTCACTTGGGTGAAGCGAGCATGCGGAAGGCCCATTGGCGTCAATCTGGAGCCAGTTGATAACGAGGCAGAGATGTCTGAATCCCGTACGGAAATCCCCATGGGTCGTCGCGTCTCTCCCAAGACCTTAGAAAAGGCAAACGAACTCGGATTTGATTTTATTTGCCTCACAGGCAACCCTGGAACTGGCGTCTCCAACGATGCAATCGCCCATTCGATCAAACTCTCCAAAGAGCATTTCAATGGCCTGATCATAGCCGGAAAAATGCATGGAGCAGGCGTTGCGGAACCTGTCATGACGCTCGAAATTGCGCGCAAGTTTGTTGACCTCGGCGTCGATATCCTTCTCGTACCAGCCCCCTACACCGTCCCTTGCTTCCAAGAAGCAGACCTGCGCGCCATCGTAGACTTTGTACGATCCCACAACGTAGGCAAGTCAATTGAAGAGAAGGTTCTCGTCATGGCGGCGAACGGGACGAGTCAAGACTCCTGCGACAGCGAGACCATTAAGAAAATAGGCCTTGCAGCAAAAGCAGCCGGCGCTGACCTCCAACATATCGGGGACTCCATGAACGGTATTTGCCTGCCCCAGAATATCTTCACGCTCGGACAAGCCCTTCGTGGATACAGGCATCAGATCGTCATGCTGAGCCGCTCTGTGATACGTTAAGGTTACCTTGCCCACGTTACATCCCGACTGAGGCAACCATCAGGTATAACCAACATGCAAACTGAGGCTCTAATGCTCGATACACACGAAAAACGGCCACTCTATTTACAGCTCACCGACGCGCTGCTCAAGCAGATCGTCGATGAATATCAAGCAGACGATAAACTTCCAACAGAAATGGAACTCTGCGACGAATACGCCGTAAGCAGAACAACCGTCCGACTTGCCATGAGTGAGCTGGAGCGTCGTGGAAGTATCTATCGAATCCAAGGTAAGGGGTCGTTTGTTGCACCGAAACGCGTTAGCGAGCTCAATTCACTTTTAGACTTTGACTTTGCAAGCCATTGCGATGGCGTTGATCCGGATGCCATCACCAAACATTTCGGCGGCCTCACATCAGGTCGTCCAATTTCCGTAATGATGCTCCAACAATTTGGATGTCAAAGTCGCGATGAAATTCAGCGTCTTGAATTGACCTACGAACTTGAAGGCAGCTTCATAGGCGCTGATACGTTCTTCATTTCAAAGTCGCGCGTTCCGAATAACCAGTTAGATTTTCAGGCATTTAGCAGAATCATGGACGACTTGTCCAAGTCTATCCAATCTGTTAGGGAAAGCTATAGAGCACGTCAGCTTAGCGATTCCGAAGCCAGTAATTATGGTGTTGCAAAACTTCCGGTCATCGAACTGACTCATTATGCTTACGACTCCGGAGGCAAACTAATCTCAATTGTCTGCCGCACCGTCTTAACTGGGCGAATCCCTTATCAAAACTTTATTTTCAAGTCCTAATGTTCTTTTTCTTTTGTCTCGATCTGTAACACGTAGCCGAGTTTTTAAGTCCTAACCGTTACAGATCGAGACAAACAAGGTAGACCCCGCCGAATTGTCTCAATCTATAACACTTAGACCGGTTTTGGACGTCTAGATGTTACAGGTTGAGACGATTTGATTGTGGGGTCCTCATTTGCGCGTCATATTGCGTAGCGCTGACGCGCTGGTTTCCACAATGACAGGAGGTAAAAGTCCTCCCGCATCGCCTGTTGGCAATCCCGTAGCGTTAGCTAGCAGATGACCTGTGTGTGCTCCTCGATGGCGGCGCGGTCCTCGACCGAGATACTCGGCTCGCACACCACGGCGTCCAAACTGTCCAGGCGACAGAAGGTGTAGAAGTCGCGCTTGCCGATCTTGCTGGAGTCGGCAATCAGATAGCGCGAGTCGGCCTTGCTAAAGGCGAGCTGCTGGATGCGGCCCTCTTCCATGTTAGACGTAGACACGTCGCCGTCCAAAATGCCGTTGGCACCGATAAAGGCTGCATCGATGCCCAGCGCACGCAAGGTATCCTCGGCCGTGGGGCCCACAAAGGCGGCAGTGCGGCGGCGGTACACGCCGCCCACCAGGCACAGTTCGCAGTCTTCGCGCGCCTCGAGCAGGTTAAACACCGAAAGCGAATTGGTCACAATGCGCAGGCGAAACGCCGGCAGCATCGAGGCCATCTGCTCAACCGTGGTGCCCGGGCCCAAAAAGATGGTCGAGCCTTCCTCGATAAGCTCCACAGCACGGCGCGCAATCTGCAGCTTTTCCTCGGCATGCTTGGTGCGCTTTTCGCTGTGCGAGTACTCATGGCGCAGCATAGCATGAGGACGGCCCTGTGCACTGCGGGCTCCGCCGTGCACGCGCTCGATCTCGCCTAGGCTCGCAAGCTCCTCAAGGTCACGGCGGATCGTCATATCCGAGACACCTAACGCATCCGAAATCTCCTTGACCGAGACCGTTCCCTGTTCCTCGAGCAGCTGCCGAACCTTATCCTGTCGCTCCGCTTTAATCACGATGAGTCCTCGCTGTTCCACGCTCACGTCAATTCAAACAATAACGAACAAATTGTATCAGACTCGCGCGCGTCAGAAATGAACGCCCGCACAGCTCTAATCATCACTTTTTTGAGAAAAATACCCCCTGCTTTAGTGGGGTGTAGTGATAATCTCGCCTGTTCGCGCTACAGTTTGTCGGAAATACCTCGATGTTAGGAACCAAATGATCACTTCCGAGCTTTTCGGCACCGCGCCGTGCGGTACCCCCGTTCATCGTTACACCCTCAACGGGCCCGAGATCTGCGTTCGCATTATGGACTATGGCGCCACCGTGTTGGGTATCGATGTGCCCGACATTCCCGGCAACGTGCGCGATGTGGTGCTGGGCTTCGATAAGCTCGAGGATTACTTTGACAACCCCGCCTGCTTTGGCGCGACCATCGGCCCCGTGGCAAACCGCACCGCGGGCGCCACGATCACCATCGACGGCACGGACTGGCATATGCCGGCCAACGAGGGCGTCAACAACCTGCACAGCGATCTTGAGCACGGCCTGCACAAGCGCGTATGGGATGTTGAGCTCGACGAGGTCCACAATGCCGTGCGCATGACCACCTCGCTTGAGGATGGCGAGCTGGGCCTGCCCGGCAACCGCACCTTTACGGCCGTGTTTACCGTGACGCGCACCGGCTGCTTCCGTATCGAATACGGCTGCGAGAGCGACCGCGCCACCTACGTGGCCATGACCAACCACACGTACTTTAACCTTGCCGGCCATAACGCCGGAATGGACTGTGAGCACTTCTTTGTTGCTAACGCTGCCCACTACCTGCCCATCAACGAGCAGAACATCCCCACCGGCGAGATTGCTCCGGTCGAGGGCACGCCGTTTGACTTTCGCGAGCTGCGCCCCGTCGCGCCTGGCATGGAGGCCGACGATTCGCAGATTAAGCAGGCACGCGGCTACGACCACTGCCTGTGCATCGATGACTATCAATACGGTCGCAACCTGCGCCGCGCCCTGCATGTCGAGGAGATGTGGACCGGCCGCGAGCTGGACTACTACACCACCGCCCCGGGCGTGCAGCTCTACACTGGCAATTGGCTGGGCGACGAGCACGCCAAGGACGATGCCAACTATAGCTGGGGCGCCGGCTTTGCCCTCGAGGCAGAGATGTACCCCGACACGCCGCACCAGCCGCTGTTCCCGCAGGGCATTGTGGGCCCGGGTCACCCATACAGCAATGTGATCGAATACCACTTTATGAGGCACTAGGCCCACAACGCGACATATTGCACAGCAACGCCCGCCGGCACCACCGCCGACGGGCGTTTTTTCATCTTTTGGGCTCAATTTCGCTGTGACTGTATGAGTGACATATCAAAACCATGCCCATTTACTACGTTTAGCCCGGGATGCTCGACCATGCACCGGTTTTTGCTAAATTCGCGAGCCGCCTACCTGCGGTTATGTTTTTCTCAAATTCGACATGCTCGGCGATAGCCGATCAAACGTAGTAAATGGGCATTGTTTTTGACAGGCAGCATCGCACGCGTCCCTCGCAAGGGCAAAATGATCCGTTTTCCTCCGTCCCCAAGGGATCAGTTGAACAGATTGCCGATGGGGTCGGGGGCGGAACTGGGGAGATAGCGGATTTCTAGCTCTATGCCGAGCGCCTGCAGTTCTTTGAGGGCAGCAACGTCTGCGTCGCTCACGGCAACCGCGGGCGTTATGGGGCGCTTGCCCTCCCCTGCCTGCATATGGCCAATGCTGATCTTGGTGATCGGCACTCCACCCTTAACCAGCGCGAGTGCATCCGTGGGCGACGCCACCATGATGAGAATCCATTGGCGCGGCGTTGCGGTATGAATGATGTCGACAGTCCTTTGCACCGAGAAAAACCGCGTCCAGACACCCTCGGGTGTCGCCACCCTCATAGGGGCCCACTTGCGCGAATCAGCCGCAATCTCATCGTTGACGATTAAAACAAGGTTGGAACCCACGGCTTCGTTCCACAGCTCAACGTCTTGCCCGTAAATGAAACGGTCGTCGATACGTGTGAGAAGAATCTTGGGTTGAGCCATCGCTGCCCCATTCTGCTTGAGATCCGCAAGAGCAAGACATAACGTCACCAATATTAGTGCATTTAAAGTGAGAAAAGCCGTCAGAACCCTTGCGCGGATGTGCGATGTCCCGTATCATAGACAGCCGTTGATGCCTCAGTTGCGTCACCACATGGCCGCCAGCGTAGCTCAGTTGGTAGAGCACCGCTCTCGTAAAGCGGGGGTCACCGGTTCGAGCCCGGTCGCTGGCTCCATTGCACAAGATAGCCGCCCTCGGGCGGCTTTTTTGTTGCCGATTTCGGGCACACATCCGCCAATCCAGGCACAACGCCGCCGGCAACTCCCCTACTCAACAAAAAGCCCCGTCAACCGCAATCCCCAAAGGAACCACGATCAGCGGGGCTTAAACGCGCTCCCCAAGGGGAACCACGCTAGCTCACGAGCAGTGCGCTACTCCTCCCAGTAAGCGTCTGCAAGCAGCTTAAAGCAGATCTTCTTGACCGGCTGCGCGCCATCGCCCGGGAACTCGAGCGTGGGCATGTGAGGCTCGCCGGCAACAAACAGCGCAAACTTGTCGTCAGCAAGATCGCCGGCGATCGAGGCGTCGGAATCGACCAGATCGTAGTCGTCCTTCTCGTCAAACTCCTGAACCAGCGTCAGGCTGCCCGTGGCAACCTTAAAGGCCTCGCGACCCTCGACGTCGATCTGCAGGTCGTGATAGCGCTGATGCGTCTCATAATGAGCCTCGGCTTCGGGACGCGTCGTGGGAGCCATGACGTTCGCAAAGACCTTGTCGCCCAGAATCGGATGGCTGCCGACCTCGAGCTTCGCCGGATCGTTCTCCTCGAGCCAATCGATCAGCACGTCGAGGCCCTTGAGCATTCCACGGTACTCCTCGATATCGCCCAATGCACCGTAAATCATCTAAATCCCCTCTCGGATCGTTTCTTTGGCGGCTACTCGGCAAACGCATTACCGACGCTGTTGCCACCCACATGCGTCTCGACCAGGGTAAGGTCGGGATTGAACACGACAGTGTCGGCGTCGCGCCCCGGCATAATGCTACTGCACTTGTCGTCGACATGAGCTAGCAACCGATGCCGGGGCCGCAGCACAAGCTCCTACAGCTCGGTCACGACAACGCCGTTGTAAACCTCGTCCCAACGATCCATAACCAAGTGGCCAGTCATGGGATCCATGGCATTGAGCTTGCCGCAGGTGTTGGCGGTACGCAGCACCGTCTCGTCGTCGGCTCCGGCAGCAATCGCATGTGCGAAGCCGGCAATGGTCGAATCGCCAGAGCCCGTAGCGTTAACGGCAGGGATGTCGGGCGTCTTGGCGCGGAACGCACGGCCGTTATGGAAACCAACGGAGCCGGCAGCGCCCATGGATACGACGACCCAGGGGATATCGGAGAAGCGGGCGTCAGAGGCGAGCGCGGCGCGGAGCTCATCCACATCGTCGGTGGTAAAGCTCGTACCCAGAAGGCCGTTGATCTCGGTCAGGTTAGGCTTGACCAGCTCGGGCTTGACCTCGGACTTGAGCGCAGCCTCGAGAGAGGCACCCGAGGTATCGAGCAATACCTTGGCACCGGCGTTCTCGGCAATGCCCGTGATCTTGGCATAGTAGTCTGCCTCGACACCGCGGGGCAGAGAACCCGAAATGGTGACGACGTCGGCCTTGCCCGCAAGCTCAGTAAACTTGGCGGTAAAGGCATCGAGTTCCTCGGGGGCAATTGTCGGGCCACTCTCGAGCAGCTCGGTCTGGTTGCCGGCGTGGAGGATGTTGAGGCAAATGCGAGTCTCGCCCTTGATGGGCACAAAGTCGTTGTTAATACCGTTGGCGTCCATGAGCTCAGCCATGAAGGCGCCCATGTGGCCGCCGAGCAGACCGGTTGCCACAACGTCGTCGCCCAGCTGACCCAGCACACGGGCCACGTTGAGGCCCTTGCCGCCAGCGGTCTTTTCGGGCTTCACACGGTTAACGTCGTCGATAATGAGCTCATCGAGCTGATAGCGCGTATCGACAGACGGGTTCATCGTAACGGTGAGGATCATTTTTAGCTCCTTATCTCGCAGGCTCCTTGTGCCTCGCGATACGAGTCGACAAAACGGAATTACAGAATCTCAATCGTGAACGAGCGAACGACGGTCTCCTTGGGCTTGGCGACAAGGCAGCCGCGCTTATGCTCAAGCACGTCGTCCTCATCGGAGCAGGTCGAAAGGCCACCCCAGGGTTCAACTGCCACAAAATCGCCCTCGGGCTTACTCCACACAATGAGATACGGGAAGCCCTCAAAGCTCAGGCAAACGCCTTTGTCCTCGCCCTTCTTGGAAAGCGTGACCTGACGGCTCTCGAGCACATCAAAGATGGTCTCCGCAAAATCGAAGAGCTCATGCGACAGAGGCAGTGTCTTTCCCACCATGGGGTTCTTGGAGCGCCTGTCCACATCAATCAAGCCAGTCGAAGGGACAGCGGTGCAGAGCTCCGCAGCCTCGTCCTTCTCAAAGCGCAACTCGTAGTCCGTATAGGCCTCGCCCTCATCGAGCGGACACCTAAAGCCGGGATGACCGCCAATAAAGAACGGCATGTCCTCGGTGCCCTCGTTGGTGACCTCGTAGGAAACGCGCACGGCAGCGTCCTCGAGCGTATAACGAGCGACAAGCTTAAACGGGTACGGATAATCGCTCAGCAGCGCGGCGTTATCCTCCGAAGCCAGGCACATCGCCAGCTCGTTCTCGCTCTGGCTCAGCAGCTTCCACTCCTGTTTGCGCGCAAACCCATGGCGGGCGAGCTTTACATGATGCCCGGCAAACGTCATGGCGTTGTTATCGCGCAAGCCTCCGCAAATCGGGAAGCAAATCGGTGCCTGGCCGGACCACACGGCGGGATCGCCCTGCCACAGATACTCGCGACCTCCGGCCTCGATCGAGGTAAACGAACCACCGGCCGTGGACACCTTAATAGAAATCGAATCGTTGGAGAGAGCGTATTCCATTGCCCATCCTTTCGAACAACTGCTTTTTGCTCGCAAGTACCCGTCTCGGCCCTAACCAAAGGACAAACCCGCACGTTCATCGATGCGTCCGGTATCCCAGCCATGTAACGGGGTACCATACAGACATTGATGCAATTACAGCTGAAAGGCCTTCTTATGCGAACCATCATCCTCTACGCCTCGCGCCATCACGGCAATACGAAAAAGCTCGTGGACGCCATCGTCGAGGCACACCCCGAGATCGATACCCTCGATGTGAAGACGCTCGGTAAAAACGAGTATCCCAACCTGCACGAATATCATCTGATCGGTGTCGCCACGGGCATCTATTACTCCGAGATCGACAAGGACATGGCACGCGTGCTCACGAACGTGCTGCAGCCGCAGGACAAGGTGTTTGGCCTTATGACCTACGGTGGCAAAAACAAGTGGTACGGCAAGGATATCGATGGCATCTGCCGCATGAGGCAGGCCATCTTTATGGGTGTCTACGGCTGCCCCGGCTTTGATACGTGGGGGCCGTTCAAACTCACCGGCGGTGTCCAAAAGGGACACCCGACCGCTGAGGAAATTAAGGGCGCCGTCGACTTCTTCGACAAGATCGAAGACGAGTATGGCGACATCATCGTCGAAGAGTACGCCAAGCGCGAGAAGCGCCTAGCATACGAGAAGGAGCATCCTGCAGGAGGCCTGGTGGCCGGCGTCAAGCGCACGGCAAAGAAGATCGCTAACAAGCTGTAACTGTGAAGGTGCTTTTGAGCGTTTAACCCATACGGCGGGTCCGAGCAGATTCGGGCCCGCCGTCTTTTTCTATCGTTACTCGGTAAAGGCGTTGCCGACGCTCTGGCCGCCAACATACGTCTCGACGAGGGTAAGCTCATGGTCGAACACGACAAAGTCGGCGTCGCGACCCGGCATGATGCTGCCGCACTTATCCTCGATGTGCGCGGAGCGTGCCGGCACCTCGGTTGCCATGCGAATGGCGATATCGGCGCTGGCGATGCCCCAGTCAACGATGTTCTTGACGCCCTGGGCAAGCGTGAGCACCGAGCCGGCAATGCTCTTGCCGTCGGCGAGCCAGCACAGGTTGTCCTTCATGATGACGTCCATGCCACCACTGGTGTAGCTGCCCTCGGGCATGCCGCCGCAACCCAGGCAGTCAGTGATGAGCACCGTGTGTTGCCAGCCCTTTGCCTGCAGCAGCGCCTTGATGGCGGCAGGGTTAACGTGCTTGCCGTCACAGATGATCTCGGCGTAGGTCTCGGGCGTGGACATGGCAGCGCCCACGACACCGGGCTCACGGTGATGCAGCCCGCGCTGACCGTTATAGGTATGCGTAAAGCAGCTGGCACCGGCGTTGATGGCGGCGATGCACTCATCGTAGGTGGCGTCGGAGTGACCGATGCTGGTCACCACACCCTTGGCATTCAGAGCAGCCGCATAAGCAGCGGCACCGTCGCGCTCGGCCGCCATGGCGCTCTTAACGATGCGACCGCCCGCAGCCTCCTGCCACTGATCGAAGACCTCCTCGGAGGGATCGATAAGATAAGCGGGGTTCTGCGCGCCCACGTGCTTCATGGTAAAGAAGGGGCCCTCCAGATAGATGCCCTGAATGCGAGCACCGCAGAAGTCGGGGCCGCGACCCTCGTCCGCCTGGGCGATGGCGGCGCAGGCATCCTTGATCTGCTCGACGCCATCGGTGAACGTCGTGGGCAGCCAGCTGGTGGTACCGCGACGGGCGAGCTCGGTCGAGCTGATATCAATGCCCTCGGGATCGTTATCGGTAGTCGAGTGGTTATAGAAGCCATGGATGTGAGTATCGACCATACCCGGTGCGATCCACGATCCCGTGTAGTCCTTAATCTCGCAAGAGGGCTCGTCGGCCTGCCAGGCGCCAAAAACGCCATCCTCGACCATAAGATAGCCGCCCAGTTGCGGGCCTGCCGGCAAGAAGAACTTGTCAGCCTTAATTGCGTACGTGCTCATATGCACTCCTTGCTTCTAAAGCAGTTGACTGTGGTAATGCTTATACCCGGTCCATGTAAAAACAAATAGCGCCCGCCCGCCGTTATGAGCGGACGGGCGCCCTTACAGGGGGACGCGATTAAGCGGTGAAGGGGTGAATCGTCACACCCTTGACCACGCGGTTGACCGTGCCGGTGGGGCTCGGCGTATCGGGCGTGTTGCCCACGCGCACGGAGTTGAGCAGGCTGATAGCCTGGGCAAACATCACGAACGGCAGGGCAAGGTAGCCCTCGGGAAGCGCCTCGTAGCCCTTAAAGGTGAAGGACTCGCCCTCGTAGACGGTAGCGCCATCCTGCTGAACGGCAACGGTGTGCTGAGCAATCTTGTCGCCACCGATCTCGTTGAGGATGTCGATGTCGTACTGACGGGTGTAGGCGTCGTTGTTGACGAACACGAAGACGAGCGTCTTATCGTCGACGAAGGACTTAGGTCCGTGACGATAGCCCATGGAGGTGTCGTAGGAAGTAGCAACCAGACCGTGAGCGAGCTCGAGGATCTTGAGCTGGCTCTCCTGGGCAAGGCCACCGAAGGAGCCAGAACCCAAGTAGGTCACGCGGTTGAAGTCGCCAGCCAGGTAATCGGCGATCTCAGGCTCACGGGAGATGACCTCCTCGCCCATCTTGGCAATCGTCTCGACCCACTCGGCCTTCTGCTCGTCAGAGGCAGTGTCGAAAATAAGGGTGGAGAGCAGGGTCATGCAGGTGTAGGAACCGGTCATGGCGAAGCCCTTGTCGTTGGCGCGCGGGATGAGCAGCGTCAGCGCATTGGGATCATCGGCGGACTCGACGGCGAGCTTGCCCTCGGGAGCGCAGGTGATGTTGAGGAACTTGACGTTGTGGACGAGCTCCTTGGCAACGGCAACGGCGGCAAGGCTCTCGGGGCTGTTGCCAGAGCGGGCAAAGGAAACCACGAGCGTGGGATCCTCGGCGCGCAGGAAGTCGCGCGGGGCGCTCACGATGTCGGTCGTGGCGATGGGCTTAAAGTCGTAGAGATCAGTGTTGCCAGCGTGACGCAGGTACGGGGCGCAGGTATCGCCAACGTAGTCGGACGTACCGGCACCGGTGAAGACAACGGACAGACGACCCTCGCCCATAGCGCGAGCCTCGGCCAGGAAGGCCTCGATGGCCTCCTTGTTCTCGCGATAGATGTTGAGCGTATCACGCCAAAGCTCGGGCTGCTGAGCAATCTCGGCCGTGGTGATCTGGGCGCCGAGCTCGGTGAGCTCCTCGACACTCTTCTCGAACATTTCTAATACCTCTCTCTAGAAGTAATCCTCTGACGTGCAATTATACACTTCGGTTGGTTATCTGGTAGTAACCAGTTAAATGCAAAGAATCACCATATGGAAACGATGCGAGCACTAGTTACTGCGCTGGTGGTAAACCTTGTATTTAAACTGATCGGCACGAGCAACCGAGAGTGTGTACTCCACTACCTCGTTTGACTCGTTATACGTAGTCCTGACCAAATCGAGCACAGGCGAGCCCTCGACAATTCCCAAAAGGTGGGCATCGGTGGGACGGGCTATGCTCGCATAGAACTCCTCTTCGGCCACGCGAATCTTTTGCTGAAAGTCCTGCTCAATCACATCGTAAAGCGGCTTACGCTCCAGCAGCGGTCGCTTTAGGGACAGAAATTGACGAACCGGTAGATAGCTGCGTTCGACCATCATGGGCATGTTGTCGGCAGAACGAAGGCGCTTGAGCTTAAAAATGCGATCACCGATGCGCAATCCCATATGCTCGGCCAGATTCTTATCGGCCTCCATCTCGCAAAACTCGAGAATCGTGGTCTCGGGTTCTCGACCCATCGCGCGCATCTGCTCGGTAAAGCTGTAGGACTGCATAAGATTGGTTGCTTTTGCCGAACGGTCGGTCACAAAGGTACCGCGACCGTGCTGCCGAACCACCAGTCCTAAACGCTCCAGTTCCTGCAGAGCCAGGCGTACCGTAGTGCGCGAGAGACCATAGCGCTCCGAAAGTTCGCGCTCGGAAGGAATCATGTCACCGGCGCGATATTCATGGTCAATCTTTTCGGTCAGAATATCGACCAGCTGATCGTACAGCGGTTGCTTACGCGCTCCGATCGCCATCCTATCCTCCCTTTTGCTCGAATTCGGCTAACTACCTAGGGTGTTTAGCATTATCTGTCTGCCACACCCGAATCAACAAGAAAACAAAAGCCGCGCGCTCTTTCGAGCACGCGGCTTTTAACATACACATGGCTTAAGGGGTCGGGGTGTGAGCCGCGTAGGGACACACCCCTCAAGCTAGAGCCTTACCAGATGCTCGGCCAGAGACCAAGCGGGCCAGCGCCCAGGATGCCAAGGACGAAGAGCAGGAGAATGCCCTTGGTCGGGGTCCAGCTGTGCTTAGCGAACATGTAGTAAAGCAGCAGCGTAAGCATAAGCGGGACGAGCTTCGGGACGATGGTGTTGAGGGTGTCGGCAACAGAGAAGTTGACCGGATCCTCGGTAACGGTGCCGTAGGTAACGGACTCCATGCCGTTGCCCAGATCGGTGACGCCGCACTCGACAGCGTTGCCGTCGGCATCGGAAGCGGTGAGGGCGTTGCCGTCCTCATCGGTCATGGCGATGGTACCGGCCTCAGCGGTCTCGGTATCGATACCCTCCATACCGGTGAAGTTCTCGGCCTCCTTCTCGGAGACGATCACGGTAGTAGCGGAGAGGCCACGGGTGGTGCCGTTGGGGATCTCGAGGTTGATCTGGGTGCCACCCATGGTGACGACCAGGCAACCGACGACGAAGACGCCCATGATGGAAGCGGCACGCGTGAAGGCCTGCATGTTGGCGGTCAGAGCGTCAATAGCGCTGGTGCCAAGCTTGTAGGACCAGTTCATGAGCCAGAAGCGCAGAGCGAACTGGACGACGTTGAAGATCACCAGGAAGATGATCGGTGCAGCGGCGTTGCCGTTGATGGCCATGTTGGAGGTGATGCCGGCCGTGATAGGCACGAGCGTCAGCCAGAACAGGGCGTCACCGATACCACCGAGCGGGCCCATTGCGGCGACGCGGACGGCGCGGATCGTGGGGATGTCAACCTTGTTCTGCTCGAGCGAAAGCACGATGCCCATAACAAAGGTGACGAGGAACGGGTGGGTGTTGAAGAACTCCAGGTTGTGGCTCATGGAAGCCGCGAGGTCGTTCTTGTTGGTGTGGATCTTCTCCAGACCGGGGATGATGGAGTAAAGCCAGCCAGCGGCCTGCATGCGCTCGTAGTTGAACGATGCCTGCAGGAAGCAGGAGCGCCAAGCCATCTTGTTGAGGGTCTTCTGGTCGAGCTGCGGAGCAGGAGTGAGATCCTCGTAGTGCTCCGGGATCACATACTCATTAGATGCCATCTTCGAAGTCACCTCCGTCAGAAACAGCTGCACCCTTCAGCTCGGTCTGCTGCTGGAAGTCCCAGAAAGCGATGCCGAAGCCGATGAGAGCGAGGATGAGCAGAGCAGGGGTTGCCAGCGAATCGTTGGCAACGGTGATGAGCGCGAGGCCAAAGCCCATGAGGAAGAAGCCCCACATATCGCGGTTCATCATAACCTTGAGCAGGACGGCGAAGCCGACGAAGCGCATCATGCCGCCTGCAGCGGAGAGACCGGTCTGCAGCCAAGTCGGGATGGCAGAAGCGATGGTCTGACCGATGGTAGCGCCAGCGATGAAGAACAGGGTGACGACGACAGCGAAGATCAGGCCGAGCAGAGCCATGGCGAAGTAGTTCAGGCGCTCGATGCCCTTGGTGTCCGCGTTGTGAGCCATGTTATCGGCCGTGGACATAAGCGGGGACATAAGCGTGAAGACCAGGGTAACGCCAAGCTGGCCAAGCAGAGCGAACGGAATGGCGAGGCCGACTGCCGCGTTGGGCTCGAGGCCCGTGGCGATAGCGAGAATGGCTGCCATGATGCCGCCGATGACGGCGTTAGGCGGCTGAGCGCCTCCGATCGGCATGTTGCCGATCGTCATGAGCTGATAGGTACCACCCACGAGAAGACCGGTGTTGAGGTCGCCAAGGATAAGACCGATGACGGCGCCGGTGACGATGGGCTGATAGAGAGACTCGAGGAAGTCAAACTGGTCGATTGCCGCGATGAACGTGACGACGAAGACCAGAGCGATCTGGATGATCGAGTATTCCATCTTGCTCCTCCTTTCAAAATGTATGTACGCACTTTGGATTTCACGTACAGAACGTCAGGGTTTCACTCCTGACAACGTGGATCACGAGGATTACGAGAAGAGCTTGCTCGTGTCCTCAACAGGCGTGCTCGGAACGCGCCTGATCTCCAACTCCACCCCCAATTCCTGCAGCTCTTTAAACGCAGCGACATCCTCGTCGTTAACTGCGACGGAGGTGGCGACTTGGCGCTTTCCTTCCGACATGTGCATGTTGCCGATGTTTACCTTCTTTATAGGCACACCGCCCTTGACGAGCGTAAGCACGTCTTCCGGTGTTTCGGCCACGATGAAGATCTTCTGGCGCGGGCTCGCCTTGCCAATGACGTCGATGGTCTTCTGCAGAGAGAAGAAACGCGTAGCGACGCCGGCGGGAGCGGCCATCTTCATGAGGTTCTGGCGCATGGTGTTGGACGCCACGTCGTCGTTGGCGACGAGAATGAGGTTGGAGCCCAGGGTGGAGTTCCACTGGGTGGCAACCTGACCATGAACCAGTCGGTTATCGATGCGGGTAAGAAGAATGTTGGGTTCTGCCATGTTGATCAGCTTCCTTTCGTTATTTGCTGACGACAGTTACTTGATCTCCTGAATCGCGTAACGCGAAACATCTACGACGGCTCCGGATCGGACTTTGATCTGGACCTTCTCGCCTTCGATGCCTTTGACGGTTCCGTAGATACCGCCGGCGAAAAGAACCTCTTGACCCGGCTTGAGCTCGGTGTGCAGCTCCTTGAAGTACTTCTGCTTCTTCTTCATGTTGATTTGCGACCAGATGGTGTAAATCAAGCCCATGATGACAAGCAGGCCTAAAAGGGCGACCGAGGAGCTCAGGACGTTGGCTCCGAAATCGGCCATTAGATGCCGTCCTCGTCGCCGAAGATATCCTCTTCCTCGGAGCCGGCAACGGATGCGACCGTCTGGGCGGTGACGCCCGTCTGGCCAACGGTCACGGCCTGCTCGCCAAGCTCGGCGAGCGTGGCATTGCCGCGGAGGAACAGAAGCTCAATAACCATGGGAAGGTTGGTGCCAGTCAGAACCTCGACGTTGTCGACATCCTGGGCAATCATCATCGACTGGTTGAACGGGGTGCCGCCAAGCAGGTCGGTAAAGACGAGCACGCCATCGCACTCCTCGCGCATGGCGGTAATAGCGGCGCGGAGATCCTCACCGTAGGATGCGGCCTGGTCGCCCTCAAAAGGAACGACGGTAAAAGCAGGCTGGTCGCCGGCAACCATCGCGATAGCGCTTGCAAGGCCGGGTGCGAACTGTCCATGACCGGTAAGAATAAAGCCAACCATTCAAATTTCCCTTCCGAAGGTGTGTACAATCTGAGTCCGATGATTTTCGGAAGCCAGCGGGCGCTCGCCCTTAAAGCTTCTTGGAAAGCGTTCTTTGAAGACCAGTGGTTTCTAAACTGGTAGTAACCACGTGACGTGTTGTTGTCACTATATCACCCCAGAAGAGGTCGCTTTCCTTGATTCATACGGTAAAACGTTTTTGCACCGCTCACGGTGATAAATCGACCGTTTACCGGTCGTTAACACTTCTACCTGCGGTTTTGAAACCGTTTCGAAATGCTTTGGCAAAAGATCGGATCTTTTCCTGTGTCTAAACAACGCAGGGCGGCTAAAAATAGCGTGAAGAAAAATTGCAGGTCATTGTGAAGATATGTGAATTGGTCTTTTTGACTTAATACCAGTTAGAACCAGTTTTGAGATTATCGGTGAACGGTAGTTTTCGACCGTTCACCGGTTACTTGCAATCGTTTGCAGTTGTTTTCCCAGATGAATTAGGGAAGCGCGATGGAGCGCTTGTGCGGGCGCGAGGCCTATCCTATTGATTTCGGCAACAAAAAGCCCGCTAGAACGTTGTCCGTTCTAGCGGGCTCAATCAGGTAGATCGGTTAGCGCGCAGTAGTGCAGGCAAACCTTACGCAAACAGGCCGTAGATGCTGATGTTGGCCTTGGCGTAGAGGCCGTTGGCGTACTCGGTCCACTTGGAGCTGGCGCTCGAAGCCTGCGAGGAGTACTGCTGGTAGGCAGTGTAATAGGCGGTCATGGCCTGCTTATAGGTGGCGCTATCGGTCGTAAAGGCATCGTCAGCGAAGGCCTTAGCGTAGGTGCTGTCGGCATCCTTCCAAGTGCCCTTTGAGCTATCCCACTCGTCGCCGGCAAGGTTGATGATGTAGTCGGCGTAGTCCTTGCTCGCGGTCTCCTCGTTGCCGTCAGCAGGCTCGGTCGGGGCGGTCGGCATGCTTGCGGAGCTATCGCCCACCTTCTTCTTGTAGAGCTTCTGCAGCGTCGCGGACTGGCGGACAATCTGCTTGGCCTGGTCCTTGGACACGCCATACTGCGTGGCCATGGTGTCGTAGTCCGAAGTGCCGATAGAATCCTCGGCGTACTTCTTCATCTCCTTAGAGGAGACGGTAATGCCCTCGTCCTCGGCGGCGTCGAGCAGGATCTTGTTGCGTACGTAGGACAGGATGACGTCGGCAGAGGGAGCGGTGTAGTTGCCATCGCTATCCTTGACGGTATCGAGGCTGTACTGGCTCTCGATGGCCTCGCGCGCGGTGATATCGCTCTTCTTGCCGTTGTAGCTATAGCTTGCCACGGTCGAATCGAGCTGGTCCTCGGTCAGGGTCGACGAGCCGACACCCTTGCCGCCAAAACCACCGTTGCCGATAAAGAAGCCGACTACGGCAGCGATCACGATGGCGACCACAAAGGCGGCAATCATCGTCTTCTTGTGCTTGCAAGCGTGGTTGTCCACGTCGGAGTCGTCGTCCTCGTCCTGCTCCTCGGGCATCAGATTCTCGTCGGCGGCGTCCGCGGCGATCTTTGCCTCCAGGCGAGCGTCCTCCTCCTCGGCGGTCGTGCCGGCGGCAATATGTTCGGCAGACGTGCCGGCGACCAGGTCGATCTTCTCGTCCTCATCACCGTCGGGGCCTTCGCCGCGCTCGATGATCTGGATGCCGTCGATCTCGTCCTTCTCGTCCTTCTTTTGAATCAGACCCATATCAGTTACTCCTTGTTAGGAAACATAGTCCTCAATAGAATACGCCCGACAGAGCGCCGGGCGTATTGATTCTTAGGTTATACGCAAACACTTAAGTACTATTTAGGCGTTTGCAGACTGCATGTCTTAGGCCAGATGTGCGATAACGGCATCGGCAAAGGCCTGCGTACCCACCGCGCCCTCAAAAGAACCGGTCTGGGCACGACGTACGTCGCCGGTAACTAGCTTACCCTCGTCGAGCGTGGCAGACACGGCGGCGCGGATACGATTGGCCGCATCATTCTCGCCCAGATGATCGAGCATCATAGCCGCAGACAGGATCTCGGCCGTGGGGTTGGCGATATCCTGGCCCGCGATATCGGGCGCGGAGCCGTGCGTTGCCTCAAAGATGGCGCAGTCGGCACCGATGTTGGAACCCGGGGCCATCCCTAGGCCACCCACCAGGCCAGCACACAGGTCGCTGACGATATCGCCGTACAGGTTGGGCAGCACCAGGACATCGAAGTCGTTGGGGTTCTGGACCAGACCCATGCAGGTGGCGTCGACGATCTTGTCGTTGAACTCGATATCGGGATAGTTGGCGGCCACCTCTCGCGCCACGCGCAGGAACAGGCCGTCGGTCGCCTTCATGATGTTGGCCTTGTGCACGGCCGTCACCTTTTTGCGGCCGCAACGGCGGGCATACTCAAAGGCATACTCCACAATGCGGCGGCTCTTGGCGATAGAGATCGGCTTAATCGAGATCGCAGAATCGGCGGCGAAGGTCTTTTGGCCCGAACGCTCGACGAGCTGCGAGAGTTCCTCGACCTCGGCAGCACCCTCATCGAACTCGATGCCGGCGTAGAGGTCCTCGGTGTTCTCGCGCACGATAACCAGGTCGACGTCGCGGAAGCGCGAGCCGTCGCCCGGCTGCGACAGGCAAGGACGCACGCAGGCGTACAGGTCGAAATGCTTGCGCAGGGCCACGTTGACGCTGCGGAAGCCCGTGCCGACCGGTGTGGTGATGGGGCCCTTGATGGCAACCTTGGTCTCGGCGACCGCATCGAGCACATGTTGGGGCAGCGGCGTGCCAAACTCGTCCATGACGCCGGCACCGGCCTCCTGGACGTTCCAGTTGATCTGGACACCGGTGGCCTCGACCACGCGGCGCATGGCCTGCGTAATCTCGGGACCGATACCGTCCCCGGGAATCAGGACTACATCGTGCGCCATAATCTGTTACTCCTCGTCTTCGGCGGCCTCAGATTTTTTAACGCTAGCACGCTTCTTCTTTTTGGAGAGATCCAGGCCAAAACGTTTAACAAGCATTTCGCAAATCTCGCTCGAACGGGCCTTGAGATAGCTGCCCTTGCCGTTCTCGGCGTCGAACTTAAGGCGCAGCGCGAGCTTCTCGGCAACCTCGGCATCGATCTCGCCCTGGCCAAACTCGTACAGGCAACCGAGCATATCACGATACTCAAGGTCGCCGTGGTAGCACTGGATGGCCTCGTCCAGGATGGGCCAAGCCTCGCGCGAACGCTCGACGCTCGTGGCACCCCACACGCACAGCAGGCGGAAGGCGGCATAGCGCAGCGTGGACGAAATCTCATCGAACAGCGCGGTCTCGGCGCCCTCAAAGGCATCGCCCAGCTGCTCGGGGCAGGTGGTGGCGAGCGCCGCCAGGGCATCGAGAGCCTCCCAGCGGGTCTGAGCCTCGGGGCGGTCGAGCGCCTCGATCAGCGCGGGCACGCAGGGCACGACGCGCTGCGGATCGCGCTCGGCAAGCAGGTGCAGCACGCGGGCGGCAAACTGACGGATGCGGCGCGTGGGGCAGCCGAGCTCCTGGACCAGGCGGTCGACGGCGTTCTCGTTCTCCTCTGCCAGCTGGAGCTGTGCCAGCTCCTCGTCGGTGAGCTGTTCGTCTTTGTTTTCTGCCATAGTTACCTCTTTTTACTATTTCTTAGCGTGCTTGTCAGCACCCTTGCTGTCATCGGTGACCGAGATGAGCTGTCGGTCGGCCGCGCCATTGCGACGCGCACGGCGGCGCTCCTCGGCATCGCCCGCGTCGGCGGCGGCGCGGTGAGCCTTGTTAACGTTAAAGACCTCGTCGTGTTTGCGCCACGGACCGACGGACTCGCCAAAGCTCATCTTAAGACCGGCGATAAAGCCGCCGAGCCAGCCGATCGGCGCAAACTGCACCAGCGGGAACAGCGAGAACACCCAGGTCAGCAGGATGACTGCCGCCGCTCCCGCAAAGTTGGCAATCCAGTAGTCGCGCTTGGTGATGACGCGCTTTTCGCACGCCCACTGGCCGCACAAAAAGCCAATGTAGATCGCGAAGAGAAAGAGCACCAGCGCAAGCACCACGAACGTCCAGCTCATGGGCGCTACTCCCCGTGATGATGGCCGCAGCAGCACTCGTGGCCGTCGTCATGGCCGTGGCCGCCGCAGCACTCGTGGTCGTCGCCATGGTGGTGGCCACAACCGCACTCGTGGTCGTCGCCATGCTCACCGCAACTGCAGCCTTCCTCGTGAGCGCCATGCTCCTCGGGACGATACTGCGACCAGTCCAGACCGGCGGCGATGGCGTCGGCCTCCTCCTTATAGAGGACCGTGACGGCCTGGGTGCCCAGCTTGGCGCCACCGATGGCGTCGAGCATGTCGTAGAGCGTAAAGGCCACGTCGGCACCGGGCAGTGCGAGCTCGCGATCGTCGGCGTAAGCGAGCGCCAGGCGCAGGTCCTTGATGAAGTGCTCAACCATAAAGCCGGGCTTGTAGTCGCCGTCGAGCGCCTTGGGAGCCAGGCTCTCCATGGCGCCGGACTTGCCGGTACCGCCCAGGATCATCTGGCGGGTCTTCTCCAGGTCAAGGCCGCTCAGCTCGGCAAATGCCATGGCGTCTGCCATGCCGACCATGCAGGCGCCCAGCGACACCTGGTTGGCGAGCTTGGCAGCCTGGCCCTTGCCGGCGCCGTCGAAGCAGCAGATGTTGGCCGTAAAGGTGGCAAGGATGTCGCGGACCGGCGCGATGTCGTTCTCGGTAGCGCCTACGATAGCCGTGAGCGTACCGGCGATAGCGCCCGACTCGCCACCGGTGACGGGGCAGTCAAACGCCATGCGACCAGAAACCTGGGCGGCCTCGGCAATGTCACGGGCGAGCTCGGGCGAGCTCGTGGTGAGGTCGATCAAGACAGCACCCGGCTTAGTGCACGCGAGCAGGCCGTCGCCCGCCAGGTAGAGCTCCTCGACCTCGGAGGGATAGCCCACCATGGTAAAGACGACGTCGGCGTTCGCCACGGCATCGGCCGGCGTATCGGCCCAGGCGGCACCGCGCTCGATAAGCGCTGCGGCCTTGGACTTGGTGCGGTTGTTGACCGTGACGGGATAGCCGGCGTCCAGGATGTGGCCGGCGATGGGGGCACCCATGATTCCGGTGCCGATGAATGCGACGGAGAGCTTGTTTGCCATGAAACCTTTCCTTTTGGGTTGGGTGTTGTTACCAGGTTAAATACTCGGTGCCAGCGTTTCGGCCGTGACTTGAGGGCGCTTGCAGCCGCAGCGCCTGCCTACTCGCCTCGCACACGGCGCGCGATGCGGTCGGAAAGCGAGGCTTTCTCGGCACGATTCTTGCCCCAAAACGCGCAGGCCACCATGCCGGGGCCTACGTGCGAGCCGATGGTAGGACCGACGGAACTACGGATGATGGTGACGTCGGCGCAGCCCTCCTCCTTGCGGATGGCGGCCTCGAGCCAGTCGCCGTCCTTTTCGGCATCGGCCGTCATGATGGCGATGGGCATGGTGCGGTCGGGCACGTAGTTCTCGCGAAACGACTTGAGGATGGACTTGAGCGCCTTCTTGCGGCCGCGGTTGACGCCAATCAGCGACAGCGAGCCGGCAAGGTCGTAGGAGAGCTCGGGCTTGACATCGAGCTTTGCCGTGAGCTGTGCCGCCGCGGGCGGAATGCGGCCGCCGGCAGCCAGCGCGTCGAAGCTCTCGAGCGTAAAGTAGCCGTGGACGTAGGTCTTTGCCTCGTTTGCCCAGTCGACCAGCTGCTTGGCGGTGAGTCCCGCCGAGCGCTGGCGCACGGCCTCGAGCGCCAGGAGCGCGCCGGTCGCGCAGGGCAGAGCGTTGTCGACCACGTAGAGCTCAAAGTTGGGATACTCGGCGCGCACGGCATCTGCCGCCTGGCACGCGGAGTTGTAGCTCGACGACAGCGCCGAGGTAAAGCACAGGTAGACCGTGGGCGTGCCCTCCTTGGCACACTCGGTAAAGAACTCGATATAGCGACCGAGCGACACAGCCGAGGTGGACACGCGGGCACCGGCGCGCATGCGGTCGTAGAACTCCTTGGGTGTGATGCTCGACCAGATGTCATCCGTGCGCTCCTCGCCATCGATAATGAAGGGGAAACCCAGGATATCGACATCGAGGTTCGCGGCGACCTCGGGGCTAAAGTCGCAGCAAGTATCGACGACGATGCGGCAACGGTCCGAATGACCGGCGGATGCGGCCTTGTCCATCAAAGCGACTCCTTACGTAAAAAGGCGGCCACCCGCATGGGATGGCCGCCAGCCGTTAACTCATGCAAGTTAACGTATTTTACTCGTCAAGTGTTTCGATGCGGGGCTTGATGATGCCATATCCACCATTCTTACGGTGATACACCACATTGATGAGGCCAGTCGTCGCGTTCTCGAACACGTAGAAGTCGTGGCCGAGCAGATCGGTCTGCACCAGCGCCTGCTCCTCAGTCATCGGGGTGACATCAATGACCTTCTCACGGACGAGCAGGTCGTCCTCCTCCTCGGGCAGCAGCAGGTCGGCCAAATCCTCGACGCGCTCGACCGGTGCGACATCCGCTGCGCTGGCACCGCCCTGGCGGTTGTCCACGACCTTGGTCTTGAACTTGCGCAGCTGGCGGGTGACCTTATCGGCGGAGAGGTCGATGGCGGCGTACATATCTGCACCGTGCTCGGCAACGCGAATCACCGAACCGCGAGCGCGAACCGTAACCTCGACGATTGCCGGGTTGGGGTTCGAGGGGTTCTTCTCATAGCGAAGTACGACGTCGACCGTCATGGGCTCGATATCGAAAACCTTGAGCGCCTCGCCGATCTTCTCATCCACATGCGCACGCAGAGCATCGGTTACCGTCGTCTTGCGTCCAGAAACCTTGATATCCATACGTGGCTCCAATCTGCCTCGGGGACTTACTGTACTGGCTATGTACCCATTGCCGTGCATTTAATCACGCGGATTCCCAAAGACCCGAATAACGATTGCTTGAGACCGCATACCGAAGTCTCGCACTTTTCTGTGGCAAAGTGCGCTATGGGAGGGCGACGGCGACTTAAGTTTTGCACCTAAAAAACGTCTTTGACCTGCTGGTTTTATGGAAACGAAAAAGCCGGGCTCCCCTGTTGGGAAAGCCCGGCAATGCGTGTTGAAACCGTGAAGAGGCGTCTCTCCTAGCGCATAGGAGACACCACCCCTAGCAATAACTAGCTATTGAGCTTGTTAATGTCGTCGTCGGTGATAGTGCCCTCCTGGCCGGACGACTTATCCTCGGAGGTTGCACCCTCGCTGCTCGAATCGGAGGATGCAGACTCGCTGGATCCGGTGTCGGTCAGCTGCACGTCGGCGCCCGAGACCGTCTTGGTGGTGAGGTCATAGGGCATCGTGCCGTACCAGACGGAGTGAACCGCCTCGAGCGTGCCATCGACCGTGATACCGTCGAGGGCATCGCTCACGGCACGGCATAGCTCATCGTTGGCCGCGAGGCCCGCGACGCCGAGCGTCGAGGGTGTCTCGAGCGCGCCGACGTAAGAGATCTGGCTCATCAGGCGCGCAAGGTAGCCGCCGGCCGTGGAATCGCAAATCACGTAGTCGATCTCGCCGGACTCGAGCGCCTCAAAGCACTCGTTGATGTTGGAGAAGGTCTTTTGGTTGGCCGTGATGCTCTGCTTGGCGAGCGCTTCCTGCGAGGCCGAAGAGGTCTGAACGCCCAGGGTAGCGGCGTTAAGCGTTTCGGTGGAAACGCTCAGCGACTCGCCGTCGCTCGTCTTTCCGAACACTGCCGCAGCGTCGTACAGGCAAGTACCAAGCGTGCTGATGTCACCATCCGTGGAATTGATGTCGCCAATGAAGATGTCGGCCTTTTTGTCGCCAAGCGCGGAATCGGCAGAAGACGCATCGACGAAGGCAACCTTGAGGCCCATGCGACTTGCAAGGGCGCGGGCAGCATCGACCGCGTAGCCCGTGAGGTTACCATCGGCGCCCTTCATGGCCTGCGGAGCATCGGAGGTATCGAGGGCAACCGTCAGGGTACCGGGAGTGACCAGGGCATCGTCCGACACCGTAGGGGTAACGGTCTCGCGCTCGATCTGGTCAATCGTGGGCGTCGTGAACGTGGACAGTGGGTTGAACGCGCATCCGCTCAAGCCCAATACGGCAATGACCGCCGCGGTCCCAGCACCTAACCGAGCCGCGTGCATCAAGCTGCCCCTCACCATGTCCACTACCCTGCCTTCTGTGTCGTATACAATCCGTGCGTTGCGCGGAATAACGGGTGTTCCCACCAGCTGACCTGGTATTTGACCCCACACTTGCGCACCGGGGTGTTTGCTCGGGAGGCCGTAACCACCTTCACGACTGGCCCGCTCGCCCGCGAGGCGGTATTGCCCCAAAGAAAGTAGAACGGACGGTGCGGCTTACATCTAGGACGCGCCATGATCGCGCCGCGCGCACGCGGTCGCTTACGTGGATCCCTTTGACCGCGTCTGTCTTGGACTAGGATGGACATTTCGTCCGTCCGCAACCACAGCCTGGCAGGAACGTAGCGCATTATAGCTAAGTTCAAGCTAAAGTTTAAGGTTAGGGGCGTCATTCGCACCGTGAGCCCAGATTTTGCAGGTCGGAGCGGACCATTCGTGTCCTGATTGAGCCCGTCGCTCCCCTACGGGGAGCTCCGGGGTGCCCGCCTCAGGGTGCCCTGGCCAAAAAATGGCAAATATGAGTACTGTTACCAATTTTGTAACAGGCAATTTTGGCCTCTCGGACAGATTTTGCGCTTAGTGTCGCCAATCTGATGCTTAGTTATTCTACGTTTGTTTATTATCTTCTTTCTTTACGCCGCCTCCGAGTCCTAAATTCTTTGATTTTGCTGTTACTGATTTAGTGACAGTACTCATATGATTAACCCCCCCCCTCCTCCTTTCGACGTGAATTAGACCGGCTTAAGCCCAAAACACGCCCGCAGCGTGTTAAGCAACGCCTCTTGCTTCTTCCTGCGGGCATCGACACGATTCCGGTACCGCTTTCGCATACGCTGGTGGATGCGCCATGCGAGCGCTTCCATCGCTTCCATGTCGCAGAGCATTTCGTTGTTGACCGTCGCGACCTCGATTCCCATAGTAATCAAGCCCGTGTTGCGTTTTTCATCATGGACACGTCCCCTTCGAGAGGAATGACCCAGCTCACCGTTGTATTCCAGGTCAAACCGGGCTGTTTCCTGGTACGCATCGCAAACTGCATGCGGCATCCCCGAGATTGCCTGCGCGCGGTCATCGAACTCGATCTTGTAGTCGGTCTTAAAGGGACCGCAGGCAAATCCGCCATAGGAAAACGGAAGCGAAAACAGAGCGAGCATGATGCACTCCATGGGCGAGAGCAGGTTTTCTGACAGGTAGGGACACAGGCGCAGCAGCTGTTTGGCCGCACTCCCCTTGCATGCCGCAAGGTAATCTGCCAGGCGATCGGGCGTCAGCACCGGCTCGACTTCAAAGTAGCCCACGTCTGCCGGTTGGTCCTTGTCCTTTGCAAGCCTATTCGCAACAGGCGAGGTATAGGGAGGTAGATACTTCCCGCGATCGCTCAGTGAAATCTTGGAACACAGTTCCTGGGCCAGGGCAAACGCCTGGATACAGCCGACCTCGCGGGCGACGGCAACACAAAGGGCCTCGGGAGATAGGCTGTACACCCCCGGTTCCACCTCTAGAATCGAGCCGGCAGGCAACCCGGAACACACGGACCAGCCCACACCAGGCATGCGTCGGCGCTGCGCCGCAGATCCCACCAGCAAGCACAGATCTTCTTGCACCTCGCCGCTTTTGACTCCAATTCGCACCAAGTCGGAAAGATTGATATCCTCGGTCGAAGGCGATGACGTACACAGCACGCGGCGCTCTTCATCGGGCTCAAGGTCCTTCCAGCCGATGTAGCCCATCTGCCGGCGCTCGGCGCGCATCATGCGTAGCGCCGAGGCGCCTGTTAGGATTATGGAAGCCGCTAGCTGTTCGCCTGTCGGCTCGTTGCACCGCTCAATCTTTACCGCCACACGAATCACCCCTACCAAACGCGTGCGATAGCAAGGCCATCAACGGCCGCGGCACCGGCGCGCTTGAGTTCCGCCGAAGCCGCTGCCATCGTCGCACCCGTGGTGATAACGTCGTCGATAAGCAGCAGGCGGCGGCCCCGCACGTCCTCAACGGTCTCGTACATGCCTCGGGCGCGTTCACGGCGTTCTTCACGACCGAGTTCACGTTGGTCGCCATGGCCGTACTTAACGAGGGCGTCGAGCAGCGGAACACCCGACAGCCCGCAAAATGGGCGCGCGATGGCTTCCATATGATCGAAGCCGCGCCGCCGAAACGCCGCCGCCGTCGCGGGCACAAACACCACGGCATCGGCGCCGGACAACACACCGCCTAAGCGATCGGGTGCCGCGGCCTGGGCATGTAAGGCGGTGTCGTATAGCAGCTCTGCCAGATACGGCGCCAGGCGTCGCTCGCCCGCGTCTTTGTACGCTTTAATGATCCGCGGCAGCGGATGCGTGTAAACGGCACATGCCAGGCACCGGTCGAGTGCTTCGGCCATCGCCGAGGACGAGCCCTCGACCGAGCACTCGGTGCACAGCAAGTCTCCAAACGGGGCGCCGCATCGAGTGCAGCTATGCCGCGGGTCGATGAGCGCAAGCGCCGCCAAGCAGTCTTGGCAAATAAGCGCACCGGCGCGCTCGCAGCCGGCGCATCGCGTGGGCGACAACGCCTCAAGCGCCTCGTGCGCCGCCCGCTCGGCAAACGGTAGCAATTCGTCCGCAAACGGTAGGATGCCGGTACCTTGCAGGCATCCCAACACATTCAAATGTCTCTTCACGACACAACCCTCCCTACGCTCGGTCGCAGGGAGGGTTGTCGATTCAGCGCTATGGTACCCCGACGCGTTTGGGGCCAGACAGGTTAAATCCGTTTGCGGGTGCTATTCGCCGGTGGGCGGTTGCGGTGCGGACGAGTTTTGGGTCGAGCCCTCGCCACCATCTTGACGCGGCTTGCGGGAACGACGACGGCGACGGCGCTTCTGGCCCTGGTCGGCCGAACCCTCGCCACCACGATCTTCGCGCGACTCGCGTTCGTCGCGAGCAGCGCCGCGCGCGGCCTTGGCAGCCGCCCCTCCGCCATCTCCAGGGCGACGGCGCGTGACCTTGACCTCGCCATCCGAGACCTGATCGGCCACGGAGGGCACCGAGGGCTTTTGCTGCGTGCCCGAGGAATGGCGACGACGCGGACGCGGGGCGCGCTCGTCATCGTTGCGCTGCTTGCCACCCTTGTCGGCAGGCGTATCGGAACCCGAACCACCCTTGGGGGCGGCACCGGCTTCGCGAGCGGCTGCGGCGCGGAAGGCGTCCTCGCGCTCCTCGCTCGACAGATGGCGGCGGCGACGGCGCGTGGGATTCATGCCACCGCCGCGGTTTTGCTGCTGGGGCTGCTGAGCCTCGCGCTCGCGGGGGGAATTCTTGCCTGCGGGAGCGGCCTCGCCGGTATCGCCCGAACCCGAGCGCTTGCGGCGGCGACGTCCACCGGCAGCCTCCTCGGCCTCGGGTGCCTCGGCCTTGCCGCGACCCTTACCGCGGCCGCGACCCTCGCCCTGGCTCTGACCGGTACGGGTATCGGCGTCCGCATCGCGACGGCGGCGCTTGGGCATCGTCGTCCCCGCCAGACGGTCGGCACTCGACAGGCCATCGCCCACGTCGACGCCGTTCTCGCGGTCGAGCTCCATAAGCGCCAGACGCATCTCGGGCGATTCGATGCGCTCGAGCACATCGCGCGTCACGCAGTCGGGGCGGCAGTTGCAGCCCTGCTCGGCGGCCTTCTTTTTGCAGCCCTCAGAGCACGTCATATCGGCCAGGTTGACCTTAAAGACTTTGCCGTTCTCCAGGCGCAACACCAGCTGCTCGCGCGGCGTGTCATATTCCTGGATGCGCGCCTTGCCAAGCGGCGTATCGATAAGCGTCTTCTTTTTGGGCGCACGGCTCTTAAAGTCCTTGTACGCCTCGAACTCATAGCGCAGGCAGCACATCAGGCGGCCGCATACGCCGCTGATCTTGGACGAGTTGAGCGGTAGGTCCTGCTCTTTTGCCATGCGAATCGAGACGGGCTCAAACTGTCCGCCAAAGCGCGTGCAGCAGAGCTCCTGTCCGCATTGGGCATAGCCGCCCACCAGGCGGGTCTCGTCGCGCACGCCGATCTGGCGCATGTCGACGCGAATGTGAAGCGTCGAGGACAGGTCCTTGACGAGCTGACGAAAATCGACGCGCTCCTCGGCCGCAAAGTAGAACACGGCCTTCTCGCCGCCAAACAGGTACTCGACGCCGACCGGCTTCATCTCGAGGTCGAGCTCCTTGACCAGGCGGCGGAAGTCGACCATGGCCTCGTCGCCCTGGATGGCCAGGTCATCGGCAAGCTGCAGGTCGATGTCGCTCGCCACGCGCAGCACGGGCTTGAGCGGCTGACCGATCTCGTCTTGCGGCACCTCGAAGGGATCGGCCGTAACCAGGCCGATCTCGGTTCCGCGCTCGGTGGAGCAGATAGCGTAGTCTGCCTCGAGGATATCCAGATCCTGCGGGTCAAACCACAGGTCGCGCGAGGCGTAGGTAAACTTAACGGGTACGACTAACGGCATTTCAGTGCCTTCCTGATATCGAACAGCATGACCTCGATGGCCAGCTGGGGAGTAACGTTTCTGGCGATGTTGCGCTCGGCGGTCGCGACTGCCTCGAGCGCCCGGGTGGCACCCGCAACATTGGTCGCGGCGGCAAGCCGACCGATCGTGTCGCGCACGTCTTCGTTCACCACGTCGGCTGCCTCGTCCTGAAGCGTCAGCAGCACATCGCGCATGAGCGTCCGCGCGCTCGCCAGCGCTTCCATGATACCCGAACGCTCGCGCGCGTTGAGCTCGCGCTTGTTGCGGTCCTCGAGCTGCTTCAATGCTCCACGCGACAGGTAGTCGGCGTTTTGCTCGAGCACCTTTTCCTGCGTGGACTTGACCTCGGCGAGCGGCGCCTTAACGGCGACGATGAGCGACTTGGCGCGGCTGAGCACGTCGGCCTCGTCGGCGGCGATGAGCGAATCGATGGCGCGAACCATCTGACGGCGGGCGTCCTGGCGCTCGGCGCTCTTGAGGAACTCGATGCCACGCGTGGGGCTTCCCGCTACGGCGACGGCCATGCGGCAACGCACATGGTCCTGACCGGTGGCGCGGCTCACGGCCTGCACGGCGACGGCGGGCGACACCAGCCGAAACGGCACGCACTGGCAGCGGCTCACGATGGTGGGCAACATCACGTCTGCCGAGGTGCCCAGCAAGATAAACATAACGCCCTCGGGCGGCTCCTCGAGTGTTTTGAGCAGTGCGTTGGCGGTGTTGGCGCGCAGCTGCTCGGCACGGTCAATGATGTAGACCTTGGCCTTGGCACGGATGGGCGCCAGAGGCACGTCGTCGAGCAGCTCGCGGGTCTGGGCGATGAGGTAGCCCGTGGCGCTCTCGGGCGTGTAATAGTGCACGTCGGGGTGCGTATGGCGGGCGACGCGCACGCAGCTATCGCATGAGCCGCAGCCATCCTGCTCGCACAGAAAGGCTTGGGCGAGCGCCCACGCGGCGTCGAGCTTGCCCGCGCCGGGCGCGCCCAAAAACAGGTAGGCGTGCGATGCGCGGCCGCTGGCGACGGCATTGGTCAAAAAGTCGCGCACGCGCTCTTGGGTGTCAAGCTTGGCCAGCAGGCTTGCCTGAGCGGGGGCCATGTTACTCGGCCTCCTGGGCAAGCGCGGCGGTGACGGCATCCTGGGAAATGTCGAGGCCGTAGGCGCGAACCTGCTCGACCGTCTGTGCGAATACGTCCTCGATGGACGCGGTCGCGTCGATGAGCTTTACGCGGTTTGGCTCCTCGGCGGCAATTGCGCAAAAACCCTGGTAGACACGCTCTTGGAAGGCCATGCCCTTAGCCTCCATGCGATCTGCCGCGCCACGGGCTGCCATGCGCAGCGCCGCCTGCTCGGGCGTGATGTGATAAACGAGTGTGAGCGCCGGGTGCGTATCCGCGACGGCCAGGTTGTTGGCGTCGCGCACCATCTGGCGATCGAGGCCGTCGGCAAACGCCTGATAGCAAGTTGTGGAATCGTAGAAGCGGTCGCACAGGACCACCTTGCCGGCAGCAAGGGCAGGCGCGATGACCTCGTGCACCAGCTGGGCACGGGCGGCCTCATACAGCAGCAGCTCGCAAGTGTCGCCCATCGCCGTATTGGCGGGGTCGAGCAGCAGAGCACGGATCTTTTCGCTGATGGCGGTACCGCCCGGCTCGCGCAGGCTCACAACCTGGTAGCCAGCGAGCTCGAGCGCACGGGCAAGCAGGCGCGCCTGCGTGGACTTGCCGGCGCCATCGACGCCCTCGAGCGTGATAAAGCTATGTTGAGCGGGCTCAAAAGCCATGGGCGCAGTCCCTTCCTACAAGGCGCGAAAATGCAAGTTATAGCAACCAAGCCATGATACCCCAGGGGCAGGGGCTAGGTGGCAGTTAGGAACGTTCCCAAAGTGCCGGCAGAAAAGGACCTTGATTATCAACTTCATCCGAACACTTCCCACATTCATCCGCACATGTGCGGA
>CALKBP010000048.1:0-6600 GCA_937989885.1 uncultured Collinsella sp.
TGTACGGCGGGTCGATATAGACCATCTTGATTTTGCCAAGATAATTTTCCTGAAGCAGCTTCAGCGCGTCGAGATTATCTCCCTCGATAAAGATATTCTTGGTAGTGTCGAAGTTGACGCTCTCTTCAATGTGTTCGCCTTTTGAATTTTTTGTCGTACGTACTGGACGGAGCGTCTTTGCAATCGGTGCATTTGCAGTGAGCAGTGCCTCGCGCTTACCAGGCCAATTCAGCTGGTAGCGTTCCTGCGGCCCTTCTACAATCGAATCAGACAGTTCCTGGCGCAATTGGTCAAAATCCACTGCCAGCTTCACGCTACCATCCTCGCCCTTAGCTTCGGTGACGCAGCCTGGAAACAGATCGCGAATGCGAGCGATGTTGTCCTGCGTGAGATTGGGTGAATGCATTTTTAGCTTTTCCATATTCTTTTCCTCTGGCCGTTATGCTGCTTATTGAAAAGGCATAGCGGCTCACAATTCAAGTTCGTATTGGTATGGTTAGTTGCCTTGCTGCCAGTCCTGGCAAAAGTGCAGGCGCAGGCTCTCGAGTGCAGATGGCAAGCTGCCCTAGCAGGTCACGTCCAGGTAGGTTGCCGCACGGGTGATGCCGACGTACAGGTATTTATCGAACAGCGCCGGGTGCAGAGTGGCGAGCTGGTCAATGCTGACAAAGAACACCGCCTCGAACTCCATGCCTTTGATGTGCTGGATGTCGAACACGCGCACGTTACTTTCTCTTCTCCCTCTTCATCGTCTACCACAACACGAGCAATGGCAGGCTCCGCCACCAGTACCTGATGGTTTTCGCGGTTCGCCTGACTGATCTTACCCAGCCTTTGGATGGCTGAACTGGACGTCATTGCGTTGATGCTTGCCAGCGCATCGGAACCAAGTGTCCGCCCATCGTACAGCTTGCCCCTTTCGGTTTCAGCGATGCTTTCGAGTTGCGCCAATGCTTCACCAGCGATCTCCTCGATATGTTTCCTTGACTCGTCATTTAGGCTCTGCGTCATGCATTCTCTCTCCCTGTCAATTCTTCAAGTTCGTTTTTAAGCTGTCGCAATTGCGCGTTGATCTCTACTTTGCGGTTAAATTGTTTTTCTTTGGCAAGTCTACTGGCAGCTTTCTCAACCTCACGCTGCTTGGCTGCAACCATTTCGACACGTGCGACCAAGTCCGCGAGACTTTCTTGTGGGCGCGCGGGCATGGGGATCAGGCGGTGAAGCACCTGCTCATACAAGCCGCCTAGATCGAGTGCTAAGGGTATTGCGGCACGCTCACTGTCACTCGGCAACCAGGCTGTCGCAAAGTAGCTACTCAAGACCCAACGACTGGCGTCTGACTCATTGGGGCGTTTGTATGCAGCGATCACCTTTGTTCGGCCATCAAAGCTCAGCTCGAATATGATGGGAAACTGCACTGCGCCATCGATACAATGTAAAACGTCCAGATTCAGCTCCGATGTCTTGAGCTGGATCGAGAAAATCTGAAGCTCTGGTACTCCCGGCCTAGCGGGCAGGTTAATCGTTTCTGGGGCCAACTTGTATCGCCAGACGATCAGCTCCACCTGCTCGATGAACAAGTCCTTCAGCCTTGTATTGGCGCCGCTATGTTCGTAGATCTTATTCTTTGGCAGGGTACGACCAAAGGCGGCCTGCTTCGGGTAGTTTATCAACGCGATATTCGACTCAAATTGGATAGGCTGACTCATCCGGCCTCCTGAATCACTAGGAAGGTGATCAATTCGAAGTCGTCTAGCCCGACGATAGTATTGACCAGCGCGGTAGTCTTACCGGCGAAGAAGAGGCTGTCCAGATCCTTCTCTTCCTTCACTTCGATCATTGAGCGGATAGCTTTGCCAAGCAGATCTGAATACACTTGCATCTTGCTGCCATCGGCCGTTTCCTTGTTGAACAAGAGACAGGCGTCTGTAATAGGCTGGGTTTGCCCCTTGCAGCAGCTACGTACCAGATCCAGCAAGCGTTTGACCTCCGTGTGATCGTGAATGACTTCACCCTCGCGATTAATGTAGACGAGGTAATAAGGGTGTAGCCGGTTGTGCTGACTGACGTTGACGCTTGGATTCCGGTTGCGCAGCGTGAAGATCACACCCGGGCGCAGGCCCATCTCCGGCTTGGCAGACACTACGGCGTGCATTCCGTTTGGCACGTTGCTCAATTCGCCATTAGCCTTCACATAGTTGAGCAAATCCATTCGGAAGTCATTGAGCCCGAGATCAGTGATCGACACTCCGGTTTTCAGGTCTTCCAGCTCAATCACTTCCTCTTGCAAACGTCGCAATTGCTCTTTGCGATAAGACACGTCGTTGGCTTGGGCGCTCAGCACATTGTCGTCACCGGTGGCTGTGACATCAGCAATCATCATCCGGCTCTCAACCCGTTCCTTGAGGTTGATGTATTCGTCGAGAGAGATGTCTGGCCAGTAGTTAACCAGTTGGATGCTGCTGTTGGGTGAACCGATGCGATCCACACGGCCGAAGCGCTGGATGATGCGCACGGGATTCCAGTGGATGTCGTAGTTGATGAGGTAGTCGCAGTCCTGCAGGTTCTGACCTTCAGAGATACAATCGGTGCCGATCAACAAGTCTATCTCTGCCGCCTCATTTGGCAGCACGATGGCTTTCTCCTTCGAGTGTGGTGAGAAAAGGGTGAGCAGTTCTTGGAAGTCATAGCTCTTCTTAAGCGTGCTCTTCGGCACCCCTTTGCCAGTGACTTTTGCACTGTGCAAGGTTTGTGTGGCCAGCAATTCCGGAGCCAAATTGGCATATAGGTAGTCAGCGGTGTCGGCGAAGGCTGTGAAGATCAGCACCTTCTTGTTTCCAGGATTCAGCGGTGCTGCGACTTTTTCCTGAACCAGTGCTTTGAGATGCTGTAGTTTGGCATCATCGGCAGCCGTGATCTTGTTCATCGACGTCAGTAAGGCATCAATGATTTCCAGATCAATCTTCAGGTCGTGCTCCCAAGAAGGCAAGTCCATATCTGCGAGGCTGATTTTGACCTTGCCACCGATCTCGCTGTCACCGATGCAGGGCAGGTCGTCGTCCGCATCTAGGTTTTCTAACTGGTCGGTGAGGTCATTGATTCTACTGTCAATGCCACTGAGGTCGCTAGTCTCATTGAAAGTGCTGATCTTGGCCAGCGTATTCATGTGGTTCGCGCGCAGGGACTTGAGCGTCAAGCGGAAGGACTCAATCGAACTTTCCAGACGCTTGAGCAGGTTGGTCGTCATCAATGCCTGCAGGCTCTTTTCGCGGTCGACTTGTTTAAGCTTGCCTTTCCCTGCAACCTGAGTGTCATACATCTCTTCGTACTTCTTGAGTCGACTGGGCAGGATGTAGCTGATTGGGGCGTAAACAGCGAGCTTGAGTAAAGAGAGCCGCTCGAAAATTTCGTTAAAACTCATCACATCCGTTCGCTGCGTGAGCGAGCAGTGGAACGACAAGGGTTTGCGGCGCTCAGGGAATTGGCCGATTTCCTTGGTATCGTAGAAGGTCTGAATATGCTTGCGCGAACGTGCGATGGTGACGCTGTCGAGCAATTCGAAGAAGTCGAAGTCCAACGAATCTAGGATCGCCCGCGCTGTGCGATCTTCCGATGGAAGCTTTGCCCATGCATTGAAGCTAGCCTGTGCGCCACGGAAAATGTCCTCTACCGTCTTGCCAGTACGCAGCTTCTTGCTGAGGTTTTCGGAATCGCCTTCGTAGGCCAACGCCAGTTGGTTTCGCAGGTCGTTGAAGCGGTTGTTCACCGGGGTGGCCGAAAGCATCAGCACCTTGGTTTTCACGCCCTCCTTGATAACCTTGTTCATCAGCTTTTGGTAGCGGGTTTCCTTGTCCTTATAAGCATCATTGTTGCGGAAGTTGTGCGACTCGTCGATGATAACAAGGTCATAGTTACCCCAGTTGATGCGATTCAGCGGTGTGCCGAACGACTCACCGCTCGTACGGCTGAGGTCGGTATGACAAAGCACGTCGTAGTTGAACCGGTCGCGAGCAAATATGTTGGTCTTGAGGTTACGGCTGTAGTTCAGCCAGTTGTCCGCCAGCTTCTTGGGGCATAACACCAGAACTGACTTGTTGCGCAGTTCGTAATACTTTATCACGGCCAGCGCGGTGAAAGTCTTACCCAAGCCCACGCTGTCGGCCAAGATGCAACCGTTGTAGCTCTCAAGTTTGTTGATGATCCCGGTGGCAGCATCTTTCTGGTAATTGAAGAGTTTGTTCCAGATGAGTGTGTCTTGATAGCCCGTGCGGTCGTTCGGCAGAGCATCCTCGTTAATGTCGTCCAGAAACTCATTGAAGATATTGTAGAGCATCAGGAAGTAGATGCTCTCGGGCGAGTTTTCTTGGTAGACGGACGTAATGTGGTCGCAGATCTGTGCCGTTACATCCTCCAGCTTCTCGGGGTCTTGCCAGATCTGGTTAAACAGACTGAGGTAGGTCGCCGTAAACGTCGACTCGTCCATTTTGTTGACGAGGTTTGAGACAGCATTGCCCTGCTGGTAGCCAAGATCGACGGCGGTAAATCCGTGCAGTGGCATGTAGGCAGTCTCTGTGGCGGCGGCCTGAACACAAGCAAACTGCTGCATCGGAGCCTTGCTGCGATTGGACTTGAATGTTGCCTTGCGCCGCATCCAGTCCGCGCACTCTTTTGCAATTGCGCGCTGGGTCAGTTTGTTACGCAGCTGAATTTCGAACTCACTCCCGTACAAGCTCCGTTCGCGGTCAGCCTTCAGTATGTGGAATTCTTTGCGTTCCTTGCGAATCTTGTCGGTAACCTCGTTAGCGGTAAACGTCGGCGAGGTAAAGATGAATTGCAGCTCGTCGATTTTTTCCAGCTCTGCTTTGAGCGCTTCGAACGCGTATATCGAAAAGCAGGAGGCAGCGATCTTCAGGCGAGCACTAGGTTTGAGCGTCTGCTTTAGGTCGTCTCCGAGCAGGCGGTTGATATTGTCGATCAGTTCCATTAATAGTCAGCCTTCTTAGTGGCTCTATAGCCTGGTGCCAGTAAGGCATTTTTTACGCCGTAAATTGCGAGATGATCTTTGAGCCATAACCGGTACTCCGGTCCACGAAGGCAATGATCAGGTGAGCAGTCTACCCGCCAGCGCTGCAACATATAGCCCACCACCGCAGCGCGAACGCGCATTCTGATCGAACCATCTGTCATCCCGTAGTCCATCTTGATAATATCGGGTCGCTCAACGCTCGGGTGCGGCACGAAATCCAGCTCGACGATGCGCGTCCACTGGATATCATTATGCGGTCGTTCGTTGGCCTGTGGCTCCTCGTCGAGCAATGTTGGTTCTTCGATGCGGGTGACGACGAAATCCCGAAACTCTCTACTCTTGCGATCAAAGGCCCGTACGTGCCAGCGCAGGCCGGTATCAACCAAGGCAAAGGGCACAATTACCCGCTTGGACTCGCCGCTGCTCATCGAGTGGTAGCGGATGGCGACGGGTCGCTTAGCGTGGATTCCTCGGCAAATCGTGGCTAACACATCCATTTTGGGAATGCTTAGGGCTGCGGGGGATTCGCATGGTAGCAGTGCCTGCATTGAGCCATTCACTCCATCGCCAAAACCGAGAGACAGCGCCGACAGAATGCGCAGCGATGCGTGCTCGAATAACGGGGAGAACTCCTGACCGATGCGATAGATCTTGTTGCTACCATCGAAGGTGATGTTATGCGGCACAATTTCCCGGTATAAAGCCAAATCGCGAGTCGCCCCTGCCGGAGCCACACCGAAGCGCTCAATCAGATCTGGGCGAACGATCTCACCGAAGAAGTAGAGCCGAAAATCGATGTAGGCCAGCCGATCGCGCTGGACCAGACTCAAGTCTTCAAGCCGCTTAGGAGGGGAACTAGACATGAATAATCACTATATAGGAAAATGAAAATTGAATACGGTAATCCATAAAGAGCCATGGTTGTAATCAAATTGATGACAATCATGCATTAATACTTATGTAACAGCAAGAAATGATGTCTTAAACGTAGACAATAATCGTATTGGCCGTGTTTCTATGATTGTAAAAGCTCAAGTAATCCGCTGAGAGCCTCTGTATGGGAAGCTTTTTACACCAAAGTGACCCGTCCTGAATAGCGTTGACATATAACGTTTTGCGGTTTTAGGAGAAGATGCTTGTAAAATGTTGTGGCCAACAATTTGCTCTTGCCATGTCTGTTCATCGGGATCGGTTAGCAACAGTTCGGCAATGACGCGGCTTTCCCTGCTCATGAGCGGCCCGCCCAGCAAGTCTCCTACCCATGCCTTGTCATTTTTAATCATCGAAAAACCCTCTGAAGACTGGAATGCAGCTCGCAAAAAACAAAAAGTGATTGTAATGGGGGACCGGGCGAGATGCCATGAGAAAAGGCAATTTGTGAGAGGGATGATCGCGTTATGTACAACACATAAACGGTTTTGGCGAGAGTCATGCTTTAGCCATTTCTATAAGTGAGACTGGAAATGACCCTATATCATTCCCATTAAATGCATCAGCTTAATCGATTACAGCTCAGGAAATAAAATTTTTACTGTGTTAAAGTCCCTGTAAAATCAGTTAAAAAAGGAAGATAA
>CALKBP010000049.1:0-1843 GCA_937989885.1 uncultured Collinsella sp.
CGGTAGCCTTGTCGATTAGCACGCCAAGCCCACCGCCAGCAACCAGAGAACCCACAAGACCGCCCACGACCGTGCCGACGCCGGGAAGCACCATCGTGCCCACGGTCGATCCGCCGAGCCATCCCGCCGTGCCCCCGACAACCGTTGTGGTCGTCTTGGCGAAGTTGACCGCCAGCTGCGCCCCGGAGATCCTGCCGAGCACTATGTCCTTGACGTCGAACGACGTCAGCACCGCGGTGGTCACCACAGCCGTGATAGCGTTGCCCTTCAGCAATTTGGCGGCGCTGTTGATCGCAGCCCCTCCCGTAAGCGTGGTTCCGCTCCTGAAGGCGTTCGCCAGCGCTGCGTAGGCCTTGGGGCTCAGGGTCTTCGCCAACGCCTGAAAGCTGGGGGTCATCGCGCCGCTGATGCTGGACTTAGCGATCTGGCTTGCCAGGACGGTCGTGACCAGCGTCGTACCGCCTATCTTGATTCCGCTGAATGCAGCGTTCTTCAATGCAACGGTCGGCTCCTCGCCATTCCATATGCTAATGGCCAAGGTTATGGAGGCGCTTACCCCGAAGGCCGAGAGGGAGATGACGGCTCCGGACTTCGCGTCATAGATGATGGAGTCCAGGTTCCCGGCTTTGGCGATGTTCTTCGCTTGCTGGTAGGTGAAGTGTCCCGGCTGCACTATCTCCTTGGCCTTCTCAGGATCCGTGACTCCTTTGACCTGCCCGTTTTCGATTTTGCCGGCCATCGCCTTGCGCGCATCTTCGATGGTGTCGGAGGCCACCTCGATGACCATGGGCTTTCCGTTGCTGTCGAAGTAGCGGAACTCGCCGCTGCCGCCGTTCTCGAAGCAGCCGTTTATGCTCGTTCTTCCGGTCGCGCAGTACTTCGATTGGATTAGAACCTTTGCCCCGTCCGGCTGGTGGATCGCCCTATCAGGGCCGTTCTTGACGTTGTTATCGCCCTCGATGGTAGCTTTCTTGCCATGCAGGCGGTCCTCTAGATTGTTTGCTCTTTCCGCGGCGAATCCGTGGCCTTGCCGAGCATGGAACCTCTCTTCGTCGTACACCTTATTGACGACGCCCCTGCTCCCGACGGTCAGGCCGCCTACTTCTATTCCAGCAGCTTCGTTCTCGTACTCCAGATTGACTCGGCTGTATTCCTCTGCCGCGGCACGGTTGATCCTCTTGATACTTTTGATGAGCTTTGTGATGGCCTCGCAGTTTACGACGTCGCATTTCCACAAATAATCGGCGTTGCTATCGAGCTCAAATTTTACCCCGTAGTCGAATCCTTCCTCAGTTCTCAATATCGCGATTCTACTAACCTCGTCGTACCAGACCTTCTGAGGTTTATTGCGACCGCCGTAGAAATAAGCTTTTGTGTCGCACACTAGAATGCCCGCAGTCGCATCGTGCCTCTTTGATACGTCGACGAGACCGATAACTCTATTCCAATCAAGCTGTGCCGCATATTGGTTGAGCCGATTAGCAATCATCTTTCTTGTGCCATCATTTAAAGTTCGAGTAAATATACAGGACATGCCATCGTTAGCCCGACAGCATCTCCCAAACTCCTGCTGTATTTCTATGAAAGTAGTCATAAGTTGTTGCATGCCTCAGTGAATTGCCACGTCGCCTTCGCTTTCTCCGGTTGGTTCATATGGCAACCTTAATCTCTGATCAGGAATGCCATTCATTGCTAGTCATTACAGGAGCGTTGCCTTCCAGCTACCTGAGACAAAGACAAAAACCAGGATAACCCACCTATAGACTCACAGCACTCGATACAAGGTCTGACCATGCGGTCAGCAATCGGTGCGCAGTACGTCCACCGCAGCTTTAAAACATTA
>CALKBP010000050.1:0-3724 GCA_937989885.1 uncultured Collinsella sp.
CTCGTAATGTTGCGACTCTGATTGCTCAGGGACATACGGTTTATTTCCAGAAGGGCGTTATGGAGCCCGCCGGTGTTTCCGATGAGGAATTCCTCAAGGTTGGCGCCAAGTGCGTTGACACCATGGAAGAGATTTATGAGAAGTGCGACTTCATCGGCAAGTTCAAGGACATGACTGACGGTGACATGAAGATGCCCTTCAAAAAGGGTCAGATCATCATGACTGCTTTCCACATGGCCGAAGGTACTGCCAAGCCCGAACAGGTCAAGATCCTGGCTGACGCTGGCGTGACCTGCATTTCCATCGAAACCTCTCGTTATCCCGACGGTTCCCGCGCAATGACCCGTCCCATGGGCGAGATTGCCGGTCGTACGGCTCCTCTGCTGGGTGGCCAGTATCTGCAGCGTCAGTACGGCGGCAGCGGTGTCTCCATCGTTCCCGTTACCGGCGCAAGAAGAGCTCGCGTTTGCATTCTCGGCGGCGGTCATGCCGGTATGTGCGCAGCACAGACTGCTGAGGGCCTCGGTGCCGAAGTGGTCGTCTTCGATGTAAACATTCAGCGCCTGGAGTATCTGCGCACCGTGCTGAAGAACACGGATCTCCGCTTTATGAGCAAGACCGCTTTCGCCGAGGAAGTGGCTAAGGCCGACGTACTGATCAACTGCATCTATGCCTATCCCGGCATGGAAGTTCCCATCGTGACCCGCGATATGGTTCGCAGCATGCGTAAGGGTTCTGTCATCGTTGACCTGGAGGGTGAAGGCATCATCGAGACCTCCCAGTATACTACCATCAGCAATCCTTACTTCGTCGAAGACGGCATCGTCCATGTTGGTATTACCAACATCCCCGCAATGGTCCCCACGGCCGCCAACGAGAGCTATGGCGCATACGTTTTCCCGCTGGTACAGGATATTGCCAAGTACGGCATCAAAGAGGCCTGCAAAAAGAACTATGTCCTCAGAAGCTGCGTAGCGATGGTAAATGGCAAGATCACCCAGAAAGAGGTTGCTGATAGCCAGCATTGCGAGTATACTCCCCTGGATCCCGATACCATGTTTTAACAACTGATAGCTTAACCGCTTATTTCTGTTAATTCTGTAAGTACGAACCGCAACATAGGCTTTCTTTGTTGCGGTTCGTAACTTATATAAGAGGGCTATATTGGTATCATGAATAAGCTTCTTTTCTCTCGGCCACAAAAAAATCGGGCTCTCCCCGTAATCTGCGTCTGTGTGGGGCAGGTTATTTGGGGATTCAGCTACCTTTTTACTCGCATTGCGCAGAGCTCGGCAAGCCCGACCGTTGTTCTTTCCATGCGTTTCCTGGCCTCCTGGGTTATCATGACCGCGTTGATTTGGAGCGGGAAAAAGTCTTTTTCCCTGAAAGGCAAAAACTTTCGCCCACTTCTGGCACTTGCACTGCTCGAACCGCCGTATTATTTTTTTGAGAGTTACGGCGTTTATTACAGCAACGCAACCTTCGCCGGCACCGTCATGGCCTTTGCGCCGGTTGTCGGTATTTTGGCAGCAATGCTGTTCTTGGGAGAAAAGCCTACTCACAGGCAAAAGATTTTTTCCCTTTTACCCACTGCCGGCGTTATCATCATAACGTCGGTGGGCAGTTCCATGGGAATCGTCAAGCCCTTGGGAGCCATCTTTTTATTTGCATCCCAAATCGTAGCTGCCGGTATGAAGCTCTACAATAAGAAGTCCAGCGAGGAGTTCTCTTCGTTTGAGCGAACCTATGCGATCGTAGTAGCTAACGCCATTATCTTTACTATCAAATCTATGATAGACCTACACGGTGATGTGCGAGCCTATGCGGCGCCGTTAGGAAATCCGGAATACGTGTTTGCGCTGGTGGTACTGTGCCTATTCTGTAGTATTGCAGCCAATCTTCTGGTGAATTATGCCTGCGGTATGATGAGCGTTACTAGAATATCCACTTTCAGTACCATTGCCACGATCTGCTCTGCTTTTGGCGGTGTGATCTTTTTGGGTGAGCCCATTACTTGGATGACATTTTTTGGCTCAACGATCATCATCATTGGCATATGGCAGGTAACGAGGGATGCCTCATGAGCAGCCTTCCCACAATTTAATAACAAAAGAACCATTCCGCATTACACATTATTTATAAAGAGTGAAACAAAATAATTAAAGGAGTTATTTATTATGGAAAAGATGCCCAAAATCGCCTTGCTGCGCTGGGACGCCGATCAGATAAGCGATGTTCTGATGAAGCTGGAAACTCTTCCCGGAAACAGCACCAACCCTGAGTCCTATCCCTTTGATGTTGCGCTGGTACACGTTAAGGGTGCAAACATGGACACAGTTGAAGTCAATCCTTGCCAGGAGATGCTGGATGAGTATATCAGAGTATGTAAGGAACTGGCCGCTAAGGGTGTAAAGGCTATCACCACCAGCTGCGGTTTCAATGCATATTATCAGGAGGCTTTGGCTGCCGCAGTGCCCGAGGTGGTTTTCACCAGCTCCTTGCTGCAGGTACCGTTCGCTCAGACCATCGTGGGCAAAAACGGCAAGGTTGCTATTTTGACCGCCAACTCTAACGACTTGACTGAGGAGCACCTTGCCCGTGCCAATATCACTAACCGCGAAAATGTGCTTATTTACAGCATGCACGAGCAGCCCGAGTGGAGCCGCGTGTACAGTGATCCTAACGGCCCCTTTGATTTGGACGCTGTTGCTAGTGAGGTAGTGGACGTCCTGCGCAAAGGTCTGGAGGAGCATCCCGACATCGGCGCTGTAGTCTTTGAATGCACCGATCTTCCTCCCTTCGCCTCTCGCGTGCGCGAGGAATTGGGTCTGCCTGTGTTTGATTTTAACTCTATGGTGGGCCATATCGCCATGGCGCTGAATATTCACAAACTGTATTGATTCTACAAGCAAATCTCCGCAGATTGTAGATTTCCTATCATAATGATACCGGTTGCTGTAGATTATTTACGTGGTTTATGTACGTGCGGTCACTACAATTCACAGATAGATACAGCCTTTGAAAAGCAATGGTAAGAGGAGATTGCATGATATGATTCGGTTAACACCCTACGAGCAGGAAATGCTTGATGGTAAATACGGTGCTGCCAAGCAGGTCGCATTGCAGAAGATCATCGACTATGCGCGGATTCTGGGCGCGGAGGAGCTGGTACCCATCACCAAGGCTCATCTGTGCTGCGGTTCCACCTGTGAACCGTCCGACTTCCCCGATGGGAATCTGGACCGCCCCGATATTCTGGCCATGGGCTACCACGACTGGCAGACCAAGCTGAAATGCCCCGGGATGGACCCCGCCACCTTTAACAGCTTTAACGAGAGCACCTTCGTCATCGATGACGTGCACTGCTGTGACACATTTCAGTGGCAGTGGACGCAACAGACCCGCGAGTTTTACGAGAATAACCAGCATATCCTTGCTGATGCGGCGGCGCGCGGCGTGGTAATCGGTTCCACCTGCGCCCCCTATCTGGCCGGATGGCTGCCCGTCATGGGTGAGTATTTCGTTACCACCGAATCCAGCAACGTGCTGTACTGCAACTCCGTTTTGGGCGCACGGGGCTATGGCGGCGGCGGTAACACCACCTTCTGCGCAGCGATCTGCGGCCGCGCACCCAAGTGGGGCCTGCACCTGCCGGAAAACCGCCACGGCACCCATGTGTTCCATCTGGCCTGCGATACCAAGGACAAGACAGACTGGGATCTGC
>CALKBP010000051.1:0-14041 GCA_937989885.1 uncultured Collinsella sp.
TTCTATTCACGCTGTCAGGTATAAGGGACATTTGACCAAAGTAAAGCGACGGCTAACTAGTCTAAATCCAGCTGATCGAATCTGGCTGGATTCCAAGACCTCTGTCGTGCTCGTTGAGCCATTTGCCTACTTCTATAATTCTGAATACCATCATGTCTATGCTGTTTCCCAGTTGGTATACCTTAAGTTGGCCCGTTTATTGGAGGCCGATTGTAGCATTTCTCTTATCCTTGATCAGGGCGACCTCGAGCTGACAAGGGCGATAGAAGAACTGTTGCATTATGGATTGCTGAATACAAATATCGATGCCGATTATGTAATGCACGATAATGGTTTTCAATTGGTTAAAAGTTCGTTTGTGAAAGAAGTCGGACGCTCAAAAGAGGGGTTAAGAGTACTGCTGAGTTGTGCCACCCATAGAATGTGTGCGGTTAATGATTTTTCGTTCGCTTTGCTTTCGTTGTTTGAAAAGCCGATTACTAAGAACGAGGTGCGCGACATTTTGAAAAAAGAGGGACTATCGGCAAACGAGGAGCAACTAAACAAGTTGGTTGATAATTGCATGAAAGCAGATATACTACAATTGATTAGATAGAGGAGGTTTCTGCATGGACGTTATTAACAAAGATTTCTTGGAGCAACTGAAAGAGTTTCAGGAAGAGGGCGTCGTGGTAGAAGTGTTCGACTTTGAGGACTACATGGATAAATTCTGCCATTAGTTTCGAAATTTACTCGCCTCGCTTAAAGGAGAAGTCGATTATCGATTTCTCCTTTTTAATTAAAGATATTATTGAAATACATGCTCTTAGCACAGGTTGGCCTCTCAGTAAACTGGGAGGTTGCTTTGGCTAGTTAGAGATATGTGAACGTCCGTTAGACTGAATCTCAGGGTAGAAGGGGCCTCCAGTGTCCAGATCAACAAGGCAATGCTGCGTTTCGGCTAATAAGAACGATGGCTTTTTGCGTGTGGCGGCGGCGTCGCCGCAGATTCGCGTTGCCGATGTCGAGGACAATGTCGAGGTTGCATTGGCGGCTGTTCGCGAGGCTGCCGAGCGCGGCGTTCGCGCGCTGGTGCTGCCCGAGCTCAACTTGTGCGGCTATACCGCGGCCGACCTGTTCCATAATCGCACGCTGCTGCATGCCTGCGAGGCTGCTTTGATGCATATCCTCGATGAGACTCGTGAGCTGCCGATTGTCTTTACCATCGGTCTTCCCGTTGCGGTTGCCGAGAATATCTACAACTGCGCCGCCGTGTGCTGCGCGGGCGAGCTTTTGGGCCTCACGGCCAAGAAGCATCTGCCCAACTATGGCGAGTTCTACGAGCGCCGCTGGTTTGCTCCGGCGCCCGCAGATCCTGTGTGGGTCGAGTTTGCCGGTCAGGGTCCGGTTCCGCTGGGTTCGGAGCTTGTCTACCGCTGCTGTGACGAGGGTGCCGAGGATATGGTGCTGGGCGTTGAGGTCTGCGAGGACCTGTGGGTGCCGGCGCCCCCTTCGACCGAGATGGCGCTTGCCGGTGCGACGGTGATTCTCAACCCGTCGGCTTCGGACGAAATCATCGGTAAGGCAGACTATCGCCGCAGCCTCATCTCTAACCAGAGCGCACGCCTGTACTGCGCCTATGCCTATGCGGACGCGAGCGAGGGCGAGTCCACGACCGACATGGTCTTTGCAGGCGAGAACCTTGTCTACGAAAACGGTTCGAAGCTCGCCGCGACCAAACTGCTTACCTGCGATATGGCCGTCGCCGATGTCGATCTTGACCGTCTGGTTGCCGAGCGCCGTCGCTCGACGACGTGGACGCGCGCGGACGATGCGCCGGAGGCCACGACCGTTGAATTTTCGTTTGAGGGCGTGCTGGCCGAAGAACCTGTCCTGCGCGATGCCTGCGATATCGACCGCGTTTTCCCGCGCGCGCCCTTTGTGCCGGCCGACCACGGCGACTTGGCCGAGCGCTGCGAGACGATCCTCGATCTGCAGACTGCGGGCCTCAAGACCCGCCTTGCCCACACGGGTACCAAGGCTGCGGTTATCGGCCTTTCGGGCGGCTTGGACTCCACGCTAGCGCTGCTTGTGACCGTGCGTGCCTTCGATGCACTGGGGCTGCCGCGCACTGGTATCACAGCCATGTCCATGCCCGGCTTCGGCACGACGCATCGCACCAAGTCGAATGCCGAGTCGCTCGCTCGCGACCTGGGTGTGAGCTTCCGCGAGGTTTCGATCCACGCGGCTGTGGAGCAGCACTTCAAGGACATTGAGCACGATCCGGCCGTCCAAGACGTGACCTACGAGAACAGCCAGGCGCGCGAGCGTACGCAGATTCTGATGGATCTGGCCAACCAGGCTGGCGGTTTTGTCATTGGCACGGGCGACCTGTCGGAGCTGGCGCTCGGCTGGGCGACCTACAACGGCGACCACATGAGCATGTACGCCGTCAACGCGAGCGTGCCCAAGACGCTTGTGCGCCATCTGGTACGCTATGCCGCCGATGTCTTTGGCGGGCGCATTGCCGAGGTCTTGCTCGATATCCTCGATACGCCGGTGTCCCCCGAGCTTCTGCCGCCCACGGGCGACGGCGAGATTGCGCAGAAGACCGAGGATTTGGTGGGCCCGTACGAGTTGCACGACTACTTCCTCTACTACCTGCTGCGTTTTGGCTTTGAGCCGGGCAAGATCTACCGCATGGCGCTCAAGAGCTTCGAGGGCGCCTACGACGCCAAGACCGTCCACACGTGGCTACGTACGTTCTACCGTCGCTTCTTTGCCCAGCAGTTTAAGCGCAGCTGCCTGCCCGATGGTCCCAAGGTGGGCTCGGTGACGCTCAGCCCGCGCGGCGATTGGCGTATGCCGAGTGACGCCAGCTCGCGTCTGTGGCTTGCGCAGATCGATGCGCTCAATCCGGTTGACTAAGGTTGGCTAAATTGAACCAATACGGGGGTTGCAAGCGTTACACTTTTGCAATCTGATGGCCCGTATCGCGCGGCGCTCTTGTCGGAGCGCCGCGTTTTTTTATATCGAAAGGTGGCACCATGCAGGCATCGCAGCGTCTCGACCGCTTTGGCGCGGAGGTCTTCGCCTCGCTCAACAACAAACTGCTTGCGCTGAAGGCTCAGGGCAAGACCATTTATAACATGAGCGTGGGCACGCCCGACTTTAAGCCGTACGACCACGTGGTCGAGGCGCTCACTCAAGCGGCGCAAGATCCCGAGATGTGGAAGTATGCCCTGCGCGACCTGCCCGAACTCAAGCAGTCCGTGTGCGATTACTATGAGCGCCGCTTTGGCGTTTCGGGCATTACACCGTCCATGGTGCAGTCGTGCAACGGCACGCAGGAGGGCGTGGGTCATTTGGGCCTGGCCCTGCTCGATCCGGGTGACACTATTTTGGTTCCCGATCCGTGCTACCCGGTCTTTGAGGCGGGTGCCAAGATCGCCGATGCCAAGCTCGAGTACTATCCGCTGGTTGCCGAGCACAATTACCTGCCCTATGTGGCGGGTATCGATCCCGAGGTGGCCGATCGTGCCAAGTATATGATCGTGTCGCTGCCCGCGAACCCGGTGGGCTCGGTGGGCACGCCCGAGATCTACGAGGAGATCATCGCTTTCGCCCGCGAGCACGACCTGCTCATCGTCCATGACAACGCGTACTCCGACATCGTGTTCGACGGCGAGCCGGGTGGCAGCTTTTTGCAGTATCCCGGTGCGCTCGAGGTGGGCGTGGAGTTCTTCTCGCTTTCCAAGTCGTTTAACGTCACCGGTGCCCGCATTGGCTTTTTGGTCGGCCGCGAGGACGTGGTCTCTGCCTTTGCCAAGCTGCGCGGCCAGATCGACTTTGGCATGTTCTTCCCGATCCAGAAGGCTGCTATCGCCTGCCTGAACGGTCCGCGCGATGAGGTCGAGGCGCAGCGTCTGAAGTACCAGGAGCGCCGCGATGCCCTGTGCGACGGTCTTGAGGACCTGGGTTGGGAGCGTCCCAACGCGCATGGCTCCATGTTTGTGTGGGCCAAGCTTCCCGGTGGTCGCACCGATTCCATGGCGTTTTGCGAGGAGCTCATGGAGAAGGCCGGCGTTGTGGTGACGCCGGGCGCGAGCTTTGGTCCTTCGGGCGAGGGGCACGTGCGCATGGCGCTGGTCCTGCCGCCCGATCAGATTGCTTTGGCTGTCGAGGCCATTCGCGAGGCGGGCCTGTATTAGAAAGCTATTTCGCCTCGTCAATATATCGAAACCGATTTCGTGCAGTTATTTTACGAATCCTGCAAACAATTTCGGTAAACGGTCGATTTTTGGCTGCGAATAGGAGCATAATCAAAGTCCCGATTGGATGTATTGGGATTACGACAAGCCGCTCGGGTCGTTCCCGGGCGGCTTGTTTGTGGAGAGAGATGGGAGTTTCTAATGGTTAACGAGAAGAAGGTCGCTATTGTCGGCTGCGGTTTCGTCGGTTCGTCTTCGGCGTTCGCGCTGATGCAGAGTGGTCTGTTCTCCGAGATGGTCCTCATCGACGTGGACAAGAACCGCGCCGAGGGTGAGGCCCTGGATATCGCGCACGGCATGACGTTTGCCGAGCCGATGAAGATCTACGCCGGCGATTATTCCGATGTCGCCGACGCCGCCATGATTGTCGTTACCGCTGGCGCTGCCCAGAAGCCCGGTGAGACCCGCCTGGACCTGGTCAACAAGAACGTCAACATCTTTAAGTCCATTATCCCCGAGATTAAGAAGTCCGGCTTCGACGGCATTCTGCTCATCGTCTCCAACCCGGTCGATGTTCTGACCTACGCCGCCATCAAGATGTCCGGCCTGCCCGAGGGCCACGTCATCGGTTCCGGTACCGTGCTCGACACCGGCCGTCTGCAGCAGATGCTTGGTGCCCACGTCGAGGTTGACCCGCGCGACGTTCAGGCCTATGTCATGGGTGAGCACGGCGACTCCGAGTTCGTCGCTTGGTCCAGCGCCCAGGTTGCCGGCGTGCCGCTGAACACCTTCTGCGAGCTTCACGGCCATCTGGAGCATGAGGCCGCCGAGAAGCGCATCGCCGAGGACGTCAAGAACTCCGCCTACACCATCATCGAGAAGAAGCACGCCACCTACTATGGCGTCGCCATGGCCGTCAAGCGCATCTGCACCGCCGTTATGCGCGATGAGCAGACCGTTCTGCCTGTCTCCTCGCTCATGGTGGGCGAGTATGGCCTGTCCGATCTTGCCATCTCCATGCCGACCGTCGTTGGCCGCGACGGCGTTGTCTGCCGCGTCCCCGTGCCGCTGAACGATGACGAGCAGCATGAGCTCACCGTCTCCGCCAAGGCCCTCAAGGACATCATCGACAGCGTCGATTTCTCCTGCTAAATCAAGCTCGCTAGAGCGAAAAGCTACAATGAAGGCGTCCGAGTCCACGCGGCCCGGGCGCTTTTTTGGTGCAAAGTAACCTGACCCCAATGCACTATAGTCGATGGGAGGGCCATGTCGGATTCGCCTAATTTTTTGACCTATGCCCAGACGGCGTTTGATCCGTTTGAGGAGCGGCCGTTCTGCGCGGTGGATAGCCTGGTCTTTGCGTGGTTGTCCTATTTGCGTTTGCCGGGTGATATGGCGGAGCTGACGAACTGGCAGGGCCTGGACGTACGCGAGCTGCTGCGTGCCGAGTGCTATCGGGACATGATTGACGACTTGTGGGACCCGGAGGGGAGCAGGGCCTTGTTGGAGGCCGTGGCAGCAAGTCCTCGCTACCGTGGCGTGCACGTTTGCGGCTATCGTGCTGTGAGCGATGTGGTGGCGACGGAGCAGTTTGCAGCCATGGCGTTCCGGTTTCCGGCGGGGTTTAGTTACCTTTCCTTCCGGGGGACCGACAGCACGATTGTGGGTTGGAAAGAGGACTTTAACATGGCGTTCCGGTGTCCTGTGCCGGCCCAGGAATCCGCGGCACGTTATGTGGACGAGGCGGCGGATGCGATTGACGGGCCGCTTTTGTGCGGAGGTCATTCCAAGGGTGGAAACCTTGCGGTGTACGGTGCGGCAATGTGCTCCGATGTCGCCCGTGAGCGAATCGAACGGGCATATTCCCATGATGGTCCGGGTTTCGTCGAGGAGTTCCTGAACGGCGACGCCTTTGCCGATCTTTCCGGTCGAATCGACAAGACGCTACCTCGGTCGTCGATCTTTGGCATGATGTTCGAGACACAGGAGGACTATGCCATCGTTGAGAGCACCGAGTTCAGCCTGCTGCAACACAATCCCTTTAGCTGGGTGGTTGATGGTCGCGACTTCGTGTACTGCGAGCGCCTGTCCGCCGGTGCTCGATACGTTGATGGCTCTATTCGCGAGATGCTGCTTGCAGTGTCGCCTAGCGAGCGCGAGCGTTTTGTAGATGCGTTGTTCTCCGTGTTTGAGGCTACGGGTGCTGAGCGGTTTGCGGATATCGCTGGGAATCTGCGCGAGAGCCTGCCCGTGATGCTCCAGGCTACGCAAGGCTTTGACAAGGATACGCGACGCTTTGTCTCGCAGACCATCGCGGCAATCCTTAAATGCGCACTGCTGCCCAAACGACCCCAGATCGACATGCCCGCTGCCGGCAAGAGTTTGGCAGAACAGCTCGAGACTTGGCAGTCCGAGCTCCTGCGCTAGCCATTGGTGCAAAGCAACCTGTCCCCGATGCACCAATCTTCGATGCGCCTGGGGCGGGCTCGACCGCTATACTGGTTCGTGCCGAAATCGATCTAGAACGGAATGCCGTATATGAAAATCAATCACGCGATTCTGCATATCCTGGACTTTGACTCTGCCGTCAACGTCATGAGCCAGCGCGAGCTCGATATCGAGAGTCGTACCGTGCGCAACTTCGTGACCACGCATCTGCGCCGCGCACGCACCTCGGCCGACAATAAACGCGCCACGTTTGCCGAGAGCTCTGCGTTTGGTGGCGAGCTCAAGGGCTATTTCTTTGGCGAGCGCGAGTTCGTGGACCTGTCGCAGCAGATTGCGGAGTTTATTTCCTCCGAGCTCACCAAAGCCGAGAAAGCCGAGTCCACCGACGTGCTCGTGGCCGATTTTGACGACGATGAGGATGCCCGCTGGTTTGCCGTGATGCTGCTGGGCTCCAAGCAGGCTTTTATGCACGAAGTGGGCCGCGAGGAGGGGGAGGTGCGCAACGACATCGCGCGCCACTACGCCATTCTGCCAAACCCCTCGCAAAAGGTGCCGAGCTATGCCATCGTGCGCGCGAGTACCATGGAGATCGGCTACGTGGACAAGAAGCGCAAGATTGCCGGCGAGGACTGTATGCTTATCCCCGATGGCCTGCTGCAGTGCGACACGGGCGTATCGGGCAAGGAGGTCATCGACACCGTGACGCGTGTGGTCGAGGAAGTCGCCGAGGAGCACGGTGCCAACACGGCTATAGCGCTCGCTAAGGTTAAGGCTGCCGTTGCCGAGAAGGTCGAGGATGACGAGGAGCTGCCGCCTTGGGATATCGTCGACGAGGTCTTTGAGGACGAACCGGTTATCAAGGAGAGTGTGCGCGCGGCACTGACCGAGGAGAAAGTGCCTGAGCGTGTGCCCGTGGAGCGCAAGCAGGTCGAACGCGCGGCGGTGCGCAATCATAAGATCCGTACCGACACGGGTATCGAGATCAGCTTCCCGGCCGAGATGGGCTCGAACTCCGAGTACATCGAGTTTGTCAACGAACCCAACGGCCTCATCTCCATCGAGCTCAAGAATATCGGCAGCATCGAGAATCGATAAACTGTGCTTGGACACTGCAAAAAAACAAAGGCCGAAGCCTCGGATGAGGGCTTCGGCCTTTTTGCTTGGAGCTGAATTGCGCCGTAGGTTGAGCATACGTCAGCGAAAACGCCCCTAAGCGAGCAAGGTGACGTGAAAGAGGAGGGAAGCGTACTTCGGTACGCGACCGACGATTGAACGTCAGATTGCCGCTCTGGGTCGTTTGTAGCGTCGACTAGTTACGCGGTTTGGTAAAACCGCGTAACCCTACAGCTGGCGCAGGCCTTCCTCGAGACCGGTCTTGCTGTCGGTCTTCTCGTCACGCATCTTGATGACGCGGGCGGGGACACCGGCCACGACGGCACCGGCGGGGACGTCCTCGACGCACACGGCACCGGCAGCCACGACGGCGCCCTTGCCCACGCGCACGCCCTCCAGGACCACGGCGTTGGCGCCAATCATGACATCATCCTCGATGATGACGGGCGTGGCACTCGCGGGCTCAACGACGCCTGCCAGTACGGTGCCGGCGCCGATGTGGCAGTTCCTGCCCACGGTGGCGCGGCCGCCCAGGACGGCGCCCATATCAATCATAGAGCCCTCGCCGATAACGGAGCCGATGTTGATGATAGCGCCCATCATAATGACGGCGCGGTCGCCGATCTCGACGCGGTCGCGAATGATCGCACCCGGCTCAATGCGGGCGTTGATGCCCTTAAGGTCTAGCATGGGGACGGCGGAATTGCGGCAGTCATTCTCGACGTCGTAGTAGTCGATGGAGTCGGCATTGGCATCGAGGATGGCTTTGAGCTCATCCCAGTCGCCAAAGACGGTCTTGCCACGACGACCGCCGTAGACGTGCGCATTGCCCCACTGGACCTTCATGCCGGGCTTTTCACGCACGTACAGCTTGACGGGCGTCTTTTTGGGCGCGGTGGCGATGTAGTTGATAATCTCCTGTGCATCCATCTCGGCTGCGCTGCTCATTTGCTATCTCTCCTTTGGGTGGATTCGGTTGATACCTGGTTAGGCAAACATGACCTGGTCAAACGTATAGAAGCCGTGCTCACGGGTGACGAGCTTCTGCGCGGCTGCCAGGGCGCCGTTGACGAAGATCTGACGGCTCGTGGCGCGATGCGTGAGCGTGACTTCCTCGTCCTGGCCAAAGAAACTCACTTCGTGCACGCCGGCGACAGTGCCACCGCGCAGCGAGTGCATGCCGATTTCCTTGGGGTCACGCGCGCCGCACATGCCCTCGCGGCCATAGACGGGGTGGTAGCCTGCCTCGGGCTCGGCTTCGGCGACGGCGTCGAGCAACAACTTGGCGGTGCCGCTGGGAGCGTCGACCTTTTGGTTGTGGTGCGTCTCGACAATCTCGCAGTCAAAGCCGGGCAGCTCGCGCGTGGCCTGTGCTACCAGATGACGCAGGGCTGCGATACCGATGGAGTAATTGCCGGAGTGCATGACGCGGGTGCTCTGACCCAGCTCGCGCAGGCGATCCATCTGATCGGGTGTGTAGCCTGTGGTGCCCGAGACCAACGCGGCACCCGTGCGCTCGACATAGGTGACGATGGCATCGAAGGTCACGACGTTCGAGAAGTCGATGATGACGTCGGCTGCCGGGACGCTCTCGAGCTCGGACAGATCAAAACCGATCTGGGCGACGATATCAAAAACGGGCTGACCGGCGGCGTCGACAACGCCCTCGGCGGTGGTGCGGATGAGCGAGCCCATGCGGCTCGTTCCCATAATGACAGTCTTAATCAAGCAGACCAGCTCCCTTCAGAGCATCGGTAAGTGCAGCGCGCGTGCCGTCTGCCATGGGGCATAGAGGCATGCGGTAGTTTGCCTCGATCATACCCATCTGAGCAAGCGCTTCCTTGACGGGGATGGGGTTGACCTCGCTAAAGAGGGCATTGATGAGCGGCTGACCGGCAATCTGGATATCGCGGGCGCGCTCCACGTCGCCGTCCAGATAGGCGCGGCACATATCGTGCACGAGCTGCGGCTGAACGTCGGCCCACACGCTGATGGTGCCCGAGGCGCCCAGGCTCATGAGCGGCACGGTGAGGGCATCCTCACCCGAGTACATGCGGAAGTCGTCGGACAGCAGGTGGGCAATCTTGGCCGCGTGGGCGACGTTGCCCGAGGCTTCCTTAATACCCATGATGTTGGGATGTGCGGCCAGGCGTTCTACGTTGCGCTCGCTGATGCCGCAGCCGCAGCGGCCGGGGATGTTGTACAGGATGCAGGGGATGTCCACGGCATCGGCGACGGTCTTAAAGTGCTGATATATACCCTCTTCATTGGACTTGTTGTAGTAGGGGGTAATGAGCAGCAGGCCGTCGGCTCCCAAACCCTGGTAGGTGAGCGACTTGGTGAGCATGGTTTGCGTGGAGTTGGAGCCCGAGCCGGCGATGACGGGGACGCGTCCTGCAACATGCTTGACCACGGCGGCGACGACGGAGTTGTCCTCGTCATCGGTCATCGTGGCGCTCTCGCCGGTGGTGCCCAGGGTGAGGATGGCGTCGGTGCCATTTTGCAGGTGGAAATCGATAAGGCGCTCGAGCGCGTCGAAGTCGACGCTGCCGTCCTTTTTAAACGGCGTGACGAGGGCGACGATTGAGCCCTCGAGATTGCGGATGTCCATGTTCTTCTCCTTCGCGTCCGCGATCTGGATGCGTTTGTTCCATTGAACGGCGACGGCCAGGCGCTCGTCTTGGGCGCGACGGCGGGCACTTTCGGCGCGCGACTTGGCCAGCAGCTCTCGGCCGCACGGCAGCACGTCGAGCGTGGCAAAGTAATCGTCCGGGCGCTCGGCGCGACGAATGAGATCTGCTGAGCCGTCGGGGTGCAGCAATACCTCGGCGGAGCGCAGACGGCCGTTGTAGTTGTAGCCCATGGAGTAGCCATGCGCGCCGGTATCGTGGATTACGAGTACATCACCCATGTCGATCTGCGGCAGCTCGCGGTCGATAGCGAACTTATCGTTGTTCTCGCACAAGTTGCCCGTGATGTCATACGTGTTCGTGACCGGTGTTGCGGTCTTGTTAGGGCCACCCGGCTGACCCATTACCGTAATGTGGTGGTAGGCACCATACATAGCGGGACGAATGAGGTCGACGGCGCTTGCGTCCACGCCGATATAGTCCTTGTAGATCTGCTTTTCGTGGATGGCCTTGGTGACCAGGCATCCGTAGGGGCCCATCATGAAGCGACCCATCTCGGTGCAGATCGCCACATCGTCCATGCCGGCGGGAACCAAGATCTCGTCGTAGGCCGCGTGCACTCCCTCGCCGATGGCGTGAATGTCGTTGGCCTGCTGCTCGGGCAGGTAGGGGATGCCGACGCCGCCGGATAGATTGATGAAGGCGACGCGTGCTCCGGTCTCGCGCTCTAGGCGCACGGCAAGCTCAAAGAGGATGCGCGCAAGCTTGGGGTAGTAGTCGTTAGTGACGGTGTTACTGGCAAGGAAGGCGTGGATGCCAAAGTCCTCGGCGCCCTTGGCCTTGAGCATGCGGAAAGCCTCAAAGAGCTGCTCGGTGGTCATGCCGTACTTGGAGTCGCCGGGGTTGTCCATAATGCCGTTAGAGAGCTGGAACAGGCCGCCCGGGTTAAAACGGCAGCTGACCGTCTTGGGGATGGGGCCCGCGACGCGCTCAAAGAACTCGATATGGCTGATGTCGTCAAAGTTGACGATGGCGCCCAGCTTGTCGGCGAGCTCAAAATCCGCCGCCGGCGTGTCGTTGGACGAGAACATGATGTCGTGGCCGGTGATACCCAGTGAGCGGGCGATCATGAGCTCGGTATAGCTCGAGCAATCGCAGCCGCAGCCGTATTCGTTGAGGATGGAGATGAGTGCCGGGTTAGGGTTGGCCTTGACGGCATAGTATTCCTTAAAGCCCGGGTTCCACGCAAAGGCGTCGCGCACCTCTTGCATGTTGCGGCGGATGCCCGCCTCGTCGTATAGGTGAAACGGCGTGGGGAACTGCTCGACGATATGCTCGAGCGTTTCCTTGTCCACAAACGGCTGTTTGGCCGCATATGCTTCGTTGGGGGTCAATGCCATGTCCCGTAAACCTCGCTATCCAGACGGCGCCATCGGCGCATCGAATCCGCATAGCGTGGACCCCATGTCCGGATAGCGCTCCCGCATTGCTGCAGACAGTCCTGCGGGTGTTTCCCGCAGGCCCACCAGGTTGTTCGTGCCCGAAAAACCCAGTTCGGCGGGTTTCGCCTCCCCGCGGGGTCAAAGCCTGCCGGCTCGCCCGCGGCTCTTCGTGCCCGCGCCTCTATCAAGTGGTAACGACCCTACCACGTTGCACTTTACCAAACAAGAGTATTCGTATATAACGTTTAAAAAATGCAGCGTTTTGCTAGAAACATGCACACAACAATCCTGCGTCACCATGGATGGCAACTGATGCGCTCCACGAAAGGAATCTCTATGACCGAGCTCCAAGAACTCCGTCGCTATCGTCGCGATCTCCATCGCATTCCGGAGCTCGATTTCGATCTTCCGCAGACCATCGCCTATATCGAGGACGTGCTGGCACCGCTCGACTGCGAGGTAGTTCATCCGTGTCCGAGTTGTGTCTGTGCGTTTTTCGATGCTGGCGTGGGCGCCTCGCATGCTACGGCGATTCGTGCCGATATGGACGCGCTGCCCATCGAGGAGGCGACGGGCGCGGCTTTCGCTTCGTGTCATCCCGGCAAGATGCATGCCTGCGGCCACGATGGGCATATGGCTATGGCACTTGCCGCCGCAACCTATGTGGACCGTACGATTCGCGAGCAGCCGGGTGCGCTTAAGCGCAACGTGCTCTTTGTGTTTCAGCCTGCCGAGGAAACGACCGGTGGTGCCAAGACGGTGTGCGAAAGCGGCGTGTTCGAGCGCTGTGGCGTCGACCGCATCTTCGGGTTTCATGTTTGGCCCGACCTTCCCGCCGGCATGCTGGCGAGCTGTTCTGGCCCACTGTTGGCGCGCTCGAGCGAGACGCATATCCACATCCACGGAGCGAGCATCCATATCGCCAAGACCTACGGCGTGCCGGTCGAGGAGTCGCACGATGCGGCCCTGGCGGCAGCGAAGTTTTTGGTTGCCGAGCGCGAGCTGATGGACGAGCTGGGCGCCAACGAGCCCTGCATCGGTAAGTTTGGCTTGCTGCAGGCTGGTACGGTCTGCAATGCGGTGGCGGGGGAGGCACACGTCGCCGGCAGCCTGCGTGTGTTTACGGACGATATGTTCGACCGTGCGCGCGAGGGCGTACGCCGCGTGCTGGACGAGGCCTGTGCCGCGACGGGCTGTACGTATGATCTGGACTTTGCTGAAGGGTATCCGCCGGTCGATAACGATCCCGAGCTGTTTGCCCACATTGCACCCGCCCTTCCCGAGTTGCAACTCGTTGACGAGCCGTTGCTGATTGCCGAGGATTTTGCCTTCTATCAGCGTCATCTGCCGGGAGTGTTTTTCTTGCTGGGCACGGGCGTGCCGGCCGGGCAAGACAACCCAAATGACGCCGAGAGCTGCCCTGCTTACGCGACAAGCGCCCTGCATACCGACACCATGCTCTTTGACGAGAAGATCCTGCTCGAAGGCCTCGACGTCTACAAGCGACTGCTTTCGCTTGATTGGGTCTCTGTGTAATTTACTCAGAAAATACGAACAAATGTTTGCTATAATTTAGGTGTAAGTCTATAGAAACGTTTGACGTTATTAACGCAAGGCGATACTATGATTGCATCCTATAAAGACAGAGATACCGAGCACTTTGCTATGGGTATTCGGGTCAAGAAGTTTGCTCCCTTTGAGCGTGTTGCTTTGAGGAAGATTCGACAGCTTCAGGTCTGCGTTTCTCTTGATGACCTCCGCGTCCCTCCGGGCAATCGTCTTGAAGCGCTGAAGGGCGATCGCGCCGGTCAATATAGCATCCGTGTCAATGAGCGCTATCGGGTTTGCTTTGAGTGGAGACGGGGGGTGTTCCTATAGTTTTGTCAACTGGGCAATGCTGTTTTCGAGATTGAATCGCGACATGCTAACGCCAGGCCTTTCGGCCGATGGGCTCCAATCTGTTCGGAGCGCTTCGACTAGGCGGCGTAGGGCACCCTGTCCCGCATGATCGCGTAGATGACCTTCAGCCTCTTTCGTGCCAGCGCCTTGAGCGCCTTGCCGTGCGGCATGCCCCGCTCTCGGCACCTAGCGTAGTAATCGCCCCATCTTCCCTCTGTCCGGGTAAGGCAGTTGCACGAGAATATGAGCAGGTTCTTCAGCCTCTTGTTGCCTTGGCGCGATGTCGTCACCGAGGAGATCGAGGTCCCCGACTGGCGGT
>CALKBP010000052.1:0-40783 GCA_937989885.1 uncultured Collinsella sp.
GGCTGCGGGAACGACCTATCCGCTCAATGTGTTCGGCTGAGATCGGAAATCAACCTGTGCGACAAACCGGCTATGGGCCAGGCCGATCGCAAACGCCACCACGGCGACTGGCGCCCACGCGGCACCGATATCCGCCAGGGGCAATGCATCGAACGGCAGCCACGCGCCCGCAAAGAACGCGTCGCGAACCGAGGTGATCACGCTCTGCACCGCGACAACGCCGCCAACCCAAACCCACACTTGCGGGTGCGCGTCGCAAAAACCGTGCACCAGGCCCATCAGTACCAGCACTATGGCAACGGGGTACAAGGCGTTGAGCATGGGCACCGAGAACATGAGGATCACGTCGAGGCCCACGTTGGAGAGCACGCACGAAAACGCCGCAAACACAAAGGCGAGAATCGCAAAGGGACGGCGCATAGCCTCCTCGGAAGCCTCCGCTCCCCCCTTAACCACATACGTCTCGCAGAAGTAACGCGAGCAGCAGCTGATGAGGCCGATGCACACGTTCATGCAGGCAAGGAAAAAGATCGCAAAGACGACGACCGTGCCGACAAGACCAAAGTGCATAGAGGCCGAACGGGCGAGGATGGCGGCGCCGTTAGTAGCATCGGGCATAACCGTGCCGAGCTGCATGCCGGCAAGCGCCAGGCCGCAGTAGATGACGGCCATGAGCACGCCGGCGATCACACCGGAACGCGAAATCTCGAAGGCCACGCGCTTGTCATCGGTAACACCCAGCTCGTGGATGGTCTCGGCGATGATAATGCCAAAGGCGAGCGACGCGAGCAGGTCCATGGTCTGGTAGCCGGTCAAAAAGCCTTGCACGGCGGCGCCTGCATCGTAGGGAGCCTGAGGCGCGGCAGCCGGTCCCAGCGGCGAGATCACGGCAGCACCCACAACCAGCACGATGAGCGCGATAAGCGCGGGGCCCGTAATGCGACCAAGCACGCGCGTGATGACGCCCGGACGCAGCGTGAGCGCAAACGCGACGACGAAGAACCCGATGGCAAACACCAGACGTGCCGTGCCGAGCGAAACACCCTCGGGTAGCAGCGGCACCAGCATTTCGAACGCCGTGGAGCTCGTGCGCGGAATGGCCAGGCACGGACCGATGGCCAGATACACAGCCGCGACAAAGAACTCACCAAACTTGGGGTGCACGCGCCCGGCCAGCTCGCGGGCCGTACCGGCGAGCGCGACAGCGATAAAGCCCATGACGGGCAGGCCGATGGCTGCAATCAGAAAGCCGAGCATGGCGACCGGCGTGGCAGAACCTGCCTGCAGCGCCAGCAGCGGCGGAATAATGAGGTTGCCGGCGCCAAAGAGCATCGAGAACAGGGCGATGCCGACGGTAACGACATGGTCGGAGCGCAGACCGCGCGGGGCGGATGAGGCCATAGGCACACCTTTCGGGTCGAAACAAAAACGGGACGGGCAAAAGGCCCGTCCCGCAAGTATAAACGGTCTAGCAGCTTTAACAGGCTAAATCGCACAGAGCATCGATAGCCGTGTCGACTTCTTCGGTCGTGTTGAAATACCCAAACGAGAAACGGACAACGCCCTGGCGCTCGGTCCCCAGCGCACAGTGCATGAGCGGGGCGCAATGGGCGCCGGGGCGCGTCGCAATCCCCCACCCCTGCATGAGCGCGTCCGAAATCTCGGCCGAATCGATATCGCCCACGTTGAGCGACACGATCGCCGAGCGCGCGGGTTGGTCAAACGCACCGTAGAGCTTAATCCCCGGAATCTTGCGCACCCCGGCAAGGAAGCGATCAGCGAGCGCACGCTCGTGGGCAGCAATCGCCTCGACCCCACCCTGGGCCTCGATAAAGTCGAGGCCGGCAGAAAGGCCCGCGATGCCGTGACCGTTGAGCGTGCCCGCCTCCAGGCGCGTAGGCCACTCAAGCGGCTGCAGTGGGTCGAAGCTGTGCACGCCCGTGCCGCCCATGGCCCACGGAGACACGTCAATGCCCTCTGCCACGGCCAGACCGCCGGTGCCTTGGGGTCCCATGAGCCCCTTGTGGCCGGTAAAGCACACGACGTCGAGCCCCATGGCTTGCATATCGATATGCGCCGTGCCGGCAGACTGCGAGGCATCGACGATCACGAGTGCACCGGCCGCATGGGCCATGGCGGCTACGCGTGCAATGTCGGCCGCGTTGCCGGTCACATTGGAGGCGTGCGTCACCACCACGGCACGCGTACCGGGCGTGACCAGCCGTTCGAGCTCGTCGTAGTCGAGCGCGCCGTTCGCGTCGCAGCCCGCGTGCTCAACGGTCACACCCCGCTCTACCGCCAAGCGGTTGAGCGGACGCAGCACGGAGTTGTGCTCGAGCACTGTTGTGACCACACGGTCGCCGGGGCGAACCACGCCATTGATGACGGTGTTGAGCGCCGCGGTTGAGTTGGGCGTAAAGCACACATGGTTCGCCCTCGGGCAACCCAAAAGGCGCGCGAGCTTGGCACGGCAAGCGTGAATCGTACGAGCGGCATCGAGGGCACCCGACGTGGCGCCGCGCCCGGCATTGCCGAGCGAGCACATCGCCTGCGTCACGGCATCAATGACCGTCTGCGGCTTGTGCATGGTCGTCGCCGCGTTATCCAGATAGATCATCGCACGACCTCCCACATATCAATCACGGTATAGCCCTCGGTAGGAACGCCCGCCGCGGTAAGCTCGCTGCGCAGCAGTTCCTCATCGGCAGGCAACGCCTTCCACGCCAGACCGCAGCCGGCAGCGACCTCCCCGGGCACGGGAATCGTTCGCCCGGGAAGGCCGCGCTCGACGCACAGGGACTCGCAACCCATGGCGGCCGCCGTGGTGGGAAACGTGATGACAAGCGCCGGGCGCTTCTCCCTCATGGCAACTCCAACCAATACGCTACGGGCGCACGACGCGCACGGCCTGCTCCATCTTCTCCACGATCACGTACATGTTCGTGACCTCGCCCACGGCAAGCTGGTCCTTAATGCCATAGTGGTCGAGGCAGGTGCCACAGGTAAGGATCTCGACGCCCTGCTCGGCCAGGCCCTTCAGGTCGTCGAGCACCGGAGAGCCCTCGACGGTGAGCTTGGCGCCACCGTTGTAGAACAGCATGGTCGCGGGCAGCTCCTCCTGCTGCGTCACGGCAAAGATAAAGGCCTTCATGAGCTTGTGGCCCAGCTCGTCGTCGCCACGGCCCATGCAATCGGTGTAGACGGAAATGACGAGCTTGCCCTTGCCGGCGCTGGCATCACAGAAGGCAGCGCCATCCTGCTCGGGGTCCGCAACGACAACGGCGCCAGAGGTCGCCACGGTCACGTGCCACTCGGCGTCAGAAACCTTCTCGACCGAGGCTGTGCAGCCCTTTTCCTGCGCCATCTTGGAGATGTTCTTGACGGCGGTCTCGTTGTCGACCGAGGTCACGACAACGCCCTCGCCATCGAGCTGCTTGAGGGCCTTGAGCGTCTTGACGACGGGCAGCGGGCAGGCATCGCCCATGGCATTGACATCAATCTTGGTAGACATAGTAAATTCCTTTCGAATAAATCGTTTTAGAACGGTGCATAGTTCAATAAACGTGTCGTTAACGGACAATGTGGACGGCAGGACCGCCTGGCACCGGCTCGCACACGCGGCCGATTGTGGCGGCAACGCGCCCCTCGGCATGCAGACGGCGCGCAAGCTCATCCACATCGGCAGCGGGTGCCGCGATGAGCAAGCCGCCCGAGGTCTGTGGATCGTACAGCGCATCCAGCATGCCCGGCTCCAGGTCCTCGTCGGCAGCCACACGCGGGCCAAAGAAGTCCTGGTTGCGGTAGGAGCCAGCGGGGATAATGCCCAGACGCGCCATGTCGAGCACCTGGTCAAAGAGCGGCACCGCCCCCGACGCAAGCTCAATCTGCACGCCCGAGCCCTCGGCCATCTCGCACGCGTGCCCGATCAGGCCAAAGCCCGTAATGTCGGTGCAGCCGTGAAGCTCGAGCCCCTCGGCCAAACGAATCGGGGCCTCGTTGAGGGTGCGCATCGAGTCAAACATGGCTGCGGCCTCGTCCTGCTCGACGAGCTCGCCCTTAATGGCCGTGGTGATGATGCCCGAGCCGATCGCCTTGGTCAGCAGCAGGACATCGCCCACGCGCGCGCCGCTGTTGGCGAGCATGCGGTCGAGCGCGACAAAACCGCTCACGGACAGGCCGTACTTGGGCTCGTCATCGTTGATGGTGTGACCGCCCGCGATGGAGCAACCCGCCTCGACGCACTTGTCAGCGCCGCCCGCCAGAATCTGACCGGCGACCTCGACGCCCAGGCAGCTGGGTATGCAAAGCAGGTTCATGGCATGGCTCGGCCGCCCGCCCATGGCGTAGATGTCCGACAGCGAGTTGGCCGCGGCGATCTGGCCAAACAGAAACGGGTCGTCGACCATCGGCGGGAAGAAGTCGACGGACTGAACGAGGCCCAGGTTATCGCCGACGCGAAAGACGCTCGCATCGTCGGAGGTATCGAACCCCACGAGCAAGTTGTCGTTATGCACATTGGGTAAGTCGCCCAGGACCTGGGCGAGGGCTCCGGGAGCCAACTTAGCGGCTCAACCGCTCGCGGCCGTCATGGACGTGAGCTTAATCTGATCGTCAGCCATCGATACCTCCTCTCTCTTCGGTCAATCATTTTCTCCCAGTATACGCATGAATGCGAGCCTGCAGCGGGTGCATTAATTGAGCGCCTGTGCGCGAATCGCCGCGCCGATCGCTCCGGCAAAGCGAGCCTGGGGCGAGGTGGTGATCGGCGACCCCAGCAGCGCTGCCAGCCTCTCCACAACGTAAGCGTTCTCGCACAGGCCACCGGTCAGGTAGTACGGGGCGCCCGCGGCCTGCCCGGCCATAGTGGCAACGCGCGACACGACACTCTCGATCACACCACGGGCGATGTTCTCGCGCGGCTCACCGCGGCCGATCAGGCTGATGACCTCGCTTTCGGCAAACACCGTGCACATGCTGCTGATCTTGGTGGGCTCGCCGGAACGCGCCAGGTCGGCCATCTGCTGCTGGGAAATGCCTAGGCGGTCGGCCATAATCTCCAAAAAGCGCCCCGTGCCGGCGGCGCACTTGTCGTTCATGGCAAACTTGGCCACGCGGCCACTTTTAAGCTGAATGACCTTGGTGTCCTGGCCGCCCACATCGATCACGGTGCCGTGGTCGCCAAATAGGCGCACGGCACCGGTACCGTGGCAGGTGATCTCGGTCACAACCTTGTGCGCATAGGGCACGGCGACACGGCCGTAGCCAGTCGCGACCACGCGAACATCGTCGCCCGTCACGTCATAGCCGGCCGCTGCCAGCGCCTCGCGCAGCCGCTCGGAAGCATCGACCGAGGAGAACCCGGTTGGCTGCACGCACGTCCACGCCACCGAACCCTCCCCGTCGACCACAGCAGCCTTAGCCGCCGTAGACCCGATATCGATCCCGATCCCTATCATGGCTCTCTCCCAATCTAAACATCAAAGGTAGCGGCGCGTTCAGGCGCCTTAACTCTAGGTTTCTCAGGTGCCGGAGGTTGCCCCGAAAGAGGAGCGCAGCGTACTTTGGTACGCAAGCGACGGTTTGAGGGGCAAGATCCGGTGCCTGAGGAAGCTAGAGGGTTTCGATGAAGGCAGCGATGCGAGTCTCGATCTGGCCCATGTCGCCATTGCTGTAGTCGGTCTCGATCTTCATGTACGGAATACCCGCACCCTCGACGGCCTCCTGCATGCGCGCGCTCTCAACGTTGAAGGTATGGCAGGCCTGTAGCACGTTCTCTACCACGCCATCGACGTGATACTTCTCGCACATGACCAGCGTGTTTTTCATACGACCGTCGTTGGGCGTCATGACCGAGCAGTTGATATCCAGATAGCGGTCGGCGATGGCGCGCAGGATGTCGGGAGCCTCCGGATCGATCATCATGGCCGCCGTGCGCTCGCCCGAGCAGTCGTCCATGCACACGACCACGCCGCCGTTGGACTCGATAGTACGGCCGATCTTGTTAATCACGCCGCCCACCGGGCAGCCGGTGATCAGAATGCGCTTGGCATCTGCCGCGACCGGGCGCTCGCCCGCGTCGTAGGCCTCACGCAGCTTGGCGACCTTTTGCTCCAGCTGCTGTGTATAGGCCTCGATATCAAAGCTGAACGTACCGGCGAACATGGTGCTCATCAGGTCGACGCCGCTCATGGCCGCCGGCTGGTTGGCCTGCAGCGCGAACATCTCGAGCTGGGCCGCACGCAAGCGATTGCGACGACGCACGGCGGCGCGCAGGTCGTCATCGGTAATCGTGATGCCGTAGAAGCCCTCGAGCTCCTCCTTGAGCAGGCGACACTCCTCGTACCAGCCCTCGCGCTCGTAGGCGCGATCGCGACCCTGCGGAAGATGCAGAATGTGCGTGCGCTTGAGCTCGTTGAGTAGCTCGTACATCTTCTTCTTGCCGTCGCAGGTTGTCTCACCGATGATCATGTCGCTAAAGTACGTAAACGGGCACTTTTGCGAGTAAGCAAAGCCGTAGGTCGACTTGATGAGCGGGCAGAGATTTGCCGGCAGCACCTTCTCGGCCTCGGGAATCACCTCGTCGGACGTGCCGCACAGCGCCACGCTCGCAGCCCCCGCGGCATCGATAATCTCGAGTGGCGTATAGCTGCACAGGAAGCCGACCAGGCGATTACCGGCCTGCTTGTAATCCTTAACGCGAATAAACGCGGCCTTACGCTGCTCGTTGAACTCCTCAAACGTGGACGGCAACGGCTGCTCATTATTTTCCGACATATAACTCCTTAACAAACCTTTCAACCAACCAAGGAAACGGCTTTCCCAGGTGCCCGAGGTTGCCGTGAAAGAGAAGCGGCGCATACTTTGGTACGCAAGCGACGGTTTGAACGGCAAGATCGGGCGCCTGGGGAAACCGCCGAGACGGATAACCCTAAATGGTTTCCAAGAAAGCCTCGATCCTGGTTTGCAGCTGGCCTGCGTCCTCGCCGGCGTAGTCGGTCGTGATGTGCATAAACGGAATGCCTGCCTCCTCGGCGGCCTTCTCCACGGCAAACGACTCCATCTCGTAGAGCGTGCAGAACTGCAGCGCCACATCCACGATGCCGTCGGCATGCAGGTCCTTGGCCATCTGGACAATGTCCTTCATACGCTGGTCGTTGGGCGTAAAGACGGCACAGTTGATCTTAAAGTAGCGCTCGGCGATGGCATCGAGCATCTCGTCGACCGTCTCGCCGGACTCGTCGACCAGGTCCTTGTAGTAGCGCGAGCCCGTGCAGGACTCCTCGCCTACCACAACGCCGCCGGCCTTCTCGATGAGGTTGAATAGTTTCCAGTTGGGCACGGCCATGGGCGTACCGGTGTACAGGATGCGCTTGGTCCCCTTGGGCGCCACGCCCTCGCCGGCCTCGACACGCTGCTCGCACTCAGCCGCCATATCGTTGATGGCTCCGGTCAGACGCGGCGTGTCGTCCATAAAGGCGGCCTGAACGGTCAGCAGGCTGTCGAGACCGCTGATGGGCGCAGGGTCTGCAGCGCGCGTGGCAGCGAGGCGCTGCAGGGCGCGACGCTTCTCATTGACGGCGTGGATGGCGGCCTTCAGACGCTCAGGCGTAATCGTGACGCCGCACTCTTCCTCGATCTTGGCGGCGAGCTTCTTGACCTCGGCCTTCCAGGTCACGAGCGTCGACTCGTCGTGCACGTTGGGAATATCCATGACGTACATGTTCTTTTGCGTGGCAAAGAACTCATAAGCCTTCTTCTTGCCATCGCAGGTGTTCTCGCCCACCACCAGGTCACTCGACTCAATGTAGGGGCAGACCTCGCCCAGCTTAAAGCCGGCAAAGCTCTTGATGAGCGGGCAGGTGTTGCGCGGCAGGTGCTCCTCGACCTTGTCCGTCGCCCAGTCGGCACCCGAGCACAGACCAACGGGAATGCCGTCACAGGCAAGCACGATCTCCTCGGGCACGTACACGCAGAACGAACCGACGATTTTGGTGGCCTCGCCGGCCTCCTTCTTGTCGAGCATCTCCTTAATACGGCCGCTGTGGATGTTGGTGGCGACAAAATCCAGGTAGGACGTGGACTTGGGGCGATTGTTCTGCGTCAGGAACATATCGCCGTACATCTGACCCACGGCGCCCAGCAGCATGTCGTGGTCGGCAAGATTCATGCCGAGGCTCTCCCACATCGGATGGAAATCAAATTCTTCAGCCATGGCGGTTCCCCTCTCGAACCAAAAATGAATAGCTACGGTATTGCTGCACGGTGGGTGGCGAAAACCCGGCCGTGCTCAAACCCGGAATTTTGGGGAACCTGCCTTGCGATCGGTTATTTAGCTGTGCGTCGTCTCTCCCGGAGCCGTGAACATGCCTGCTCATATGCGACTCCGAGCCATGTATAGGGCACGCGCGGCAACGCGGCGAATGTATGTCGTCTGCGGCATGTGCGCACCCCCCCTTATAAGTTGAGGTCAACTATATCAACGGTCATCGAACATGCGAACACCGTTGACATTCGTACGACAGCGTCGTGTGCCGTCGTTTAATAAATAATTATCTTGATTGATAAGAGTTCGTCATCTCTCATTCGACGAACGACAAAAACAAAGCCGCCGAGGCTTATATCCCCGACGGTATTACCCGGCGCTATCGACAAACCAAATGGATCCTGCTGGCATCAAAATGCATGCGCAGCGTCTCGCCTGCTTGCGGTAGCTCGTCGACAGGCATGCCCACTTTGTTGACCTTCCACTGCAGACGCGTGGGCGCATCGGCCCGCGGCGCATCCAACAGCACCAGGCGCTCAAAACGCGAATCGCTCACGCGCGCCACGTGCAGGTCGTAGCTGTTGCGACCCCGCTCAGCACGATTGTCAACATGGAAGTAGCTCGCACGAATACCCAGATATGCCACGTCATTGGGAACCTCGCGACCCACGTTAAAGGTCATGCCCCAGTCGAGGGCCTCAACTTCTTCGTCGCCGATCTTGCGCGCCCGGCTTGTGTTCTTGCAGCCCGTCAGGCGCAGTGCCGCCAGCGTCTGCGGACGGCGGACCACGTCCTCGACGGAGCCGATCTCCTCCACATGCCCGTTATGCATAACGCAGATGCGCTCGCACAGACGGCACGCTTCGTCGATGTCGTGGCTCACGTAGAGCACGGTGCGGTTGCACACATCGAACAGGTCGAGCATGTTCTGCTCGAGTGCGCTCTTAAGATAGGAATCGAGCGCGCTCATGGGCTCGTCGAACATAAAAATGCCCGGATGCGCCGCCACCATACGGGCAAGCGCCACGCGCTGCTGCTGGCCGCCCGAGAGACGCGCGGGATAGCGGTCGGCGAAATCGGTCAGGCCAAAGATGCCCAGATAGCGTTCGGCGAGCTTTTTGCGCGCGGCGGCGTCGCCCGCGTCCTTTACACCGGCGCACACGTTATCGGCCACCGTCATGTTAGGAAACAGCTGATAGTTTTGGAACAGCAGGGCACACTTGCGCTCCTGGGGCGATAGGTTGATGCCCGCCGCCGAGTCAAAAAAGGTCACGCCGTTGACAACGATCTTGCCCTCGTCGGGGGTCTCCACACCGGCAATGCAGCGCAGTGTACAGCTCTTGCCACAACCCGAGGCGCCCAGCAGCGCCACACGCTCCTCGCCGGCCTCAAGCTGCATGTCGAGCATAAACCCCGGAAAGCGCTTTTTGATATCCAGGACAAGCGACACGGCCTATCGACCTCCCTTCGAGACGGCGTCATCGCGCATGAGCTCGGCCAGCGCCTCGCGATCGATACGCAGCGCATCGCCGCCGACTGGGTCGAGCGAATCGGCCTGGCCACCCAGCTGCTTGGCCTGCTTGCGCTCCGCACGGGAAAGGCCCCGCTCGCGGTACTTTTGCGAATGAGCGGTGTACATATTGATGAACAGAATGACCAGGAAGCTGAACGCAATTACGACCACGACCCAAAAGAGGGCCACCGACGTATTGCCGCCCATCCATTCAAAGTAAATCGCAATCGGAATGGTCTGTGTAATGCCGGCATAGTTGCCCGCAAAGAACAGCGTGCAGCCAAACTCGCCCATCGCGCGGGCAAAGGCGAGCACCGTGCCCGCTGCGATTGAGGGCCAACCAAGGGGCATCATAAGCTTGGTGAAGATGCGACACTCGGACCAGCCCAGCGTGCGCGCCGCATCGAGCATCTGCGTGTCGAGGCTCTCGAAGGCTCCGAGTGCCGTACGATAGACGAGCGGGAACGACACCACCACGGCAGAGATCACCGCCGCGGGCCAGGTAAAGACGATCGAGATGTCGTGCGCGATGAGCCACTGGCCCACCCCGGTCGAGCGGCCAAACAGCATGAGGAGCAGAAAGCCGCAGACCGTGGGCGGCAGCACCATAGGAATCGTAAAGACCGAGTCGAGCAAGCCCTTGATGCGGCTCGAGGTACCCATAGTCTTCCACGCGGCAAACAGGCCCAGCGCAAAGGAGATCAGCAGGGCAAGGCCGCTCGTTTTTATGGACACCCAAAACGGGCGATAGTCGATGTCGCCCAAAAAGGAAGCCAGAGAGGTCAAGGGCCCCTGCTCATCCTGCAACACGACAGACGATGCTTCTACCATTTGAGCGCTATCAAGCCAACGCGCGCCGCCCTTGGCATCACCCGAGGCTGATGTAATCACCACATAGCGGTCCCCATCCGCACCGCGCTCGTCAAAGCCATAGGTATACCCGCCGGCATCAAACGTTGTTTCCGCCGTGACATACCAAGGAAGATCCACGTCCCCTAGCTGCGCACCTCCCATGCAGTTTGCGCTGTCGAGCTCACAGACGAGGGCCTTGAGGCCCGATACGCACTCGTTGTCCTGCGGATCCAATCCATACTTCTCGACCGCTTTGGGCGATATCCACACCACAACGCGATCGGCAGCAGGCGCCACTACAAGGTCCACATCCTCGTCAACGGGAAACCGGTAGCCCTCAGGCTGGCCCTCCATGGCACGAGCGGTCCCCTTCGCCAACCGCTCAAAACGCTCGATTCCATAGGAAAGCCCATGAGCGGTCGCAGCAACCTGGGCCCCGTCCTCGGCGTCCCCAGCAAACGCAAATCCCGGCACCCAGCAAAGCGCGAAGGTCAAAGCACAGGCGACAAGCATGCGGAATCTATTAAGCACGAAAAGCTCCAAGCGAATACAAGGACGGAGTGAAACACAAAACGATGGAATTATCGCGCCAAGCCGCACTACTCGGAAAGCTCAAAGCCGTACTTAGCCCAAATCTTCTGAGCCTTCTTGTTGGTCAGACAGAAGTCGATGAACGCCTTGGCCTCGTCGGCGTGCTCGGAGCTCTCGGCAACGGCACCCGGGTACACGATGGGTTTGTGCGAATCCTCGGGGCACACGAAGGCTTCCTCGATGCCGTCGTAGCGGAAGATATCGGAGCTGTAGACAAAACCGGCCACGCAGTCGCCTGTAGAGACGTAAGACGCAGCGGTGCCGACCTTGTCGGCCAGGGCCACCTTGTCGGCGATCTCGGGCACATACTCGCCGTCGTCGCCCTCGGTACCGGTGTAGAGGCCCACGGAGGCCAGGGCCTGGTTGGCGTACTTGCCGGCGGGGACGGTCTTGGCGTCGCCGATGGCAATCTTGCCGTCCAGATTCACGACGTCGGCGATGGCCTCGACCTTGGTGTCGGAGCCCTCGGCGCGAATAATCACGAGGTCGTTGACGAACATGTCCTCACGGGTGCCGGCGTCGACGAGCTCGGCGGTCTCAGCGTCATCCATGGTGCCCTTGGAAGCGGTGATGAGCACGTCGACCGTGGCACCGGCGCGCATCTGCTCGACGAGGTCGCCGGAGGCCTTAAACTGCGTGTCGGCAAACGTGGTGCCGGTCTGCTCGGTGTAGAACTCCTGAACCTCGGGCAGGGCCTTCTCGAGCGAGTTGGCGGCAAAGACTTGCAGCTCGACAGCTTTCTTGAAAGATGCCTTGGCAGAACCGGCATCGGATCCGGCCAGCTCGGACGTCTTGTTGCCCGAGCAACCGGCAAGACCAAGGCCGGCAGCGGCGACAGCAGAAAGCGAGACGAATCCGCGGCGAGAAACCATATCGAACATGTTCAACCCTTTCGAACGCTATGCCCGGGCACCTCACCGCAGGCTTTATTCTGTAATAAGATTATACTTCGGCGCGAATAATGTTTATGATAAATATCTCTCGCCTGATAATTTTCTTTTACCGACAACCACGAGACGTCCCACACTGCCGCTGCATAAAAAGGGCGGAGCGACTCGCAAGATCGCTCCGCCGCAGGTAGCGCGCTTATTTGGCGTGCCCGCCGCCCGCCGTCATTTGGGCCGCATGCTCCAGCTGGTCGCTCACAGCCTCCCAGCTTTCGCGGGCCGCTTTCGTAGATCCCGGAAAGTTGATGACAAGCGTATGCCCACGCTGCATACACACGGCGCGCGAGAGCATGGCGCGGCGCGTCTTGGTCATGGAGTACGCACGGATTGCCTCTGCAATACCCGGCACATCGCGGTCGCAGACGGCACGCGTCGCCTCGGGTGTCACGTCGCGCATCGAAAGCCCAGTTCCGCCGCTGGTGAGCACGACATTGGCGTGACACTCATCGGCGGCTTCCACAATGGCATCACCGATCTCGCTGGCGTCGTCGCGCACGACCACGTGTGAGGCGACCGTCCAGCCCTGCGCCTCGATAAGTTCCTCGAGTGCAGCTCCGGCCTCGTCCTGGGCAAGATCGCGCGTATCCGAGCACGTCACAATCGATATCTTCAGCTCCATAGCATTCCTCCTACAACACGGCGCCCTCGGGCAGGTCGACGCGAACAACGTCCACGACATCTCCCGCCTTGAGCTCGCACGGTCCTTCGTCAATACACAGCAGGCAGTTCGCACGCTGCATAGTTCCAAGCAGCGCCGAATTCTGCGTCTTGGCCTCGGTCACCAACAGCTCACCGGTCTCGGGGTCGCGTAAAACCGTGGCGCGATCGAAGAAGCGGCGATGCTGTCGCTTTTTCACGCCGTGTGTGAGCGTCGCCTGCTGCACGGGACGCGCACCCTCGGCAAAGCCGCGCATCTTGCGGATCGCCGGACGAGCGAGCATTTCAAAGCCCACATACGCCGCGGCCGGATTGCCTGAAAGCCCCAGGTAGGGCTTACCTCCGAGCAAGCCAAACGTGATGGCCTTGCCGGGACGCATCGAGATGCGGTCAAACAGCACCTCGCCCTCGCGCCGGACGAGCGCCGTCACGAAATCGTAGTCGCCCGCCGAGGCACCGCCACTCGTAATGACAAAATCGCACTCCCGCACAGCGCGATGCACCAGCTCGGCAATCGCCTGCTCATCGTCGGGCGCGATGCCGTAGAACACGGGCTCGGCGCCGGCATCGAGTGCCTCGGCCATCAGCGCCGAGGAGTTTGAGTCGCGAATCTGCCCGCGCGCCGGCACGGTGCTCGGTGCGACCAGTTCCGTGCCCAGCGAGATGATGCCCACACGCGGGGCAGCGTGCACCTTCACGCTCGCGTATCCGGCGCTTGCCAGCAGACCCGCGCCCGCCGGAGCCACGACCTCGCCGGCGTGCATCACAACATCGCCGGCATGGGCCTCCTCGGCAGCAGAGCGAACGTTCTCCCCTACCTTGGCCGGCGCCGAGAAGCGAACGTGCGAGCCCTCGTTGCCGTCACCGTCGAGCACATCGACGATCTCGTACTTCACCACGGCATCGGCACCCTCGGGCACCGGCGCGCCTGTCATGATGCGGACCGTCTCGCCCACTCCGATTGTGCCCCCAAACACATGGCCCGCGGCCTCATGTCCGATAACATCGAGCGTCACCGGCGCCTCGCCAGACGTCTGCGCCAAGTCCGCCGAGCGCACGGCATATCCGTCCATAGCGCTGTTGGCAAACGGCGAGATATCGATATCGGCCACCGCGTCCTCGGCCAAGGGAAGACCGGTGGCCTGCCACACGGGGATCTCGACGAGATCGGTCGGAGCAACGTGCGACAGGACAATCGACTGCGCGTCCTCCAGCGGAATGAGCTTCTCTGCCATATGCACCTCTTAATGCCACGGCGCACAACGGGGGCGCCGATTCTTTATGCTTGTCTCAGTATAATCCCCCGACGCGCGACCGCGATTTGGCCTGTACCCGCAAATACACCTGTCGGCCGCAAGCCGCGAAACAGAATGGAAACCAACCCACCGGCTCGTCGCGCTTGCCGCGTTTTATAATGCTTGCGTTGCAACCTAAAAGAGGAATATATGGCTCATAACAACAAACCCGAAAGCGCAAACGAAGCGCAAGATCATTCCCAGCCGCTCGACGATGGCGGCTTTTTCTCCCTTAGCGACGTCATCATGGCCGGCAGGCGTCAACTCACCCGCTCCGAGCAGCTCTTGGCCGCCGACACACGCCGCAACGCCCGCAACCTGTTTGCAAGCGCCAAACTGCTCGCGCTCGTCGTCATCGTCTCGCTCGCCATGGGTGTTGCCGCTTGGGCATTTTTGGCCTCGCTGAATATCGCGACCGATTATCGCGAGCACCACGTGTGGATTTACGTGTTGCTTCCCGTTGTGGGCGTTGCCACCGCATGGGTGTACAAAAACCATGGCCTTGCCGCCAAACGAGGTAACAACCTGGTCATCGACTCCGCCCTGGGCACACGCCTTATCCATATGCGCATGGCCGTCCTCACCTTCGTCTGCTCCACGCTCACGCACCTAACGGGCGGATCGGCCGGTCGCGAGGGGGCTGCGGTGCAGATTGGCGGCACCATCGCCAGTAACATCTCGAGCCTCGCCCACCTCAAAAAGCATGACCACCACGACCTCATGCTCGCCGGCATCTCGTCGGCCTTTGGCGCCGTATTCGGTTCGCCCCTTGCCGGAGCTTTCTTTGGCATGGAAATGTGCTTTATCGGCAAGATCGACTACACCGCAGGTATCTACTGCCTGGTCGCCTCGTTTACCGGCTACTTTACATCACTTGCCCTGGGTACCGAGTACGAAGCGAATGTCATCGCCAGCGTTCCCGCTATGACGCCCACAACGGTCGTCATCGTAGTCATCAGCGCCATCATCTTTGGTCTCACCGCACGTCTCTTTGCCTGGTCGGTTCGTACCGTCAAGAGCCTGTACGGCCGCTTTATCACCAACTATATTGCTCGCGCACTCGTGGGCGCGCTCGTGGTGCTCGCGGCCTACGCGATGCTCGACGCCTGGAAGTATGCCGGCCTTGCCACCTGGCTCTCGGGCGCCGGGTTCGCCGGTAACACGACCCTTGCCGACGCAGCCATCAAGCTCGTGGTGACGGCGCTCACCCTGGGCGCCGGCTTCCAAGGAGGCGAGGTCACACCCCTGTTTGGCATCGGTGCGGCGCTCGGCGGTTGGATCGGTTGCCTCGTCGGAATCGACCCCAGCTTTCTGGCGGCGCTGGGCATGCTCGGCGTGTTCTGCGCCGGCCTTAACGTACCCATCACCACCTGTATGATGGCCATCGATCTGTTCCACGGCACGGCTGCCGGGTTCTTTGTCATCGTAGCCTTTATCAGCTACCTAACCGGCGGACACCGCGGCGTGTACCCCGCCCAGCGTATCATCTCACCCAAGCGTCGTTCGCTTATTGTGGATGAGGGCGGTACGGTAGCGGATGCTATCGAGCGCCACAACGACCTGATAGAGTAGACGTAAGTATTCGCCGTGCAGCCACAATCGGGGGCAATTCGACCTGAGCGCGACCGCACCGTCACGTCATACGCCGGGAGTCGCCCCATGCACGTAACTGATTTTGGTCGCACGCTCATCATCGCCAACCCCGCCGCCCAGTCGGGTGCGGCGCGCGAGGTCGCTGAGCGCCTGCGGCGCTTTTTGGACATGACCGCGCGCGCATCCCAGTTTGACTTGGTGCTGACCGAACGCGCGGGGCATGCCAAGGAGCTTGCCGCACAGGCTCAGGGCTACCGCACGGTTATCGCACTCGGCGGCGACGGCGTGATCCACGAGGTCGTCAATGGACTCATGACGCAGGATGAGGCGGTCCGTCCCGCCCTTGCCGTCCTACCCGTAGGCTCCGGCAACGATTTTGCCCAAACGCTCGGTATCGACGATTTCTCCGGCAAAGATTTTGGCGCGCTGCTCACCTGCGAGCTGCAGCGTCAGGATATCGGACGCATTCGCTCATGGAACCCCGCAAGCGGTAGCGGCGAGGCTACCGTTGAGTACTACGACCAGACGCTTTCGGTCGGCATCGATGCCGCCATCGGCCTGGGCACCACCGAGCTGCGCAAAAAGACCGGCTTGACAGGCGCGCCGCTCTACACTCTCTCGGGACTTGAGCAGTTTGGCCTGCGCTATCGCAACTACCCCATGACGGTCAGCTTTGACGGCGCGCCCGCCGAGCGCGTGCGGGCGATTATCATGGCGATTCAGCTGGGCCCCACCTATGGCTCTGGCTATCGCATCTGCCCCGACGCCGACCCGTGCGACGGCATACTCGACGTCTGCTACGCCTGCGGCCCCGTCCCTCGTGCGGTTGCCCTGCCCATGTTTCTTTCGGCCAAGGACGGCCACCATACCAAGCTGCCGCCGGTTCGCATGCGTCGTTGCCGTCATGCCGAGCTCACGTTCGAGGAGCCCGACTACCCCATCCAAGCCGACGGCGAGCCCATCGTCGCCTCGCGCATCGAAGTGGACATCCTTCCCGCCGTCCTCGAGGTCTGGCACCCAACCCGCTAACCCCACCTAAGTTGCGGTGAAATAGGGACTGTTTATGCAGCTAAAGCCGCAAAACAGTCCCTATTTCACCGCAACGTATTGAGGAGATCATTCCTCCCCGCCCGGCTTGCGACGGTTGGCCTTTTTAATCGCGTTGAAGTGCTTGTCATTGAGCCTGCGCTGGCGCGATCGCTGTGGCACCTTGGTCTTAACGCGACGCCGCGGCGGACGGCCACGACGCTCAAGCTCTGCCCTCAGCTTACGCAGACAGCAGCTGCGATTCTGAAACTGACTACGGCTCTCGCGCGCCGTCACGACAATCCCCGTGGGCCCATGCTTCATGCGTACCGCCGAGTCCGTCGTGTTCACGCCCTGTCCGCCCGGACCCGTCGCGCGAAACACCTGCACCTCGCAATCGCGTGCCAACTCCTCGACCGACATCTCTGCATAGCGCGCATACTCGCGCCATCCCATCTTGTTCTCGTCCATATCAACACCTCCCCTCATACAAAAAATGTGACAAAGGGACAGTCCCTTTGTCACATCGCATACCAATCGCTTGTGTTGCGAGCCTAGGCGAAGGTGATCTCGCCGGTCTCACAGTCCATATCGGCGATACGGGCCAGGCTCTCGACGCGGAAGCCACGCTCGCGGAGCTTATCGCCACCGCCCTGGAAGCCCTTCTCCACCGCAATGCCAATACCGGACACCTCGGCACCCGCAGCCTCGCAGATCTTGATAAGGCCCTCGAGCGCGCAGCCGTTGGCCAAGAAGTCGTCAATAATCAGGACCTTGTCGCCCTCGGACAGGAAGCGCTTGCCGACGATGACCGGGTACTCCTTCTGCTTGGTAAAGGAGTAGATGGTCGTGGCATACTGCTCGCCGTCAAGGTTGATGGACTGGGCCTTCTTGGCAAAGACCACCGGCACGCCGCCAAAATGCTGGGCTGCAATGCAAGCCATGCCAATGCCCGAAGCCTCGATCGTCAGGATCTTGTTGATCTCGACACCCTCGAACAGACGGGCCCACTCGGCGCCCATATGGTCGAACAGCTCAACGTCGCACTGGTGGTTGAGGAAGGCATCAACCTTAAGGACGTTACCGGCCTTTACGATGCCGTCATGGCGAATACGATCCTCAAGCTCCTGCATGGCGCAACCCCTTCTCGCGGCAACGATACCGCGCGATTAATAAACGTTGTTCGATAGTCTACCACGGACCGACCCCCGCCCGTCCCACAAGCCGCATCGCACCATAAAGCTGCAAGACCAGTAGATAGGCCCGATTCGTGGCAGACAGCCTCCCAACACGCTAATGCCGGGTGCGCGTCCTCACCAAACGTACCAATGTGAGCGCAAAGCCCACGGTAGCAACGGCCATCAGCACGTAGAATACCAAACGGAAGCCAAAGAGGAACACGTCCGGACGACCCGCCACATAGCTCGTGACCGTCTTGCCCATCGCCGCGCTCGTCTGTCCATACAGGATGCGCGACGCCGCCGTAATACCCAGCGCTATGCCCGCATAGCGCGCCAAGCTGCTCAAGCTGCCCGCAAAGCCAAGCGCCTCACGCGGAGCCGAACCCATATACAGCGAATTATTGGGACTCTGGAAGATCGACGTGCCGCACGACATAAACGCGACGCAGCACACAATCATCAAGATGGAAGAGTGCTCGTCAAGCGTGCTCACCGCAAAGAGACCGCACACGTACACGCCCAGGCCAACGGCCGTGGGCGCTTCACAACCAACACGGTCGGACACCGAGCCCGAAAGCGGGCCCACAAAGGCATTCACGACCGGCATCGCCAAAAACAACAGGCCGGAGATATCGGAGCTAAAGCCGTGGGCATCCTGAAAGTAGAACGGCAGCACAAACTCGGAGGCACCGATACCCACGAACACGATAAGCATGCAAGCCAGGTTAATCGTGAAAGCCGAGCTCGCAAAGCAGCGACGCGCCGCCTCTGTCAACGGCATAGGGCGTTCGCCAGCCTCCGGCTTCACATGCGGCAGCGTATAGAGTCCGACGATAAACGAGATTACGCCAATGGGCAGATTGATAAGGAAGATGCTCTCCCAGGGAAAGCTCGCCGCCAGCACGCCGCCGAGCACGGGGCCGCACATCATGCCAAGAGCCACAAAGGTCGCCAGAATGCCCATGGCACGGCCGCGCTCACGCGCCGGAAACGACTCGGTGATGATGCCCATATTGTTGGCCATCGCGGCGGCACAGCCAATGCCCTGCACGAAACGCGCCAAGATAAGCACCTCGAGCGAAGCCGAAAGCCCGCAAAGCAACGAGCCACCCGTAAAGACGATTACACCAAGCTGGAACACATTCACCTTGCCGCGTACATCGCCCAAGCGGCCAAACGGCAGCATGGCGACGCACGTCGCGAGCAGATACACCGAGCTCACGAGCTGAATGCGGTCGAGACCCACCCCCAGCTCCTTTTGCATCACTGGGAGCGCCACCGTCACGATGCTCGCATCCAGACACGCCATAAAGGTCATGACGAGCACGGTGAACAGAATCGCCCATTTATTCTTACCGTGGGTGTCGCCCTCTAGGGCAATGTGTTCGCGGCGCAGCTGCTCGGCAGTTTTCTCCATGTATATCCTTTCTATCGTGCAACGCAAAAACGGGACCCCAATCGCCTACAAACGGACACGATCGGGGTCCCGCCTACGGAATCGGAACGAAAGGTCGCCGAGGCTTTCTGCCAGCATCGGCACCTTGTGTGAACGCTAGCCTAGCACTGCTCGAGCGCCTGCTCAAGGTCGGCAATCAGGTCGGCCGTGTCCTCGAGGCCGCACGACAGGCGCACCATGTCGGCGGAGATGCCACAGGCGATGAGCTCTTCATCGTTCATCTGGCGGTGCGTGGCATTAGCGGGATGCAGGCAGCACGTGCGGGCGTCGGCAACGTGCGTGGCGATCTGGGCAAGCTTGAGGCTCTTCATAAAGGTCTCGGCCGCCGCGCGACCACCGTTAAAGCCAAAGCTCACAACGCCGCAGGTACCGTTGGGCATGTACTTCTGAGCAATGTCATAGTACTTATCGCCCTCCAGACCCGGATAGCTCACGAAGCGCACCTTGGGATGGCTCTGCAGGAACTTGGCAACGGCCAGGCCGTTCTCACAATGACGCGGCATGCGCACGTGCAGGCTCTCGAGCGAGCTGTTCAGGAAGAATGCCGCCTGCGGGTTCTGCATGGGACCAAGATCGCGCATGAGCTGCGCGGTGGCCTTGGTAATAAAGGCGCCCTCGCGGCCGAACTTCTCGGCATACGTCACGCCGTGGTAGCTCTCGTCGGGCGTGGTGAGACCCGGGAACTTGTCCGCATGGGCCATCCAGTCAAACTGACCGTGATCGACGATGACGCCGCCCAGGTAGGCCGCATGTCCATCCATGTACTTGGTGGTGGAATGCGTGACGATGTCGGCGCCCCACTCAAAGGGACGGCACATCACGGGCGTCGGGAAGGTGTTGTCGACCATCAGCGGCACGCCGTGGTCGTGCGCGGCCTTGGCAAAGCGCTCAATATCGAGCACGGCAAGCGCGGGGTTGGCGATGGTCTCGCCAAAGACGAGCTTGGTGTTGGGCTGGAAAGCGGCCTCCAGCTCCTCATCGGTGCAGTCGGGTGCGACGAACGTGCAGGTCAGGCCCATGCGGCCCATAGTGTGAGCCAGCAGGTTGTAGGTGCCGCCATAGATGGCAGAGCTCGCGACCACATGATCGCCGGCACCGGCCACGTTAAAGATCGCGAGGAAGTTCGCAGCCATGCCCGAGCTCGTGAGCATCGCAGCGGTGCCGCCCTCCATCTCGCAGATCTTGGCAGCAACCAGATCGCACGTGGGGTTCTGCAGGCGGCTGTAGAAGTAACCGGACTCCTCCAGGTCAAACAGCTTGCCCATGTGCTCCGACGTGTCGTACTTCCACGTGGTGGACTGGTAGATAGGCACCTGGCGCGGCTCCGCGTCACCCGGGCGGTAGCCGCCCTGAACACATGTGGTACCGATGGTCTGCTCGCTCATATCTAGCTCCCTTGCCTGGGTTTTAGTTTATTCGGTTCACGATACCGCTACCCTGCACCCCTCTCAACCCATCCCCAAGGTAGGTTATGGGACAAATTGATCCGGGGCATTTATCTCAAGCCTTGGACATTTGCTCGACAGATAAAAATGAGGCGCACATGAAGCTCTCGATGATTACACGCACCGTCACGGGTACCATAGGCGGGTACACCGTGACCAAGGAGACAACGATGAAGCAAATCGATACGGCCCAGCTCGACATCAACGCCTGTCAGGCTCAGGCTGCCGAATACCACGCCCGCGGCTTTAACTGCGCCCAGGCCGTCGCCTGCACGCTCGCGCCCGCCGTCGGACTCGACCCCCAGGTCGCCTTTACCCTCACCGAGGGCTTTGGCGCCGGCATGGGCGGCATGACCGAAACCTGTGGCGCCATCTCGGGCGCCGTGGCCATCATGGGCTTTGTAATGAGCGACGGCATGGAAAACCCAAAGACCAAGGGCCAGACCTACAAGCTGTCGCGCGAGATCGCCAAGCGTTTTGGCGAGAAGAACACGACGACCGTCTGCGGCACGCTCAAGGGCATCGGGTCGGATAAGGGTCCGCTCCGCAGCTGCCCCGGCTGCATCGACGATGCCATCGAGATCGCCTGCGATGTGCTAAAGCAGCTCGCCGAGTAGACGGCATCAACATAAAACGACGGCCGGCGCGCTTGGGATCCATCCAAAAGCACGCCGGCCGTCGCCGTCAGAACTCGGCAAATTCGGGAGCGCCGACCTCGATCTCCTCGCGTCCCGCCATAAGCTCGCGCATCTTGGCGCAAAATGGCTCCTGCTCCCCCGCCTTAAATACCAAGTGAAGTGTAACGGTACCCGTGTAATCGATATCCGAAACCTTGGCACCCGAATCCTGTGCCAAGCGAAGCACCTGCTCATACTGCGGATAGGCCACATGCACGTCAACCGGCACGACACTCGTCATCTCGACGATCTGCCCGGCCTCCTGAGCCGCGGCCACCGCCGCCTGCGTTGCCGCAGTATAGGCGTGCACCAAGCCACCAGGCCCCAACAGCGTGCCACCAAAATAGCGCGTCACTACGCAGCAAACATTTTTGAGCCCCGCGCCGCGCAACACCTCAAGCGTCGGCATACCGCTCGTGCGGCTCGGCTCGCCATCATCGCTCTGGCGCTCGCGTCCATCGACCAAAATCCACGCGGGAACATTATGCCGAGCGTCATAATGACGCTTGCGAACCATCTCGATAAAGGCATTCGCCTCATCCTCGGACTCAATATGGATCAGCTGGGCAATAAACCGACTCTTGCGGTCCACAAACTCGCCCGAAGCCTCAATATTCGATTGCAGAGTAAAATAGCTGTCCAACAAAGCCCCTCAACAACAAGCAAAGCAACAAACAGCCTCAATAATACGGCAGAAACCGTACCGTTGCCCTCGCCAACAAGAACGGAAACGCCAATGATGCCGTCGCCAACAGCGAGACGGCGTCAGCTGATTCGATTTGGCCCGAAAGAGGAGGGAGCACGCCTTATGGCGGCGACCGACGAATGAGCGCCAAATCGGCCAGCTGACGCCGTCGCAGCGTCAACAAGAAAGCTGAGTGGGCCTGTAAGCCGGGTTCTGTCGTGAACGGTCATTTATCTTGTCTGCACGTTACCGTGCAGCTCCACGCACGCTACCCGAACGCGGACCGGGCCGGCCCATAGCGTTCCTATTCGCGCTTGCTCCGGATGGGGCTTGCCAAGCCGCCGTGTTGCCACGACGCTGGTGGTCTCTTACACCACCGTTTCAGCTTTTCCCTTTACGCCTTGCGGCGCAGGTGGGAGTCTTCTTTTCTGCGGCGCTTTCCGTCGGATCACTCCGCCCGGCCGTTAGCCGGCATCCCGCCCTCTGGAGCCCGGACTTTCCTCACGCGTGCTGCAAGCAGCACATCGCGCGACCGTCTGGCCCACTCAGCAGTGAAAGAGTGTAGCACACCGCTGCCGCAGGCATTGGCACAACACAAGCGTTCGACACGATAAACCAAGAACCACGCTATGCAGTACAATAGAGTCGTCGATGGGCAACGTCGTCAGTCGAGACACGACCGCGCTCCGCACCCCTCCGTCTACTCGGTGTGTTCCCGCCTCCTCCCCGAGGCGGGATGTCGGCATTTTTCATGCACCGACAAACCAATAGGCTGCGAACAGCCCGGGCAGCATTGAGCACGGACAGCATCGTGCACCACAGCACCAAATGCAAAAAGGGACCCGTCCAATGCGGGCGGATCCCTTAAAACAAGTGATCGTCTAACCGATTTACTCGGCGTCGGTCTCCTCGTCCTTCTTCTCGGAAGGCAGCGGGGTAACCTCGATCTCGACGCCCAGAGTCTCAGCAGCGGACTTCATGGACAGGGAGATACGACGACGGTCGAGGTCGATCTCCATGACCTTGACCTGAACCTTGTCGCCCACGTGGGTGACCTGAGAAGGCTGGTCGACGTGCTTGTTGGCCATCTCGGAGATGTGCACCAGGCCCTCGATGCCCTCGCCCAGGTCGACGAAAGCGCCGAACGGGACAAGCTTGGTCACAGTGCCCTCGACGATAGCGCCGACGGGGTACTTCTTGACCAGTGCGCGCCACGGATCCTCGGTGGTCTGCTTGAGACCCAGGGAGATGCGCTCGCGGTTGAGATCGACGTCGAGAACCTCGACCTCGACCTCCTGGCCGACCTTGACAACCTCGGAAGGATGGTTGACGTGGTTCCAGGAGAGCTCGGAGATGTGGATGAGGCCGTCGATACCGCCGAGGTCGACGAAGGCGCCGAAGTCGACGATGGAGGAAACGGTGCCCTGGAGACGCATGCCAGACTTGAGCTTGGACAGGATCTCGGAGCGCTCGGCCTTACGGGACTCCTCGAGCACGACGCGACGGGAGAGGACGACATTGTTGCGGTTGCGGTCCATCTCGATGACGCGAGCCTCGATGCGGGTGCCCATGTAGGAGGTGAGGTCCTTGACACGACGGAGGTCGACGAGGGAAGCGGGCAGGAAGCCACGCAGGCCGATGTCGAGGATCAGGCCGCCCTTGACAACCTCGATAACCTCGCCCTCGACGTTCTCGCCGGAGTTGAACTTCTCCTCGATGCGGTTCCAAGCACGCTCGTACTCGGCACGCTTCTTGGACAGGACCAGACGACCGTCCTTGTCCTCCTTCTGGAGAACCAGAGCCTCGATGGGATCACCGAGTGCAACGATGTCTGCAGGGTTAGCGTCCTTGCGGATGGACAGCTCGCGGACCGGGATAACGCCCTCGGACTTGAATCCGATGTCAACGAGCACCTCGTCATGCTCGATCTTAACGACAGTGCCGTTAACGAGATCGCCCTCATCAAAGTCGGTAATCGTACCGTCGATGAGGTTGTTCATCTCCTCCTCGTTGACATCGTCAAGAGAGAAAATGGACGAGTTCTGAATCTCACTCAAAGGTGGACCCCTTTCGAACTACGGGGCCCCGATTGCTAGGACCTACAGAAGGGTGCGACAAGCACACAACGTTTAGGAACACTCGGGAGCCGACAGATACTAATGTGACGCTTATGCAATCACGTTCGTATAGGTTACGGGGAAATCATTTCGATTTCAAGCGTGAACTGCGATTTTTTACTCGTATGGAGACTTTTTCGCAATCTTGTGGACGACCGTCTCCATAAGTTGACGATAGGCAGTTAGGCATACGGCTTTGCGGTAAAGTATCCGGAGCCAACGATTCTGGAACGATTTTTCGAGAAAGGTGCCCGCGTGCTCAAAGCAGTCGTTTTCGATATGGACGAGACGCTTCTTAGCATCAACCTCAACGCGTTCATCCTTCGCTATTTTAAGGATGTCTCGTCGATGCTCGCGGATATCGGACGCCGCAGCCGCGGTGGCACGATGGCACGCCTCGGCACCATCCTGGTCGACCTCAATGCCAATCGCCGCAGCGGCACGGACAACCGCACCAATCTTGAGTTTTACCGCACCGAGGTCGAGCGCCGATGCGGCATCTGCCTCTCCGATCCCCTCATCTACGAGGCGTTTACCTACTATGACCGCGAAGTGCTTCCACACAAGAATGACGATGTCATCAACGCCCACGCCATGCCGGGCGCACACGCCGCGCTTCAGGCCGTACAGGACGCAGGGCTGCGCTGCGCGCTCTTTACCAACCCCAGCTTTCCGCAGGGGGCCATCGAGTGCCGCATGGGTTGGGGCGACCTGGCCGACGCCCCCTTTGAGCTCGTCACGCACATGGGAAACACCACCCGCTGCAAGCCCGATGCCACCTACTATCTCGAGCAGCTTCAGGTGATGGGACTCGAGCCACACGAGGTCCTTATGGTGGGCAACGACCCCAGGCGCGACTTTCCCAGTCCCGCCTGCGGCATTCAAACTGCCTATGTTGGCCAGGGAAAACCCAGCCGAGCCACCTGGCACGGAACCATGGAAGACTTCGCCCGCAACTTCAACGCCGTTATCGAAGCCTTCTACGAACACCAAATAGCCAACGAACTGTCATAGCCAATAGAACAACAAACGAAGATAACGCCGACGTTTTGGCAACGACAGCGAAAGCCCGCCAGAGCGAGCAAGGTGCCTTGAAACAAGGCGGCATTGACCTTCTGGTCATGCCGCCGAAGTTGAAAGGCAGATTGCCGCTCTGGCGGGCTTGCAGCGTCGGCTGGTTACGCGGTTTGGTAAAACCGCGTAACTAGCATACTTGGGTCTTGCCGATCATGATGTTTAGGATCTCGACGTCGGTATCCTTCATACCCACACGGCCCACGTAGCCCATGCTGGCGATTGTCTGCTCGACGGTATCCTGGATCAAGCCCTCGCCGGCACGGAAGCCACGGCCTTGCATGGCCATATCGTGGCCCAGAATCGCAGCGTCAACGGCAGCGGAAATCTTGGCGGCACAGCTTGCCTTGGCGCCATCGCACACGATGCCGCCCACGTTACCGAGCGTGTTCGAGACCGTCGCGCCAATCTGCTCACGCGTGCCACCGCACAGCCAGGTAATCGCGGCACCGGCACCGCATGCGGCGCAAATAGCACCGCAAAACGCCGAGAGCGCACCAATATAGCTCTTGATATGCACGGCGATCAGATCGGACAGCATCACGGCGCGAACCAGGCGATCATGGTCGCAGCGCAAATACTCGGCATACTCCATAACGGGCAGTGCGCAGGTAATGCCCTGATTGCCCGAGCCGCACACAATGGCGACCGGCAGCGCGCAGCCGTTCATGCGAGCGTCGGACCCGGCGGCTGCACGGGCACGGGCACGGCAGGCGACGTCATCGGCACGTGCGCCAAGCAGCGTACGGCCCACCTCGGCGCCCCAAGCGTGCGCCAGGCCCTCGGCACTGATCGCACCGTTCAGCTCAATCTGACGCTCAACGGCAGCGCGGGCGTCATCGATGTCGCCGTCCTCGATAAAGTCGATGATGGACTCAATCGACATGGGTGTGTCGGCGCTATCTGCCGCACGCTCGGCCACGACGCGCTCGGCGCAGGCGGCACACTCCCCCGCCGACTTGCCGCATACCGGAATACCATCGAGCGTATGGCACGTGACATTGGTGTGATGGTCGGTAATCTCGACGACCGCGGTATGGCCCCCGGCTGTAGCAGTCACCTTGATGTAGAGGTTGGGCACACCCTCGACAAGCGACACATCGCAGTAACCGGCATCGGCGAGGAGCTCGGACACGCGAGCACGGTCTTCGTCGTTAACGCTCTCGAGCACCTCGAGCGCGCTCTTGGCGTCACCGCCCACGGCGCCCAGCACGGCCGCGGCCTCAATACCGTGCATGCCGCCCGAGTTGGGCACGGTCACGCTCTTAACGTTCTTGATGATATTGCCCGAGCAGGCAACATCCATATGATCGGGTTCGCAACCGAGCGTCTGGCTCGCCAGCGCCGCTGCATAGGCAACGGCAATGGGCTCGGTGCAGCCGAGCGCACAGACAAGCTCGCGGTTCAAAACATCGCAAAACGCGGTATCACGAAGGGAATCGGCAGGCATAGGTATCTCCTACTTGCATAACGGGCTGGACTCTCAAAAAAGTTAGCACTTTTATTTGATAACAATGCATCAAAAACCGCAACCATGGTTCCGGCGGACGGCCCTCAAGCGCAATCTGACGGCATTCATTCATGAGAAGCCCGTCTTGTTGCATGCTAAAGCGTTTGACCAAAAAACGCCCGAGCGTTTACGCAAAAGTCGCGCTATCATGCAGTCGAACGCGGTAAAACCTTTAGCAATTCCGCCGCACGGACCAGAGAGGAACCACTCATGAAGATTGGTATCGGCAACGACCATGCCGCCGTCGAGCTCAAGAACATCATTTCCGAGCACCTGAAGGAGCGCGGCTGTGAGGTCGTGAACTTTGGAACCGACACCTCCGAGAGCTTTGATTACCCCATCGCCGGCTACAAGGTGGGCAAGGCCGTTGCTAACGGTGACGTCGACCTGGGTATCCTGATCTGCGGCACCGGCGTGGGCATCAGCCTGGCCGCCAACAAGGTCGAAGGTGTTCGCGCCGTCGTATGCTCCGAGCCCTTCAGCGCCAAGCTCTCCCGCATGCACAACAACACCAACGTGCTCGCCTTTGGCGCCCGCGTCGTGGGCTCCGAGCTCGCCAAGATGATTGTCGACGAGTGGCTCGACGCCGAGTTTGAGGGCGGTCGTCACGAGCGTCGCGTTAACCTCCTCAACGAGATCGACCACACGCGCGGCCTCAAGGTCGTCGACGAGGCCTAAACTACTCAGTGCCACAAGCTAACAGCAGGGGCCCGCTCGGAACTCAAGTCCGAGCGGGCCCCTTCATAGATTTTGGAATAAAAAGGGCGCCGCGGATGGAATTCCGCAGCGCCCAAGCCACACGCTAACAGCTTTAAGGAGTCAAAGCTGGTTTAGCCAAAAAAGCGCTTGATCTCGATCTCGGCGTTCTCCAGGCAGTCGGAGCCGTGGATCACGTTGGCGTTGACATCGACAGCAAAGTCGCCGCGAATGGTGCCGGGGGCAGCATCAAGCGGGTTAGTAGCGCCCATAAGGGTGCGCATCTTGGAGACAGCGGAGAGACCGGAAACGACCATCTTGACGACCGGACCGCTCGTCATAAAGTCGCAGAGACTGCCAAAGAAGGGCTTGTCGGCCAGATGGGCGTAGTGCTCCTCGACGGTAGCGCGCTCGAGCGTGGTCATCTCCATGCGCTCGATGACAAGGCCGCTGCGCTCAATGCGAGCAACGATCTCGCCGATCTTGCGGTCGCGCACGGCGTCGGGCTTAATCATGATGAAAGTCTTCTCGATAGCCATAAGGTAGCCTTTCAAGTAGGTTCGCGCGTGCCCAAGTCCCATTCCGGCACCCGCCTGGACTGCATCGTAACAGAGTTTTAGCTGCAGTTAAACAAAAAGCTGTTTATTGAAACGCTGCAATTTATTAAAACGCTCCATATGTGTCACTTCTGTTTCGAAGCCCGATTAGAGTACCATCCGACCGCCCATCAACCGCATCGAACCGAGCGGACGGTCGGTTGTCGCCCGTGAACGCACCCCCTTCACAACCTGCCCAAAGGTCCTACAGAAGTTCTCGACAAGCCCCTCCCTTCTCTATAACAAAACGGGCGCCCACCGTAGCGGGCACCCGTAAAGGCAAGATATGATGAACAAACCAGACAGACGCATCCAATAAGCTAATTAACCCCGTGGCCCATCTCGACGACCTTAGTCAGCGATCCAAACACACCCTCGTCGGTCACGAGCTGTGCCTCGGCACGCTGCAACTGCACGGCAACGGCGGCAGGAGCGGTGCCGCCCTCGGTCGTGCGTGCGGCGACAATCGACGGGATATCGAGCGCCTCGGTAATGTCGCGCTCAAAAAGCGGGCTTGCCTCCTGGAACACCTCAAACGGCAGGTCCTCAAGATTGCAGCCGCGCTTCTCGCACATCAGGACCAGATGGCCCACCACGGCATGTGCCTCGCGGAACGGCAGACCACGCTTGGCCAGGTAATCGGCAACATCGGTAGCGGCAAGGTGCCCCACGCCGCACTCGCGCGCCATGGCATTCTCGTTGACGGTCCAAGTCGAAATCATTCCGGCCATAACGGACAGGCACTGCATGAGCGTATGGGCGGTATCGAGCGCGCCCTCCTTGTCCTCCTGCAAGTCCTTATTATAGGCGAGCGGCAAGCCCTTCATGGTCACGAGCAACTGCACCAGGTTGCCGTACACGCGACCGCTCTTGCCGCGGATAAGCTCGGCAAAGTCGGGGTTCTTCTTCTGCGGCATGATAGACGAGCCGGTGGAGTAAGAGTCTGAAAGCGTGATAAAGCCAAATTCGGAGCTCGACCACAGCACGATCTCCTCGGAAAGACGCGACAGGTGCATCGCCATGACGGAACCGGCGTAATGCAGATCGAGCAGGAAATCACGGTCGGAAACAGCATCGAGTGAGTTAGGAATCACGCCCGCAAAGCCAAGTTCGGCAGCCGTCATCTGGCGATCGAGCGGATAGCTCGTACCAGCAAGCGCGGCAGCGCCCAGCGGGCAGTTGTCGGCGGCATCAAAGGCGGCCTTCAGGCGCGTAAAGTCACGCGCGAACATCCAGGAATATGCCAGCAGATGATGCGACAGCAGCACGGGCTGAGCGTGCTGCATATGCGTGTAACCCGGCAGAATCACCTTGTCGTACTTCTTAGCCGCATCCACCAGCACATGGCGCAGCTCAAGATTGGCCTCCATGAGCTCCTTGGCCAGTGCCTTGACGCCCAGGCGCGTGTCGGTCGCCACCTGGTCGTTGCGCGAACGTCCAGTATGCAAGCGCTTACCGGCCTCGCCGATGCGACGCGTCAGCTCGCTCTCGATGGACATATGGATGTCCTCGTCGTTGATATCGAAGGTAAAGTTGCCGGCATCGATATCCTGTTCGATTCCGGTCAGGCCCTCGGCGATCGCCTGCTCGTCCTCGGCACTGATGATGCCCTGGGCGGCCAGCATCTTGGCATGTGCCTTAGAGCCGGCGATATCCTGCTTATAGAGATGCTTGTCGACCGGCAACGACGCACCAAACTCCTGCGTGACCTCGGCCACGCCCGCCTCAAAACGACCGCCCCAAAGAGCCATGGAACCGTCTCCTTTCTCCAAATACCGAAACAAGCGCCCAAAGCAATGTGCCCTGTCGCTAAAGCGATTTACCAACAGCTAGTTTTGCACATTCCCCACTGCGTGCGGGACCATGTAGCTAATTTGCAAAGAAGTGACGCACCATGCACTTGGCGCCCACGGACTCCCTCCTGAGGTTACCCTGCGAACCGTCAATCCAAGCCTTCAGGCTCATGGGGACGTCCTCGACCTTTGCAGCATCGAGCTCGGGCGCGAGGGCAAGTAAAGCATGCACGACAGCATTGAACATAATGGATACTCCTCATATATATAGGCGCAGAGCCGCCAAATTGATAGAAGGAGCCCCGCCGGACAACCCCGGCGGGGCTCGGACTCAGCCGCAGTCGCGGCGTCATATATGCGGGCGGAACGTAGGGGCCACCGATGTTAAGAAGTGTCAGCAAGCATAACGAAAGGTAGGGACCCCATGCGCCCGTTATGTATCACGCGGATGGGCCGCGCGGATACCAAGGAAAGGAAGACCTAAGCCTGGGCAGCGGCAGAGCTGGGACCCTGGACCTTGGCCCACGTCTTGAGCGACAGCGTATCGATCTCGATAAAGCCGGCGCTGGCCTTCTCGTCAAACGTGGTGTCGCGGTCGTAGGTAGCCAGACCGTAGTCGTAGAGGCTGAAGGGGCTCTTGCGGCCGACGACGTGGCAGTTGCCCTTAAAGAACTTCAGGCGGACGGTGCCGGTCACGAACTTCTGGGTGTCGGCCATAAAGGCGTCGAGCGCGTTCTTGAGCGGGCTGTACCACTGGCCGTTGTACACGGCGGTGGCCCAATCCTGCTCGAGTTTGATCTTGGTCTTGAGCAGGTCGCCCTCGACGCAGATGTCCTCGAGTGCCTTGTGGGCGGTGATGAGCGTCAGGGCGCCGGGAACCTCGTAGCACTCGCGGCTCTTGAGGCCCACCAGACGATCCTCGACCAGGTCGAGACGGCCAAAGCCGTTGTCGCCGGAAATCTTGTTGAGGGCGATGACAATCTCGGAGAGCTTCATCTTCTTGCCGTCGACGGCGACGGGCTTGCCCGCCTCAAACTCAATCTCGGTGTAAGTCGGGGTATCGGGCGTGTCCTCGGGATTCTTGGTCATAACCCAGGCGTCGTCGAGCGGCTCGTTCCAGGGATCCTCCAGGTGGCCGCACTCAATGGCACGACCCCACAGGTTGTCGTCAATGGAATAGGGGTTATCGTTGGCACCCTCGGGAACCGGCACGTTGTGGGCGTGGGCATAGGCGACCTCGTCGGGACGGCACTTCAGATCCCACTCGCGAACCGGGGCGATAACCTTGAGCTCGGGGTCGAGGGCCTTGACGGCAGCCTCAAAACGAACCTGGTCGTTGCCCTTGCCGGTGCAGCCGTGGGCGACGTAGGTCGCGCCAAACTCGTGGGCGACCTCGACAAGCTTCTTGGCGAGCAGCGGGCGAGACAGGGCGGAGAGCAGCGGGTACTTGTTCTCGTACATGGAGTTTGCGGCGATGGCCTTAGTCAGGAACTCATCGGAGAACTCGTCGCGCAGGTCGAGCACCTGGCAATCCAGAACGCCCAGGTCGAGCGCCTTCTGCTTCTTGGCATCCAGGCCGGTCTCCTCCTGACCCACGTTGCCGCAGACACAAACGACATCGAGATTCTTCTCGTCCTGGAGCCACTTGACACATACGGATGTATCAAGACCACCGGAATATGCGAGAACGACTTTTTCCTTGCTCATGGCTGTTTCCTTTCGCCCTTGATAGCTAGTTAGAACATCGGTCAGTTGCAAGTCATTTCAAGGTCACATACCGTGCAATATCAGGTTAAATAGCAAAAATCAGCACATACATGCCCTAGAAACATGCAGCAATGTCGTGCTAAAACCCAACGACCTTAAAATGACTCTGTTGAGGCAATTCGCCCCATGCGGACAGAGACGATTGTTATCGTCGTCGGGAAATTGCGCGCTGGCGTCGGATGGCATTGTCTGCAGTAGTGATGATCTTTACGAACTGCATCTGCCTCTCCTTTCACCTATCGCCGGGCGCAATTCAAATATCGTAAACGGTACCTTTTTCTCGGTAAACGGTTCTTTTGTCGTCTCCGTTTTCGATGGTCGCTATATTACGCTAAAGTGCCCGCAGCACAAGCGACAAATTCAAATTTCTGAAAAGTTTTTTCATTACTTTGTGAAGCGTGGTGCAAATACGCTCCGTTCCTGCGAAAATACGCCTGACTACGAGTTGATGGTTATAACATCTGAAACAATTTCGAAACGAAAGGCTCGCTTTTATGCAAACTTACGAATCGGACGCCAATATCGGAAACATTAAGCTCATCGCCGTCGACATGGACAAAACGCTGCTGACCGACGAGCGCGTGTTGCCGCAGGGTCTTGATGAGCGCTTGGACAAGCTCGCCGACGCCGGCATCGTATTCTGCCCCGCTAGCGGACGTCCAGCCCCCAAGCTCGAGGAGATGTTCGAGGACATCAAGAACCGCCTCGCCTTTTGTCCCGACAACGGAGCGTGCGTAATCTATCGCGGCAGTTATATCTATAAGAGTAATATTGACGTGGAGCTGTACCAGCAGGTCTTGAGCCGTGTCTCGGAGGATCCTCGCGCCGTTCCCGTCCTGTGCTGCTTCGACGAGTTTTACGTGCTTGCCCGCGACCATCAGTACCACGACGAGATCAGCGTCTACTACAACACAATCAACTACGTCGACAGCTTTGAGGGCATTGATTTCGAGTCCAACAAGATTTCGGTCTTCTTCCCCGGCTACGACGCCGAGCCCGCTTTCCGCGAAACCTATAGCCCCGAGTTCTCGGACAAGCTCTACGTCACCAACGCCGGGCGCGAGTGGATCGACTTTATGAACCTGGGTGTCGACAAGGGCGCCGGCGTCGCACATCTTTGCGAGCACCTGGGCATCGATATCGCCGATGCCGCCGCCGTGGGCGACACCTACAACGACATCCCCATGCTGGAGCGCGTCGGCCACAGCTTTATCGTGGACAACGCCGAGGAGCATATGAACGCGCATGCTAAGTGGCGCATTCCGAGCAACAACGACGGGGGCGTACTGACGCTCATCGACGCCATCTTGGCGGCTCGGTAGCCGTCCCATCGGGCCTGGCCGGGCGGCACGGGTTAACTTTTCGCTCGGTCAGGTCCTGCGCAAGACGAAAGCCACATTAAGTGGCTTTCTTTGCGTGCGGAATCTACGAAAAGTTAACCCGTGCCGCCCGGCCAGGCCCTAGGTTTACTTACCTGCCGCCAAGATGGCGTCTTGAGTGTCTAGATACTTAGGCTGAATTTAATTGAACGAAGGGGGCTCCTTGTTGGCAAGGAGCCCCCTTCTGCTTTTGGTTACTTTGGAACTGTGGTTACTTTCCTATTTCGCGTCGGCCCAGGTTATGCCGGTGCTGGCTTCGGCGATTAGGGGTACGCGTAGGTCTACGACGTGCTCCATGACGTCGCGGACCATGGCGGTGAGGCGCTCGACTTCGTCGACGGGGCACTCAAAGTCCAGTTCGTCGTGTACCTGCAGGATCATGTGGGCGGCAAAGCCCTCTTCTTCCAAGCGGCGGCTTACGCGGGCCATGGCGATCTTGATGATGTCGGCCGCGGTGCCCTGCATGGGGTGGTTCATGGCCGTGCGCTCACCAAAGCCGCGGAGTTGCGGGTTTTTGGCCTTGAGCTCGGGAATATGGCGTCTGCGGCCATACATGGTCTCGGCATAGCCCGTCTGCTTGGCGCGCGCCACCACATTGTCGAGGAACGTGCGCACGCCCGGGTAGGCCTCGTAGTAGCGGTCGATCATGTCGCGCGCCTCGGCCATCGAGATATGCAGCGACTGCGACAGACCGTAGGCCTGCTGGCCGTACACGATGCCAAAGTTCACGGCCTTGGCGCGGCTGCGTAGGTCGGGAGTCACCTCGGACACCGGCACGCCAAACACGCGCGCCGCCGTCTCGGCGTGGAAGTCCTCGCCTTCGTTAAAGGCGCGCACCAGGTGCTCGTCACCCGAGAGATGCGCGAGCAGGCGCAGCTCGATCTGCGAGTAGTCCACCGCCAAAAAGACGCTGCCCTCGCCCGCCGAAAACGCCGTCTTGACGGTACGCCCCAGCTCCGAGCGCGTCGGAATGTTCTGCAGGTTCGGGTCGCTCGAGGACAGACGCCCCGTCGCGGTGATGGTCTGGTTGTACGTGGTGTGCACACGACCGTCGCCACGACGCAGCGGACCTAGCGTGTCCAGATAGGTCGACTTAATCTTGGACTTCTCACGCCAGTCCAAAATCAGGCGCACGATCTCGTGGTCGCGGGCAAGGTCGCTCAGCACCTTGGCGTTGGTCGAATAATAGCCGCGCTTGGTCTTTTTGAGGCCCTTGGTCGGAAGCCCCATAACATCAAACAGCACATGCGACAGCTGCATGGGACTGCCAATATTAAAGGTCTCGTCACCCGCCAGGTCGCGAATGCTGCGCTCGACCCCGGCAATCTGGGTCGCCAGGCCCTCGGACAGACTGTGCAGGCGGTCGGGGTCCACAAGCATGCCCGCGCGCTCCATCTTGGTAAGCACCGGCACAAGCGGCATCTCGATGCCATCGAACACGTTGGCGGCGTTCTCGCGGGCCATGCGGTCACGCAACGGCGCGACCAGCGCCAGCGTCAAGGCCGCCGTGCGAGCGGCGGGCGCAGGAGCGTCCTCGCCGGCACCCTCTGCGCCGCGCGCCGCAGGCAGCGTCATCTGCAGATAGGTATCGGCCAGATATGCCTCATCGAACTCGGAGCGATCGGAATCCAGCAGGTAGGCGGCAACCACGGTATCGAAGATGCGCGTAGAATCGACTGCCAGCGGATCCATGAGCTCGGGCTCAGAAGAATCGATGGGCGAAAGCTCGTGCAACAGTGCCTTCATATCCGGGCTCGCCACGCGACCCTCCATAAACAGACGCGCGAGCACGCCGGCAATCACGCCGTGGACGAAGTTGAAGCCCTCAACCTCAGTCGCCGCACCGCTGTCGCCCTCCTCGAGCGAGAACAGACCCTTGGACGTCGCCAACCACAGCGTGCGCGTCAGTCCAAAGAGCGCCCCCTCTTCCTTGTCGTCGTCCACCACGGCGGCGACCCACTCACCGGCACCAATCGCACGGGAGACCTCAGCCGCAACGGCACCAAGCGCGTCAGCATCGCCGGCGGCCGCGCAAACCATCGCGGGCATCTCAAACACACTGGAGGCAGCAGCCCCGCCCTCGCCGCCGATCAGCGCCAAGAAACGGTTCTGCATGGCGGTGATACCGAGCGTACCCAGCGCCGCGGAAACCTCATCGGCAGAAAACGCCGGGAAGGACGTCGCCTCAAAATCGAGCTCAACGGGTGCATCGGTGCGGATGGTCGCCACCTTACGGCTCAGCAGCGCGTCGTCGATGTGCGCGCGCAGGTTTTCGCCCATCTTGCCCTTGACCTCGTCGGCGTGTGCGATGACCTCGTCCAGGCTACCGTACTGCGCAATGAGCGCGCTCGCCTTTTTGGGGCCGATGCCCGGCACGCCGGGGATGTTATCGGACGTGTCGCCCTTCAGACCATAAAAGTCGGGCACGAGCGCCGGCGTGATGCCGTGATACAGATCGTCCACGCTCTCGGGTGTCATGATCGCCACGTCGGACAGGCCCTTGCGGGTCGAGACCACGTTGACGTGCTCGGTCACGAGCTGATACATATCGCGATCACCGGTCACCAGCAGCATGTCGCAGCCGGCCTGCTCGCCCAGGCGCGCCATAGTGCCCAGGATATCATCGCCTTCCCAGCCCTCGGACTGCAAAATCGGCACGTTGAGCGCGGCGAGCAGCTCCTTAATCATGGGAAACTGCGCGTGCAGATCGGGGTCCATGGGCGGGCGCTGGGCCTTGTACTGCGGCAGCATCTCCATGCGCACGCGCGGCTTGCCCTTGTCAAACGCCACGACCACGCCGTCGGGGTTAAAGGCATCGATCATCTTGAGGAACATGTTCAGGAAGCCGAAGATCGCGTTGGTGGGACGACCGTCCGGCGCGTTCATGGTGGGCGGCACGGCGTGGAAGGCGCGGTGCATGAGCGAGTTGCCGTCGATGACGGCAAAGGTGCGGCGCTTGTCAGACATATTGAATACCTCGCTTTGGGCTGGGCACGGTTTGCTCACTCCAGTTTACACGCTCCCCGCCCCGCGGCCACCGCACATCAAGCTCCCCCGCCACCGTGAGCCCGCGCGTGATACGATGGCTCACGGCACATCAACCAGCACGATCGATCCGAAAGGAGCCTGCGTCATGGAGCGTCCCTGCGCATGGAAAAAGTACACGCCACAGCAAATCGAGGAGCTCGAGGAGCTTTGCCGCGGCTATAAGCAGTTTTTGAGTGAGAACAAGACCGAGCGCCTGTGCGTCAAGACCGGTATCAAGATGGCCGAGGAGGCGGGCTACGTCAATCTGGAGACCGTGATCGCCGAGGGCCGCGCGCTCAAGGCCGGCGACAAGGTGTACGCCGCCAACCACGGCAAGGACCTTATGCTCGTCAACCTGGGCACCGCCCCGCTCGAGCAGGGCTTTAATATCCTGGGCGCCCACGTGGACTCACCGCGCCTGGACCTTAAACAGAACCCCGCTTTCGAGGCCGGCGACATGGCTTATCTCGACACGCACTACTATGGCGGCGTCAAGAGCTACCACTGGGTCGCTTCCCCGCTCGCGCTCGTAGGCGTCGTCTGCAAAAAGGACGGCACCACCGTCGACATCAACATCGGCGACAAGGCGGACGACCCGGTCTTTACCATCTCCGACCTGCTGATTCACCTCTCGAGCGAGCAGATGTCCAAGCCTGCCAAGGACGCCGTCGATGCCGAGATCCTCGACGTGATCGTGGGCGGCCGCCCCGTCAAGTTTGACGAGGACGACAAGGACGCCCCCAAGGAGCCCGTCAAGCAGATGTTCCTGGACATCCTCAAGGAGCAGTACGACGTCGAGGAGGAGGACTTCCTCTCCGCCGAGATCGAGGTCGTGCCCGCCGGCCCGGCCCGCGACATGGGCCTCGACCGCTCCATGATTCTGGGCTATGGCCACGACGACCGTGTCTGCGCCTATCCGTCCATGCTCGCCCAGATCGACGTCGCCAACGTGGAGCGCACGAGCATCACACTCATCGTCGACAAAGAGGAGATCGGTTCCGTGGGTGCCACCGGCATGACGAGCCGCTTCTTCGAGAACACCGTCGCCGAGATCATGACGCTCGCCAGCGAGGATAGCCCGCTGGCCCTGCGCCGCGCACTCGCCCACAGCCGTATGCTCTCCTCTGACGTGTCCGCCGGCTTCGACCCGGGCTACGCCGGCAAGTTCGAAACCAAGAACGCAGCCTTTATGGGTCGCGGCCTGTGCTTTAACAAGTACACGGGCAGCCGCGGCAAGGGTGGCTCCAACGACGCCGACGCCGAGTATGTGGCCCTCGTCCGCGACATCATGGACGAGGCCGGCGTAGACTTCCAGACCTGCGAGCTCGGTCGCGTCAACGCGGGCGGCGGCGGCACCATCGCCTACATCATGGCCAAGTACGGCATGAACGTCATCGACTCCGGCGTTGCCGTCCTGTCCATGCACGCCCTGTGGGAGGTCGCCAACAAGGCCGACATCTACGAGGCCTACCGCGGCTACAAGGCCTTCCTCGAGCGCGCCTAACCAACCCTTCATCAGTTGCGGTGAAATACAGACTAAACTGGCCCATAAACGGCCAAAACAGACCGTATTCCACCGCAACTTCCTTTTTTGGCAGAGGAGAGTCCATGCTGCAGGCCATCATTTCGCCCGCCAAGCAAATGCGCGCGGCCCAAGATGCTTTTGAAGTCCTGGGCATTCCACCTTTTGCGCACGAGACGGCTCACCTCCACCGCGCACTGCTAGATATCGAGCGGAATGAAGGCAGCGGCGGCCTGCAGGCCCTTTGGAACGTGAGCGACAAACTGCTGGGGCCTTGCCTCAACACCCTGCATGAGTTCAGGCCCATCCTGAAAAACGGCGATCTCGACAATCCCGCACTCGCCCGTCACCTCTCCCCCGCCGTCATGTCCTATCACGGCATTCAATACCAGAGCATGGCGCCCAAGGTGATGGATTCCGCGCAGCTCGACTGGCTACAAAACCATCTCTGGATCCTCTCGGGCCTTTACGGATGCGTACGCCCCTTTCATGCCGTTGAACCGTATCGGCTGGAGATAGGCGCGAAGCTTGCCGTCGACGGTACCCGAGACCTCTACGCGTTTTGGGGCGACAAGCTCGCACGGGCTATCGCTCCGGCAGGCTCCAACGCTACGATCGTCAACCTCGCCAGCGCGGAATACGCCAAAGCCGTTCTGCCCCGCCTCACCACCGACGTCACGGTCGTCACATGTCTCTTTGGCGAAGGTGTCCGCAACGGCAAGCCCATCCAGCGCTCGACCGCCAGCAAAAAGGCGCGCGGCTCCATGGTGCGCTGGATGGCAGAAAACAAGCTCAAGGATGCAAGCGAGCTCACCGCGTTCGACGTAGGTTATCGACACTTTCCCGAGCTTTCAAATAAAAACACTTTGGTCTTCCTGAACGAACAGGCCTTGTAGGACCACCGCTACTTTTGAATGTGCTGCCTAGGCACGGCGTCTATTCCGCCAGACCGTCGGCTTTGGCAATTTCATTTATCGAGCCGTCCTGATAGGTAATCTTGACATGCTCCACCTCGGATACCTTGACGCCCGACGGGGGCTCCAGGCGCCATTCCGTCAGCGCGATATCCATCGTCGTGGGCACATCCCCTTTATCTTTGAGCTCGACTGACAGCGTCTTAAGCGACGCATCGAAGGTCACGCGCTCGATCTCTTCACCAGGAATGGATCCGCCACTCAGCTGCAACTGCACAAACTCGTTGCGCGGATACCAATAGTCGCCCGGCGCGGCAACGGTATTGCCGTCCGCGACCTTCACTGTCATGATCGGCAGGGCATCGTCGGCCTCAAACTCCCACGCAGTGCCGCCGCGACCACCAAACGTCCAGATACAAAAGGCAATCACCAGCACGGCAAGCACCGCAAAACCAATCGCGACCAACCCATGGTGCGCGCGGCTCTCCTCGGCCGATACATCCCATTGCGTCTCACGATATAGATGCTTGTCTTCCATGTTCGCCTCCCCACAGGCACGCTCGTTGGCCCAATCGTACCCATTCAGGCTATACTTGAGCCCATGACATAAACGGGGAGCTTGTAGGACAAGACGGCAGGCTGAGATTGGGCGCGCCCGCCCTGACCCGCAAACCTGATATGGGTAATGCCAACGAAGGGAGCCGTGCCAATGAGCACACAGACCGAGCCCAAGCTCGTCACGCAAATCGACTTCGCCCGCGCCGGGCAAATCACACCGCAGATGAAAGAAGTCGCCGAGCGCGAGCATCGCGACCCCGAGTACATCCGCGAGCGCGTGGCCGACGGCCGCATCGCCATCCCCGCCAACATCGTGCACATCAAAAAGGGCATGCGCGCCTTTGGTGTCGGTGAGGGCCTGTCCACCAAGGTTAACGTCAACCTGGGCATCTCGGGCGACAAGGCCGATGCCGCCGAGGAATGGAAGAAGGTCAAGATTGCCGAGGACTTTGGCGCCGACGCCATCATGGACCTCTCCAACTCGGGCAAGACGCGCCAGTTCCGCCAGCAGCTCATCGACGAGACGCCGCTCATGGTGGGCACCGTCCCCATGTACGACGCCATCGGCTACATGGAAAAACCGCTGGTCAAGCTTACCAAGGATGACTTGTTCGAGGTCGTGCGCGCGCACGCCGAGGACGGCGTGGACTTTATGACCATCCACTGCGGCATCAACAAGTCGGTCACCAAGACCTTTAAGGAGACCGGCCGCCTTATGAACATCGTCAGCCGCGGCGGCTCGCTGCTGTTTGGCTGGATGGAGGTCACCGGTAACGAGAACCCGTTCTATGAGTTCTACGATGAGTTGCTCGAAATCTGCCACGAGTACGACGTGACGATCTCGCTCGGCGACTCCTGCCGCCCGGGCTGCCTCTACGACTCCAACGATGCCACCGAGACCGCCGAGATGATCGAGCTGGGCAAGCTGTGCAAGCGCGCATGGGCCGCCGGCGTCCAGGTTATGGTCGAGGGACCGGGCCACATGGCGCTCGACGAGATCGCCGCCAACATGAAGCTGCAGAAGCGCCTGTGCCACAACGCCCCGTTCTATGTGCTCGGGCCGCTGGTGACCGATATCGGCGTGGGTTACGACCACATCACCGCAGCCATCGGCGGCGCCATCTCCGCAAGCTCCGGCGCCGACTTCCTGTGCTACGTGACGCCGGCAGAGCACCTATGCCTGCCTAACGCCCAGGATGTGCTCGACGGCCTCATGGCCACTAAGATCGCCGCACATGCCGCCGATATCGCCAAGAAGGTGCCGCACGCCCGCGACATGGACGACAAGATGGGCCAGGCACGCCGCAAGCTCGACTGGGATGCCATGTGGAAGTGCGCGCTCGACCCGGTCACCGGTAAGAAGCGCTACGAGGAATCCCCTGCCGCCACCGAGGGCACCTGCACCATGTGTGGCAAGATGTGCGCCGTCCGTACCGTCAACAAGATCTTCGAGGGCACGACGATCGACCTGGGCATGGAGGACTATCCCTATCGCCGCGATCGCCTATAAGCTCACCGCAGCACCCGTCAATTGTTGACTTGTGAACAATTGCTTACATTTGCGTAAAGATTGCATCGCCCGCCCGGGATCGGCAGGTTGATTTCCGATCTCAGCCGAACACATTGAGCAAATAGGCCATTCCCGCAGT
>CALKBP010000053.1:0-1097 GCA_937989885.1 uncultured Collinsella sp.
AAGGCAGCAGAGCCGCCAACGGCTGCGCAACAGCGGATGATAGGAGCAGAGGCAAGTCGTATCGCAATGCTAACGCGGCAACGCCGCGCGCAGGGAGTCGCATTCCGGAGGCACAAAGGTCATTCAAGCCTGAGACTGCCAATCTAAACGCCTTTCTTTTGGACGGGCGACGCCCGTTTTCTTTCTCGGGAAAGAAAATGGGGGTCGCATTCGTGCAGCGCCTGCGGCGCTGCTTTCCCCGCGCCCGCAGGGCGCGTCCCCCCCTTCGAGGGGTATAAAAAAGAGGGCATCTCTTCGAGATACCCCCTTTTATCATCCTAACAGGGTTTGGAGCAAGGGGTTCCTGCTCCCCTTTCGCGCTCTTAGAGCGCTTTGAGAAGGCCGGTGGCCTCGTTGAACTCGTTGATAAGCTCGTCGAGCTCCTTCGCCTGCGCGTGGACAGCGTCCCACGTGCCCTTGGTGTCGTACCAGAGGGCGTTGAGGTCCTTGACGTCGCGCGCCTGCTGCTCGACCCAGGTGTAGTACTTGAGGTTGTGGATGCGCTTGCGGTCCTCGTACGTCAGCTCCATCATGCTGTCGGTCTTCAGGCCGAGCATGTGCAGGTTGTGGTCGAGGCGGGCCTCCTCGGCGTTGTACGCGCCGTGCATCTCGTTGAGCTCCTCAATGCGGCTGCCGTACATCACAGCGGAGTCGGTCAGAACGGTGCAGACGACATCGTCCTCGGTCAGCTCATAGTACTTGGCCATCTTGATGCAGCACAGGACGTTTGCAATGCCGGAGATGCCGAGCCAGGTGAGCTTTTCGATGAGCTCGTCGGAGAGCTTGAGCTCTTCTTTGAGGTACTTCTTACCCTCTGCCGTGTTGAAAAGGCGCAGCAAACGCTGGGAATCCTCATCGTCGATGGCGATGGCCATGTCAGTGTTCTTCACGTTGTGGATCCAGGGGATGTGCTTGTCGCCGATGCCCTCAATGCGGTGGCCGCCGAAGCCGTTATTCAGGATCGTCGGGCACTGGAGCGCTTCGCCCACACCGAGTTTCATGCCTGGATAACGCTCCTTGAGGAGGTCGCCCGCGCTCATCGTACCGGCGGAACCGGA
>CALKBP010000054.1:0-51886 GCA_937989885.1 uncultured Collinsella sp.
GACGGCTTGGATTTCAACTGATGGCAAGTACGGTTACGTCGTGCAAAACTACTGCGGAGATGACTACGATTCGCATTCGTCTTATGACGTGGTGACGATCGACCTGAATTCTAAGAAGACTGTTAACTCGTCTGAATTTGACAAATCGGGCTATAGGGTTGTCGTTAACGACAACGGCGCTGCCATTGGCATGAGCTGTTATGTCTCCAAAGAGGGCGACGCAACCTGCACCTATTACAGCAACCTGGAGTATAGCTCGATTAATCAGGATGGTTCGCTGGTCCTCGGCCTGTATAACGGAGACTGCCACGGGCTCGGCTCTAGCTCTTCTGAACTTGAAAGTCTTGAAATGATTGTCGTCGATAACAAGACGGGCGAAACGCAGTGGAGAGCCAAGTACCCCAACGAAATTTCGCTTTATTACAGGGATGATTTCGGTGCCCTTTCAGATAACGGCAGATTTGCATTGGTTAACGGCAGAGACGACAACGACAATAATCTGCTGTATTTGATTGATACAAAAACGGGTGCGCACTCTCAGCTCAATTTGAGGGGATCACTGGAATACGATCGCGTGGGTGAAGACGACTACTGGGGGTCTGCGTGGTTCTCGAAGGACTGCTCGTTGATTTATGCCGTTCAAGATAATAAGGATGACGGTTTTAGAATCGATGTCTACAAGAGCGGTATCTCCCAGCAATCCCTTTCGTCTGATTCGCAAAAGGAAGACAGCTCATCCTCCTTCAATCCCATTCTCATCGTCGTTATTGTTGCGACTCTCATCGCGGCGGGCGTGGGCGGCTTCTTTGTCATTCGCATGCGCAAACACTCTAAGGCATATGCGGCGGTTGCGAATAACACCGCATATACAGCGCCTCAGCAGACGATGCCGCAGAATTTCGTCGGACAGCAGGCTCAGGCCCAGCCGCAGCAGGCTCCTGCGCCCTCGGATGCACCGAGGTTCTGCAGTTCGTGCGGAAGCCCGCTTACGCCCGATTCTCAATTCTGCCCGCATTGCGGCGCACCGGTAAAGCACTAAGCGCATGCCGGTGGAGCGATTAAAACAGAATCGCGACATGTTGATGGTCGCGGGCATCTTTGCGGTGCTCGCGACCATCGCGGATATGTTTCGCGATACCGTGGGGTTCTCTTGTAACCCTATCTACTTGGTCCATGTCTTGGGGCACATGGCCTTTTTCTGCGCAGCGCTTATGCTCGGCGAGTATCTGGTCGATCGGTTCCTGGCGGGACGCAAAGGCGCTGTTGACGTCCCTCGGCAAGACCATGATGGATGGTTTGACAACTTGTGCGATATGGCGTTCTCGGCCATTCCGCAAGCGTACACATTCGGTGGCATCGTAAAACTGGGCGCAATCATCTACGCCTGCTGGTCCCCGCTGTTGGTCCTGCTGTTCCCGGGCGTGATCTGGTGGGATACTCGCCAGCAGCTTTTGCAGTACAACGGCTTACCCAATGCCTTGTCGGACGGTGTCATCACCGACCACCATCCAGTGCTCGATACCTATCTGTACGGATGGTTTACCGACCTGGGCCGTGCGCTGGGGAGTGTCGACGCCGGGGTGTACGCCTTCTGCCTGGTGCAGGCATTTCTGGCGGCGTGTGCCCTGGCGTGCAGCCTTGTTTTGGTACGCCGCATGGGCGGCGGACGTGGCGTTTGCTTGGTACTGCTGGCGTTTCTGTGCCTGTATTGGCACTTTCCCATTTATGCCTCGGCCATGGCGAAGGACGCCACCTTCCTGCCGTTTTTCCTACTGTTCTCGGTTGCCTCCATTGAGGTCATGCGTTCGAGGGGGCAACTCCTGAGGGTCCCCGGCTTTCTTCTCGTGTACGTTGCGCTCGTGTTGCTTGTGGCGCTGACGCGTAAGACCGGGCTGATTCTCGCACTGGTCGTCTTGATTGCCGTGTTCTTTAGGGCTACGGGTTGGCGAGGAAAACTAATCGTTGCCGCGGTCGCGGTCGGCAGCTCGCTGTTGATGACGGTTATCATGCCCAGGGCCGTACTTCCCGCATTGGGGTGCGAGCCGGGTGGCAAGCAGGAGGTCTACGGTCTCATGTTTCAGCAGTCTGCGTTGCTGATGCGTGACCACGGGGACGAGCTTCCGGAATGGCAGCGTCAAGAGGTCGAGCGCGCCATCGGGGAGGATGGTAAGAACAACTACACGTGGTTTTTAACCGACTCCGTTAAAGACCCCACGTTTGGTAAGGCCGACGAGCTCGATTTTGCAGCCTATTTTGGCGCGTGGGTAGCGGGGCTCCTGCAGCATCCGCTTTGTTATCTCGAGGCGTATCTGGGAGTGCAGATTGGCTGGTATGCCATGCCGGCGGCGGGAAGCGAGGCCTTGTCGCCCTATGTGACTCCTGTCGACGGGCACAACGTGAGCCATGTGTTTCCCCGCTCGCGGGACCTGGGATTGAGCTGGTCCGATGCGACCTTGGGCCGCAGTGTCGAGTCGCTCGTCGCATGGTTTCAGTCGACGCCGGTCGGCATGTTTGTCGGCGCCAAGGCGCTTTGGTCGACCTGGGGTATGGCGTTTCTACTGCTGGAGATAAAACGTCGTACGCCCCAGAAACTCTATCTGATGGCGCCACTCGTTGCGGTAAACCTCGTCCTTTGGATCTCGCCGACGTCGTACACGACCGAGTCGATGCGCTACCTGCTGCCGTTGTTGTTCTGGCTGCCAGTAAGCACGGCGATGGCTTTTGCCATCGTTGCATCGACCGAATAAAACCGAGCCAAGGGATTAGGCAATTATCGACCGTATATCGCTGCGGGGTAGCTAATTTGGGACGGGGCTCTTTTAGCTGCCCTTTTTGGACGACTTCGCACTCTTTTATTCAATGCAAGGGTAGCTAAAAGAGCCCCGTCCCAAATTAGCTACCCAGTGCAATGACCGTGTGGTTAGTTGCGCTTGAGGTGGACGACGGTTTCGCAGTGGAAGGTTTGCGGGAACAGGTCGACCGGTGTGATCTTGACGGGGGAGAAGGTGCCCTCCTCGACAAAGCGCTTGAGGTCGCGGGCCAGAGTTGCCGGGTCGCAGCTCACGTAGGCGACATCACGGGCGCTCGTACTCGCGATGAGGTCGATGGCCTCGGGCGCGAGGCCTGCACGCGGCGGGTCGACCACCAAGACGTCGGCGTCCTGATCGGGGAACTCGCGCACCGCGTCGCCGCCGATGACGTCGACGTTATCGAGCTTGTTGATCTCCAGGTTGCGACGCAGGTCGCGCACGGCCGGGCCGTAGGCCTCGACGGCGGCGACAAAATCGCAGCGGCGCGCGAGCGGCAGGGTAAAGGTGCCGGCACCGCAGTACAGGTCCACGGCAAGTTCGTCTTCCTGCGGGTCGAGAGCGTCCATAACGAGCTCAATCAAAATCTCGGCGCCCTTGGTATTGACCTGGAAAAACGACGGGGCAGATAAGCGCATCTGGCCTTCGGCGATATTCTCGGTCCACGAGCCCTCGCCGGCGAGCATCTCGACTTTGGAGACACGGCGGGCTTTCTTTTCGCCCTTGCTCATCACACGCACGATGCTCGTGGGATGAGCGGCGTCCGCCAGCACGCGGGAGACCTGCGAGCGTGGAAAAGAGCCCGTGGGCGTCCAGAGCGCGACCTCGAGCGCTTTGGTGCGGCGCGATGCGCGAATGCCCACGCGCTCGAGGCCCAGGTCGTGGCTGCCGCTCAGATAGTTGAGCGCGCCGACGACCGATTTGAGCGCCTTGGGAAAACGCTTATCGAACAGCGGACACGCATCGACGGTCACGATTTTGCTGGGGTCGACACCGTGCATGCCAAGGCGCACGCGACCGTTGACGACGGTCGGTTCGAGCTCGATTTTATTGCGGTAGCCCCAGTCGTCCTTGGTGTGGCGGATGGGCTGTACCAACTCATCGACCTGCTCAGGAGCGAACTTGCCGATGCGCTCGAGCGTGGAGCGCAGGTTTTGCTCCTTGGCGGCGAGCTGTGCCGTGCGTGAGAGATTGCCCCACGAGCAGCCGCCGCAGATGCCCACGAAGGGGCAGGGAGGCTGAACGCGATCGGGGCTTGGCTCCAGAATCTCGGTGGCGCGGGCGCGCATGAACGACTTGCCGTCCTGCACGACCTCGGCCTCGACGGTGTCGCCTGCCACGGCGCCCTGCACAAAGACGGCCTTGCCGTTGTCGGCGTGCGCCAGCCCGTCGGCGCCGTAGGTCATCGATTCTATAGTGAGCTTCATATCCCTGCCTGTCATTCGTGTTGTTGTCCGCAACCATGGTAGCAGGGAAAAGCGCCCCGCATCCGAGGCATTCCTCAAATGCGGGGCGCTTCTACAAACGACTATTTCGTCTTGCCGGTAATGAGCGTCTTAAGACCCAGGCCGATCAGGCCCAGACCCATGCGCACGCGACCGGGGCGATGGCGCTCGATGGCCTTGGTCTTGCCGGCGGGCTTATCGCGACGGGCACTCGTCTCGGGTGCGGGCTTGGTGACCTGCGGCTCGGGCTGAGGTGCAGGTGCAGGCTCGGGCTCAATGACGGTCGCCTGGACCTTCTGAACCTCGAGTGTGGCCGGCTGCGGTTTGGGCTCAGACTGGGACGCGGGCACGGGTTCTGCCTCGGCGGCGGGCTCGGCGTTGCGATATGCACGCTCCAGCAGGGCTTCCTGCGAGTTGAAGGGCCTCTCGCCTTCGTGGCGCTCCACGGGGACCCAGGTGCCGTCGCTCGTGAGGCTGCGGGCCTTCACGTTGTCGCGCAGCTGCATGCCCATGTACTCGTGCACCAGGGCACGGCAGGTGGGGTCGAGCACGGGGAAGGCGATCTCCACGCGGTGCTCGGTGTTGCGCGTCATCATGTCGGCCGAGCTCAGATAGATCATGTCCGAGTCCACGCCAAAGGCGTAAACGCGCGCATGCTCCAAAAAGCGTCCGACGATAGAACGGACATGCACGTTCTCGGTCTTGCCCGGAACGCCCGGCTTGAGGCACGAGATGCCGCGGATGATCATGTCCACGCGGACTCCTGCGCACGACGCCTCGGCGATCTTGTCGATGACCTCGCGGTCGGTGAGCGAGTTGAGCTTAAAGAACACACGGGCGGGCTCGCCAACGAGGGCACGCTGAATCTCGCGGTCCAGGCCGCGCATGATGAGCGGCTTGAGGCCGACCGGCGCCACGCCCAGGAAGCGGTAATCGCCGCGCAGGTTGCCCAGCGACAGGTTGCGGAAGAACAAGTTGGCGTCCTCGCCGATGCCGGGATGGGCGGTCATGAGCATAAAGTCGCTGTAGAGCTTGGCCGTCTTCTCGTTAAAGTTGCCGGTGCCCAACAGCGTCAGGCGTGTAAGCGCCATGCCCTCGCGATAGGTGAGCTGGCAGATCTTGGAGTGGCACTTAAAGCCCTCGGAGCCGTAGATGACGGTGCAGCCTGCCTCTTCCAGACGCTCGGCCCACTCGATGTTGTTCTGTTCGTCGAAGCGGGCGCGGAGCTCCATGAGCACCGTGACCTCTTTGCCGTTCTCGGCGGCATCGATCAGCGACTCGCACAGGCGGCTCTGCTTGGCCACGCGGTAGAGCGTGATTCGCAGCGAGATGCACTCGGGGTCGTAGGCGGCCTCGTGCACCAGATCCAGGAAGGGGTTCATGGCCTCATAGGGATAAAAGAGCAGCTTGTCGTGCCGAAGTACCTGCTCGCGGATGGAGCGGGTCATATCGATGGTGGGGTTGGGCTGCGGCTTAAACGGCGTAAAGAGCAGCTCATTGCGCAGGTGCTCGGGAATCTTGCCCTCAATGCCAAAGACATAGCCCAAGTTGAGCGGGATATCGCAGGTAAAAACCGAGCGACGCGAGAGCTCGAGCGCCTTGCGGATAGTCTTGAGCGTTGCTTTTTCGAGTGAGCCCGAGACGGCGAGCACTACCGGCTGCAGGCGCAGGCGCTTCTTGAGGATGCGCTTCATATGCTGGCGGTAGTCCTCTTCTTCCTCGACGCCCTCGCCGTCCGGATCGATGTCGGCGTTGCGGGTGACGCGGATGAGCGCGCGGTCGAGCGGCTTATAGGAGCCAAAGCAGCTGTCCAGGCAGGCGAGGATGACGTCCTCGAGCAGAATGTAGGAGTAGGTGCCGGTGGGCGAGGGGATCTCGACCACGCGGTTCATCGAGGCGGGAATCTCGATCAGGCCCAGCAGGCTCTCCTCGTCGGTGACGCCGTCCAGGCCGCAGGCCAGATAGAGTGCGCCGTTGCGCAGGTTGGGGAAGGGGTGGCGCGGGTCGATCACCAGCGGTGATATGACCGGCGACACGTAGGCCTGGAAGTAGCGGGTTACAAAGGTGCGCTCCTCGGGCGTAAGCGAATCGACACGTGCGCGGTGAACGCCCAGGGTGTCGAGCTTGCCCTCGATGCTCTTAAAGATGGACTCCCAACGGGTAAGGAGCCCGGGCAGCTCCGCCATGACAGCGTCGACCTGTTCGGAGGCGGTCATATTGCTCTTGTTGTCGACAGGCTGCTTTTTGAGCTCGGCAAGGTCGGACAGGCCACCCACGCGCACCATAAGGAACTCATCGAGGTTTGACTCGAAGATCGAGACGAACTTAAGGCGCTCGAACAGCGGCACGGACTCATCAAAAGCCTCGTCGAGCACGCGGTTGTCAAAGCGCAGCCAGCTGAGCTCTCGATTTTGCGTGTACGAGAAGTCGCGCGGCGGCTTGCGCAGCTTAGCGGCCTTTTGCTTCTTTTCGATTTTGCTCGGCATATGCATCTGTCCGTTCAGTCCCCGCAGGGGACGGTAGCCTAACACTATTCACTATTGTCTCAATTTAGTCGACTTGCGGCACGGACGTATTGTGCGAACGGTATCTTTACCTACTTCTTACGCTGTCAAGCATGCAACTAACTGCCTGACTCGTTTTGAAAACAATCTATATCCATACTCAACTGGTGAGGATGTATGAATAAGAATGATTGCAAGCTGAATATAATCGAATCCAAATCGAATCGCGGACAAACAACATATATATGCAGAAAACCGTTTTAGCTATGCAATTCCTAAACATGAAAATAATTGTGCAATCTGGCTTAATTCCTTAGAAAAAAGAACGTTTACCTTTGAAAACCTGCTTTAGAAAACTGAAGTGCATCATGGGGGAATCATATGCGATATACCGTTCATCGCACTTTGCTGACCGTTCGGGGGCGAGGTGGAATTGCGGGTGGTTTTTGGATATAACTAGAGCTGTCAGCAAGCAGCGTCCCATACGGAGGGGCGCTGATACATTCGGCCAGTAAGGCCCGAAAGAAAGGTAGGAGGCCATGACGAAAGGTCTGCACGTGCCTTCCGAGATCGGCAAGCTCAGGAAGGTCTGCCTGCACCGTCCCGGCGACGAGCTCCTCAACCTGCCGCCCGACGAGCTCGAGCGACTCCTGTTCGACGACGTCCCGTTCCTGGAGGTCGCACAGCAGGAGCACGACACCTTCGCCCAGATCCTGAGGGACCAGGGCGTGGAGGTCCTCTACCTCGAGAACCTCGTCGCCGAGGTGTTCGACCAGGTCCCCGGCGCCCGCGCCGAGTTCACCGACCAGTACATCGCCGAGGCCGGCATCCGCGGCCAGCACATGCCGCAGATCGTCCGCGAGAAGCTGGACTCCATCGAGGACAACCTCGAGTTCGTCAAGAAGACCATGGCCGGCATGACCAAGGCCGAGATCGACATGCCCCTCACGGCGTCCACGACCCTCGACTCCCTGGTCAACTCCGAGTCCGAGTCCGACCTGATCATCGACCCGATGCCCAACCTCTACTTCACCCGCGACCCGTTCGCGGTCGTCGGCGAGGGCGTCAACCTCAACCGCATGTACTCGGTCACCCGCAACCGCGAGACCCTGTACGGCAAGTACGTCTTCAAGTACCACCCCGACTACAAGGACGTCTCCCTGTACTTCCGCCGCGACTGCCAGTTCCACACCGAGGGCGGCGACGTGCTGAACATCAACGAGAAGACCCTCGCCGTCGGCATCTCCCAGCGCACCCAGGCCGCCGCTATCGACGTCATGGCCCAGAACATCTTCTGGAACTCCGACTCCAAGGTCGAGCGCATCCTGGCCTTCGACATCCCGGTCTCGCGCGCCTTCATGCACCTCGACACGGTCTTCACCCAGATCGACGTCGATAAGTTCACGATCCACCCCGCCATCATGGGCACCCTGCGCGTCTACGAGCTGACCGCCGGCAAGAACCCGGGCGACGTGAACATCCGCCTGATCGAGGACACCCTCGAGCACGTCCTGGAGGACGCCACCGGCGTCGACCAGGTCAAGCTGATCCCCTGCGGCGGCGGCGACCCGATCGCGGCCTCCCGCGAGCAGTGGAACGACGGCTCCAACACCCTGTGCGTCGAGCCCGGCAAGATCTGCGTCTACGCCCGCAACACCGTCACCAACGACGTGCTGTACAAGGAGGGCCTGGACCTTCTCGTCGTGCCCTCCGCCGAGCTCTCCCGCGGCCGCGGCGGCCCGCGCTGCATGAGCATGCCCTTCTGGCGCGAGGACCTCTAAGGTCTTCAAGGACCAGTACAGGTCTTAACACATACATCTAGCTGCCATTAGATGTCTCCCATTGGGGCGGTGCGGATATTCGCACCGCCCCATTCTTGTATGGGGAACGTCAACACGATTGGATGACTGCTTTTGTAAGGAGCTTGGCCATGGATATCAAGACGATCGGCGTTGAGGAGTGGCTTAACGTTTGGGAGAAGAGCGCTACGTGGGATATCGCCCAGTCGACGATTTCGTCGCTTACCATGGGCGAGCTTCGCGCGCTCGACGAACAGGACGGCGCCACGTTCTACGAGCGCCTGGATCGCGAGAAGATGAACTACGGCTGGATCGAGGGTTCGCCGGAGTTTAAGGCCGAGGTTGCCAAGCTGTATCGTCGCGAGGTCAATCCCGACCACATTCTGCAGACCAATGGCTGCACGGGTGCCAACCTCAACGCCATCATGGCCGTGGTCGAGCCCGGCGACCATGTGATTGCCGAGTGGCCCACCTATGCGCCGCTCTATGAGATCCCGCGTACACTCGGCGCCGAGGTTGAGTATTGGGAGCTTTGCGAGGAGCTCGGATGGAAACCCGATATCGAACAGCTCAAGCGCTTGGTGCGCCCCAACACCAAGCTCATTTGCATCAATAACGCATCGAACCCTATCGGTACGGTGCTCGATGCCGATACGCTCGGCCAGATTGCCGAGATCGCCCGCTCGGTGGGCGCCTATGTGCTGTGCGACGAGGTGTACCTGCCGCTTGAGAACACCGAGGACTTTTTGTCGATGGCCGATGTGTACGAGAAAGCCATCGTCACCAACTCGGTGTCCAAGACCTATTCGACGCCCGCGGCCCGCGTGGGCTGGGTTGTGGCAGACGAAGAGGTATCTAACCGCATTCGCACGTACCGCGACTACACCATGATTTGCGGCGGCGTGTTCAACGACGCCCTGGCGACCTATGTGCTCAAGCACAAGGACAAGATCCTCGAGCGCAACCGCAAGATCGTGTTTGGAAACCGCGATATCGCGCAGGCTTGGATTGATACGCAGCATCGCGTTTCCTGGACGGCCCCGCAGGGCGTGTCTACCTCGTTTATCAAGCTTGATATTCCCGAGGACGACGAGGAGTTCTGCAAGCGCCTACTGGCCGAGAGGGGAGTGCTGTTGGTTCCCGGTAGCCGCTTTGAGCTTCCCTGCGGCGCACGCCTGGGCTACTGCGCGAGCGAGGACGTTCTGCGCGAGGGTCTGAGGCTTTTGGGCGAGGCACTGGCGGAGTTCGATCGCTAGGATTCCGACGGCTCTCAAAGCCGCTCAAATCTATCTACGATTATCGATAACAGTCCCGTTTCCCATGAGGGGAGCGGGACTTTTTTCTATACCGAGAAGTCAAGTTGTTACAAATGAGGCCGTAAAGCGAGCCGGTATTCGCTGGGCCTTATACTGAGCTTCCGGTGAACGGTATCCAACGTCTGGTAAACGGTAATATGCTTACCAGAAATGAATAGGACAAACTTTTTTTTTGAATAAAAATGAAAATGGTTGAGACGTGGTATGAATCGCTAATTCTATTCATAGCTTTATTAGAAATATGCAATTTGAGGGTGGTTTAATAAAGTTTAGTTCCATTTGCTATCTGGATTGAAAACGCGTTTAAGCACGTAAATAAACTTTATTAAATCAAAGTGTGCCATGCGTGAAGTATATGTGTATGCCGTTCACCCCTCATATAAAACCGTTCGGGGGCGAGGTGGAAGTATGGACTGATTTTGGATATAAATATGTCGTCAGCAATAACGCCTCACACGGAGGGGCGCTAACGAATCGGCCCTGACAGGGGCCCGAAAGAAAGGTAGGAGGCCATGACGAAAGGTCTGCACGTGCCTTCCGAGATCGGCAAGCTCAGGAAGGTCTGCCTGCACCGTCCCGGCGACGAGCTCCTCAACCTGCCGCCCGACGAGCTCGAGCGACTCCTGTTCGACGACGTCCCGTTCCTGGAGGTCGCACAGCAGGAGCACGACACCTTCGCCCAGATCCTGAGGGACCAGGGCGTGGAGGTCCTCTACCTCGAGAACCTCGTCGCCGAGGTGTTCGACCAGGTCCCCGGCGCCCGCGCCGAGTTCACCGACCAGTACATCGCCGAGGCCGGCATCCGCGGCCAGCACATGCCGCAGATCGTCCGCGAGAAGCTGGACTCCATCGAGGACAACCTCGAGTTCGTCAAGAAGACCATGGCCGGCATGACCAAGGCCGAGATCGACATGCCCCTCACGGCGTCCACGACCCTCGACTCCCTGGTCAACTCCGAGTCCGAGTCCGACCTGATCATCGACCCGATGCCCAACCTCTACTTCACCCGCGACCCGTTCGCGGTCGTCGGCGAGGGCGTCAACCTCAACCGCATGTACTCGGTCACCCGCAACCGCGAGACCCTGTACGGCAAGTACGTCTTCAAGTACCACCCCGACTACAAGGACGTCTCCCTGTACTTCCGCCGCGACTGCCAGTTCCACACCGAGGGCGGCGACGTGCTGAACATCAACGAGAAGACCCTCGCCGTCGGCATCTCCCAGCGCACCCAGGCCGCCGCTATCGACGTCATGGCCCAGAACATCTTCTGGAACTCCGACTCCAAGGTCGAGCGCATCCTGGCCTTCGACATCCCGGTCTCGCGCGCCTTCATGCACCTCGACACGGTCTTCACCCAGATCGACGTCGATAAGTTCACGATCCACCCCGCCATCATGGGCACCCTGCGCGTCTACGAGCTGACCGCCGGCAAGAACCCGGGCGACGTGAACATCCGCCTGATCGAGGACACCCTCGAGCACGTCCTGGAGGACGCCACCGGCGTCGACCAGGTCAAGCTGATCCCCTGCGGCGGCGGCGACCCGATCGCGGCCTCCCGCGAGCAGTGGAACGACGGCTCCAACACCCTGTGCGTCGAGCCCGGCAAGATCTGCGTCTACGCCCGCAACACCGTCACCAACGACGTGCTGTACAAGGAGGGCCTGGACCTTCTCGTCGTGCCCTCCGCCGAGCTCTCCCGCGGCCGCGGCGGCCCGCGCTGCATGAGCATGCCCTTCTGGCGCGAGGACCTCTAAGTCTTTCCGTTTCCGGTGCGGTCCCCCTACAACCGCACCGGTTTCGCCCGTCAAACGGGCAACACTAATACTTACGTAATTCATTTTTTCGAAAGGAAACGAACCATGGGTGTTAACCTCTCCGGCCGTAGCTTCCTCAAGCTCCTCGACCTCTCCACCGAGGAGATCGAGTACCTGCTCAAGCTTTCCAAGAACTTCAAGGACATGAAGCGCGCTGGCGTTCCGCACCGCTATCTCGAGGGCAAGAACATCGTTCTGCTCTTCCAGAAGACCTCCACTCGTACCCGCTGCGCCTTCGAGGTCGGCGGCATGGATCTGGGCATGGGCGTCACCTACCTCGATCCCGGTTCGTCGCAGATGGGCAAGAAGGAGTCCATCGAGGACACCGCCCGCGTTCTCGGCCGCATGTATGACGGCATCGAGTTCCGTGGCTTTGCCCAGGACGACGTCGAGGAGCTCGCTGCTAAGTCCGGCGTGCCTGTCTGGAACGGCCTGACCACCGAGTGGCACCCCACCCAGATGCTCGCCGACATCCTGACCGTCCAGGAGAACTTCAACTACGACATCAAGGGCAAGACCCTCGTCTTCATGGGCGACTGCAAGAACAATGTCGCTCGCTCCCTCATGGTTGTCTGCTCCAAGCTCGGCATGAACTTCGTGGCCTGCGGCCCCGAGGAGTGCATGCCCGCTGACGACGTCATCGAGGCCTGCAAGCCCATCGCCGAGGCCAACGGCTGCACCATCAAACTGACCACTGACGTCAAGGACGGCGTCACCGGTGCCGACGTTATCTACACCGATGTGTGGGTCTCCATGGGCGAGCCCGATGAGGTCTGGGCCGAGCGCATCGCTCAGCTCACCCCGTATCGCGTTACCTCCGAGGTCATGGCTATGGCCAACCCGGGTGCCATCTTCCTGCACTGCCTGCCCAGCTTCCACGACACCAACACCACGATTGGCGCCGAGAAGTGCGAGCAGTTCGGCATCACCGAGCAGGAGGTCACCGACGAGGTCTTCGAGAGCCCCGCTTCCAAGGTCTTCGACGAGGCCGAGAACCGCATGCACACCATCAAGGCTGTCATGTACGCCACGCTCAAGTAAGAGCATCTAGCATCTCGCTCGGGGTGTATTGCTGCACACCCCGAGCGGCTTTGTCTGGTAAATATCTCGCGTCGGGCGGTGGGCACGGCACGGAAGATCCGCTTCGCGCGAGAAAGTTAAATGATTTATGAAGGGGGGATGAGAACCATGACTGAGACCGCTAAGAAAACGCGCGGTATGCCTTCATCGTTCACCATTCTTCTAGCTCTGCTGGCAATTGTTGCAGTGATTACCGTTATCGTCTCCGGCACGTCCGGCGGCGCGGTTACCGCAGCCCGTCTGAGCGATTTCTGCACCGCCCCGATCCTGGGCTTCGCTGACGCTCTGCCCGTCTGCCTCTTCGTTATGATCCTGGGCGGCTTCCTCGGCATGATGACCGAGACCGGCGCCCTGGACAACGGCATCGCCGTTCTGGTGCAGAAGCTTAAGGGCAACGAGATTATGCTCATTCCCGTGCTGATGCTCATCTTCTCCCTCGGTGGTACCACCTATGGTATGTGCGAGGAGACCGTTCCCTTCTACGCCCTGCTCGCCGCTACCATGATGGCCGCTGGCTTCGACCCCATGGTCGGTGCCGCTACCGTCCTGCTCGGCGCTGGCTGCGGCTGCCTGGGCTCCACGGTTAACCCGTTCGCCGTCGGCGCTGCCGTCGACGCTCTGACCGGCGTTGGCATTGAGGTCAACCAGTCCATCATCATCGGCCTCGGTGCCGTCCTGTGGATTGTCACTACCGCTATGTCCATCTTCTTCGTGATGAACTATGCCAAGAAGGTCAAGGCTGACAAGGGTTCCACCATCCTGTCGATGCAGGAGCTCAAGGACGCCGAAGAGGCTCACGGCAAGGCTGCTTCCGAGGTCCACAAGGAGGTCAAGCTCACCGGTCGTCAGAAGGGTGTTCTGATTGCCTTCGCCTTCACCTTCGTCGTCATGATCGTCGGCTTCATTCCGCTGGCCGACCTCAACGAGGGCGTCGCCAACTTCTTCGACGCTGGCGCTGTCTACGACGCCGACGGTAACGCCGTCGTCCAGGGCTGGTCTGCCCTGATCACCGGCCTGCCCATTGGCCAGTGGTACTTCGACGAGGCTTCCACCTGGTTCTTCCTCATGGCCGTCCTTATCGGTATCATCGGTGGCCTGTCCGAGAAGCAGATCGTTAACACCTTCATCACCGGCGCTGCTGACATGATGTCCGTTGTTCTCGTCATCGCCCTCGCCCGTGGCATCTCCGTCCTCATGGCTAACACCGGTCTCGACGTTTTCGTCCTCGACGCTGCCGCCAATGCCCTGGCTGGCCTGTCCGGCGTAATCTTCGCTCCCATGAGCTTCCTGGTCTACTTCGGCCTGTCCTTCCTGATCCCCTCGACCTCCGGTATGGCTACCGTCTCCATGCCCATCATGGGACCGCTGGCTGTTAAGCTCGGCTTCTCGCCCGAGGTCATGGTCATGATCTTCTCCGCCGCCATCGGTGTCGTGAACCTGTTCACCCCGACCTCCGGCGCCATCATGGGCGGTCTCGCCCTGGCCAAGATCGAGTGGACGACCTGGCTCAAGTTTGCCCTTAAGCTCATCGTCGCGCTCTCCGTCGTCTGCGCCATCATCCTGACCGTCGCCTGCGTGTTGCTCTAAGTACCCAACGGGTACCCCACGGAAACCTTGACGATCCTGTAAAGGATCATTTGGTCATCGTCTGTCCGGTGGGGTAAACCCACCGGTAGACTCCTACCTTTAGCCCCCTCCCGTTCCGTGCGCGGGAGGGGGCGCTCTCATGTTGCGCGGTTCTACGAACCGCGCAACCAGTCGACGCTGCGCACCGCCCAGAACGACAATTTGTCATTCAAAAGGCAAGGCATGACCAGAAGGTCTATGCCTTGCCTTTTTCATGCCAACTTGTACGTTCTGGACGTCGCTCGCTGACTTATGCTCCACCTGCGACGTTCCCCTTGTTGGTGCAGGGGGAAGCTTGCTCGCTCTGGTGCCCGTTCGCTGGCTTCAGCTCTGCCTGCGACGTTTTCATTGTTGGTGCTGAGTGACTTGTTCCCCGTTCCAAACGAGCTGTCCCGGGTCCCCGGTGGTTGTGGTGAGCGTGTTTGGTTGGTGCCTGTTGATGGTCTGGGTATCGGGGAGGGCGGGCTCCGTTATAATCGCCTAGAACATTAAATGGAAACGGGACGGGAGCCATTCATGCGCCAGGGTTTCGACAACGCGAAGTATATCGAGCTGCAGGCCGCTCATATTAAGGAGCGCATCTCGCAGTTTGGCGGCAAACTCTATTTGGAGTTTGGCGGCAAGCTGTTTGACGACTATCACGCGAGCCGCGTGCTGCCGGGTTTTGAGCCGGACAGCAAGTTTCGCATGCTCAAGAGCATAGCCGACGACGTCGAGGTCATCATCGCCATTAACGCGAACCACATCGAGAAGAACAAGGCTCGCGGTGACCTGGGCATTACCTATGACGAGGACGTCTTGCGCCTGGTCGACCTGTTCCGCGGCAACGGTTTTGCTGTCGCGGCCGTGGTTATCACCCAGTACGCCGGCCAGCCCGCCGCCGATGTCTTCCGCAATCGCCTGAACGCGCTCGGCATTCCCGCCAAGCTGCACTATCCCATCGAGGGCTATCCCCACGACGTCGATCTGATCGTGTCCGACGACGGCTACGGCAAGAACGAGTTTGTCGAGACCACCCGTCCGCTCGTCGTGGTCACCGCGCCGGGTCCTGGCTCGGGTAAGCTCGCCACCTGCCTGTCGCAGCTTTATCACGAGCACAAACACGGCACCGCCGCCGGCTACGCCAAGTTCGAGACCTTCCCGGTCTGGAACCTTCCCCTCACGCATCCGGTCAACATCGCCTACGAGGCGGCCACGGCAGATCTCGACGACGCCAATATCATCGACTCCTTCCACTTGGAGGCCTACAACAAGACCACGGTCAACTACAACCGTGACGTCGAGGCTTTCCCGGTGGTCCGTGCTCTGATGGAAAAGATCCTGGGCAAGAGCCCCTACCAGAGCCCCACGGACATGGGCGTCAATATGGTCGGTTTTGCTATTACCGATGACGATGCCTGCCGCGACGCTTCCAAGATGGAGATCGTCCGCCGCTACTTTACCGCGGTCGAAAATGTGCGCCGTACCGGCGTGGGCGATGAGCAAGTCGACCGTCTCAAGATTATTATGAAGAAGGCCGGTATTGACAAGAACTACTCGCCGGCACGCTCGGCCGCCCTTACCAGGGAGCAGCTGACGGGTGGCCCCGTAGGCGCCATGGTCATGCCCGATGGCTCCGTGGTGACCGGCAAGACTTCCACGCGCCTGGGCGCCGCGAGCTCGCTCATCATGAATGCACTTAAGCATGTCTCGGGCGTTGACCTTGAGCTCGAGGTCATTAGCGATGAGGCAATCGAGCCTATCAGCAAGCTCAAGACGCATTTCCTGGGTAGCAAGAACCCGCGCCTGCACACCGACGAGACGCTTATGGCGCTCTCGATCACCTCGGCAACGAGCGAGACGGCGGCCCGCGTCCTTTCGGGCCTGGAGCAGCTGCGCGGGTGCGATGCCTTCTTTAGCGTGATCATCTCGCCGACGGACGAGACGGTGTTGCGCAAGCTGGGCATCAACGTGTGCTGCGAGCCTAAGTTCGAGCGCCGTGGTTTCTTCCACCGCTAAGCCTGGATAAATTGGTCCGAAAGGGGCACATCGGGTATGCATTCAGTGTGCCCCTTTTATCAACAAAGCTACCGTTTAACCTAAAAATAGCCCGCTTACCTGCCTATAAGCGATTTGGGCGGTATACAATAACCCTAATTGTTTCATCCTTTTGCGGGGATGCCGCATGATGGATGTTGCCGGCCATCATGGGGTGTGCCGGTCGCGCACGGTGCAAGTGATGCCCGTGCTCGGTTTGAGGAGGCTGCCATGGCTGGCAAGGGTCGTGCGAGTGTCAACGATATGAAGCGTGTCGAGGTACAGGTGCTGATGGAGATCGCACAGCTGTCCGAAGACAACGGCGGATTTTATGGCTTTTCGCGCAAGACGCTTGCCGAGCGTGTGGGGGTGTCTCCGTATCGCGCCCGCGCGGCAATTGAACGCTTGGAATCCGAAGACATCATTGAGGTCGTCTCGCGCTACAGCGAAGACGGCGGCCAGCTCGCAAATGGTATTTGTCTCACGGAGCGTGGCGAATGGTATCTAGAGGGCATCCGTGCCGGTATGCTCGTGCAGGACTTGATCAAGGACGAAGTTGCCGATCGATAATAGCGTACATTCATAGTGGAAGCGACGCCGCCTGGGCAACCGGACGGCGTTTTGTTTCGAGATGGAGAAATGCGATTGCGCGTAAGAAAAAATGCGTGCGGCGCGCGTCGCGAGTATTACAATGAAGACCCGTAAGATGTGTATGGACAACTTCTACGGGAAGCGCAGGTAACTCAATATGACCAAGCATGTGTTCGTGACCGGCGGCGTGGTTTCGTCTCTGGGTAAGGGTATTACCGCGGCCTCGCTGGGCCGTCTGCTCAAGTCGCGCGGGTACAAGGTGACGATGCAAAAGGCCGACCCGTATCTGAACGTCGACCCCGGCACCATGAGCCCGTTCCAGCATGGCGAGGTCTTTGTGACCGAGGACGGCTACGAGTCCGATCTGGACCTGGGCCACTACGAGCGCTTTATTGACGAGAACCTGACCCGCGATTCCAACTTTACGACTGGTGCCATCTATAAGAGCCTGATCGCCCGTGAACGTCGCGGTGACTTTTTGGGCGGCACCGTGCAGGTGATTCCGCACGTCACGAACGCCATTAAGGATAAGTTCCGTCGTATTGAGGAGCAGACCGGCTCCGACGTGGTCATCACTGAGTTGGGCGGCACCATCGGCGACATCGAGTCGCAGCCGTTTGTCGAGGCCATCCGTCAGTATCGCAAGGAGGCCGGCCCCGAGAACGTCTGCTACATCCACGTTTCGCTCGTTCCCTATATCGCCGCCGCCCACGAGGTCAAGACCAAACCGACGCAGCACTCCGTCAAGGAGCTCCGCAGCTTTGGTATCCAGCCCGATATTATCGTCCTGCGCTCCGATCACCATATCGACGACGCCATCCGCGGCAAGATTGCAAGCTTCTGCGACGTCGACACCGACTGTGTCTTTACCAACGAGGACTGCGCGAGCATCTACGATGTTCCGCAGCTGCTCGCCGAGCAGGACTTTGACCTGCGCATTTGCGAGCGCCTGGGTCTGGACCCGCGTGAGCGCGACATGAGCGAGTGGAACGAGTTCCTGCGCAAGCAGAACCATGCCAACCATCACGCCGACAAGGTGAAGATCGCCGTCGTGGGCAAGTACACGCAGCTGCCCGATGCCTACCTGTCGGTTATCGAGGCCCTGCACCACGCGGGCGTGTTCTACGATCGCCACGTTGACGTGCAGCTGGTCGATGGCGAGAGCCTCGACGAGCAGAACGTCTCCGAGGTCCTGGGTGACGCCTCGGGCATCTTGGTCCCTGGCGGCTTTGGCAAGCGCGCCCTGGAGGGCAAGATCCTCGCGGCCGAGTTCGCCCGCGAGCACAAGATTCCGTATCTGGGCATTTGCCTGGGTATGCAGGTAGCCGTGTGCGAGTTCGCCCGCAACGTGGTCGGCCTTGCCGGCGCCAGCTCTTCCGAGTTCGATCCGGACGGCCCGTATAGTGTCATCGACCTGATGAGCTCGCAGGAGGACGTGACCGAGAAGGGCGGCACCATGCGCCTGGGCGCCTATCCGTGCAAGCTCGCCGCCGATACCCTCGCGCGCGAGGCATACGGCGAGGAGCTTGTCTACGAGCGTCACCGTCACCGTTTTGAGTTCAACAACGCCTTCCGTGACCAGCTCGAGGACGCCGGTCTGGTTATCTCGGGTCTTTCGCCCGACGAGCGTCTGGTCGAGATGGTCGAGCTGCCGCGCGACGTACATCCGTGGTATGTGGCCACCCAGGCTCATCCCGAGTTCAAGAGCCGCCCGACCAACCCGCAGCCGCTGTTCCGCGAGTTCGTACGCGCCTCGATCGGCCAGCATGAGGGCGTCGATCGCTTGCAGGTGACGCCCAAGAACCTCGCTACGGACTAAGGGTGCCGGCGAATAAGGAACATACCGAAGCTACTCCCTCGTCGCTCGCCGTGGCGGCGGGGGAGTATCTCGATTACCTCGCGGTCGAGCGGGGCTTGGCGCGCAACACGATTTCGGCCTATCGTCGTGACCTGACGACGTACTGCGCCTATCTGGAGCGGGCTGACATTGCGTCTTTTGAAGATGTGAGCCGTCAGGTCGTGGAGGGCTTTGTTGCCGATCGCCGCGACGGAGGCTATTCCGATGCCTCGGTGGAGCGCGCGCTTGCTGCCGTGAAGGGCCTGCATGCCTTTTTGGTGCGCGATGGGGCCGTGGCCCAAAACCCGACGGCGGCGTTGCGCCTGCCCAAAAAGGCAGATCGCCTGCCGGAATACCTTTCGGTGGAGGACGTCTCGGCACTGCTCGATCAAGACTTTCCCGAGGGCGAGATGGGACTGCGCGATCACGCCATCTTGGAAGTGCTTTACGGTTGCGGCTTGCGCGTGAGTGAGCTGGTTGGGCTCGATGTGGGCGATATCCATATCGATGACGGGTTTGTCCTGGTGCGCGGTAAGGGCTCCAAGGAGCGTCTGGCCCCGTTGGTGGGAAGCGCGGCGCGTGCCCTGACACGCTATATAGGTGACGGGCGCACTCTTCTGGCCGCCCATGCTCACGGGACGGAGACCTCGGCGGTCTATTTAAATAAGAACGGACGTCGCCTGTCGCGCCAGGCCGTGCATGCGATATGCGAACGGTATGGGCGTCAGGTGGGGCTGGTGGGGCTCCACCCCCATACCTTGCGACACTCCTTTGCCACCCACATGCTCGCGGGTGGTGCCGACCTGCGTGTGCTGCAGGAGATTTTGGGCCATGCCGATATTTCGACCACGCAGGTCTACACGCATGTCGACCGCACGCAACTGACCGAGGTCTATCTGGCAGCGCATCCGCTGGCACATCGCTAGCACCTCGCTGACCTGCATATTTATAAAAATTAAAGGGGACGGGCCCCAGATTGCCGAGACGCACTTTTGCGCACATGGGCAATCTGGGGCCCACCCCATTTTTCGCTAGACACCGACGCGGTGGTGGGCCGTGTGTACCGTGGGTGGGGGAGTTTGGGGGCGATGTGAACGGTGTGTAAAGGGACGTAAAAATCGCCTCAAGGTCAACTTGAAGGTTGAGGTTCGCGGGCGTGGTTCTACAGGTGGCATCCCGCCTTTGCTGTAAACACAACATATTGTGTTTTCGAACATATGCTCGGGGGTGTTTTACAACATATTGGGAGTGGAGTGGTGGGGCGGGGTGGGGGAAGGGGTGGGGAAAGGTGTTGAAAAATGGGGCGGTTCCCCATATTATTGATGACGTCGACAGGCGGGGTGGTTCCCCGCGTACGTGCCATCTGAGTAACCGAGGGGAGGGCGCACATGGGAATGACGGGTGCATACGAGCGCAATCTCGATGCAAAAGGTCGTCTATCCCTGCCTGCACCCCTTCGTGAGGAGCTTGGAGAGCACGTTCGCGTGTTCAAAGCCCTGGATGTCGATGCTCTGTACGTGTTCTCTGCCGAGGCCTTCGATAAGTGGGTCGAAGGACTCTTCGCGGGTCGTGAGGGCCACGAGGGTTTTAACCCGCGTGACATCAACGACCAGAAGCTCATGAGGGCGATCAACAAGCGCACCACGTCGATGGATGTGGACAGCGCGGGTCGTATCGGTCTGTCCGAGTCTCTCCGCAAGCAGGCGAACCTCGACCGCGAGGTCACGGTTGTGGGCAACTACGACCACCTTGAGGTTTGGGACCGCGCTACGGCCGATGAGGACGATGACGACGAGGCCCTGCTGGACCTCTTCTTCTCGTAAGGGCAAGGCACGAGTAACGGATGGAGCGTGGGATCTTGACACAAGAATATCGGCATGAACCTGTCATGCTCGGCGAAGTGCTTGAGTCGCTGCAGCTAAAGAGCGGCTCCGTCGTCTGCGACTGCACCCTTGGCGGTGCCGGCCATTCGGTAAAGATGGCCGCGCAGGTGGGGGAGACCGGCCTTTTGCTCGGCGTCGATCAGGACGACATGGCCCTCGAGGCCGCTGGCGCCCGTCTGGACCGCGAGGTTCCCGGCGTACCACACCAGCTGCTGAAGGGCAACTTCGGCGACTTGGACGAGCTGCTTTGCTCGGCCGAGGTGCCCGGGGTCGATGGCTTCCTGTTCGACTTGGGCGTTTCGTCGCCGCAACTCGATATCCCTGGCAGGGGCTTTTCGTACAACGAGGACGCCCCATTGGACATGCGGATGGATCCGGGTAACAACACCTTAAACGCAGCTGAGGTCATCAACACCTATAACGAACACGACCTCGCCCGGATTCTACGCGTCTATGGCGAAGAGAAGTTCGCCTCGCAGATCGCACGTGAGATCGTGCGCCGCCGCGAGCATGAGCCGATCGAAACCACCGGCCAGTTTGTCGAGATCATCAAGGCTGGTATCCCCGCTGCCGCTCGCCGGCATGGCGGACACCCAGCCAAGAAAAGTTTCCAGGCCATTCGCATCGAGGTCAATCACGAACTCGATGTGCTCGAGCGAGGGCTTGACGCCGCCACAAGGTGGCTCAACCCGGGCGGACGCATCTGCGTCATCTCGTATCACTCGCTCGAGGACCGTATCGTAAAGAACCACTTTAAGGAGATGAGCCAGGGGTGCACGTGCCCGCCGGAGATTCCGGTGTGCGTGTGCGGCAACGTGCCGATACTCAAGGTCATCACCCGCAAACCCCTGGTTGCCCAACCCGATGAGGTTGCGCGCAACCCTCGGGCGAGATCAGCCAAGATCCGCGTGGCACAGCGTCTGTAGACGCGACCGCGCGATATTGGACCTCCCGCTCGTACCACAAACGAAGCTTAAACACACTACCAACGTACTCGGGATGGGAGGCGGCATATCATGGGCTACAACACCTCAAACGCAGCACTCGCCTATGATATGAACGCCATGCCCGCCTATCGTGAGGCACCGCAGGCTCCCGCTGCTCCCCGCGAGCAGCGCACGCCGCGCTTTGATGTCTACACGGGCGCGGGCCGTCAGGCAAACCAGGCGGTAAGCCCGGTTTTCATGAGCGTTCTTAAAACGTTTTGCATCATTGCGGCCATCTTCATGACGATCGGTGTCGCCCGTGTGGCGCTCGCCGGCGTTACGGCCCAGGTGCTCAACAGCAACGCCGCGCTTACCAACACGCTCGAGAAGGCGACCGATGAGAGCTCCGACCTGGAGGTCATGCATTCGGTCTATGGTGCCGACACGCGCATTCGCGACCTTGCGGGCGCTTATGGCATGGTGGAGCCCAGCGAGAGCGTTACACTTGACTTTTCGCAGGATGCAGCCGCGGGCGCTAGCTCGACCGCGACCGCTCAGTAACAAGACGGTAGCTGAGTATGACAAATGACTATCGCCGCGGCTCCGACGGGGGTCGCGGTTCTGGACGTCCCTCATCGCGGGGACGTTCTGGTTATCAAGGAACGGGTCGGCCATCTTACAACGCGAGGCCGTCCTATGGCAACGACCCCGCGTCGCGTCTCCGTGGCTCGAGTGGTCCTCAAATGCATAACACCAGACCGCGCAAGAGCTCGTCGACCGAATGGCTCACGGGCACGCCGCTGCCCCGTCGCAAAGCCGTCATGGGCTTCATCGGGTTTGGCTTGGGTTTGGGCGTCCTTCGCCTTGCCGACTATCAAATTGTGGAAGCCGATAAGCTACGCGACCGTGCCGATGCACGTCGCTTGCTTGCACAGACGCTGCATGCCAAGCGCGGTACCATCTACGACCGCAACGGCAACGTGCTGACGTCGTCGGTCGAATGCCGCAACATCGCCGTGAATCCTCAGCTTATCGAGGACGTTGACAAGACGGTATCGGCGCTGGTCAAAGCTACGGGAATCGATAAAAAGACCTGTCGCGAGCTCGTTGAGTCGGATGGCACCTGGGTGTATATCAAACGTCAGGTGGACGAGGATGATGTCGCGGCGCTGGAGAAGAAGAACCTGCCAGGCGTGCTCTTTGAGCAGGCCATGAAGCGCGTGTACCCCTACGGCAACCTGGCATCGCAGGTGCTTGGCGTGGTAAACGTGGACAACGACGGTCTGACGGGCCTCGAAAAACAGTACAACAATCTTTTGACTGGAACCAACGGTTCGCTGGTGCGCGAGCGGGCGAGGGACGGTAGCTATATCGCGGGCGGCGCCTATAAGAAGGTTGCCGCGGTGGACGGCGTGGACATCGTGACGACGCTCGATGTCAATATCCAGCGTGCCGCCGAGGACGCCCTGGCCGAGGCGGTCGAAAAGACCAAGGCCAAGAATGGCTCGGCCCTGGTCACCGATCCCACGACGGGCGAGATTCTGGCGGCATGCTCGTATCCGACATATGACCAGACCGATCTGGAAAACGCCAAGACCGAGGACATGAACTTGCGCCTGGTTACCGATGCCTACGAGCCCGGCTCGGTCTTTAAGACGCTCGTGGCCGGTGCCGGCTTCGACTTGGGCGCCGTGCGTTCGAGCACGTCGTTTGAGGTGCCGGCGAGCATTAAGGTTGGCGACGACACCGTTACCGACGCCGATAAGCGCGACTACACCATGACCATGGACGTGCGCGAGATGATGCGCCGTTCGTCCAATGTGGGCTTTGTCCTGGTGGGACGCAAGATCGGTGCCGATGATTTTGCCACCTATGTGGACAAGTGGGGTATCGGTCATAGCTCCGGTGTCGATTTTCCGGGTGAGAGTCTGGGCATCGTCAAGGAGCGCGACCAGTACGACGGCGCCACGCTGGGCTCGATGAGCTTTGGCCAGGCGCTGTCCGTCTCGCCGATTGAGGTCGCACGTGCCGTGGGCGGCATCGCGAACGGCGGCGTGATGATGACTCCGCACTTCTATAAGTCCAGCAAGGGCGATGAGAAGGACTGGGGCGAAGGCGAGCGTGCGATTTCGGAGGACGCTGCCACCCAGGTGACATCGTGCATGCAGACGGTCGTGTCCGAAGGCACGGGTGTTGGCGGTGCGGTCGATGGCTATGACGTGGCGGGCAAGACCGGTACGGCCGAGCGTGCTGACGAGAACGGCGGTTACCTCAAGGAGAACTACATGTCGTCCTTTATGGGCTTTGCGCCGACACAATCGCCCAAGGTGCTGTGCTATATCACACTCGATGGAACGCCGAGCGGCTCGGATGCCGCCGCGGTGCCATTCCAGTCCATTATGGCCAACGCGCTCGACGTGCTGGGAATCCCGCGGACGAAGTAGGGGGTTACAATCTTGAGCGTGGTCTGCCGTTTGATCTGAAGGGTGTTCACATGCCCTGCACCACGCGCGCATGGCACTGGGATACAATACGCCGATAGCATTATTAGGTTTACAGGGGAGCTGCAATGATAGAGATCGCCGTCAACAACCTCGCGGCCTCAACGGGGGCCCGAACCGTGACGGAAGAAGTCGACCGGGTATGCCGCGGGTGCGTTATCGACTCGCGTCAGGTCGAGGAGGGGACGATCTTTGTCGCCTTCCCCGGCGAAAAGGTCGACGGCAATGATTTTGCCTCCCGTGCCATCGAGTCGGGTGCCGGTGCCGTCGTGATGACGCGCGAGCCCGATGCCGAGCTGGTTTCGTTGGCGCAGGACAAGGGATGCGCCATCTTGCTGACCGACGACCCCGTGGAGTTCTTGCTGCGCCTGGCGCACGTATATCGCTTGGAGCTTGGCTGCCTGGTCGTCGGCATTACCGGTTCGATTGGCAAGACGACGACCAAGGACGTGCTCGCCGCCGTGCTCGCCAAGCGTTATCGCGTCTGGGCCACGAAGGGCAATTTCAACAACTTGATCGGCATGCCGCTCACGGTGCTTTCCGCTCCGGCCGATACCGAGGTCCTGGTGCTCGAGATGGGCATGAACCATTTTCATGAGATTGAGCGCCTGTCCCAGTCTGCCAACCCCAATCTTGCCATCGTGAGCAAGATCGGAACCTCCCACATCGGTATCCTGGGCAGCCGCGAGAACATCGCCCGTGCCAAGTCCGAGATTGTCCAGGGCATGTGCGCCGCCGGCGACTTCTCGCCGTTGCTGGTTTTGGGCGGCGAGGACGACTTTACGCCGTTCATTCGCGATACGTTCGCCCAGCCTGCGGGTATTGACGTGATGCTGGCCGGTGTCTCGGACGACGACGAGGTCCGCGCGCGCGACATTCGCGTCGACGACGAGGGCCATCCGGTCTTTACGCTCGACTTTGGTCAGGGCGACACGGTCGATACCATGTTGGCTATTCCCGGTGTGCAGTCCGTGCCCAATGCCGTCAAGGCCGCCGCGGTCGCCTATCGTCTTGGCGTGACGCCCGAGCAGATCGATGCTGCCTTTAGGGGCCTTACGATCACCGGTCACCGTCAGGAGATCAAGCGCGCCAAGAGCGGAGCACGCATCATCGACGACTCCTATAACGCCAGTGCCGAGTCTATGGCTGCCGGCCTCGATTTGCTGTGCTCGCTCATCTGTGACGGTTCGCGCATGGCGATCTTGGGCGAGATGGGCGAGATGGGCGACGAGGCTCCCCGCATGCATGAGCTCGTGGGAGCCTATGCCGCCGCCAAGAAGCTCGACATGCTCGCGTGCGTTGGCGGCGAGCTGGCTCAGCTCATGGCCGATGCCGCACGTATGATGGGTATGGATGAGGACCGCATCCAGGTATTCTCCGATTATCAGCAGGTGCTCGACCGCATGGGCGGCGCGCTTGAAAATCATGATGTTGTACTGGTCAAGGGTTCCCGTTTTGTTGAGCTCGACCGCTTTGTGGAAGGTGTGTGCTAGCCCATGTTCGGCAATCCCTCGTATCCTACGTATCAGGCCTTTTTGGGACTTGGCATCGCTGCCGCCATTGCGCTGCTGCTTATGCCGTGGTGGATCAAGCTGCTGAAGGTCGAGGGTATCGGCCAACAGGTCCGAGCCGACGGCCCCAAGCGTCATTTGATTAAGCAGGGTACGCCGACCATGGGCGGCGTCATCATCCTTGTCGCGATATCGCTGACCTGCCTGCTGATGGGCAAGCTCACCACCGAGCTCGTGCTCGTGCTGCTTGCCACGCTGGCCACCGGCGTTCTGGGTCTCATCGACGACCTGACCTCCGTCACGCATGGTCGCTCGCTCGGCCTGACGCCTCACGCCAAGATGATCGGTCTGACCATCATCTGCGTCACTTTTACCGTGCTCGCCGTCAATTGGTGCGGCGTCGCCCCCGAGATTCGTTTTCCCGGCGGCCTGACGATTGACCTCGGTGTTCTTTCGACCACCATCTGCGGCCTTTCGTTCCCGTGGCTCTACATTGTATTTTGCTGGCTGATGATCGCCGGTCTTTCCAATGCCGTGAACCTGACCGATGGTCTGGACGGCCTTGCCGGTGGCACTTCCATGATCGCCATGCTCGCCATGGCCGCCATGGCGTTTTTGCACGGTGACGTGAACCTGTCCATCTTCTGCACGGCGTGCGCCGGTGCCTGCCTGGGCTTTTTGTGGTTCAATTGCTACCCGGCGAGCATCTTTATGGGCGATACCGGCTCGCTTGCCCTGGGTGCCGCTTTTGCCTGCACCTCCATCATGACCAACACCGAAGTCGTTTCCCTCATCATCGGCGGTCTGTTTATCGTCGAGACTCTGTCGGTCATGATCCAGGTTGTCTATTTCCACTTTACGCACAAGCGCGTCTTCCTTATGGCGCCCATTCATCATCATTTCGAAAAGAAGGGCTGGGCCGAGACCAAGGTCGTTATCCGTTTTTGGATTATCGCCGCGGCCTTTGGCGCCGTTGGCCTCGCCCTGTTCTTCCAGTTGGGATAGTGGTCTTTCATGCCTCTTGCTGATGTCTTTAGCCTGCTTGTTTTGGGGCAGGGTAAATCCGGTCTCGATGTCGCCCGTTGGGCGTTGGCTCACCCCGAGCGCGTGAGCGCCACGACCGTGTATGGCGGCGGTAGCTCCGAGCCCAATGAAGCCACGCGTGCGCTCGAGGCGCAGGGCGCGTCGTTTGTCTACGGCACCGAGCAGGTCGAGGGTGCCTATGACGTGTGCGTGACATGCCCGGGTATCTCGGAGTTCTCGGCCTTCTTTAAGGCTGGGCGTGAGCATGCCGCTCAGATTATGGGCGAGCCCGAGTTTGCCTATCGCCTGTCTCCCCAAAATTGGATCGCCATCACGGGCACCAACGGCAAGACAACTACCACGTCGCTGACCGATTATCTGCTCAAGGCCGCAGGTGAAGCCAGCGTGGCCGTCGGCAATATCGGCGAGCCGCCGGTGAACGAGATCGACGGCCGCGCACACAATGAGTGGTTTGTGGCCGAGCTGTCGAGTTATCAGATTGCTACGACAGCCGAGCTTCATCCTCGCGTGGCGGTGCTGCTCAACATCACGCCCGACCACCTGGGCTGGCACAAGAGCCACAAGAACTATGCGCTTGCCAAGATCAAGTTGTTCGAGAATATGGTCGACGACGACCTCGTGGTTATCGACGTCGAGGATGCCGGCATCCATGAGTTCGATGAGTACATCTACACACCGGGTCGCCGTATCTGCAAGGTCGCTTTTGACGAGCCCGAGGGTGCAGACGCCGCCTTTGTGCGCGACGGTAAGATGGTCGTGCGCCTGAGGGGTGTCGAGACTCAGCTTGTCGCCACGTCCGAGCTCAAGATCTCGGGCCATCACAATGTCATCAATGCCCTATGTGCCGCCACGGCTGCTCTGGCCGTCGGTGCCGATCCCGAGGGCATTTGCCGCGGTTTGACATCGTTCCAGCCACTCGAACACCGCGTGGAACCCTGTGGCGAGATCGATGGCGTGCGCTACGTCAACGATTCCAAGGCAACGAACACCGATGCAGTCGAAAAGGCCCTGACGGCGTTTCCCGACGACGATGTGATTTTGCTGCTCGGCGGCCACGATAAGGGTACGCCGCTTGCGGACTTTGCCCGCGTCGTTATGGACAACGTGCGCTCGGTCGTTTGCTTTGGCGATGCGCGCGAGCGCTTTACCGCCGCTATGGACGAGGCCGATGTCGATGGTGACGTGGATATCGCCCAGGCCGATGATCTGCGCGATGCCGTTGACGTTGCCCGCTCACTCTCGAGCCGCGGCGACGTGATCCTGCTTTCGCCCGCCTGCTCTTCGTTTGACGAGTTCTCGGGCTACGAGGAGCGCGGTCGCGTGTTTAAGGACTACGTTGTCCAGCTTGCCGCAGCAGCGAAATCGCAAACGGAATAGGGGTTGCCGGTGAGAGAGGAGAGCCCCCGAAGTGATATGAGGAGGCCCGACTCGGACCGTGCTTCCTCGCTGCGTAGCACGCCGCGTTCCGGACGCGGCGGGCAGACGTTCAGTGAGCGCTATATTGCCGGCGTCCCCGCCCGCATCATGCGCCCCCGTTTGATATTTATGGCTTGCCTGTTTAGCTTGGTTTGCTTTGGCTTGCTGATGGTGTACTCGGCATCTTCGGTCGAGGCACTGCACGAGAATGGTTCGGCGACGTTTTTCCTGTTTCGACAAGCCGCGTTTGCCGGAGTTGGCGTGCTGGCTATGGTTGCCATCGTGCGCATCTTGCCGGACAGTTGGTTTGGGGAAGACGTGCTCAGGATCTTCCTCATGGGCATGATAGGGCTACTGGTTCTGGTGTTCTTTATGGGTAGCGGCAGTCGTGGCGCCACGCGCTGGCTCAACATCGCCGGTATTCAGTTCCAGCCGTCTGAGTTTTTAAAGCCGTTCGCCATCGCGTATTCGGCCATCATGCTCGACCGCATCTTTTCGCCCGGCGGCAACATCAACGAGTTTCTTCGCAAGATGGGTGTCTACCTGGGCATTTCGCTCTTTCTGATTTTTGTTCAGCCCGATTTTGGCACCGTTCTGATCATCTTGCTGACCCTCATGTGCATGGCGTTGTTTGCGGGATTGGACCCCAAATATATCGTTTGGACGGTCGTTGCCGGCATCGCCGTCATTGCGATCGCCCTTATCGCCGAGCCGTATCGTATGACGCGTGTCGAGGTTGCTTGGAATCCTTGGGCAGACGAATATGGTGATGGCTATCAGGCCACGCTTGCCATTATGGCGTTTGCCTCGGGCGGCCTGTTCGGTCGCGGTATCGGTAACTCCACCATGAAGTACTCGTATTTGCCCGAGGCGCATAACGACTACATCTTGGCTATTATCGGCGAGGAAGTTGGCTTTATCGGAACCGTGCTGTTCTTCTTGGTGTTCGCGATGCTGATCTACTCGGCGTTTCGTATTGCCGAGCAGGCGACCGACCGTCGCGGAGCACTTATGGCATCGGGTTCCGCGGTCATCCTTGCGGTGCAGTTTTTGATCAACGCGCTGGGCATTCTCAATGTGTTTCCCATGACGGGCAAGCCGCTGCCGTTTATTAGCTACGGCGGCTCGTCGATTATTGTGTCGCTTATGCTCGCCGGTCTGATCCTGCGCGTTTCGTATGAGAGCGCCCGTCGCGATGAATACGACCGTCGCCGCGAGAGCTTTGCCGTTATGGATGAGAGTACCGCCGGCGTGCCCCACGTGCGCGGCGAGCGATCTTCGCGTAACGGCTTTACCGTCCTGGATGGCTCTGCGACCGAGCCGGCAGCCCGTCCGCGTCAGCGAATGGCGCCGCAAGGTCGTCCGCAGCGCCCCACTCCTCGTAATGCGGGCGGTGGATATAATCGAATCGATTTGAATTCGGACCCGTCGGCGCGTTTGCGCACCGATGACCAGGGGCCGCGTGTACGAAGGGATTACCATGACCGATAAGATGACCGTTGCTATTGCAGCTGGCGGCACGGCAGGACATATCAACCCCGCGCTCGCCTTGGCCGAGGAGCTGCGTGACCGCGGTCATCACGTTGTGTTCGTGGGCCAATCGCGCAAGCTCGAGGGCCGTCTGGTTCCCGAGGCCGGATTCGATTTTGTGCCCATCACGGTCACGGGCTTCGATCGCTCCCGTCCCTGGACGGCGTTGACCTCGCTGTGGCGCGTCAACAAGGCGAAGCGTGCGCTTGCCCGTCACTTCTCGAAGGTCGGTAAGCCCGATGCCGCTATCGGCTTTGGTGCTTACGTTGAGGTCCCGCTGCTGGGTTGGTGCAAGGACGCCGGCGTTCCGTATCTGCTGCACGAGCAGAACTCTGTTCCGGGTCTGGCCAATAAGATGATGAACTCACATGCCGCCCGCGTGTGCATTTCGGTACCTGCGGCCCGCGCGGTCTTTGAGCGCGAGGGCGACCCCGACCATGTGCTCATGACGGGCAATCCCGTGCGCCGTTCGGTGATCGAGGGCGATCGCGCCCGCGGTCGCAAGACGCTCGGTGTGCCCGAGGACGCGACGCTTCTGCTCGTCTTTGGTGGTTCACTCGGTGCCCAACATCTCAACGAGCGCGTTGCCTCGCTCAAGAGTGAGCTGCTGACCCGCGAGAATCTCTACATTTTGCATTCGACGGGTGCCGACGGCTTTGAGGAGACCGAGCGCGCTTTGGCGCTGACGCCCGAGGAGGCGAAGCGCTATCGAGTCCAGCCCTACATCGACAACATGGGCGATATGCTGGCTGCGGCCGATTTGGTGCTCTCGCGTTCCGGTGCCTCGAGCGTGGCCGAGATCGCCGCGCTTGCCGTGCCCTCGGTACTCGTGCCGTATCCGCACGCCACGGCCGACCACCAGACCACGAATGCGCGCTACCTGGTCGATGCCGGTGCCGGCGTGCTTTGCGCCGATGCCGATATCGATGCCCCTGCCTTTGCCGACGAGCTTCTGCACCTGATCGATGACGCTGCGGCGCGTGATGCCATGCGTCAGGCGGCGCGTGGCTTGGCCCAGGACCGTGCCGCCGCACTTTTGGCCGACGCGGTAGAGGGATTGCGTTAGTTAGACGGGATATCGCCGGTCGCCCTCGCGCGGATGCGGTAGGTGCGGTACAGTTAATGGGTTACAGGCAGTGTTTACGCAAGGAGTACACGAGCACATGGCTGATTCCCAGACTGCAACCTCCGCGCCCGAGTTCAAGAGCGCCCACTTTATCGGTATCGGCGGCGCCGGCATGAGCGGCATCGCTCTCGTCCTGCACGAGCGCGGTTATACCGTTACCGGTTCTGACCTTAAGACGTCGCGCTATATTCGCCAGCTTACCCGCGCCGGCGTGAAGGTCCATGTGGGCCACGAGGCTGCGACGATCGACGAGGTCAAGCCCGACGTGGTTGTGGTCTCCACCGCTATTCCCGAGTCCAACCCCGAGCTCGTGCGTGCCCGCGAGCTCGGTATTCCCGTGTGGCCCCGTGCCAAGATGCTTTCGGCCCTGGGCCACGGCTACACCACCGTCGCCGTCGCCGGTACTCACGGCAAGACCACGACCTCTTCGATGTGCGCCACCATGCTCGACCGCATGGGTCTGGACCCCAGCTTTTTAATCGGTGGCATTGTCGAGGGCTACGACACCAACGGCAAGAACGGCTCGGGCGACTATTTTGTCGCCGAGGCCGACGAGTCCGACAGCTCGTTCCTGTTCCTGAACCCCAACGTGGTCATCGTGACCAACGTCGAGGCCGACCATCTCGATCATTACTCGGGCATCGAGGAGATCGAGGCCACCTTTGCCAAGTTTATGGGCCTGGTTGGAGAGAGCGGTACCGTCATCGTTTGTGGCGAGGACCCGCATCTGGTCGAGCTCGCCAAGTCGACGGGCCGTCATGTGCTTTCCTATGGCTTTGCCGAGAACAACGACATCGTCTGCGTGCATCCGGATGTCAAGGGCATCCAGAGCGACTTTATCGTTCGCTTTGAGGACGGCACCGAGCACGCTGTCGAGATTAAGAGCAACCCCGGTCGTCACAACATGCTCAACGCCACGGCCGTCTTGACCGTCGCCCATGTCCTGGGTCTCGATATCGACGCCGCCGCTAAGGCACTTTCGAGTTTTGAGGGTGTCCGCCGTCGCTTTACCCACGTGGGCGATATCGACGGCATCACGGTGGTTGACGATTACGGCCATCATCCCACCGAGATCAAGGCGACGCTCGCTGCTGCCTCTTCGCTGGGCTACAAGCATGTCGACGTCGTGTTCCAGCCGCACCGCTATTCGCGCCTGCAGGCTCTGTGCGATGACTTTGCCGATGCCTTTGCCAACGCCGATAAGCTGCTGCTGATCGATGTGTTCTCTGCCGGCGAGATGCCGATTCCGGGCGTTACCTCCAAGATGCTCGCAGATACCGTTCGCGCCAAGCACCCCGGCAAGGAGGTCGTGTACTGCTCCAGCCGTCTTGAGCTCAACCAGGAGCTTGAGAAGCTCGTGGGCGAGGGCGACCTGCTGCTCACCATGGGTGCCGGCGACGTTACGACCGTCGGCCCCGAGTTCATCGAGTATCTGACTGCCAAGAAAGACGCTTAACCTCTATGGGTCTGTTTAACGCCGTCATGGCGCTTTCGGGCATGATCGACACGGACGTGGTCGAGGACGAACGTCTTGCACGCCATACAAGCTATCGTATCGGCGGCAAGGCCGACCTCTTTGTGACGTGCCATAGCTACCATGCCCTGCGTCGCGCCGTGGCGGTGCTCGACCGCGAGCAGGTGCCGTGGGTGATTATCGGCAAGGGGTCCAATCTGCTTGTTGCCGATGCCGGTTATCGCGGCGCCGTTATTTCGCTGGGACGTGAGTTTCAGCGCACGGTTGTTGCCGAGGACGGCTGCACGCTGACCGTTGGTGCGGGCGTGATGTTCGCGCGTTTGGTCAACGACGCCTTGTCGCGCGGGCTTTCGGGCCTTGAGTTCGCGGTCGGTATTCCCGGTTCGGTCGGCGGCGCCGTGTCCATGAACGCAGGTACGCGGACCGAGTGGATCGGCTCCCTTATCGAGGACGTGGTCACGTTTGATTCGGCGTCCGGTATTAAGCACTATGCAGGATCCGAGATCGCTTGGGGGTATCGCGAGTGCAGCCTGCCGCGTAACGAGATCATTCTCGAGTGCGTGCTTAAGCTTAAGGCCGCGCCCAAGGTCGACATTCGCGAACGCATGGAGCGGTACCTGACGCGCCGCAAGCGCACGCAGCCCATGGGCCGTGCATCCTGCGGATCGGTCTTTCGCAACCCGCCCGACGCAAGCGTGGGCAAGTTGATTGAGGATTGTGGATTAAAGGGTTTTTCGGTTGGCGGTGCGGAAGTTTCGCCCGTACACGCTAATTTTATCGTTAATAACGGAACCGCCTCGGCCGATGACGTGGCCGCGGTTATCAGGCATGTGCACGGAAAGGTGAGGGAGGCGTATGGCATCGAGCTCAGACCGGAAGTTAAATTCCTCGGCTTCTAGAGCATCGAAACCAACCTTCCGCCGCGCCGGAGGGCGTTCCGGCGCACCTGCCCAGCCTCAACATAAGCCCGCCATGCCCTCCAAGTCTGTTGGGCCCGTTCGTCCTGCCAAGCGCCCGGTCGTCGGCTCGCAGCTGGGAGGACGCCCCGCTTCTAAAAAGACGAGTCGTCCGGCTCCGCGTCCTTCGGTGACGCCCAAGCCGGCGATGGGCACCAAGACCTCCCGACCCATGGCGACGCCCAGACCTTCGCTGGGAGCTCGTGCGCCGCATGCCGGCCGTACGTTGGCTGGCGCTAAGCCGCGTTCACTGACATCGGTGCCCGCTGCCAAGGCGTCTTCGGCAAAAAAGGGCATCAATCCTCTGTCATCGCTTGGTGCCATGGCAAGCAAGACGACCGACGTCGCTTCTGCCATTAAAGGTAAGGGCAAAATCGCGGGCGGCATCCTGGCAGCCTTGGCCGTACTTGCCATTGTTGCCATCGTCGTCATCAACTCCGGCTTGTTCGCCGCCACCGATATTCAGATTCATGGCAGCGAGCATGTGACCAAGCACGACGCCATGCAGCTCATCAGTCTTCCCGAGAACACGTCGCTCTTTAACGTGGATCCCGATCAGATTACCGAGGGCCTCAAGCAAAACCCGTGGGTCTCGGGTGTGGATGTCCAGCGCCAGTTTCCCCATACCCTTATCATCACGCCGACGGAGCGTAAGGTTCTCGCCATTGCGTATATCAGCTCCGACGACCTTGCCTGGGCTATCGGAGACGATGACACCTGGATCGCTCCGCTGTCGACGTCTGTCGAGGTGGACGACCAGGGGAACGTCATTACATCGGGGGAGGGTGCTAAAACGCTGACCGGCATCGATGCGGCCCTGGCGCTTGCCAAGCACTACGGCGCCGTGCTGTTGACTGATGTCTCGGCCGATGTCGCACCGGTTTCGGGTCGGGCGGTGAGCTCCAAGGCCGTCAAGGCCGGCCTGGACTACGCACGCGGTTTTTCGAGCGAGTTCTTGGACCAGGTGAAGGATATTTCCACGCCTTCTGTTGAGGCTATCTCGGCAAATCTCGACAACGGCGTCGAGGTGTCGCTGGGCGATTCGGACGATATCGCCAAGAAAGAACGCATCGTGACCAAGCTGCTTTCGCAGGTAGAGGGCGTAACCTATATCAATGTGCGCTCTCCGGGCAACTATACGTTTAGGAACGCACCGACCGCCTAGCATCCTAAATGGCTTTGTTGAGGGGCCATACCATGCCGTTTATCTGGTTTGTTTGGTTTTCACGGTCAATTATTTGACTGAAACGCTCATAATGTGCAAACATAATACGGTTTACCTTTGCATTTACTTTCAACCTGAAGGTTAATGTGCGCAGGGGTCAACCCATGCTATGGCTATAACCTTTGTTCGGAGGACCGACATGCACGAGACAGAGATCAACAACTACCTTGCCGTCATTAAGGTGGTCGGCGTCGGCGGCGGCGGTACCAACGCGGTCAATCGAATGATCGAAGAGGGCATCCGCGGCGTCGAGTTTGTTGCCATCAACACTGATGCTCAGGCGCTCGCGATCTCTGATGCCGATATCAAGGTGCACATCGGCACCGACCTTACCCGCGGCCTGGGCGCCGGCGCCAACCCCGAGGTTGGCCGCAAGGCTGCCGATGAGTCCCGCGACGATATCGCCGAGGCGCTCGCTGGCGCCGACATGGTGTTCATCACCTGCGGCGAGGGCGGTGGTACCGGTACCGGCGCCGCTCCCATCGTTGCCGATATCGCGATGAACGAGGTCGGCGCGCTGACCGTCGCCGTCGTGACCAAGCCCTTTACCTTCGAGGGTCGCAAGCGCAAGAAGAGCGCCGAGGAGGGCATCAAGACCCTCTCCGATTGCGTTGACACCATGATCGTTATCCCTAACGACAAGCTGCTCGACATCGCCGAGAAGAAGACCACGATGCTCGAGGCCTTCGCAATTGCCGATGGCGTCCTTTCCCAGGGCACCCAGGGCATCACCGACCTCATCACCGTCCCGGGTATCATCAACCTGGACTTCGCCGATGTTAAGACCATCATGAAGCAGGCCGGTACCGCCATGATGGGTATCGGTACCGCTTCTGGGGACACCCGTGCCGTCGACGCTGCTCAGCAGGCTATCTCCAGTCCGCTGCTCGAGAGCTCCATCGATGGCGCCACGCGCGTCCTGCTTTCCATCGCCGGCTCCAAGGACCTGGGCATCCAGGAGATCAGCGACGCCGCCGACGTTGTCGCCAATGCTGTCGACCCCGAGGCCAACATCATCTTCGGTACCGTTGTTGACGAGTCCCTGGGCGACCAGGTGCGCATCACCGTTATCGCTACGGGCTTCTCCGACTCCAACGTCAACCGTCAGGACGAGCTCTTCGCTGCCCAGCAGTCCCAGAGCAAGGCTGCTGCTTCTGCTGAGCCGCAGCGCACTGCTCCGGCTGCCAGCCCCGCTCAGGCTGCCCCGACTCGCAACGTCGGTGGTACCGAGCTGCCCAACTTTGGCAACGATCAGTTTGAGCTTCCCGACTTCCTCAAGCGCGGCAGCTTCTAAGTCGTTCTTCGCATTGTTTTGCACAGGGGCGCGTCCGTATGGATGCGCCCTTTTTGTTTCTCGTTTGTAAACGAAAGCCTCCAATCTCCTTACGTTCCCTTTACGTTTGGTCCCTACCGCTGCGGGTATCCTTTTAAAGAAGTATGGCAGCCGTATGACACGGACTGCTGCGGCTTCGCCGCGATACTTGTGTTATTAGGAGGCTTTAGTATGGCAGCACGTGCGGACAACGTTTCGCGTGTCGACCATGATGGAGTTACGTTGGTAGAGGGCGCGACGCACGATGTCCGCTTTGCCTTTACCGAGCGCACCGGTGGCGTTTCCGAAGATGCGTACTCCTCGCTCAATCTGGGCTCGCATGTTGGCGATGACCCCTTTACCGTTCAAGAAAATCGTCGCCGCGTACTCGAGGCCATGGGTGCCGCCGAGTGCGAGCACAACTTGCTTGTCCCCAATCAAGTACACGGTGACCATGTCGTGACGGTGACCTCGAACGGCGCCGAAAATCTCGAGAACATTCGTGAGCAGATTGTCGAGGGCTGTGATGCCCTCGTCTGCACGGCGCATAAGGTGCCCGTGATGCTCTGCTTTGCCGATTGTGTTCCCGTGGTGCTGGTGGCTCCCGGCGGCTTTGCCGTGGTGCATTCTGGCTGGAAGGGCACGATTGCACGCATTTCCGCCAAGGCCTGCCAAGCACTCTGCGAGGCGGCTGGCTGCACGCCGGAGGACATCTCTGCTTATATTGGGCCCCATATCCTGGGCGACGAGTATGAGGTGTCCCAAGAACTTATGGATCGCTTTGCCGCCGAGTTCGCGTGCATCGATGCTACCGCTTCCCGTATGCTCGATCTTTCCGCCGCCATTCGCGAGGCGCTGGTGGATGCCGGTGTCGATGTGAATGGCATTGTGGACACCAAACTTTCCACCGTGCGTCAAAACGACCGCTTTTATTCCTATCGCAACGAGGGCGGGACCTGTGGGCGCCATGCTGCGATCGGCGTGATGCTATGAGAAAGATCGCATCGGTCCTGAGTGCAGCAGTGCTCGCGCTCACGCTGTGCGCCTGCTCCTCGGGATCTTCTACGTCTTCTATTACCGTGGCCGGCTCGACCACCTGCCTTCCCATTGCCGAGATTGCGGCCGAGGGCTTTAAGGAAGAGACCGGCATCGACGTGCTCGTCTCCGGCCTTGGCTCATCTGCTGGCATCGAAGCTGTTAGCGCCGGCACCGCCGACATCGCCAGCTCGTCTCGTGGCCTCAATGCCGACGAGCAGGATTTGGGCCTGACGCCTATCGTTATCGCACACGACGGCATTGCAGTCATCGTGAACGACGACAACCCGGTCGACAATCTCTCGACCGAGCAGCTCCGCGATATTTACGCCGGCAAGATCACCAACTGGAAAGAGGTCGGCGGAGAGGACCTGAAGATTCAGGTTATCAACCGCGACGAGGCGTCCGGTACGCGCGAGGCCTTCCGCACTATCGTGATGGACGGCGCGCCGTTCGATCGCCGCTCGGCTGTTCTTTCGGGTACGGGCCAGGTACGCGATGTCGTATCCCGCTCACGTGGCGCTATTGGCTACATCTCGCTGGGTTTTGTCGAGAGCCTCAACGCCAAGACCTCGGTTAAGGCCGTTTCAGTCAACCATGTCGAGGCATCCGAGAAGACGGTCGCAAGTGGCGGCTATCCCATCTCGCGTGACCTTTACTTCTTTGTGAAGGGTACGCCTTCGCAGCAGGCGCAGGACTACATTGACTATGTGACATCCGAGAAGATGGACAAGCAGATTCGCGAGGCGGGCTTTATTCCCGTCACCAACGACGGAAAGGGGAGTGAGTAGCGTGGAAGCACGGGAAACCCCCCAGATTGAGCATGAGGCGCAGGTGCCCAAAAAGCGTGAGTTGGCGTTGGTGTCACGCAGCACCTATCTTAAGGAGAAGGCGCTGCAGTGGATCTTCTTTGCCTGCGCGTTCTTGGCGGTCGTCACCGTCATCCTGATCTTTGTCTTTACCACGTACTCGGCGCTGCCGGTCTTTACCGACATCGGTCTGGTGGACTTCTTTAGCTTTACGTGGGCGCCCTCTGAGGGTCACTACGGCATCATGTCGCTGCTGGCGGGCTCTGGCCTGGTGACGGTCGGTGCCCTTGCCATGGGCGTGCCGTTGGGTGTGGGCACAGCCGTGTATCTGGTCGAGATCGCCAGCAAGCGCGTGCGCAGGCTCATTAGCCCCGCTGTCGACCTGCTGGCGGGCATCCCCTCCATCATCTACGGCTTCTTCGGCATGATCATCATCCGCCCGTTTATCGCCCAGCTGACCGGCGGCCTTGGATTTGGCGCACTGACGGCGTGGTTCGTGCTCGCCATCATGATCGTCCCTACCATCACCACGCTCACCATAGATGCCCTCAATTCCATTCCCATGGGCATTCGCGAGGCGTCCTATGCCATGGGTGCCACCAAGTGGCAGACCATCTACAAGGTCGTGCTTCCTGCAGCCAAGCTGGGCATTGTCGATGCGATTGTCTTGGGTATGGGGCGTGCCATCGGTGAGACCATGGCCGTGCTGATGGTCGTGGGCAACGCCCCGGTCATTCCGGATAGCATCTCGAGCCCCATCTCGACGCTCACGAGTCAGATTGCGCTCGACATGAGTTATTCCTCGGGCCTGCACCGCTCGGCTCTGTTCGGCATGGGCGTTGTCCTGTTTATCATCTCCGCTGCACTGGTGGGTATCGTCCGCCTGATTTCCAAGAAGAGGGGGTAGGCTATGTCCGATTCCGTTGACACGACGGTCGATACGACCTCGTCGCGTGAGCGCATCAAGCGTGCCCTTTCCCATGGCAAGAAGGGCCGCATCAACAAGGATCTGTCCAACAAGATCATGCTCGGCGTGTTTCGCGCCGCGGCCTATATCACCACGCTGGTGCTGATCGCCATCATCGCCTACGTGGTCATCAACGGCCTGCCGCATATCTCGCTCGACTTTATCTTCGGCTGGCCGCAGGGCGTCAACGCCGAGGGCGGCATTTGGCCCACGATCGTCTCGACCATCTACGTGACGGCGCTCGCCATGCTCATCTGCACGCCGGTTGCCGTCCTGGCTGCGGTCTATCTGGCCGAGTACGCCAAACAGGGCAAGGTCGTCGACATCATTCGCTATGCTGCCGATGCCCTGGCCTCGGTGCCCTCCATCGTTATGGGCCTCTTTGGCTACGCCTTGTTTGTCGAGGCTATGGGTCTGGGCCTTTCGATGGTCTCGGCCGCCCTGGCGCTGGCACTTCTGATGCTGCCTATTGTCATGCGTACCACCGAGGAGGCAATCCGCGCCGTTCCGCGCTATATCCGTTGGGGTGCATATGGCCTGGGCGCCACCAAGTGGCAGGTCGTCTCCAAGATCGTGCTTCCTTCGGCTTTTGGCCGCATCGCCACCGGCATCGTGCTTGCCATCGGCCGCGCCATCGGCGAGACCGCCGTGGTGCTCTACACCATGGGTCAGGCCATCAACCTGCCTATTTCGCCGCTCGATTCCGGTCGTCCCATGACCGTTCACCTGTATCTGCTTGCCAATGACGGCATCAACATGAACGCAGCCTACGGCACTGCGCTTTTGCTGATGGCGATTATTCTGGCCTTCAACCTGTTTGCGCGCTATCTGTCGCGCAAACGCCGCTAGTTAAGGAGTCCCATGTCCGTCTATCAGTCCGCTCCCACGCCGGAGCAAGCGGCCATCACGGCCAAGGATTTCAACTTTTGGTACGGTGACTTTCATGCGCTGACGGGGCTCGACCTCAACATCGCCAAAAACGCCATCACCTCGTTTATCGGTCCTTCGGGCTGCGGCAAATCGACGTTTTTGCGCTGCATCAACCGTATGAACGACCTGATCGAGGGCACCCGCGTCGAGGGCACCATGACGCTCGACGGCAACGATATCTATGCCGAGGGCGTCGACCCGGTCGACCTTCGCCGTCGCGTGGGCATGATTTTTCAGCAGCCCAACCCGTTCCCCAAATCCATCTACGAGAATGTCGCTTTTGGCCCTCGTCTGCAGGGCGTGACTAGCAAAAGCGACCTCGATGACATCGTGGAAGAATCGCTCAAGCGCGCCAACCTCTGGAAAGAGGTATCCAATCAGCTCAACAAGGACGGTTTGGCGCTCTCGGGCGGTCAGCAGCAGCGTCTGTGCATTGCGCGTGTGCTTGCGGTGCAGCCCGATGTCCTTCTGATGGACGAGCCCTGCTCCGCCATCGACCCCACGTCCGTCTCCAAGGTCGAGGATCTGATGGCCGAGCTGGCGCCCGAGATGACGATCATCATCGTCACGCATTCTATGCAGCAGGCCGCTCGTATTAGCGACTACACCGCATTTTTCTTGCAGGAAGTTGCCGGCGAGCCCGCCACGCTCATCGAGTATGGTCAAACCGACGCGATCTTCACCAGCCCGGTGGATTCACGGACGGAAGACTATATCACCGGCCGCTTTGGCTGATCGGTGCGACTAGTCCCAAGCCGATCGGACCTGGTCCGGTGCGTATTCACTGTGCGGGCGGCATGACCGCACCCAACTGATTGGAGTGAACCATGCGCAAACTGTTTTCCCGTCAGCTCATCGAAGCCCGTCACGAGATGCTGAGCATCTACGAGGCTGTAGACCTGGCGCTTCACGACGCCGTGAAGGCCTATGTGACCGACGATCGCAAGCTCGCCACCAAGACCAAGAAGCGCACGCTCTCGATCGATGCGCGCTGCGCCAACTTGGAGGCCGTGTGCTACAACCTGATCGCTACGCAGTCGCCGGTCGCCTCCGACTTCCGCTTGCTGCAGACGATCATCTACGTCGACTTTAACCTGCAGCGCATGACCGATAAGGTTCGCCAGATCTGCCGCGCCACGCGTCACATGGTCAAGGCCGACATCTCGCTGCCCCAGGAACTCGTCGCTACGGTCGAGGCCGAGGCCGAGGCTGTTTACCAGGTGCTGGGTTCGTCACTTTCTGCGCTCGTCACCAACGACATGTCCATCATCTGCAACCTGGCCGGCGAGGACGAGCCGGTGCATGCGGCGTACGAGAAGTTCTTCCGCACCTTTAACCGCATGGACACGGGCGATTTTATGGACGACGACAGCAACTATGACGACCTGCGCCGCGCCATCATGGTTTCGCGCTACCTCGATCGTATCGCCTCGATTTCGATCGATGCCGCCTGCCGTCTGACCTTCCTTTTGACCGGACAGCGTTTGACTGCCGGCGATATCGCCCGTACGGACGAGGATGAGCTTGAGAGCATGCGCGTGCCTTCGGGCGAGGGTGTCATCATGAGGCCTGCCGTCGATGCACACTATGTTGCCAAAGTGCCCGCTAACGAGGTGAGCGAGGGTCTCCGCTACCTGCTCGAGCACCTCGAGGACGAGGACGACGCCGAGGACGACGAGGAGTAGGGCGGCCCCGTTCGTCGAAAGATTGTAAATACCTAAGTGAGCGCGGCCTTGCACATGCGAGGCCGCGCTCTTGCGTTAGCATGGGACTACTTGTTTGGCTGTCTGCGGAGGCGATTGGCAATGGATAACTATTTGGACTTGATACGCGCTCGCCGCGAGCAGATTCTCGAACGTTTTTATGCAGCACTCGATCGCGCGGGCCGTCCCCACGATGCCGCGCGCCTGATTGCCGTCTCCAAGACTGTTGGCGTTGATGAGACCGTTGCCGCTATTCAGGCGGGGTATCGCCATTTTGCCGAGAACCGCCCGCAGGAGCTCGTTCGCAAGCTTGCGGGCCTCGTAGAGCATCCGGAGCTACCCGAGGTGCGCTTCGATATGATCGGCAACCTGCAGACCAACAAGATCAATGCGGTTCTGGGCTCGGCCGAGCTGATTCATTCGGTGGGATCGCTGCATTTGGCTCAGGCTATCTCGAGCCGTGCGGTCCGCAAGATTGAGGCGGGCGAGCTCTCCGGCCCCCAGCGTGTGCTGATCGAGGTCAATGTGAGCGGCGAGGAGTCCAAGGGCGGCTTTTCGCCCGACGAGGTCCGAGACGCCGCAGGTGAGCTTGCGGAGCTTGAGGGAATTTGTGTGCAGGGCCTTATGACTATGGCGCCCCGGGGGAATAAGAATGTGGCGCGCCGCACTTTTGCCGGACTTCGCGAATTAAGGGATGAGCTTGAGGCGACGCACTCCGATCTGAGCCTGCCCGAACTTTCCTGCGGCATGAGCGAGGACTTTGAGCCTGCTCTTGAGGAAGGCTCTACGCTCGTTCGCCTGGGCAGGGTAGTATTTAGCCCGGAGTTTGCAGTAAAATAAGGCTCTGAAGTGCGCACTGATTATCAGAGCGCCTGCACTAAACCGCGAGAGGACACAACCATGGGCTTCCTTGACGAGATTAAAAATAAGATGCACCTGGGCGGCCAGCAGGGTTACGACCAGGGTTATGGTCAGGACGACGACTACGGCTACGATGATGGCTATGACGACGGCTACCAGAATAACGGTTACAGCGGTGCCTCGGGCGAGGGCTTCTACACCCAGGACGAGCCGAGCAACGGCCTGTTGGGTCAGACGCGCCGCGGCGAGGCCGAGTCGGTGGCCGTGTACACGCGCTCCGGTCAGCTGGTCGGCGACGATTCTCGCCACGCTACGACCTACAACCCGCCATCGCGCTCGCAGGAGACGGTTGCGGGCGGTTATCGTCCCGGTGCCTACGACACGCCGTCGAGCTACGCCGAGAGCACACGTGCCCGCGCTGCTGCCCCCGCACCTGCTCCCTCACCGAGCGATGCCTCGGCGTATGCGAGCAACATCATCAACGCTACGCCGCAGCTGCCGGCCTATGTCCTGCGCCCCGAGAGCTATGACGACGTGGAGACCGTCGTGCGCCGTGTGCGCACCAAGCAGCCTGTCGCGCTGATTTTTGTGGGCGTTCGTACCGAGGTCGCCAAGCGCGTCCTGGACTTCTCTTACGGCTTTGCCTGCGGCCTGGGTGCCACAGTCAAAGAGGTGGGCGATCGCGTGTTTATGGTGCTGCCCGCCGGTTGCGAGGTCAAGGATTCGGACCTCAAAAAGCTCCGTGCCGACGGCTACCTTAAGTAAAGACAAGACGAGGAGATTCTCATCAACATCTACACCATTGTCCAGCTGGTCAATACGCTGTTCAACTTTTACTCCACGCTCATCGTGGTCTACTGCCTTATGACGTGGATCCCTATGAAGCAGGGCGGATTGCTACAGGATATCGCCGCCGTTCTTGATAGTGTGTGCGGCCCTTGGCTCAATTTGTTCCGCCGGTTTATCCCGCCCATGGGCGGCGTCGATTTTTCACCGGTCGTTGCGATTATTGCGTTGCAGTTGGTGCAGAAGCTGGTTCTGCAACTTCTTATAGGTATACTCATATAAAACTGGCTTAGTAATTCACGTCGGGCGCACAGCGCCAAGGCGAAGATAAAGGAGAACTTGTTATGGCTATTACCCCTGCTGACATTCAGGCTCAGACCTTCTCTGAGGCCAAGCGCGGCTACGATCCCGCCGAGGTCGACGTCTTCCTGGAGACCCTGTCCTCTGAGGTCGACGCCATGCTCGCCAAGATTGTCGATCTTAAGGGTCGTCTGACCGCCACCGAGCAGCAGCTCGCCGATACGCAGGCCCAGCTCGCTCAGGCTCAGGATGCTGCCGCTCAGGCCGTCCCTGCCGCGCCCGTCGCCGCTCCCGCACCCGACTTCTCCGCTCAGGAGCGCCAGATCTCCGCTGCTCTGATTGCTGCCCAGCAGACCGCCGAGGGCATTGTCAACGACGCCAACGAGAACGCTGACCGCATCCGCAACGAGGCCGACGCCAAGGCCCGCGAGGTCATCCGCCAGGCCCTGACCGAGAAGCAGGCCGAGCTTGAGGAGATCGACCGTCTTAAGGCTTCCCGCGAGGAGTTTAAGGCCGAGTACCTCAAGCTCATTCAGCACTTCATGGACGATGCTCAGAACTCCTTCCCGTCTGATCTCATGGCTTCCACGCCGGTCGGTTCCGCCGCTTCTCCGGCTGTGACCGTTCCTGCTGCCGAGCCGCTGCCCGTCGCCGAGCCGGTTATCCCCGTTGCCGATCCCTTCGCACCGATTGACAATTTCGCCGCCGACGACCTGGACTAACATCCAGCTATCATGTAGCGCCTAGAAAGGGCCCGCAATTTGCGGGTCCTTTTTTTCAAGACTTTAGTCTGCTGGCCGCGCAGCGGCCAGCTTTAAACCACCCGCTACGCGGGTGGAGACAAACGGCTTTACAAAGCCACCCCTCCGACCGATATTGACGATTGTTCAGGCCGTCAGGAATTCGAGTCGAAGGGGTGGTCGCCATGGCCCAGAAGGCCTACAGCCTTTCCCACGCGAAGTGGATGTGCAGGCACCACGTCGTGTTCACGCCGAAGTATAGGCGCAAAGTGATCTACAACCAAATCAGGAGCGACATAGGGGAGATCCTCAGGAAGCTGTGCGAGTACAAGGGGATCGAGATAATCGAGGGGCACCTGATGCCCGACCACGTGCACGTGCTGCTGGCGATCCCGCCGAAGTACAGCGTCGCGAGCGTCATGGGCTACCTGAAGGGGAAGAGCTCGCTGATGATATTCGACAGGCACGCCAACCTCAAGTACAAGTTCGGCAACAGGAAGTTCTGGGCGGAGGGCTACTACGTGTCCACCGTCGGCCTGAACGAGGCGACGATCGCCAAGTACATCAGGGAGCAGGAGTCCCACGACATCGCGCTGGACAAGCTGAGCGTGAAGGAGTACGAGGACCCCTTCAAGAGGGGGTGATCCCGCCGGTTCGACCGGCGCGCCACGGGTCAAGATGCACTAGGCCTGGACGAAGTCCGGGCCCGCGCCTTTAGACGCGAGCCCGGGGCCCGTGGGTTATACCCTAAGAGCAAACCACCCTTTTTAAGGGTGGTTCTGATTGTGACTGTACGCAGTCTGCAAAACAAAACGCCGAGTCCTGCGTTTGAGGGCACAGGACTCGGCGAACGGGTGAGCGGTCAAAGGTAGATTTTAAGGCATGTCCTAAAATCTACTTGAGGAGGAAGTCGGGGAGGGGAATGGTGCGGGCCTCGCGATGCTCGGGATCGGCGATATGGTCGGCAGGATAGCCGCAGACGAGCATGTGATAGGGATAGATGCCCTCGGGCAGGCTGAACTGCTCACAGGCCACCTCGGGCTTAAAATGGCACACCCAGCACGTACCCAGGCCCTGCTCCTCGGCCTCCATCATCATCTGATCGCAGACGATCGAGGTGTCGATGGCACTGGAGTTCATCTGATCATACGGGCGCACCCAAGCATCGTCGGTAACACCGCAAATAAGAAAGATAAGCGGAGCCCCAAAGATAGACCCATCACGAGCAAAGCGCGGCTGACATGCAGCAGCCTTTTCCAACAACTTCGGAGTATCAAGCACCATCACACGGGTTGGATGATTATTACAAGCAGAAGGAGCAATGCGCCCCGCCTCAACAATGGCATCCACCACCGACTGCTCAACAGGCCGATCCTCAAAAGAACGACAAGAATACCGAGTCCGAGCCAAATCCAAATACCCCATACGAGCCTCCAAAGCTAATAAAACAACCCAAAACTAAGCAAAAGGGTACCCAAAGCAACATTCAGCCAAACGTTTAAGGCGGTCCCAAAGTTTCCAATCGGGCCCCAAGGCCCTGCCAACAAAAGCCCCATCGCTTTCAAAGTATCAGCCAAAGTTTCCAATGGTGGTACGTAAGGGAGCGGGCCCGACCACTAATACCCTTTTGAACGACTCTGCTTGCAGCCGGAGTGAAAAAGGTTATTAGTGGTCGGGCCCGCGACCGCCGGGACACGTACCCCCAATTAACTGTTCTTCATGACAATCGAATCCACAACATCAGCCACATTCTCACAGCAGTCAGCGCAGTACTCCAGGAAGGCGTAAACGTCACGCCAGGCGATGACCTCGAGCGGGTCCTTGCCGTTGACGTGCAGGTTGCGCATAGCGTTGATGTAGAGCTCGTCGGCCTCGGACTCAATCGTGTTGATCTGGATGACGAGTTCGCGCAGGGTCTTGGACTTGCGGTAGTTGGGCAGCTCGACCATCAGGTCCTTCATGGCGCGGCAGGCGTCGGTCACCTTGTGGGCGATCACGATGGCATCGGGATGGATGCTCTGGATGTTGGTGAAGTAGACGCGCTGCACGACGCCCTCGATACGATCGAGTACGGTGTCGAGCGAGCAGCTCATCAGGTCCAGGTCCTCGCGCTCAAGCGGGGTGATAAAGGCCGTGAGCAGAGCGTCCTCAAGCTCATGGTGCTTCTTATCGGCCGCATGCTCGATCGCGTGCATCTTGTTGAGCATATCGTGAATCCTTGCGGGATCGAAGTTCTCGAAAATCTTGGTGAGCAGCTCAGCGGCCTGGACGGCAAGGTCGGCGCAGGCGACGTAGTTGTCGAAGTAGAACGAATCGGGTTTCTTTGCCATGAGTGGGTCCTTTCGAGGCGAAGTCGGGTGGGCGAGGTATTACGGTCCGGATGGACGCTCGGTTTGACTAGATGAACATCATGAACAGCTTGGCCATGACAAAGCTGATGAGTCCGCAGGCGGGGAAGGTGAAGAACCAGGTGAACATCATGTCCTTGACCACGCCGAAGTTGATGGCCGAAAGGCGCTTGACGGCACCGACGCCCATGATGGCGCAGGTCTTGATGTGGGTGGAGGACACGGGGATACCGGTAAGGGTGGCAAGCAGCAGATTCGCGGCGCCCGCGAGGTCGGCGGAGAATCCCTGATACTTCTCGAGCTTGACCATGCTCTGGCCGACGGACTTGATGATGCGCTCGCCGCCCACGCTGGTGCCGATGCCCATGGTGGCCGAGCACAGCAACATGATCCAGATGGGGATGCCGGCATCGCCGACGCTCGTCTGGCCGTTGGCGAAGGCCACGCCCAAAAAGAGCACGCCGATGAACTTCTGTCCATCCTGCGCGCCATGCATAAAGCTCATGGCCGCGGCACTCGCGATCTGAGCGTATTTAAAGAAGACATTGGCACGTCGCCTATTGGCGGCGGCAAACAGAATCGAGACGAGTTTGCACAGGATCCAGCCCATGACAAAGCCCAGGCCGATGGAGAGCGCCAGGCCGTAGATGACCTTCATCCACTCGTGGACGTTGACGCTGTTCGCGCCGCCGAGGGCGATAGCGGCACCGGTCAGGCCGGCGATAAGGCTGTGGCTTTGCGAGGTGGGGATGCCAAAACGCGATGCCGTGGCACCGTAGACGACAATGGAGAACAGAGCCGCGCAGAGGCACGCAAGCGCCATGGTGCTGTTTCCGCCAAAGTCGACGATATGTGAGATGGTGTTGGCGACGCTCGCGTTAAAGTGCGTCATGATGAGCACGCCCAAGAAGTTGAATGCGGCGCTCATGAGAATGGCGGCGCGGGCGGGCATGCAACGCGTAGTGACGCAGGTCGCGATGGCGTTGGGCGCGTCGGTCCATCCGTTGACGAAGATGGCGCCGAGCGCGAGAATCACGGTGACGGCAAGGACTGGGTTCGACACAATTTGGCCGAGGAAGGTTGAGAACGTTACGTCCATATATGGGCTTTCTCGAAGTTTGCAGACACGTTACAAAAACATGATAAATCGTATCACCTCCTGTGGGTTTCTTTCCCGAGTTCTGATGGGAGAAGTGAATTTTTTGGCACTAAAATTGAATATTAGCCCTGTTGACCGCGGGTATTCTTTTTGCTAACACGTCGTGCGGACGTGCGCATGCGGCCCGACACCCCAAAACCACAGTCTGTTCGCTTTACAACATACAAACATGCGTTCGATAATAGAGGGCATGGAATATCGACAGACAGACGGCAAAACTCGGCGCGTGCACAAGCAGTATGTGGACGTCGTGGCTCGCATCCTCGCGGGCGGACAGGTCGTGCCGGTCACCGTCTGCTGGGTCGACGGCCGTTGTTTTACGATCGACGAAATTATCTCGACCACCGGGTTTGGCCTGATGGTCCACGGCATCCGTACGGCAACATATAAGGTGCGTTTTGGCGGGCACGCGACCGAGTTGTATCTGGAGGACCAGACGCGCGCGCGGGTGGACGGCTCGCAGGCGCACGTGATGCGTTGGTGGGTCTGGGCCTTTGACCGCACGCTTGAGGGCGAGCGCCGTAGGTAAGGACGCGCGGCATTCGGGTACAATGGCAGGAATCTTGTCACCTACGGCGCTGTCGTGGCGCTTTTTGAAAGGACGAAGTATGAACGATATCCAGGGCTATCAGAACGGCCCCGTCGAGAGCGGCGCAAGCCGCGCCAAGGAGATGTCGCCGCGCGCGTACAATCTCGCCATGTCTGCCCTGATCTTCTTGGGCTTTTGCGCCATGGGCGCCGGCGCCTACTTTACGAGCACCATGTCGTTTGCGCGCATGATGATGAGCGGCGCCGCCTTGCCTCTGGTCTTTGGCTCGTTTATTTTGACCATCGTCGGCATGGTCATGATGTCGGCTGCTGCGGGCAAGCAGTCCGTGGGCCTGTCCCTTGTAGGCTACGTAATTTTTGCGAGTACCTTTGGCCTGACCGCGTCGTTTGGCCTTGCCAACTACGACCTGCCCACCATCAACACTGCCTTTATCGCCACGGCCGCCATCACCTTTGTCTTTGGCGCCTTGGGCGTGACGTTCCCCAAGTTTTTCCAGCGCGTATATGGCATCGGTTTTGGCATTCTGCTCGCCACGATTCTGGTTGAGATCGTGCTGATGTTCATGGGCGTCTCGCAGACCATCACCGACCTGATTGTGATCGTGGTGTTCGCCGGGTTTATTGGCTACGACACCTATGTTGCCACGACGGTGCCGCCCACGCTGCCCAATGCGGTGCTCATGGCATCCAACCTGTTCGTGGACATCATCAATGTGTTCCTGCGCATCCTGAACATCCTCGGTCGTCGCGATTAAAGCGCGGCATTGCGACGCTTCCTGCCGGACACAGTAAAACGATACGAAAGGCGGTCCTCCGGGGCCGTCTTTTTTGTGCGCGGCGGGGTATCATGGATGGGAAAAAGCCGATAGCGGCAGCGACAGGAAAGGTGGCCACGTATGGCAGATGTCGACAACAGGAACCGTAACCGCAGGTCTAACCGAGCGGGTCAGCCCAATCCCAAGCGCGAGGCGCGTGCCAAGGCCGCCGAGCGCCATGTGGCGGCTGTGTCCGAGGCCTGCGCCAAGGACATCGAGCGTTCGCTTGCCGGCGTGTGCGAGTTCGATGGTATGCCTGCCGGTTTTGTCGCGGCGATGAAGGCCAGGGCCCAGAAGGCTGCGGCTGCCGAGGAGCCGGTTGCCGAGGTTGTGGAGGCCGACGCTGCCGAGGTGGAGACTGCCGAGATGGAGGCTGCGGCCGAGTTCGAGGTGGCACCCGAGTTCACCGAGTCGGCTGATGAAGCCGAGTCCGCGCCCGCGGAGGAGGCTGCTCCGGTCCTGCCCGAGGTCACTGTGCTTGATGCCTCCGCCACGCAGGCAATCCTCGATAACGGCCGCGGCTATGCGCAGTTCTGCGATATGGCCGTGCTTGCCTTTGCCTCGTTCACCAATCCGGGTGGCGGCTATATCCAGGGCTACCTGGGCCAGGAGGCGACGCTCTGCGCCGATTCGTACCTGTACAATGTGCTCGACAAACAGCGCAAGTGGTACGGCGAGAACCGTCGCCGCAACATCAACTGCGAGCTTTACCGCAATCGTGCACTAGTGGTGCCCGCCGTGCGTTTCGACCGCAACCACGTGCACGCATACGCCGATGTGATCGTTGCCGCCGCACCCAACTTCAAGCGTGCCCGCCAGGAGTACCGTGTGAGCGACGACGCCCTGTTGGATGCCCTGCGCGACCGTATCCGCTTTGTCCTTGCCATCTGCGATGAGCTGGGTCGCGAGAAGCTCGTGCTGGGTGCTTGGGGCTGCGACAATAACGGCTTTGATGCCGAGGCCGTGGCCGAGCTCTTCCGTAAGGAGCTCGCGTCGGGCGACTTTAAGGTCAAGCAGGTGTTCTTTGCCGTGCCTTCTACGCGCTGGGATGAGGATTTTGCCAAGTTCGAGCACGTGCTGGCAAACTTCCCCGAGCGTAACGAGGAGTCCTATGCTCAGGTTGCCGCCCGCGCTGCGGCTGCTCGCGCCGCCGAGCAGGCCCAGGCTGCCGCCGAGGACGATGAGGACGATGACGATTGGCGCAAGTACCTGTAATCGGTACGTGCCGACAGATAGGTCGAGCCGGCGGGAGGGCTGCTCCCGTCGGCTTTTTACTAAAGGAAGGGCTTACGATGAAAAACGTTCTGTGCTTTGGTGACAGCAATACCTATGGCTATGATCCGGCTGGTATGCGCGACGGCACCGCGGTGCGCTATGCGCAGGATGTGCGCTGGTGCGGCGTGGCGCAGCGTGACCTGGGCGAGGGCTGGCATGTGATTGAGGAGGGGCTTAACGGCCGCACGACGGTGCGCGACGATATGTGCCATCTGGACACTAACCTCAACGGCATTCGCGCGCTTCCGATGCTGCTCGAGGCCCATAAGCCGCTGGACGCCATTGTGATCATGCTGGGCACCAACGACTGTAAGACGGTCTTTAACGTGACAGCTTCCGATATCGCCCGTGGCGCCATGGCACTGATTCGCGCCGTCCGCGCGTTTCCGTGGACCGACGCTGCGCCTTGTCCGCGCATTCTGTTGATGGCTCCTATCAAGATCAAGCCGCAGATCGCCGATGTGTATATGACCGACTTTGACGAGCATTCCGTTGAGGCATCTGAGCATTTTGGCGAGTACTATGCGCACGTGGCCGAGCAGTTTGGCTGCGACTTTTTGAATGCCGCCGATTTTGCCGAGCCGGGCGATATCGACTACCTGCATATGATGCCCGAAAGCCACGAGAGCCTGGGCCACGCCGTGGCAGCCAAGCTCAAAGAGATGCTCGGTGAGTAGCGCGACCCCAAGCCACCACAAAAGTTCCCTTTGCGGTGGCTTGTTTCGTTTGTTTGTCTTGATCTATAACAGTTCTAAGGCCGAAAACGGGCTAGATGTTACAGATTGAGATTATTTTCTCAGCGGAATTTGAATGTCTCGATCTGTAACAGGTGGGCCGAAAAATGGGCTCTAACTGTTACAGATCGAGATGTTTGTGGGAGCCACCGCAAAGGTGCCTGTCCCTTTTTGGCAGTTTGCGGGTTTTAGTACTGCCACAACTAACGGCGTGCCATCTACCTGCGGCTTTGCGGGGGAATATCCTAACTTATCCCAAGCGCGTCGAAGGCGGCGCGGACGACCTGCTCGGCGGTGGGGCGAATGTAGTGCCTGCCCGACACGCCGGGGAGGGCGTGGCCCATCAGCATCTCGATGAGGTCCCACGGCAGGCGGAGCTCGACCTCCGCTATCGTACGCCAGGAATTGCGGAGGTTCGACCACGGGATGTGCTCGATGCCGCGGGCGGCGCAGAGTTTCCGCCAGCGGTCGTTGCAGATGCTCCGGTTCATGGGTAGCCCGTCGCCCCGGTCGCTCAGCCACTCGCGGCCCTCGGCGGCGCGCGAGGCCGCTATCTCGACGAGGCGGTCGGCGGCCTGCGGTAGGATCACGACGGTACGGGCGGACTTGGCGGTCTTGAGGGCGCCCACCGGCTCGGTGCCGGACTGCTGCATCTGGCGGCAGATGTCGGCGGAGGCGAGGACGGTGCCGCTACGCTCCCAGCGCAGCACCTCCTCGGTGCGCACGCCCAGCGACTCGCCCGAGCGGCAGGAGCCGAAGCACGCGAGGATGAACGCGGGCTCCAGGGGATTGCCGCGCAGTGCGTCAAGGACGCCCAGAGCCTCGTCGAGGGTGTAGACGCGCTTTGAGCGCTCGCGGGTCTTGCGGGTGGGCATGGTGTACCTGACGCTGGCGGCGAAGGGGTCGAGCGGCAGGCGGATGAAGGTCGAGACGCAGGCGTAGACCTTGCGCAGGGTGAGCAGGGCGGTGTCGGCGGTGGCGGCTGGCAGTGACAGCAGCCAGTCCTGCAGCTCGACGGCGCGCAGCTGGTCCACGGGCATTGCGCCCCAGCGGGGTCCGACGTAGTTTCTCCACGAGCGCAGCACGAGGTCGCGGGTGTTGGGGGCAAGGGTCCCCGACTCGACCTGTGCGGCCAT
>CALKBP010000055.1:0-35491 GCA_937989885.1 uncultured Collinsella sp.
TGTACGACATGGTAAAAGCCATATACAGAGATTTCTCGCGCAGTCCGAGTCATACGCATCCCCTCCTCGACAGATAACAATTACGTTACCCGAGCCAGAGTAGAAAAAAACGTACTGGGAGCTATAAATCGCGATGTTCGGCGAACGGTAGGTAGTAGCTAAAAAAGCCCCGTCCCAAATTAGCTACTTTTGGGCAAAAAGAAAGCCGGGCAGGTGCGGAAAACCGCAACTGCCCGGCGAACGGTAAAGGGTAGTTAAAAAAGCCCCAGCCTAAGCAAAGCTCTAAAGGAGGTCGAGGGGAAGCTGGGGAGCGTCACCCCAGAGCTTCTCGAGACGGTAGAACTCGCGGGCCTCGGGGGTAAAGACGTGGACGACAACCGAGCCGTAGTCCATGAGCATCCAGGTCTTCTGCTCACGGCCCTCGATGGAGAACGGATGCTCGCCGCAAGCCTCGGCAACCTTCTCCTCAATTTCGTCGACGATCGAATCAACCTGGCGGTTGTTGGTGCCGGTAGCAAGGACAAAGTAGTCACAAACATCGGAAAGCTCAGTCAGGTCGAGCACCTGAACGTCCTCGCCTTTCTTGTCGTAGGCGGCCTGCGCGGCAGCGCGAGCGACATCCTCGGCGGCGACACCGCTCGCGGACAGCGAGGCGGCAGTGCGGTCGGACGTGGCAACGAAACTCTTGTGCTCCACACTTTCAAGAATCTGCTCGTCGGTCATGGTCTCGTCGGCCATGGAATACCTCTTTCTAGACAGCCCGAGCTAGCGCAGCTGGGCGTAATGGTTGTAAATCGTAATAGCCGTGGGATAAAGATAACGCCCGGTCTGGATCACATAGACCAGACCCTGAGCAAAACAGGAGAAGAACAACTCGTCGAGCGAGGACTTCCCCACCATCTTGCGCAGCGCATGGGCATAATCGCCATGGCGGTTGGGTTCGATGGCATCGGCCACAAAGACCACCATATCGAGCGGCGTCATGTCGCAAGCGCCCACGGTGTGACGGTCGACAGCCTGAAAGACCGCCGGCGACAGCTCAGGAAAAAGCTGCGGAAGCTCATAGGCGGCAACCGGGCCATGCAAAAGCGGCGTCGCGGCAGACGGAGAGCCGGCAATCTTAATGCCATAATGCAGAGCGCGCGTGACCAGCTCGTCGTCGGAGAGCACCTTGTCCCAGTCATGGAGCAGGCCGGCGGCAGCGGCATCAAAGCGGTCGACACCGTATACCTCGGCTAGGTGCAGCGCAGTCTCGGCAACCCCGAGTGAATGCACGTAGCGCTTACGCTTATCCTTCATGCGCACATCGAGCAACTCGTGGATACGCATCAAGAGCGCGCGCTCGTCGCCCTCAAACTGATCTTCTACCGACAACATAGACCCCCATCAATCAAAATCGTCTTGCCCAAGATCGGCATACAGGCCGCGTTTACGGATATAGCCGAGCACGGACTCGCTCGTAAGATAGCGCACGCTCATGCCGCGGGCAACCCGCTTGCGAATGTTGGTCGAGCTAATCGCCAGCGCCGGAATCTGGATATAGCGCACGTCGAACGGCAGTCCCGATTCCTTAATCCGCGCCCGGGCCGTATCGATGTCAAAGCCCGGCCGCGTCGCAGCAATAAAGGTTGCCAGTTCGGCAATCTCACTAGCATTGTGCCAGGTCACAATATCGATAATCGCATCGGCACCCGTAATAAAGTAGAGCTTTACCTGAGGCGGGTAAAAGTCGCGAAGGGCATGAAGCGTATCGGCCGTATAGGTCACGCCAGGACGGTCGATCTCGAAACGGCTCGCCAAAAAAGCCGGATTCGCAGCGGTGGCGAGGACCGTCATGGCATAACGGTCCTCGGCAGGCGTCACCGGTTTGTCGAGCTTAAAGGCGGGAGAGCCGGCCGGCATAAAGAGCACGGCGTCCAAGTCGAGCGACTCGCGCGCCTGCTCGGCGGTAACCAAGTGCCCGTAATGAATCGGGTCAAAAGTACCACCCATAATGCCGAGCCTAAACTCCTGCCCGTCTTCTAGAGGAAGCTCGGGCAGACCGATTCCACCGCGCAGCGACATGGCCTACTCGCCCTCCGGGGTCTCAACAACGTCGACTTCGGTAGTGCCTTCGGAGCCCTCGGTGGCATCAACCACGTCCGCACCCTCGGCCGCTACGTCAATAACCTCAACGCCTGCATCCTCGAGCTCGTCCTCAAACTCCGAGAAGTCCTCGGCGCCCTCAAAGTCAAAGGCGCGCTGGCAAATGCGGACCTCGTCGCCCGCACGGCAGCCGGCCTTCTCGAGCGCGTCGTCAACACCCATACGGGCAAACTTATGCTGCAGGTAGATGACGGCTTCCTCATTTTCCCAGTCGGTCTGGATAACCATGCGCTCGATGGCACGGCCGACCACGCGGAAGGCATGGGGCTCTTCCTGAACAATGCGGAAACGCTTCTCGCGCTGCAGACGGCGGCGCTCCCACTCCTCGTCGCGCAGATCGACTGGCTCATCGGAAACCGCAAGTTCCGCGCGGAGCTTGGCCACCTGCTCGCCCACGGCAAGCATCAGCGTGTTGAGACCGGCACCCGTCACAGCGGACACTGCAAAGAACATATGGCCATCGTCGAGTGCCGCACGCTTAAGGTCGGCAATCTTGTCGGCCGTGCCCGGCGCATCGCACTTGTTGGCGACGACGATCTGCGGACGCTCCGAAAGCTCGGCACCATACTGCTCGAGCTCACGGTTGATGATGCGATAGTCCTCAACCGGATCGCGATCCTCAAATCCGCCCGTCATGTCAACGACATGCATAATCAAAGCAGTGCGCTCGATATGGCGCAGGAACTGATGACCCAGGCCCTTACCCTCGCTCGCGCCCTCGATAAGACCGGGGACGTCGGCAACGACGTAAGAATATTCGCCGGCACGCACCATGCCCAAGTTGGGCACGAGCGTGGTAAACGGGTAGTCGGCAATCTTGGGACGGGCAGCGCTCATACGCGCGATGAGCGAGGACTTGCCCACCGAGGGAAAGCCCACGAGTGCGGCATCGGCCATAAGCTTCATCTCGAGCTCGATCCAATGCTCCTCGGCAGGCTCACCCAGTTGGGCAAACGCAGGCGCGCGGCGCACCGACGTCACAAAGTGGGTGTTGCCCAGACCGCCGGCACCACCGGGCGCCACGACTACGCGTTCACCGTCGTGCACCAGGTCAGCAATCTCGAACATCGGGGTCTGCGTCTCGGGATCGAGCTCGCGGACTACGGTGCCCATGGGGACTTTCAAAATCAGGTCCTCGCCGCTCTTGCCGTTACGACGGGCGCCCTGGCCATGCGTTCCGCGCTCGGCACGGAAATGATGCTTAAAGCGGTAATCAATCAGCGAAGACAGCTGAGCGTCGGCCTGGATGACGACATTGCCACCACGACCGCCGTCGCCGCCATCGGGGCCGCCCTTGGGAACAAATGCCTCGCGCCTAAACGACATGCATCCGGCTCCGCCGTCGCCGCCGCAAACGTTAATGCGGCTGATATCGGTGAACTGTGACAACAGAATCGCCTCCTACAAAAAAGAGGGAGACCCTTGAATCCTAAAACTCAAGTGCCTCCCACATATGTGCTCTATGAAGGGTGAATTACGCGTTCGCGAGCGGGCGTACGCTGACCCTGTGCTTGATACCCTTGTGGAACTCAACGGTACCGTCGACCAGCGCGAACAGCGTGTCGTCCTTGCCACGGCCAACGTTCTCACCCGGGTGGATGTGCGTGCCGTGCTGACGGACGAGAATCGTGCCCGTGGTTACCGTCTGGCCGGCATAGCGCTTCGTGCCAAGGCGCTGACCGCGGGAGTCACGGCCATTACGGGAGGAACCGAGTCCTTTTTTGTGTGCCATTGTGTATACCTACTCTTTCGTTACGAGTGTAATCTACTCGGCGACGGGAGCCTCGGCAACAGCCTCAGCCTCTGCCTTGACAGCCTTCTTGGCGCGGGAGGTAGCCTGAACCTTCACGATCTTCAGCTTGGTGAGCTGCTGACGGTGACCCTTCAGACGACGATAGCGCTTGCGCTTGTGGAACTTGAAGACCAGCTGCTTCTCGCCCTTGAACTGCTCAACGATCTGAGCGGTAACCTTGGCCTTGGCCAGCTTGTCGGGATCGGTGACGATCTTCTTACCATCGTTGAGGAAGATAACCGGCAGGGTGATCTTGTCGCCCTCATTGCCCTCGATCTTCTCGACGGTGATGACATCGTCGGTGGCGACCTTGTACTGCTTGCCGCCCGTGTTAACGATTGCGTACATGTTTACTTGCCCTTCATGCATCAGTTAGTGCAACAGCCGAATATAGTAGCAGGCGATAATACCCCCGTCAACGAGTATGTGGAGCAAATCCACAAGTTCGCACAGGTATGGGGCTGACGAGTCGGCCCTCGTCGTCCTCGCATGCTTGATTCTGACGCTCGACATCGTAGGAGCAGATGGTCACGAGGTCTTGCATACCGGTGGAAACAATAGGTGCATCGACGCCCGGGGTCAAGCCCTGCAACAAAACATCAGCGGCAGAAAGCAAAATTTCCGGACGCATGGACCCCTCGTTGTCGGCATGGGTGTCGAGCATGAGCACCAGATGGTCCGGGCGCTCCCCTGCCGTGAGCTCATAGCCCACCAGTGTGTGGTCAAGGTCTAGGCGCTTGCTCTTCTTACCGCGTGCGTAGTCGATGCCATGGCCTGCACGCAACGTGTCGATCGCAGCGCGCACCTCATCGGCGCTCACGGGTGCTTCGGCGTCCAAGTGTAGGTCGATACGGTACGACAGACGCGTGAGTTGCGCCGTCAGCGCCGGCGTGCGCACGTCGATGTAGGCGGCCTCGATGGGGGCCAGATCGGCCGGAGAGGCAGCAGCCAGGCGCCCAAACGCCTCGTCGAGCGCAACGAACTCGGTCATAAACAGGTCATACCACTCGCAGGTCGACGACGTTCCCACCGGCAGCGCCGACGAAAAGCCCACGCGCATGTGCGGAGAGAAGCCCTGTGTCACAGCATAGGGCAGACCCGCACGACGCACGATGCGCTCAATGGTATGAATCACTTCGAGATGGCCCAGGTACTTAAGACGGTCGCGCTTGCCATAGCGAACGCGAAGCCTAAAGAGCGTGGGGTTGTCGGTCAGGCGCTCACTCATGCGCGATCACCCACCAATACGTTCTTGGCGTGGAGCGTGGGGCAGATTCCGCAGCCGGTGCACGACGTACGGGTACAGTCGGGGGTCGTGACACCCTCCAGCGAGCGGCGGTATTCGCGCTCGAGGAAGCCGCGCGAGCAGCCGGGACTCACGTGCTCCCAGGGCAGGCGCCAGTCCAGTTCGTAGGGCAGGTGCACGAGCTCGTTGAGATCGATACCGTTTTTGGCCGCAGCCGACTTCCAGTTGTCGAGCGAAAAATGCTCCACCCAGGCGTCAAAACGCGAGCCCGCACGCCAGGCGTCGATAATGACCGGCGTCATGTCGCGACCGGCGCGGGACAGCGCGGCCTCGACGAGCGAGGTCTCGGCATCGTGGTAGTGAACGCGGACCGCACGGTTACGAACGCTCGTAATGAGCAGCTTCTGACGGCGCTTGACGTCGTCGTAATCGAGCTGCGGGCACCATTGGAACGGCGTGGCGGCCTTGGGGATAAACACCGACACCGAGATGGACACCGAGATGGAGCCGCGACGCGCCTTGGGAACCACGGAGCGGCCGAGCTCGAGCACGTGGTCGGCCAGGTTGGCGATAGCCACGATATCCTCGTCGCGCTCGCCAGGAAGCCCCATCATAAAGTAGAGCTTCATGCGGTTCCAACCAGCCTCGAAGGCCGCCTTGGCCGCACGGTCCAAGTCCTCCTCGGTCACATTCTTGTTGATGATGTCGCGCATGCGCTGGCTGCCGGCCTCGGGGGCAAACGTCAGGCCGCCCTTCTTTTCGCCGGCGACCGACTCAGCCATATCCACGCCAAACGAATCCAGGCGCTGTGAGGGAATGGATACGCGAATACCCGTATCCTCCAGGCGGCGGTTGAGCCTGCCGAGCACATCGCGGATGCAGGAGTGGTCGGTGGTAGAAAGCGAAGTGAGCGACACCTCGTCGTAGCCGGTCTTTTCCAGGCCCTGGATCACCGAGGACACAATCTGGTCGGCCGAGCGCTCGCGCACCGGACGATAGGTCATGCCAGCCTGGCAAAAACGGCAGCCGCGGGCACAACCGCGCAGAATCTCGATAGACAGGCGGTCGTGAACGAGCTGTGCGTAAGGCACGCACGACTGCGACAGAGGATTGGTAGCGCCAAAGTCCTCAACGACGCGCTTGTAGACCACCGGCGGGACGTCTTTGCCCTCACGCGGCACGGTATAGCCGTGCGGAGAGCAAGGCTCATCGTGGCGCACCTCGTAGAGCGACGGTACATAGGTGCCATCGACCGTCGCGAGCTGTTCGACAATCCGAGCGCGCGAGACGCCCTCATCGCGCAGACGACGATGCAGTTGGCAAACCTCGAGCAGCGACTCCTCGCCCTCGCCGATCAGAATGGCATCAAAGAATGCCGCGTACGGCTCGGGGTTATACACCGAGGGACCACCGGCGACGATGATGGGGTCGTCCTCGGTACGGTCGGCAGCCAACAGCGGAATGCCGGCGAGATCGAGCGCTTCGAGGAAGTTCGTCACAGCCATCTCGTGCGGCACGTGCATGCCGACAATGTCGAACGAGGCCACAGGCGCTGCACCCTCGAGCGACAACAGCGGAATCCCCGCCTCGCGCATGGCATCGCCCATATCGGGCCACGGCACGTAGCCGCGCTCACAGGAAATGCCCTCGGCCTGATTAAGGATGTTATAGAGAATGGCGATGCCCTGGTTGGGCAGACCGACCTCATACACGTCCGGATAGATCATGCAGCATCGATAGTCGGCATCGGCCTTTGACAGCGTGCCCCACTCGTGGTCGATATAGCGACTCGGCTTTTCGACCTTGGCGAGCAGCGGCTCGATCAGATGAAAACAGTCTTGGTATGGAACGCGCAAAAGAAACCCCTAAGCAGCGAGATCGGATGCATCCTCAAAAGGACTCAAAGGACGGGTGGCACCGGCGACCGTGGTCACTAGATCGCGAACGCGCGAGAACGTGACGCTGACAACCTCATTGGCACGGCTGTAGTCCACATCGCGCTCGTAGAGCGACACGAGCGCGCGGCCCATGCCATAGGTACCCGCGGCGGCGGTAAGCGCCTTCACGGCAAAGCCGATATGCGGCGTCTGCTTTACCAATGCACGGGTGACGGCGCGAATCACCAGACCGCCGGCGAGCACGCCCGCGACCTCGTAGCCGCGCTCAGGCTTTATGCCGCGTCCAAAGATGGCCGCCAGCTCAAAGAGCATGCCCACCTGCGCCAGCGCCATCACGGGATAGTCGGCGCCCGGCAAAAACACCAGGGCGCCCGTCGCCATGTTGGTGAGTGCGCACGAGGTGATGATGCGATTTGCCGCAGCGATGCGCATAAAGGCAAAGTTGGCGGCAAAAGCCGTCTCCTTGTCCGTACGATCGAGGATCCAGCGGGCAAGCGCCTCGAGCAGATAGGTCTTATCGGTCGCCGCCACCACGCCGAGCATGGGCGTAGATTCCTCAACGAACGGCACCTCGACGGCGGACTCGGCAAGCACGCACACGGGCGCGCCGGCAATCACGAGCTCCTGCACAGCACTCTCCAGGCGGTCGGATCCGCACGAGAGGACCAGCACCACGTCGGTATCGGCCTTGGGAACGATACGGTCCTCCCCCAGGCGATTAACACGCACAATGCCCGAAGTCGTCTGCGGTACAAAGGCATCGCGCACCGTCTCGACCAAAAAGCGAGACGCAGTCGAATCAAGGTAAACCGAGACACGCACCGGTGTATCGGAATCCTTCTTAACAGAAGCGCCCATCTTAAAAGCGCTGGTCAACTTATCTACGGGAATCTTCATGGCAAACCCCTCCAGCGGTTACGCGGCGCCCGAACGATGCCGCCATATGGATTGTACGATACCCACCGTCAGCAACTGAATCATCATCGACGACGAACCAAAACTAATAAACGGCAACGGAATACCGGTAATCGGCATCATGCCAATGCACATGCCGATGTTCTCGAAGGTCTGGAACGCCCACATGCCGACGATACCCACGCACGATAGGCGCAAGAACAGTGACTCGCACTTAAAGGCAACGCGGATCGTCGAGAAGATCAGCAGCACGTAGAGGCACAGGAGCAAAAAGGAACCGCAGAAGCCGAACGTCTCGGACAGGAAGGCGAAGACGAAGTCGGTGTGGAACTCGGGTAGAAAGCCTCCGGCCGACTGCGTCGCGTGGCCCAGGCCCTTACCAAAGAAGCCACCCGAGCCGACGGCAATGAGCGACTGCTGCAGGTTGTAGGCATCATCCGAATCGGCTTTGTCGGGGTTGATGAAGACTGTCAGACGGTTCATCTGATACTGCTTGATCAGCACGTCGTGGCCAAGGAGCGAATCAAAGACCGAGTCGAGCGCCAAGATGAGCGCAATCAAACCAACCAGCAGGGCCAAGGTCGACAGCACCCATTCGCGGCGTGCACCGCTCATGCAGATGACAATGGCGCCCGACACCAGCACGACCAGACCCGAGCCCAGGTCGCCCATGGCGACGACGGCCAAAAACGGAATGGACAGCATACCGCAGAGCTTAATGTAGTCGCGAACGGTATCGATACGCCCGTTGTACTGCGAGCCAAGCGTGGCCATAAAGAAGATGGTGATGAGCTTGGCAAGCTCAACGGGCTGGAAGGTCAGGCCGATACCGGGGATCTTGATCCAGCCCGTCATGCCCAGACCGCCCGTATAGGACAGGCCCGGAATCTTAGGCGAGAAGATCACGATGAGATCGACGACGAGCAGAGCCGTCGAAAAGTTGGAAATGCCACGCAGGTCGGTGCGCCAAACGAGCACCGCCAGCACCGCGCCAATGCCAATGCCCAGCAGGTGGCGCGAGAACGAGGCATCGGCCTTAAACTGCGACGCCGACCAAATAATGATGGCGCCATAGGCAACGAGCGCGACGGTAGCCAGCAGCACGCCGATGTGTACCTTCTGGCGGAACGTGCCGCGCGAGGCCGAGAGCTGCTTGTTAACGCGGTCCAGGCTGCTGCGAGAGCCGGTTTTGGTTGAGCGGAACAGGTCCGCCGGCGAAAAGTCCATCGCAACCTCCTATCGAACCGAGGAATCGCCCGTGGCCGTCGACGTGTCGGGCTCGTCATAAATCGCACCGAGGACATCGCGCACGACGTGCAGGGCGGTATCGGAGCCGCCACCGCCCTGTTCCAAGACAGTGACAATCACGTACTTGGGATCATCGGCCGGCGCGTAGGCGCAAAACCACGCGTAATCGTCCTCGCCGCTCTTCTCGCCCGTACCGGACTTGCCGTAGACCGTAGGGGTCAGGGAGTTAAAGTGCGCGGCGGTCGAAGTCGACGCGGAGTAAATCACATCGTGCATGCCGTTGCGAACAAGAGCCAAATCCGAATCGCTGTTGATCTTGGCCTCCAGGCGCTTCTTCTTGCCCTTGCCGTTGTACTTGTAGGCGTCACCGTCGCCATCGCGCGACACGGCTGACAAAAACACGTGAGGCACGTACTGTTTGCCGCCGTTGGCAAGACCCATATAGGCGCAAGCCATCTGCAGGGGCGTCACCAGGATGTCGCCCTGGCCGATGGCAATGTTGGTCATATCGCCGGCATTCCACTTGCGGTCCTCGGCAGATGCGTCGGTAAAGTAAGACTCTTTCCACTCGGCATCGGGAATACGTCCCGCACCCTCACTCGGCAGATCGATACCGCAGGTCTTGCCCAGGCCCCAGCGACGAAAGACCTCTTGCAGGCCCTCGGGATGCTGGTCGTTGTAGAAAAACGCCTTGCCCATATCGTAGAACACGGGGTCGCAGGAGTTGGCGATACCGGACTGCAGCGTCATCGTGCCGTGGCCGGAGTGCAGCCAGCAGTATTTTCCCCAAGATTTGCCCAAGCCGGTCCAATACCCCGTGCAGTTGGTCGTCTGACTCGACGTGTACGTTCCAAACTCAAGGCCCGCCAAGGCCGAGAGCGGCTTAATGGTCGAAGCCGACATGTACTGGCCGCTAATGGCGCGGTTGAGCAGCGGATGCGAACCCTCGTCATCGTTGAGCTCGGTCCAAACATCATTGGAGACGCCGCCGATAAACACGGACGGATCAAACTTGGGCTCGCTGGCCATGCCCAGAATCTCGCCGTTATTGGGGTCGAGGCACACCACGGCACCGTTGCCGGCGTCGCTGTGGCCTGTGGTCTTAGCGAGCTCAATGGCACTTGCAAGCGCCGACTCGCAGGCTTGCTGAATCTTGAGGTCAAGCGTGAGCTTAATGTCGGAGCCGGCCTTGGCGGGCACGGCGCCGGCCTGACCGGTCACATTGCCCGAGGCATCGACCTTCACCGTCTGCTCGCCGCGAATACCCTGCAGTAAGTTTTCGTAGTAGCTCTCGACGCCCGCCTGGCCCACGATATCGCCAGACTGGTACGTAATCTGACCGGCGGCGCTATCGTTATCGCCCGAAGCCTTCTTGTTCTGAGCCTCGAGCTGCTCGGAGGTAATGGTGCCGGTATAGCCCAAAATGTGACAGGCCGTCTCGCCGTACGGGTACTGGCGCTCGGTGCGCTCGGCAATCTTGACGCCCGGGAACTCGCCGGCATGCTCCTTGATATAGGCAACTGTGGAGCGGCGCACGTCCGTCGCGATGGTATGTAGGCTCTGGGCGCCCTCGGAATTGTCCTGAATGTTGCGCAGCACCGCGACGTAGGGCATTCCGAGCACATTCGCGAGGTGATGCACCAGCACGGTGTCATCGGCCAGGTCGCGATAGGCAACGACGGCAAGTGAGGGACGGTTTTGCACAAGTGCCACGCCATTGCGATCAAGGATTCGCCCGCGCACAGCCGGCGTAGTGACGGTACGGGTCTGGTTGTTCTTGGCCTGCTTGTCGTAGTAGCCCGACGAGACCATCTGCATGCCCCACAGCTTAACGGCGAGCGCGGCAAACATCGCGCCCACGCCGGCGGTGAGGATGGAGAAGCGGCCCTTGAAGGCGGTCGCGGCGGTATTGCCCTCGCCCTCGGTGGCGCGCGGGGCCGTTCCATGCTGCGTGTCGTAGGTAAAACGGGAATCGCCGCGGCGCATGATGACCAGCGCGACCACAATGGCCACGACCAGCACGATACCGGCGATGATAACCGTCATCTGGGAAGACATCTACAGGCCTCCCCTATTTGAGTTTGCGGGTCTTGGGCTTGAAGCGCATGCCCGTCTGATGACCACCGCGTGCGGAGAATCCGTAACCGGACTGCGGCACGACGCCGGACATCAAAAACGGAATGGCAACCAGACCCGTCAGGATCGAAGACGGCAGGGCGTGTCCAAAAACAGCCACCACAAAGCTCGTCTCCAGACCCATAAACAGCAAGATGATGCTGTAGACCACGTTGATGGCAAGCGCAAAGGCGCCCACGGTAATACCGCGCGCGCTCGGGGAGCCGCTCGTCTGACCGGCCGCGCTGTGCACCAGGGCAAAACTGCCCACCGTCAACAGCAGCGACATAACGCCCACCGGCACGGCAGCGGAAAGATCATAGAACAGGCCGCTGCAAAAACCGCAGACGACAGCCCGCGTGGGATCGCCCGAGAACACGCTCAGGCATACCAGGATAATCATAAAGTTGACGCGACCGCCCGCAATGGAGATCTGCGGCGCCAGGCCCGCCTGCAGCAGCACGCACACAATGGCGGCGATTACAAACGTGCGGGAGCTCGCCCCCTGCTCGTGTAGATCCATGGACATGCCCCCTATTCGCTCGAGCCGGAATCGGTCGTCTCGGACGTGTCGGAACTGTCATCCGAGCTCTCGTCCTTCGTCTTGGTAGCAGCATCGCGCGACGTTCCCTGCGGCGTGCTGTTGGCCGTGCTCACGTCCTCGTCCGAGGCCGACTGTTCGTCGGTCAGCGAGGTGATGACCAGCACTTCCTCGTTGTTCTCGGCCGTGGTCTGAGCACGCACCACAATGGTGTAGTACACATCGTTGGCCGACTTCTCCACCGAGGAAACGGTGCCGAGCGGCAGGCCCTTGGGGAACACGCCGCCAATGCCAGAGGTCACGATGATGTCGCCAACTTTGACGTCGGAGTCAACACTCACGTACTCAAGGCGCAGGGTGCCATCGGGCTGGCCCTGCAGCATACCCTGGGCGCGCGTGTCCTGCACCATCGCGGACACGCCCGAGCTCTCGTCGCCAATCAGGCGCACGGTAGAGGTCTTGGCCGATACCTCGATTATCTGCCCGATAACACCGGCAGAACTCGTCACGGGCATGTTGATGGTAAGGCCGTCGGCAGAGCCCTTGTCGATGGTAACGGTCGAGGTCCAGGCATCGCCCGACGCACCGACAATACGAGCGGCGGTCGACTTAAGGTTGTAGGTCGATTGCAGCCCGACCAGGCCTTCCAGGCGCTCGGCAGTCTTTTGAGCCTCGGAAAGCTCGGCGACCTTAGAGGTCAGCACCTCGTTTTGCTTTTTGAGATCGTCGAGCGACTCCTGCGAAGCCGTGAGGTTGGAGAACACGTTGCCGATCGCGTTGAAAGGAGCCGCCACGGCCGAGCCCAAAAAGCGCACCGGCGAGGTAATCGTCGTCATGCCCGAGCGTACGGCATGAATCGGCCCAGCCTCGCCCTCACGGATATAAAACGTGAGCAGCAACACCGAAACCAGGCTGAAAACAATCAACGGGCGCATACCCGTTGATTGTCGCTTGGTATTCAGATTTGGAGAGAAACCCGAAGATCGTGCCAAATGGAATCCACCTTTTGGAAATTAAGCATTGGTTTGGACGAAGCCACCGTCAAAGGCGTTGGCCTCGAGCACGCGGGCGCAGCCGTTTACGACGTTATCGAGCGCCGTGGGGCTGACGTTGACCGAAACGCCGGTCTCGTCGCGCAGGCGCACGTCGAGGCCGCGCAGCAGCGCACCGCCGCCGGTCAGCAGAATGCCGTAGTACATAAGGTCCGAGGCAAGATCGGGCGGCGTGGCGTCCAGAGCGTCCTTAACGGCCTTGGCCATCTCGTCGAGCGGCTTGTTAAGCGCGCGACGAATCTCCTCGCTCTCGATGCGCACGGTCTTGGGCAGGCCCGTGATAACGTCGCGTCCGTTGACCTCGACGTCGAGCTCATCCTTGAGCGGCACGGCGGAGCCGACCTTGATCTTGATGTCCTCGGCCGTGCGCTCGCCGATAGCCAGGTTGTAGGCATCGCGAACATGGGTGAGGATAGCCTGGTCGAACTCGTCGCCGGCAATGCGGATGGACTGCGACACGACAATACCGCCCATAGCGATAACGGCGACCTCGGTGGTGCCGCCGCCGATATCGATGACCATGGAGCCCGTGGGCTCCTCGACGGGTAGGTCGGCGCCGATGGCAGCCGCCATGGGCTCCTCGATCAGGTAGGCCTGGCGAGCGCCGGCCTGGATCGTGGCCTCAAAGACGGCGCGCTTCTCGACCGACGTGACGCCGGAGGGAACGCAGACGACGACGCGCGGACGCGGAGTCCACGGATAGCGCTTCTCGGAAGCCTTGTCGATAAAGTAGCGAAGCATGGCCTCGGTGACATCGAAGTCAGCGATAACGCCGTCCTTAAGGGGACGAACGGCCACGATGTTGCCGGGCGTACGGCCGAGCATACGCTTGGCCTCGATGCCGACTGCCAGGATGCGCTCGTCGTTCTTGTCGATAGCGACAACGGAGGGCTCGCGGATGACGATGCCCTTGCCGCGCACGGAGACAAGCGTATTGGCGGTGCCGAGGTCGATGGCGAGATCGCCCGCATAGCTACCGAAGAACATATCCATCAAAGAAAACAACGCAACTCCTGATGTGTTGGATGATTGCTGGAAAACTACTAGCCCATCATACTAGCGCAAGCCCGGCACCTCACTTGCGGTGAAGCGCCGGGCAGAGCCAAATCTCATAAGGTCACTACTGGTTGTCAGCGGCCGAGAAATCGATATCGAAGGAGGAAACGGCCCAACCGATATGGTTGTCAGAGCGCACGAATTTAACGGTGTACTCCTGCTCGCCGCCCTTGGACAGCGAAGCCTTCACCTTGGCGGTGGTCTCGGTCATGGACTGATCCATACCCTCGATGGAGACGGTGGCGCCCTGCGGAATCGAGGAGATGATCATCGCCTTGGCGTCCTCGGACAGGCTCGAGGCCAGGCAGGACTCGGCCTTGGCGGTATCGCCGTCACCGGCAGCCTGGAACAGGTCGGTGATGACGGACTCCTGCGAGGGGTAGCCCATGCCGCGCGTATAAGCATAGCCAAGACCGCCGGCAGCGATCACGATGAGCAGAAGCAGCACCAGGAAAATCTTAAGACCCGTGTGGCGGTGGCGACGACGGACCTTGGCCTGCTTGCGGTCCTGCTGGACCATCTCGGACTCGGACAGCGTAAAGAAGCCGGTGTCAGAGGGGTCGGGCATAAACTGACCGGTCGCGCCCGTGGGATCGAGCGGGTCGACAGCGGGAGCGTCCATCGCGGGAGCCGGAGCCGTGGACATGGCCGTCTGGGCCGAAAGCGCGGCGAGCGAGTCGTGCACGCGGGCAAGCTCATCGGCCTGCTCGGGCGTGAGCTGGTAGATGCCATCGGCAGTAGCGGCGTTAAAGGCATCGAGCGCATCGGAGGGACGGCCGGCGGCGGAAAGCGCTTGGCCCATGCCGGCGTTGAGGGCGCGCGTATCGTCGCGCGGGCCGGCAAAGTCGATAGCCGTGCGGTAGGTCTCAACGGCGTCTGCGGGGCGGCCGAGCTTGATGAAGCAGCGGCCCAGATCGCCGAGGGCGGCGGCAGGAGCCGGGTTGGCGCCGTCGATGGCAGCCTGACGGAAGGCAGTACCGGCGTTGGCATAGTCGCCCGACTGGAACAGCGCATTGCCCAGACCCAGGTAGGCCTTAAACGGTGTGGCGTAGGAAGCGTCCTGGGTAGCTGCGGAGAACGCCTGGGCAGCCGTGGTGTAGTCGCCCACCGCGGCGAGTGCCTTGCCGCGGTTGGTGAGCAGGGCGCCGCGCTTGCCATAGGCGCCGTCGTTGAGGGCGGCGGCGTAGGCCTCGGCGGCCTCGGCGTACATGCCCAGATGCATCAGGGCGTTGCCGCGCAGGTGGTCGGCCTCACCCATGATCTCGTTGGGAGTCTTTGCCGCGCCAAGCATCTGGGCGGCAGCGGAAAAATCACCCGCGCGATAAGCGGCGCGGCCCTGTTGGATCAGCTGGCTATTCAAGGAAGTCCCCTTTACTCGTGAACGATCTCGACATGAACGATCTCGTCGCCGGCGCGCAGCTGCGAGATGACGTCGAGGCCCTCGACCGTGGTGCCAAAGACGGTGTAGCCGGAGTCGAGGTTGTGCTGGGCACCCAGGCAGAAGTAGAACTGCGAGCCCGCGGAATCGGGATCCATGGAGCGAGCCATGGCAAGCGCGCCGTCAACATGGCTGTTGCGCGGATTGGTGGCAAACTCGCCCTTGATGCAGTAGCCGGGGCCGCCGGTGCCGGGCATGCCGTCGGGGCCCTCAAGGCCGGCAGCGACGTCGGCGCCGGACATATCGCGCGTATTGGGGTCGCCGCCCTGGATCACAAAGCCGGGCACATAGCGATGGAACTTAAGGCCGTCATAAAAGCCCATAGTGGAAAGCTCGCAGAAGTTCGCCACATGGATGGGGGCGCCCTCACCGTCAAACTTGACCTTGATGGTGCCCTTCGACGTCTCGATCACCGCGCACTCGTCACCGACGAGCTGGTACTCGGGCGTATAGAGCTCTTTCTTAAAACCAAACATGTGGTTCCTTCCTCGTGCGTTTAAAGCATATTTGTACGAATTGTAGCAATAAGCACGGGCTTCCATCAATTGCGCACGCAGGTTATGCCGCCGGAGGGCAACAAATTACGAACGCTGCTGCGGCCTCCAGGCGCTCACGTTGGCGTCGTACTGGTTAAGCGCGCTGTTGCCGCCTTGTGCGATGGGCGCCAGGATCTCGCTCTGACGGGCGCTCAGCGACTCGCCGTCGGGAATGGACAGCGAGATATCCCAACTCTGGCAGATCACGTCGACACGCTCGTACATCCACTGGGCAAGCTGCTTTAGATGATCGATGTCTTCCGCATAGACCGTGTCGTCCTGAACCTTGAGGTTGTTGAGCTCATCCTGGGTCTTTTTAATCTGATCGCGCAGGGCATAGGCGCTCTGCGACAGCTCCTGGCGGGTGGAGAGCGGTGTGCGCAGATAGCCGTTATTAAACGAATCGATGACCTCGCCGATCTGGTCATCGTCGCTGTACGACACGATGGTCTGGTACAGGCCGTCGAGCCTGGTGTAGAGCTGGTCGTCGGTTAAGACGGTCTCCTCCTGAACGACCTCGGACGCATCCTCTTGCTTGGACTCTTTCTCGGTGGCCTCGCCCTTTTGGCGCGACGGGAAGGTAGTCTGGGCGGCTTGGCCAAACTGGTCGTAGAAGCCGGGCATGACGCCCATGGGGTCAGCGGTTACAAACCAATAGACGCCACCGCACACGGCGACGAGCACCGCGATGACGATGAGCGGCTTGGGGACATGGCGCTTGTGCTTGTGGTAGGCGTCCTCGTCGGGATGCACCTTGCGCTTGGGCTTTTGCTTTTTGGGCTGGGCATCATCGCGCAGGGACACCGGCGTGGGGATATCGACCTTGGGGATGCCAAAGTCCTTATCGAAGGCAGGCAGCACGCAGGTCTCGTTGGGGTCGGCTGCGTCGGAGAGCACCGCGGCGGCAGATGCCGGCGCGTGGGGCACCTCGGTATCGATCTGCTCCTGCGTCAGGCGAGGAAAGCCGGCCGTGCGCCCTGCGGCCAGGTCGGATGCGGCCGCGTCCTCGGAAAGGATGCCCGGCGCGGGGCGTCCACACTTGGGACAGGTACGGTCATGCGGGGACAGACGGGCGCCGCAGCCGTCGCAGAACACGAACTCGGTATGCTCGGGGCCATCGCCCGGACCAACGTATGCGTTGCAATAGGGGCAGAACGAGGCGCCGTCCTCGATGGTCTTTAGGCAATGCGGGCAGATCACGGCATCCTCTTTCCGAAGCAATTCAAACAATTGAGGTTAGAGCATAACATCGACACGGCCCCACAAGCGCAAGGCACCAATTCAACATCCCCGCTCACCCCTAAGTTGCGGTGAAATAGGGACTGAATAGGAGGTTAGAACGCTTAAGCAGTCCCTATTTCACCGCAACTTAGGGAGGCGTTGGGGCTAGTCTTTCTTTACGGGCTTATTCTTCTTGCTGGGCATCGATACCTTGATGCCCTGGGCCGATTTGGTCACGCGGGAGCGCTTGGCACCGGCACTCTTCTTTTTCTTGGGCTGGGTCTGGGCCACGCCCTCGAGTGCACGAGCCTCGGCCTCGCGGACAGTGCGGGCCTCACGGCGCTGCGCCATATCGGCGGCAACGCGCTTGGCAAAACGCCCGGCAGTCGATCCCGTCGAGCTCACCTTGCCGCCGCCGCGACCCAGGCGAACGCGCACGCCACGGCCAAAACCGGTTGCCGCGTGACGGCGACGGGGCTTAAGCGAGTCCATCATCGTGGCGAGTTTAAAGAACACCGCACAGGTAAAGACGACGATAACCGCCAAGATGACCATCTGACCCATCGACAGGTTGGCGATGGACAGCAGCCCCGGGAACCCGATAACGCCCGTCAAAATACCAGCGATGACAAACACGAAAAGCACCACGCGCAAGGGCGTGAGCGGCTGCGAGATGCGCCAGATCAGGCTGACGCTCGCCGCGCACGACGTGAGCAGGCACATGGTCGAAAGCGTAAGCTGGCTAAAGCCAAATACGCGCGCCACAAAGATATCGAGCGCCGCGGCCAAAATGACTGCAATCGACGCCGGCAGCGCACGCTTAAGCACGTTGGTCAAGAACGACCCCTTCACGCGGGCGTTGTTGGGCTCCAGGCCCAGCACAAAGCCCGGCGCGCCGATGCAGAAGAAGTTGATGAGCGTCATCTGGATTGGCTCGAAGGGATACGGCGGCAGCGCGATGCACAGCGCCGCCAAGCCCATCGAGAACAGCGTCTTGGTCAGGAACAGCGCCGCAGAGCGCTGCAGGTTGTTGATGGAGCGACGGCCCTCGGCCACCACGGCGGGCATCGAGGCAAAGTCGTTATCGACGAGTACGATCTCGGCCACATTGCGCGCGGCATCGGAGCCGGCGGCCATCGCCACGGAGCAGTCGGCCTCCTTGAGCGCCAGCACGTCGTTGACGCCGTCGCCCGTCATGGCAACAGTGTGGCCGCGACGCTTGAGCGCCTGCACCAGCTCGCGCTTCTGCTGCGGCGTCACACGCCCAAAGACGTGATAGCGGTCCACTGCCGCATCAATCTTGGACGGCGTATCGAGGGTCGTGGCGTCGACGTAGGCATCTGCCCCGGGCACGCCCACCACGCGTGCAATCGACGACACCGTACGCGGGTCGTCGCCGCTGATCACGTTGAGGGTCACGCCCTGCTCGTTAAAGTAGCCGATAGTCTCGGCTGCCGAGGTGCGAATCTCGTCACGGATGGTCACAAAGCCCACGGGTTCAGCCTCGCCCACCATATCGCCATCGGGCGTAAAGCCGTCCACACGGGCCACCACAAGCACGCGGCAAGTGTCGGCAAGCTCGGCCACACGATTCTCGACCTGCGAAAATGCGCGGTCAGAGAGCACAAACTGCGCGGCGCCCATCACATAGGAGCCCTGCGCAAACGACGCGCCGCTCCACTTTTTGGACGACGAGAACGGAATGACCGACAGCGGCTCGGACACCTCGACCGGACGATCGGCGTAGTAGTTGAGCAGCGCCTGGCAGGTCTCGTTGGCATCTGCCGAGGTCGCACGTGCCACGTTGGCGAGCGCAAAGTCGAGCACCGTGGTCTCGACGGGAACAGCAGCCTCGTCCGAGTCCGCGCCAAAGCCAACACCCTCAACAGGCAGCGGGTAGGTGCCCTCGACCTCCATACGGCCCGAGGTAATGGTGCCCGTCTTGTCCAGGCACAGCACGTCGACGCGCGCGATCGTCTCGATGCAGTAGAGCTGCTGCGCCAGCACCTTGCGACGCGCCAGGCGCACCGTGGCGATCGCGAGCACCGACGAGGTCAGCAGCACCAGGCCCTGCGGAATCATGCCCAGCAGGGCGCCCACCGTGGACAGCAGCGCCGAAGAAGGCACACGACCGGCCAGCAGCTCGGAGAAGCACCAGGAAAGCGCGCTATCGCCCGGGGTTCCCGCGGCATCCCACAGCCCGCTCACGCTCGAGGCAAAGAGCGCCAGACCAAGCGGAATCATGATAATGCTCACGAACCGCACGATGGCGTTGAGCGCATTCATGATCTCGGAGTTGACCTTTTTGACGTACTTGGCCTCGTTGTTGATCTTTGCCACGTAGTTATCGGCGCCGACATGAATCACGCGGGCGCGCAGCAGGCCCGAGTCGATAAAGCTGCCGCTCATGAGCTCGGAGCCGGGCTGCTTTTTGATAAGATCGCTCTCGCCCGTCAGCAGGCTCTCGTTGACGAGCGCCTCGCCCGACACCACCACGGCGTCGGCGGGAATCTGGTCACCGCGCCCCAGGCGAATGATATCGTCGAGCACGATCTGGTCCAGGTCGAGCTCCACCTCGGCGCCGTCGCGCACCGCGATGGCCTTCTTGGAGGTGAGCAGCGTAAGCTTGTCGACCATCCGCTTTGAACGCATGGACTGAATGACGCCAATTGCCGTGTTCAAGAACACCACGAACAAGAACGTCAGGTTTTTAAACGAACCGGTCAGCAACACCAAAATCGCCAAGACCACGTTGATTAAGTTGAACAGCGTGCAGAGGTTCTCGATGATGAGCTCTTTGACTGACTTGGTCTTGAGCTCCATGTTGCGGTTGATCTTACCAGCGACGATGCGCTCCTCGACCTCGGCGGTCGAAAGCCCGCGCTCGATATCCGTTGCTGCCATACCACGTCCCATCACGTCGCGTCGGTATAAGAAAACCGCCCGGACCATGCGAGGTTCGGACGGCCTTGCGTTCGATGGTGCCCCATGTTGGATTCGAACCAACGGCCTTCTGCTCCGGAGGCAGACGCTCTAATCCCCTGAGCTAATAGGGCGAACGGTAGGCATTATACCCAAGTGCGCCACCGGCTAACAAAATAATAGAAAAAGCTTTGCAATTACGTGGGAGACGCGCCGCGACGGCGCGCTTTAGGCGGTAAAAGCGAGTCAGATAGTATAAACTCTCATGCACCATATAATACGGCTCGCGATGCGGGCCGTTTTTGCAAGGGCTATCCATCGAGGTGAGAGGCACACCATGATTGCAATTTTAAAGCAGAGCGTCAGCGACGAGGCCGTAAGCCACATAGTCAGCTGGATCGAGAAAAAAGGACTCAAGACCGACGTTTCGCGCGGCGAGAACGAGACCATCATCGGCCTGGTGGGCGACACGACCAAGATCGACCCGTTCCTGCTTGAGTCCATGGACGTCGTCGAGCGCGTACAGCGCGTCTCCGAGCCTTTTAAACGTGCCAACCGCAAGTTCCACCCCGAGGACTCCGTCATCGACTGCGGCCACGGCGTCAAGATCGGCGGCGACCAGTTCCAGGTCATTGCCGGCCCCTGCTCCGTCGAGGGCGAGAACCTCATCCGCATCGCCCGCCGCGTGAAGGCCGCCGGCGCCACGATGCTGCGCGGTGGCGCCTACAAGCCCCGCACCTCCCCGTACGCCTACCAGGGCATGGGTCCCGCCGGCCTGGACCTGCTGTGCGAGGCATCCGCCGAGCTCGACATGCCGATCGTCACCGAGATCATGGACCCGCGCGACGTGCAGGTCTTCTTGGATAAAAAGATCGACGTCATGCAGATCGGCGCTCGCAACGCCCAGAACTTCCCCCTGCTCAAGGAGGTCGGCAAGACGCAGACCCCGATCCTGCTCAAGCGCGGCATGTCCGGCACCGTCGACGAGCTGCTTATGGCAGCCGAGTACATCATGAGCGAGGGCAACGACAACGTCATCCTGTGCGAGCGCGGCATCCGCACCTTCGAGACCCGCACTCGCAACACCTTCGACCTCAACGCCGTGCCGGTGCTGCACCACCTGTCGCACCTGCCCGTCGTCGCCGACCCCAGCCACGCCACCGGTTACACCCGCTATGTTGAGCCCATGGCGCTCGCCGCGACTGCCTGCGGCGCCAACGGTCTGGAGATCGAGGTCCACGACGACCCGAGCCACGCTTGGTCCGACGGTGCTCAGGCCCTCACCCCCGACCAGTTCGACGACACCATGCGCCGCATCCGCGCCATCCGCGAGGTCGTCTGCCAAGAGACCGTTCAGGAGTAGGCCATGGGTACGGTGAGAAACGCACGCGTTAACCAGGGTGGCCCCAAGTGCGCCGGTATCGTGGGCCTGGGCCTCATCGGCGGCAGCTTTGCCCGCGGCTATGCGCAGGCGGGCGTCCGCGTGCTGGCCTGGGACCCCGATGACGACGTTATGACGGCCGCCAGCATGGGCACCGTTGCCGGCGAGCTCAACGACGAGACGCTCGGCGAGTGCGACATCATCGTCCTGGCATGCTACCCCGAGGCCTGCATCGAGTGGCTCGAGACGCACGCCCAGGCACTCGCCGGCGCCACCGACACCGAGGCCATCATGGGCCCCGTGGTGATCGACACCGTGGGCGTCAAGGGTATCGTGTGCGAGCGCGCCTTTGAGCTTGCCCGCGAGCACGGTTTTTACTTTGTGGGCGCGCACCCCATGGCGGGCACCCAGTTCTCGGGCTACGCTCATTCCCACGCCGACCTGTTCCAGGGCGCACCGCTCGTGCTAGTACCGCCCGCAGTGGACGACGCACTTAAGCTGGAGCTTTTGGGCCAGGTGCGCGAGATGGTACGTCCCTTGGGCTTTGGCAAGTTCAGTGTAACGAGCGCCGCCGAGCACGACCGCGTCATCGCCTTTACAAGCCAGCTCGCGCACGTCGTCTCCAACGCCTATGTTAAGAGCCCGACCGCTCAGGTCCACCACGGCTTTTCGGCCGGCAGCTACCGCGACCTCACCCGCGTGGCGCACCTCAATCCGCAGATGTGGTCCGAGCTCATGATCGACGACGCCGATGCGCTCGCCTTCGAGATCGACCATCTGATCGAATCGCTCGGCGCCTACAGCCGCGCCCTCAAGGACCGCGACCAGCGCTATCTTGAGAACCTCCTTGCCGAGGGCGACCGCATCAAGCGCGCGCTCGACGACGAGGCCTCCCACTAGACCACCCATCACGCCAGGTCGAAAGGACCGAAGCTTATGGCGATTACCATCGATATCGACACCGCACGCCCCTACCAGGTGCATGTTGGCACGTTTTTGCTGGAAGAGGCCGGCCCGCTCGTTCGAGCCACCGCCGGCGGCTCGCGCGCTGTCATCGTGACGGACACCAACGTAGGCCCCCTCTACCAGATGCCCGTTAAGCAGAGCCTGGAAGCTGCGGGCTACGAGGTGAGCATCTGCACCTTCGAGGCCGGCGAGGCCCATAAGCGTGCCGAGACCTACGTTGCCATTTTGGAGTTTGTGGCCGAGCACGAGCTTTCGCGCTCCGACGTGATCGTGGCGCTCGGCGGCGGCGTCGTGGGCGACGTGGCCGGCTTTGTGGCCGCCACCTACATGCGCGGCTGCAAGTTTGTGCAGATTCCCACAAGCCTGCTCGCCATGGTGGATTCGTCGGTCGGCGGCAAGACGGCCATCGACCTGGCAGCCGGCAAGAACCTGGCCGGCGCCTTTTGGCAGCCGAGCGTGGTCATCGCCGACGTGGGATGCCTTGCCACCCTCACGCCCGAGCAGTTCGCCGACGGCTGCGGCGAGGTCGTCAAGCACGCCGTGATCGCCGACCCCGAGCTCTTCGATGAGCTCGAGAAGACCCCGCTCACGCTTGAGCTGCTGAACCGCGACGTGGCCCGCGTGGCGCTCATCATCGCCCGCAATATCGACATCAAGCGCGCCGTGGTCGTTGCCGACGAGCGCGAGACCAACCAGCGCAAGCTCCTCAACTTTGGACACAGCGCCGGACATGCCGTCGAGGCCTGCGAGCACTTTGAGCTGGGGCACGGCAACTGCGTGTCGATCGGCATGGGCATCATCACGCGTGCCGCGGCCCTGCACGGCATTTGCGACGCCGAGCTGCCCGGTCGCATCGAGGAGCTCTGCGCGCGCCACGATCTCAAGACCCGCTGCGACCTAGATGCCGATACCGTCTTTGCCGAGGCGCTCCACGACAAAAAACGCACGGGCGACACCATCGACCTGGTAATTCCGCACGGCATTGGCCGTTGCAGCATCGACCGCACGCCGCTTTCCACCTTCCACGATTTGATTGCCGAGGGCCTCGGCCAGAAGGGAGACGTTTCCGCATGTTAGCCCGCATCACCCCGTCCCCGCTCAAGGGCACCGTTCCCGCCATCGCGTCCAAGTCGATGGCGCATCGCCTCATCATCTGCGCCGCGCTTGCCAACGGCGAGACGCACGTTACCTGCAACACCACCTGCGCCGATATCGAGGCCACGGTGCGCTGCCTCACGGCGCTCGGCGCCCGCATCGAGACCGTCGAGGACGGCTTCCAGGTCCACCCCACCATGAAGAGCGTTGAATTTGGCCTGCTCAAGGCACTTGCCGGCGGCACGCTCGACTGCGGAGAGAGTGGCTCCACGCTGCGCTTTATGCTGCCTGTCGCCTGCGCGCTGGGCGCGGAGGCCACCTTCGTGGGCCAGGGCCGCCTTGGCGCCCGCCCGCTCTCCCCGCTTTCGGACGAGATCATCGCAGCCGGTTGCGACCTACAGGGTCTGGGCGGCTTCCCGCTCAAGACGAGCGGCCGCATGCGCCCGGGCACCTTTGTGCTTCCGGGCAACGTGAGCTCGCAGTATATCTCCGGCCTGCTGCTGGCAGCTCCGCTGCTGGCCCAGCCCTCCTGCGTGCAGGTGACCGGCCTTATCGAGAGCCGCCCTTACATCAACCTGACGATCCAGGCCATGAAGGCCTTCGGCGTCGAGGTCAACGTCGAACGTATTCCGGCCAAGGACGGCCAACCCGAGGTCACGAACTTCCGCGTGAACAGCGGCTCGTACCGCACGCCCGGCAGCGTGGCCGTCGAGGGCGACTGGTCCAACGCGGCCTTTTGGCTGTGCGCCGGCGCCATCGGCTCCGACCCCATCACCGTCGAGGGCGTGTCGCTGAGCTCCGCACAGGGCGACCGCAACGTGCTCGCCGCGCTTTCGCGCTTTGGCGCCCGCATCGTGCGCTCCACCAACGCCGCCACCGTCCAGTCCGACAAGCTCGCCGGCTTTGAGATGAGCGCCCACGACATTCCGGACCTGGTGCCTGTTATCTCGGCCGTGGCATCGCTGGCTCAGGGCCGCACGTTCATCCGTGACTGCGCGCGCCTGCGCATCAAGGAATCTGACCGCCTGGTCACCACCACCCGCGAGCTCACCGCGCTGGGCGCGCAGGTGCGCATCGCCGGTGACGACCTCATCATCAAAGGCGTCGATGCCTTTACAGGCGGCGAGGTCGATTCGCACAACGACCACCGCATCGCCATGATGGCCGCCATCGCCGCGAGCCGCGCCACCGGCGAGGTCGTGATCCACGGCGCTGAGGCCGTCAACAAGTCCTATCCCGATTTCTTCGACCACTACCGCCTGTTGGGCGGCAAGGTCACGCTCGAGGAGGAATAGCATGTCCTCGACCTTTGGCAACGTCTTGCACTTAAGCATCTTCGGCCAGTCGCACTCCCCCGCCATCGGCTGCTCGCTCGATGGCATTCCGGCAGGTATCGCCGTTGACTTGGAGCAGCTGCAGGCCTTTTTGGACCGTCGCGCCCCCGGCCGTGACGAGACCGCGACCAAGCGCCGCGAGGCCGACGCCGCGCATATCATCGCCGGTGTGGTCGATGGACACACCACGGGCGCGCCTATCGCCGCGATTATCGAGAACACCAACACGCGCTCCAAAGACTACTCCGAACTGCGCCGCAAGCCCCGCCCGGGCCACGCAGACTTTCCGGCACGCGTGAAGTACCACAACATGCACGACGTCGCCGGCGGCGGACACTTCTCCGGCCGCCTGACGGCGCCCTTATGCATCGCGGGCGGTATCGCGCTGCAGGCGCTCGAGGCCCGCGGCATCAAGGTCATGGCGCACGTCGCGCAGATCGGCGGCATCTCCGATCTGCCCATGGACGACATGGTCTATCGCGAGGCCGACCGCAAGGCGATCCTTTCGAACGACCTGCCGTGCATTGACGCCGCAGCTGCCGGTCGCATGCGCGAGGAGATCCTGGCCGCGCGCGACGAGCTCGACAGCATCGGCGGCATCGTGGAGTGCGGTATCTACGGCCTGCCCGCGGGCATCGGCGACCCCATGTTCGACGGCATCGAGAACCGCGTCGCGCAGATCGCGTTTGGGATTCCCGCCGTGAAGGGCGTGGAGTTTGGCATGGGCTTTGCCGTCGCCGCCATGCGTGGTAGCGAGAACAACGATCCGTATCGCATCGACGCCGAGACCGGCCAGATCGAGGTCGAGTCCAACAACGCCGGCGGCATCCTGGGCGGCATTTCAACCGGCGCACCCGTCATGTGGCGCATGGCCGTAAAGCCCACGCCTTCCATTGGCCGCGAGCAGCAGACGGTGGACATGGACGCTATGGAAAATGCCGAGCTCTCGGTCCACGGCCGCCACGATCCCTGCATCGTCCCACGCGCCGTCCCCGTAGCCGAAGCAGCCGCCGCGCTGGCCATCTGGGACGCCCTCCTAGAAGACGCCGGACAGCTTTAGTCCACCCACACCGAGGGGTAGTTAATTTGGGACGGGGCTTTTTTAGCTACCCCCAAATGCCAGTCGTTATTTGCCCTGGCACCCATCGATTCATCGACAGTCAAAGGGTAGCTAAAAAAGCCCCGTCCCAAATTAACTACCCCAGGCAACCATTCACGAAAGGGGTCCCTATGGACCTTGCCGACATTCGCCAGACCATAGATGGCATCGATACCACGCTTCTCAACAGCTTTGTCGAGCGCATGGACATTGCCACCGAGGTCGCCAAGTCAAAAATCGAGATGGGCAAGGCCGTCTTCGACCCCGCCCGCGAGCGCTCCAAGCTCAACAACCTCGCCAGCCGCGCACCCGAGCGCTACGAGGCCCAGACCATCGCCCTGTTTCGTCTCCTCATGAGCATGAGCAAGGCCGAGCAGCAGCGCTACATCAACGAGCTCAAGGGCATCACGGTCTCGCAAAAGGCCCACGCCACCGCCGAGGCCTTCGACACGCCCTTCCCCCAGACTGCCAGCGTCGCCTGCCAGGGCGTTGAGGGTGCCTACAGCCAGATCGCCGCGTGCAAGCTCTTTGCCGTGCCTGATATCGCGTTCTTCGAGTCCTTCGAAGGTGTCATGCGCGCTGTGCGCGACGGCTTCTGCGAGTTTGGCGTACTGCCCATCGAAAACTCCACCGCGGGCTCGGTCAACGCGGTCTACGACCTGCTCGCGCAGTTCGACTTCCACATTGTGCGCTCGCTGCGCCTCAAGATCGACCACAACCTGCTCGTCAAGCCCGGCACCAAGCTGCAGGATGTTCGTGAGGTCTATAGCCACAGTCAGGCCATCGCGCAATGCGCCGGCTTTATCGAGGCGCATGATCTGCACGCCACCAAGCATCCCAACACGGCCATGTCGGCCGAGATGGTCGCCAGCTCCGAGCGCACCGACGTCGCCGCCATCGCCTCGCGCAGTTGCGCGGCGCTCTACGGTCTGGAGGTGCTGGAGCCCAACATTCAGGACTCGGACAACAACTACACGCGCTTCGTCGTCATCAGCCGCGAGCCGCGCGTCTACCCCGGCGCCAACCGTACCTCGCTCATGATCACCACGGCCAACGAACCGGGCGCCCTCTATCGCGTGCTCGAGCGTTTCTATGCGCTCAACATCAACCTCATCAAGCTCGAGAGCCGCCCCATTCCCGGGCGCGACTTTGAGTTTATGTTCTACTTCGATCTGGACTGCCCCTTTGGCAGCAAGGCGCTCGACGACCTACTCGATTCCATCGATGACGTATGCGAGAGCTTCACCTACTTTGGCAGCTACACGGAGGTGCTCTAGATGACTGACGTCGACGCAACCCGCCCCTACGGCGTGCTGGGCCGCGTGCTGGGCCACAGCTACACCCCGACCATCTACGAGGAGCTCGCGGGGCTTGAGTACGTGCGTTTTGAGCGCGAGCCCGAAGACCTCGCGGCCTTTATAACGGGCGACGAGTGGGAGGGCACCAACGTGACCATTCCCTACAAGCGCGCCGTCATGGACTACCTGGACGAGCTGAGCCCGCTCGCCGAACGCATGGGCAACGTCAACACGATCACGCGTCTGCCCGATGGCCGCCTGCGCGGCGACAACACCGACTATTTCGGTTTCCAGTGCCTGGTCGAGGAGCTGGGTGTGGAGATTGCCGACAAGAAGGTCCTCGTGCTCGGAGCTACCGGCGGCGCTGGCACCACGGCAAGTATGGTGCTGGGCGACCTGAGCGCAATCGTGGTGCCCGTGGGACGCGCGAGCGAGGTCAACTACGACAACATCGCACAGCAGTCCGACGCCGCGTTGCTCGTGAACTGCACACCTGCCGGTATGTTCCCCCACTGCCCCGACGCGCCTTGCACGCTCGAGTGCCTCGACTCGCTCGAGGGCGTCATCGATATCGTCTACAACCCCGCCCGCACGGAACTCATGCTCGAGGCCGAGCGTCGCGGCATCCCCTGCATCGGAGGTTTGCTCATGCTTGTGGCCCAGGCGGCGCAAGCCGTCGAGCGCTATACCGGCCAGGTCACCCCGCGCGAGCGCATCCTGAACGTGACGGAGCGTCTGTCTCACCGCGAGCAGAACATTGCCCTGATCGGCATGCCGGGCTCAGGCAAAACCCGCGTGGGTGAGCAGATTGCCCTGCTAACGGGCCGCGAGCACATCGACCTGGACCGCGCCCTCGAGGAGCGTCTGGGCATGCCTTGCGCCGACTTTATCGTCGAGCGCGGCGAGCCGGCCTTCCGTGAGCAGGAGACGGCGGCCCTGGCCGACATCTCCAAACGCAGCGGCCTGGTGCTATCCACCGGCGGCGGCGTCGTCACGCGCGACGAAAACTACCCGCTGCTACACCAGAACAGCCAGATCGTGATGCTCAACCGCAAGCTTGACGAACTCGCCCACAAGGGACGCCCCATCACTGCCCGCGACGGTATCGACAAACTGGCCGAGCAGCGCATGCCGCGCTACCGCGCCTGGGCCGACTACATCATCGACTCGCGCGACTGCGCAGCCAACACCGCCCGAGCCCTCCTCGACACCCTCTAAACCACCACAAAGGGGACAGGCACCTTTGTGGTGGTTTTCCGTTCCGCCTCACCGCCCGCCCGACCGCAAAGGAAGCAACCATGAAAGCTCTCGTCATCAACGGACCCAACCTCAACATGCTCGGCATTCGCGAGCCGGGCATCTACGGCAGCGACAACTACGACCGCCTGGTCCAGATCTGCAAGGAGGCCGGCGCCGCGCAGGGCTTTGACGAGGTCGAAGTCTTCCAGTCCAACCACGAGGGCAGCATCGTCGACAAGATCCAGGAGGCATACGGCAAGGTCGACGGCATCGTCATCAACCCGGCGGCGTACACGCACACAAGCGTGGCGATCCTGGACGCCCTCAAGGCCGTCGCCATCCCCGCCGTCGAGGTCCACATCAGCGCCGTCGAGACGCGCGAAGACTTCCGCCAGGTAAGCTACGCCCGCCTGGCCTGCTTTGCCACCATCACCGGTGAAGGCCTCCAGGGCTACGCCCATGCGTTGGAGCTGCTGAAAGAGCATCTGCTACACTAATCCCTGGGACAACATAATCAGGTTTGTTTGTCCCAAAACTCAAGTAACTGTTCGATTGACATACAAAGGAGCATATCCATGTCCCAGTACGATTACCTCGTCGTCGGTGCCGGCCTTTCGGGCGCCGTCTTTGCCAACGCCGCCAAGCGTGCCGGCAAGTCGGTCCTGGTCATCGACCGCCGCGACCACATCGCCGGCAATATCTATACCGAGGACGTCGAGGGCATCCAGGTCCACCGTTACGGCGCCCACATCTTCCACACCTCCATGAAAGACGTCTGGGACTACGTCAACCGCTTCGCCGAGTTCAACAACTACGTCAACTCGCCGGTCGCCAACTTCCACGGCAACATGTACAACATGCCCTTCAACATGAACACCTTCGCCAAGATGTGGCCGGGCGTCGTCACGCCGGCCGATGCCCGCGCCAAGATCGCCGAGCAGGTGGCTGCCGAGAACATTGGCGAGCCGACCAACCTTGAGGAGCAGGCGCTGTCCCTCGTGGGCCGCGACATCTTCGAAACGCTCGTGAAGGGCTACACCGAGAAGCAGTGGGGCCGCGACTGCCGCGACCTGCCCGCGAGCATCATCAAGCGCCTCCCCTGCCGCTTCACCTACGACAACAACTACTTCAACGACCGCTACCAGGGCATCCCCATGGGCGGCTACACCAAGATGGTCGCCAACATGCTCGAGGGCGTCGAGGTGCGTTGCGGCGTGGAGTACAAAGAACTGATCGCCGCCGAGCCCGATATCGCCGCCAAGACGATCTACTGCGGCCCCATCGACGCGTTCTACGACTTCAAGCTGGGCACGCTGGAGTACCGCAGCCTGCGCTTTGAGACCGAGACGCTCGACGAGCAGGACCACCAGGGCGTGGCCGTGGTCAACTACACCGAGCGCGAGATCCCCTACACGCGCATCATCGAGCACAAGCACTTTGAGTTCGGCACGCAGGACAAGACCGTCATCACGCGCGAGTACCCGGCCGACTGGAAGCCCGGCGACGAGCCCTACTACCCCATCAACGACGCCAAGAACGAGGCCCTCTACAAGCAGTACGAGGAGTTGGCGGCGCAGGAGGGCGACGTTATCTTTGCCGGTCGCCTGGGCGGCTACAAGTACTACGACATGGACAAGGCCATCGCCGCGGCCTTCGAACTCGTCCGCAACGAGCTGGGCGTGGAGCCCACGGAGGCGTAAGGACCCAAAAACGGGCCTCTGCGCGAGCCGAAAACAGCACAAACAGGCACGCCAACGCCGGCAGGAGCAATTTCGCCCCTGCCGGCGTTTTTGTATGGAGACGGATTGGCTGTTCTGTCCATTATCTAGCCGAGGATATGAGTGGAAACGCCCTGCCACCGAGGCAAAAACCGGAAGTATGCGGCAAATTCAAAACTTGCCGAGCACACCGGGATGCCGCAACGCCTTTACCTGCGGTTTCTCTGCGCGAAAAGGGCGGCGTGCTCATGGGTTCCGGAATTTGCCGCATACTTCCGACGAGCGGTTCCGGAAGTGCGGGGAAAAACCGAGATCGACCGACCAGACCCCGGTTTACCCTTCCACGACCTGCGGTTTTGTTACCGAAAATCTGGTTGTGCTCGGAGGTTTCCGATTTTTCCCCGCACTTCCGGAAACGGCAATAATAACCCACTGTCCCAAAGCGAAAACGCGATAATACCCTTTGGAAAATAGTCCTTTAAACGCGAAAACCGCCTTTCGGCGGTTCCCACGGACCAAGCCGGACGTACCGTCGCAAGGCCTCATCACAATTGGATCTTTAAGAAGAAGCCCAATTCAGGTCAACCCCTTACCGGCGAACCGCAGCGAATTAATACTGAGCAACAACAGGTCAGTAAAGTTACATGCGAGCAGAAAATCACACGAAATTTCGCCTTTTCTCAATTGAGGTGTAAGTTTTGACAGGCCGAATCTTACATCCAAACAAAAAGAGGGCCGACGCATCAACCCTCTTCAGGTGTCGCCCGAAGGCTTCCACCGCAATTGACTATTTTTTGTCGAAATCCTCCGGTTGTCTACAAACTCGACCACCAGTTGAAACCACACGCTCGAGACCGCCAAACTTGGCAAAATATTCTTCTCATCATGGACGCAAAGAGAGAGACGGCCGTCCAGAAGAACAGCCGCCTCTCCGCAGGACGCAAGCCCGTAGGTTGGCTGCGTCAATACCGCTAATTCACGCTAGTATCCTATTCGTGCCCCAAAAGGCCAATCCAATCCAAGGCAGAAAGCAACCCTGCATGCAGCCTCTTTCGTGGACCCATGCTCTAGCAAGCCTGATCGAACTCGACTATCCAACCAGATACGGCCCTATTACATCGAATATCTCGCCTACCCTGGTTGCAGGATTTTGTGCAGACGGTTTGACGTTGCATAGCCCCCTATGGTGCACGATGAGGCGTCCGGCACGCTGCAATGCTTCGCCTCGCCTACCGTCAACCGCTCCGTACACCCCGTCCAAGTTCTTTCGGTACTCGATGCCCAAGTCCTTAGACATCGCCTGAGCGAGGGCACGCTGACACTCCGCGGCCGACATGGGGGCGGTCGTATAACGAAAGTGCAGAAGCGGCCACAGTTCGAAGCAAGGGTTCGACCACAACGCGTGGAAGGTCCTCGAACCATCGGAGAGCTCGGTGCACTTACGCTCCATCGCGTCGAAGTCGGACGCAGGGAAGTCATCCTTGTCATACACGAGCCACACGTGGTCGAACGTCTCGGGCGCATAGCGGCAGTGTTCGACAGTGAAGTCAAGCAGGTCGAGCGTGTGTTTGCCCGTTCCCTTAACGATAACGGCAACCTTGCGTTCGTTTGCCGCGCACAAAGCAGCACGCACGCCCTCGAAGTAGCGAGGCTCAGTCTCCTTGCCCTCGGTCACCGCGAGGTGGCGCGTCATCTGCACCATGCGCGGGCGAACCTCGCGTTTGCCACTACGCCAGCCCTTCGACTTCTTCGCTGCCATGTTAATCCCACTCCTCGATGCGGGTGAGATACGGGTCGGCACCGTAACGACCAGACAGGTACTGCTTATCGAAAGCAGCATTCTTGCTAACCAAGTTGCCATTAGCCTCGTGGATGTCGGCGAGCGACCACAGTTGGCTCGCCTCCCCCTCGCCGCGTGCGGCGAACCATATCTCGTCGCGGCGGAACACGTCGTTTCGCATTGTGGACACGTCCTGGGACGAGAAGATGAGCTGCGCGCCGCTCTTGTTGACCTCGGGATTCTTAAACAACAGAATCACGTAGCGCAGGAGCTTCGGGTGAAGCTTGGCGTCAAGTTCGTCGACCACAACGGTAGCGCCGCGCTCGAGCGCAGTCATCAGATATGCAGCTAGCCCCATGAGCTTCTGTGTGCCGGCTGACTCCTCAGAAAGGCGCAGCTCATAGCCCTTGCCGTCCACCTCGTGCCTCACAAAGACGCGCTGGCCGCGCCATTCCGGGGCCTTCTCCACCCTAAAGCCATCGATACGTACGTCGACGGCGCGCAGAAAGCGCGTGACCTCGGGCGACTCCGCCTCGTCTAGCAATTGCTCGAGCATCCGCTCCAGGTAAGAGCTGTTGTAGTTCAGGAACACGCCATCAAGAAACCAGCTGGCAGCCTCCTTGATCACCGGCGCGTCAAAGTTGATACAGAGGAACGACAGGTACGGCAGGCTCGGGTTGAATCTCGCAGCCGTAACAAGTTTGCGCAGCGTGGGACCGAGCTCGACCTCAGCACCCTCGCGCTCGAACAACATTGCCGTACGCGAAGCTCCCAATTTGCGCCGCCACAGTCCCTCGGACACGATCTCGTCGGCATGCACGGACAGGGCATAACGGTACTCATGCTCGCCCGCGCGGTAGTAGAGCTCGAACTCGGTAGGCTCGAGAGCAGACACATCATCGAACTCGAACGCCGAACAACGGGGTATCGAAGGACGATTGCCCTCTGGCGCATCAGAGCTAGCTGACAGCAATCTGATCGGTCTGGCCACAACCGAACGAACGTAGTCAAGAGCTTCGAGTAGGTTGGACTTGCCGCCAGCGTTGGGTCCGTACACCGCAGCCACCGGCAGAAAGCTCTGCCCATCGGGACACTCGATAAGGGAGCGCTCAAACTCCCTCATCGGCGTCGCTTGCATGGAAAGCTCCGCCTCGTCGCGATAGGACCTATAGTTCCTGAAGGAAAACTGACAAAGCATCGTCCTCAACTTTCCTTTCATTGTTTTGAAAAGATATTTCAGAGTTTTTCTTTGATTATAGACCTTAAATAGCATCAATCAAGTGTTTGCTGCATCTGGAGCAAAGGGTGCTAGGCCAAAACTCGGAAGTATGCGGCAAATCCCTAGCGTGCCGAGCGCTCCGGAATGCCACAATGCTTCTGCCTGCGGATCCTTTATGCGAAAAAACCGTTGTGCTCGGGGGTTCCAGAATTTGCCGCATACTTCCGTCGCGCGATTCCGGAAGTGCGGGGTAAACCGAGATCTGGGGACCAAGCCCCTGTTTTAGACTCTCGCGATCTGCGGTTTTGTTGACAAAAATCGGAGTGTGCTCGGCAAGTTTCGATTTTCCCCGCACTTCCGAAATACGCGGTAAAAACCCACTGCCAGAAGCGAAAACGCGACGAGCGCCCTTCAGAAAAAAGCCCTTTAAACGCGAAAACCGCCTTTCGGCGGTTCCCGCGGACCAAGCCGAACGTATCGTCGCAAGGCCTCATCACGCCTATTACTTTAAGGGAGAACTTGCAAGGCCGTCAATCCAATACGTCCAAGCTCTCGAATCAATTTTTAATCCCTTCCTCGGTCAGCCATTCATCAAGGCGATCGGTGTCGGAGCGGTGGTCACCGTCAAGACCCATACCAACCCGCCCATTACAGTCTGAAATAGGCCACCGATAAATTTCGATGGCGAGCATTCGGCGCATTGCCTACGATACGGGCAAGCCCCGAGGGGCCGCCGATCGGGCGCCTCCGGATGGCCGTCTGCCCCTGCCCCGTAGAGGGCCCGGGGGGTGTTGCCACCGGGGGCGCTCGCCGCTCCGGACGACTGATAGGAAACTGCCGGGCGCAAGCGCCACGGCCAGGTAATGTGGGTGTCGCGGGGAGGGGTTCCGATCGGCCTACCGATTGGAGGATACCACCGTGGCACCAATTAGAATGCCGGAAGCCGTCATCGGGCTCGATGTCGGGAAATCGTCCCACTGGGCATGCGTCGCGACTCGAGATGGCGAGGTGCTGTTGAGTACCCCCGTCGCGAACAGGGAGGACGACCTGGACTCGCTGTTCGGCCGCTTCCCCGATGCGCTCGTGGTCGTCGACCAGTCGCGCAACATAGGCGCCCTCGCGCTCGCCCGCGCCAGGGCGGCCGGGATGTCGGCGGCGTACCTGCCGGGACTCGCGGCGCACGGGGCCGCCAGGCTCTTCGCCGGCGACGCCAAGACCGACGAGCGAGACGCGATGGTCATCGCGAAGACGGCGCTTGGCATCCCCGACGCGCTCCTGCCGGTCGGAGACCCAGGTCCGACGATTGCGGCGGCGAGGGCGCTGGCCGCCCAGAGGAACTTCCTGACCTGCGAGAACACTAGGAATAAGAACCGGCTGCGCAGCATCCTGCTGGAATCGTGCCCCGCCTTCGAGGCGCTGGTCGACCTGTCCGACGGGCCCCAGCTGAGGCTCATGGCATCCCTCGGCGGGGCCTGGTCGGTAGCCGACGCCGGGCCCCGCAGGGCGGCGGCGCTCACGCGTGGGGCGGCGCGCGGCAAGATCGAGGCCCTCGTCCGCTCGACAACCTCCTCGACAAGGCCGGACGCGTCGGTCGTCGCCGCCGAGGACCGGGCGGTGAAACTGCTCGCGCGCAGGATATCCGAGAACTCGGCGGAGATCGAGGCGATCACGGCGGAGATCTCCGCCCTGCTCGAGGGCGACGATACCTACCGATGCCTCCTGACGGTGCCGGGCATCGGGCCCAAAACCGCTTCCGAGCTTGCGATCTCCATCGACATCGAAGACTTCCCCAGTCACGACAGGCTCGCGTCGTACTGCGGCCTGGCGCCGCGCAACCGCCAGTCGGGAACCTCGATCTCCTCGGTGACGGCATCGCGCCAAGGCAACAAGAGGCTGAAGAACCTGCTCATATTCTCATGTAACTGCCTTACCCGGACAGAGGGGAGATGGGGCGACTACTACACCAGGTGCCGGGAGCGGGGCATGTCGCACGGCAAGGCGCTCAAGGCGCTGGCGCGAAAGAGACTGAAGGTCATCTACGCGGTAATGCGAGACAGGGTGCCTTACGCAGCCTAGCCGAAACGCACCGAGCAGACTGAAGCCCACCGGCCTAATGGCTTGGCGTCAGCATGCCGCGATTCGGTCGCACGGAGAGCATTTCCCAGTTGACAAAACTATAGGATGTTAGCGTCGGAATAATTTAGCCAAATATAGTCGGCCGAGATTGACCAATCCCG
>CALKBP010000056.1:0-48497 GCA_937989885.1 uncultured Collinsella sp.
AAACGGAGCTGTCCCTCGGAATGATCTCGATTTGTCACATCTAGACATCAAAAGCGGGTCTAGATGTTACAAATCGAGACGTTTGCCTGAGTAGGTACCCCGTCCCATTACATCCCGGTCAACAGCACGGCATCGAGCGCCGTTACGACGGCACCGATCCCTACGAGCAACGCGTTGAGCGGGCGTGAGTTGGCGTATTTGCCCATGACGCGGCGTGAGCTGGTGAGTCGTATGAGCACAAAGACCGTAATCGGCAGCTGAAGCGACAGCAGCGCCTGACTCCAAATGAGACCCTCAAAAGGATTCGGGACGACCAGGCACGCCGCCACTGCACCGACGAAACAGGCTGCCACCCCGATCGAGGAATGTCGGTCGTGGATGTCGTATTCCTCGTCGAACATGCCCGCGGTGATGGTTCCCGCCGCCATGCCCGCTGTCACGCTACTCGAGAGACCCGCGAACAGCAGCGCTACCGCAAAGATGGTCGAGCTCGCCGGGCCCAAGATGGGGGAGAGCGTAGCCGCTGCGACGGCGAGGTCGTCTACGACAATGCCGTGCGCAAAGAAGGTCGTTGCGGCCAGGATGACCATGGCCGAGTTGATTGCCCAGCCCACGCCCATCGAAAAGAGCGTGTCGAAGAGCTCGTAGCGCAGACGTTCTTCGATAACTTGCTCGCCCTGGCCTTCGAAGTGCATGGATTGGATGACCTCGGAGTGCAGGAAGAGGTTGTGGGGCATAACGACCGCCCCTAGGACACTTACGATAATCGCGGCCGAGCTGGTGGGCATGCTGGGTGTGATCCAGCTTGCGGCGGCCTGCGGCCAGTCGACCTTGACCAGCGCAAGCTCGGCCAAAAACGAGAGTCCTACCACGCCTACGAAGGCGATAATCCATCGCTCGGCGCGCTTGTAGGAACTCGTCATGAGCATCGCCATCGATGCTGCCGCCACGATGACGCAGCCCGCGCGCACGGGCAGCCCAAAGAGCATTTGAAGGGCAATCGCGCCACCCAGGACTTCGGCCATGGCGGTGGCGATGGTCGCGAGATAGGCACTGGCGAGCACCGTGCGCCCAACGAAGCGGGGAAGGTAACGTGTCGTGGCTTCGGCAAGACAGGCGCCCGTGGCGATACCCAGGTGTGCCGCGTTGTGCTGCAGCACAATGAGCATAATCGTGGACAGCGTGACGATCCACAGCAGCGCGTAGCCAAACTGCGAGCCCGCGGCCATATTGGAGGCCCAGTTGCCTGGGTCGATAAAGCCGACGGTGACGAGCAGCCCGGGACCGATGTGCCGCGCAATATCCAGGCCTCCGTGACCACCGGTGCGTCGGGAGCCAAAGTGTTGTTTGAGATGGTTGAGCATGGTGCGCTCCTGCGTGCCGTTTGTTTGACGCCGCAAAGGATACCCGTTTTAGGCTAAAAAGTTAACCAAGACTAACAAAATGGTTGTATTTGAATAGGATGGTGAAAGGGGATTGCCGAAATGTCTTGATCTGTAACAGCTAGGGATGGAAATTGGGTCTAGGTGTTACGGATCGAGACAGGAAGAAATGGTCCTATGGAAAATCTCGATCTGTAACGGCTGACCACCAAAACCGGCCCTTCGTGTTACAGATTGAGACAAACCAAAACCGTCCTGCAGAAAATCTCAATCTGTAACATCTAGGCGCCAAAATTGGGTCTTCCTGTTACAGATTGAGATGTTTGAAGCGGTGGCTTACGGGCCGAACTTGGGGCCCTTGTTGTCGCCCTTGAGGTCGGCCGCGCCCACTCGTAGGGCGTGCGTTACGCGATTGTTTCGAAACGGGCGGGAAACACAGCGGGCCGGCGATGCTCCTACTATGCCTATTCAACTGACTGTCTAATATCTAGAGGAGGATCGCGATGCAGGCAGATTTCGCTCAGCAGCAGGGCCTTTATCGCCCCGAATTCGACCACGATGCATGTGGCATCGGCGCGCTTGCCGATATCAACGGTGAGCGCCATCACCAGATTCTGGACGACGCGCTGTCCATTCTGGTCAACTTGGAGCACCGCGGCGGCACGGGACTCGAGAAGAACACCGGCGACGGCGCTGGCATCCTGTTCCAGGTTCCGCATCACTTTTTCCGTAAAGAGGCTCAAAAGTGCGGCCAGATTCTGCCGGCAGAGGGCGACTATGGCGTGGCCATGCTGTTCTTCCCGCAGGACGACAAGGGCGTAGAGGATGCCCGTCGCGTGTTTGAGGAGGGCTGCGCCGAGGCCGGCGTACCGCTGCTCTTTTGGCGCGAGGTACCCGTCGATCCGCACGACCTGGGCGAGACGGCCCGCGCCTGCATGCCTACTATCCTGCAGGCCTTCCTGGGCCGTCCGGACGACACGCCCGCCGGCGATGCCTTTGAGCGTCGCCTGTACGTGTGCCGTCGCACCATCGAAAAGAAGGCCGACGCCGAGTTTGCCCTGCGCGATAAGATCTTCTATGTGTGCTCCATGAGCTCGCGCACTATCGTGTACAAGGGCATGCTGGTCGCCACGCAGATGCGCCGCTTCTTCATCGACCTCAACGACGCGGCCGTTAAGACGGCCGTAGCGCTCGTTCACTCGCGCTACTCCACCAACACCACGCCCAGCTGGGAGCGCGCGCACCCCAACCGCTTTATCATCCACAACGGCGAGATCAACACCCTCAAGGGCAATGTCAACTGGATCCGCGCCCGCGAGCCCAACCTGTACAGCCCCGTGCTGCAGCACGATCTTGAGCGCGTGATGCCCATCATCAACCGCGAGGGTTCCGACTCCGCGATTCTGGACAATGTGCTTGAGTTTTTGGTCATGAACGGTCGTCCGCTTACGCGTGCCGCGTCCATGTTACTGCCCGAGCCGTGGGACCACAACGACAGCCTGAGCGAGGAGCGCCGCGCCTACGACGCTTACCAGTCCATGCTCATGGAGCCGTGGGATGGCCCGGCGGCCATCGCCTTTACCGACGGTCGCACGCTGGGTGCCGCCCTCGACCGTAACGGCCTGCGCCCCGCCCGCTACTATGTGACGCGCGACGGTCGCTTTATGCTGGCGAGCGAGGTGGGCACCATCGAGGTGAGCCCCGAGAACATCCTGACGAGCGGCTGTCTGGGGCCGGGCCAGATGCTCGAGGTCGACTTTGCCCGCGGCCGCGTCATCTACAACGACGAGCTGCGCGCCCGTTACGCCAAGGAAAAGCCCTACCGTGATTGGATTGCCGAGGAGACGCTGACCGTCGACGCGCTCGATAGGCCTGCCACGGCGACGCCGGCCGAGGACGCCGAGGTGCCCGCCGCCGTGCGTATGGCTAAGCTCGGGTATCACTGGGATGATGTTGACGAGGTCGTGCGTCCCATGGCCCAGCAGGGCAAGGCGCCACTCGCGTCGATGGGCATCGATGCGCCGCTGGCCTGCCTGTCCAAGAAGACGCGCTCCTTCTACGACTATTTCTATCAGCTGTTCGCTCAGGTCACGAACCCGCCCATTGACGCCCTTCGCGAGCATATGGTCACCTCGACCACGCTCTATCTGGGCAACCACGGCAACCTGCTCGAGGACTCCCGCACGGCCTGCCAGCTGGTTCGCCTGGAGCGCCCGTTGCTCAACGAGGAGGAGTTCGAGCGTATCTGCGCCATCGACCGCGTGGGCTTTAAGACCCGCCGTTTCAGTGCCGTGTACCGCCGCGATGCCGGCGAGGGCGCGCTGCAGGCTGCGCTCAAGCAGCTTGCAGAGGACGTTGAGGCTGCGGTCCGCGACGGCGTGAACATCGTGGTGTTGAGCGATCGTGCCGCTGCGGGCGAGGTGCCCGTGCCGTCGCTGCTCGCCGTGGGCTGCGTGCACAACCACCTGATCCGCGCCGGCGTGCGTACCTTTGCCGACATCGTGGTGGAGTGCGGCGACGCCGTGTCCCCGCACGACTTTGCGGCACTGGTGGGCTACTCCGCGAGCGGCATCTATCCGTACAACGCACATGCGCGCATCCGCGACTTGGCGGCACGCGGCGACCTGGACGTGACGGCCGAGCAGGGCATCGCTAACTACAACAAGGCTGCGACCGCCGGCATCGTCTCCATCATGTCCAAGATGGGCATCTCCACGGTGCAGAGCTACCATTCGGCGCAGATCTTCGAGGCCGTGGGCTTTACGCCGGAGTTCGTCAACGCATACTTCGCCGGCACGGTGAGCCGTGTGGGCGGTATGGGTGTCGAGGACGTTGAACGCGAGCAAAACGAGCGCTACGACGCCGCGCTCGCTATCCTTAAGAGTCCGGCTCCCGATCAACTGCCCACGCTGGGCCTGACCAAGTGGCGCCCGCTCGGTGGCGAGGATCACCTGATCGACCCTCAGACTGTCTACCTGCTGCAGACCGCCTGCCGTGAGGACAGCTACGACACCTTTAAGGAGTACAGCGCCCGCCTGCACCGCACCGGCCGTGCCGTGCGCCTGCGCGACTTGCTCGACTTCGATGCCAGCAGCCGCACTCCGGTGGCGCTCGACGAGGTCGAGCCCGCGCTCAACATCGTCCGCCGCTTTAACACCGGCGCCATGTCGTATGGCTCCATCAGCAAAGAGGCACACGAGTGCATGGCCATCGCCATGAATCGCCTGCACGGCCGTTCCAACTCCGGCGAGGGCGGTGAGGATCCGCGTCGCGAGACTCCGCTGGCTAACGGTGACTCCAAGAACTCCGCCATCAAGCAGGTAGCAAGCGCGCGCTTTGGCGTGACGAGTCGCTACCTGTGCAGCGCCTTCGAGATTCAGATCAAGATGGCCCAGGGCGCCAAGCCCGGCGAGGGTGGCCACCTGCCCGGCAAGAAGGTCTACCCCTGGATCGCCGAGGTCCGTCAGTCCACGCCCGGCATCGGCCTGATCTCGCCTCCGCCGCACCACGATATTTACTCCATTGAGGACCTGGCAGAGCTTATCTTTGACCTTAAGAACGCCAACCCCGGTGCGCGCGTGTCGGTCAAGCTGGTCAGCGAGGCCGGCGTCGGCACCATTGCCACCGGTGTGGCCAAGGGCGCTGCCGACAAGATCTTGATCAGCGGTCACAATGGCGGCTCGGGTGCCGCTGCGCGCGATTCCATTTGGCACGCCGGCCTACCGCTGGAGCTCGGCCTTGCCGAGGCCCAGCAGACGCTGCTGCAAAACGGCCTGCGCTCGCGCGTGGTGCTCGAGGCCGACGGCAAGCTCATGGACGGCACCGATGTTGCCGTCGCCTGCCTGCTGGGTGCCGAGGAGTTTGGCTTTGCGACCATGCCGCTCATCTCCATGGGTTGCCTCATGCAGCGCGACTGCCAGCAGGACACCTGCCCGGCCGGCATCGCTACGCAAAACTGCCGCCTGCGTCGCGGCTTCCGCGGCAAGCCCGAGCACGTTGAGCACTTTATGCTCTTTGTTGCCGAGCAGCTGCGCGAGGTCATGGCGAGCCTGGGCTTCCGCACCGTCGACGAGATGGTCGGCCATCCCGAGTGCCTGCGCCAGATCGAGGTCCCGGGTAACCGCAAAGCAAACCTGCTCGATCTGTCGCCCGTGCTGGCGAGCGCGACCTGCGAGTTCGGTGCCCATATTCCGGGCGCCGACGGTCGCCACTTCCTGCCGCAGATGGCCGCGGACAGCGAACTCGACAAGACGCTCGACTCCACGTTGTTTGTGCCCTATACGGCCGATGCCCGTGCGCACCTGCGTCCGATTCGCTTCCGCGCCGATATCGCCAACGTCAACCGCTGCGTGGGCACCATCCTGGGCAACGCGGTGACCAAGGCGCATCCCGAGGGTCTGCCCGCCGGCTCCATCACCGTCGATTGCGATGGTTCGGCCGGTCAGAGCTTTGGTGCCTTCCTGCCGCGCGGCATTACGCTCAACGTGTGCGGCGACGCCAACGATTACTTTGGCAAGGGCCTTTCGGGCGGCGAGGTGTCGGTGCGCCCCAATCCGCATGCGACCTACAAGTTCGACGAGAACATCATCGTGGGCAACGTTGCGTTCTTTGGTGCTACGAGCGGCCGCGGCTTCATTAACGGTCTTGCCGGCCAGCGTTTTGCCGTGCGTAACTCCGGTGCCACCGTGGTGGTCGAGGGCTGCGGCAATCATGGCTGCGAGTACATGACGGGCGGTCTGGCGCTCATCCTGGGCGAGGTCGGGCAGAACTTTGCCGCCGGTATGACGGGCGGCGTGGCCTATGTCTTTGACCAATACGGCACGCTCGACGCCCGCGTGAACCATGAGAGCGTGGAGCTCAAGGCCCCGACGGCCGACGAGCTGGCGCAGATTCGTGCGCTCATCCAAGAGCACGTGGACGCGACGCAGAGCCCGCGCGGCATTAAGCTGCTCTACAGCTTCGACTCGATGAGCAAGCACTTTGTGAAGGTCATTCCGACCGAGTACGAGCGCGTGCTGGCGATTGTCGCTGCGGCCGAGGCCGTGGGCAAGACGCATGCGCAGGGCGAGGAGTTGGCGTTTGACATCGTGACCGGTCGCGCCGACGCTGCCGACGTTGCCCGCTTTGATGTTGCGGGCGGTGCTGCGGGCGCTGCGTCCGTGGCTGCCAGCTCTGTTGCTTCGACCAAGAAGGAGGCGTAAGTGCCATGGGTAAGCCCGGTGCTTTTCTTGATATCGATCGCGTGACCCACGAGCTTCGCCCCGTGGAGGAGCGCAGCCATGATTTTGATCCGCTGTACGTGGAGCTCGATGATGACGCACGTCGCGCCCAGGCGAGCCGCTGCATGATGTGCGGCGTGGCGTTTTGCCAGATGGGCGCGAGCTTTGGCAAGGCACGCCCGAGCGGCTGCCCGCTGCACAACCTGATTCCCGAGTGGAACGAGCTGGTGTACCGCGGCCGCTGGGACGAGGCTGCCGAGCGTCTGTCGCTCACCTCGCCCATGCCCGAGTTTACGAGCCGCGTGTGCCCGGCACTGTGCGAGGCCGCGTGCAACCTGGGTTCGGTCGATGGCCAGCCCACGACGATCCATGACAACGAGCGTGCGATCAGCGACCATGAGTGGGCAAATGGAGGTCCGCGTCGCTTTGAGCCGGCAGGGGAGGGCGCACCCACGGTTGCCGTGGTGGGCTCCGGTCCTGCCGGTCTGGTGGCAGCATGGGAGCTTGCGCGTCGTGGCGCCCACGTGACGGTGTTTGAGCGCGACGACCGCCCGGGCGGTCTGCTCATGTACGGCATTCCCAACATGAAGCTCGAGAAGTCCGTGGTCGAGCGTCGCGTGGCGCTCATGCGTGAGTTGGGTATTGTCTTTGAGCTGGGTGCTGACGTTACGAACCCTGCGGTGGCGGCCAAGCTCGATGGCTTTGACGCCGTTGTGGTGGCTGCCGGTGCTCGTGCGCCCCGCGGTCTTTCGGCTACGAATGTGGATGCCCCGGGCGTGGTGTATGCCGTGGACTACCTGACGGCTTCGACCGTCTCGGTACTCGATGGCGGTGAGCCCGCGGTGAACGCGCGCGGCCTGGACGTTGTGGTCATTGGCGGCGGCGATACCGGCAACGACTGCGTGGGTACCGCGGTGCGCCAGGGTGCGCGCAGCGTGCGCCAGTTTGAGTTCTTGCCGGCTGCGCCCGATAAGCGTGCGGTGAGCAACCCTTGGCCGCAGTGGCCCAACGTTAAGAAGACCGACTACGGCCAGCAGGAGGCTATCGCTGCGATGGGTGGCGAGATGCGTGCCTGGGGTGTGGATACGCTCGAAGTGTTGCTGGACAAGAAGGGCGCGGCCGCGGGTCTGCGCGTAGTCGATCTAGATTGGTCGGCCGGCAAGCCCGAGCGCATCGCGGGCTCCGAGCGCGAGGTGCCGGCACAGCTGGTGCTCATCGCCTGCGGCTTTACGGGTCCGGAGCATAGCGTGTTCGATGCGGTGAGCGTGCCTGTTGCTACCGTTGGGCGTCCGCTGCCGGTGATGGCTGCCGAGGGCTCGCACCTCGCGGCTCGCACGGAGGGTGTCGCCGCGGATGCCGCGCCGGTGTATGTGGCCGGTGATGCCCGCAACGGCAGCTCGCTCGTGGTGAGTGCCATGGCGGATGCCCTGGCCTGTGCAGCCGAAGTCGCCGACGCGCTGGCGCTGTAAGGTGGTCATTTAAGAACGTCCCCAACGACTAGTCATTGGGGACGTTCTTTTTTTGTCTAGTCGTTGGGGGACACTCTTCGCGGGGCGCCTGTTCGTTTGTCGACGTATGGGTGTTCATTTGTCGACTTCTTGGGCTGTGGTCACCTGCTCTTTTTGTGGTGGTAGCGGGCATCTGGCTCAAAAGGGCGGGTTGGCTGTCTATGTCTACCTGCGGTTTCTTTGCGGTGCGCTCATTCGGTCAAGTGTCCCGTCAAGTGTTTGGTTAGCATCTGGTTTGCAGTCGAAGGCCTATTTTGCCCGCGCTGACAGTGGTTGCTCGCCCTCCTCGTAAGCTCAAATTGAGGTCCATCAGTTTGAGGAGGATGCCATGACTGACCAAGTTTTTGACCGAGCACAGCTGGCTGAAGCCGTCGGCAACGATATTGCCGACATGGCTCACTTTTGGATGCTGCGGAAGTTTCAATTCCTGGAGCCGGCGCGCGAGCAGTTCGAGATTATCGTCGATCCGTGGCTCAGCTATTGCGAGGAACCTTCTCAAAACGAAATCATGGCCTACAACATGGCGTTTACCGATTGGCTGTTGTTTGAGCGCCCCTATTACCGCGGCAAGACGCTGTTGGAGCTGTTTGTGGACGAGCCGCCAGCGTCAATTTCTCCTGTTTCGCTCGGGCGACTTAAGCAGGTGCGCGACACGCAGTATTTCTCGCGCTTTGGCATTTTGGACAAGGAGTCCGCGACTGGCATGGTCGTGCTGAAGGACACGCGCACCGACCGTCGCTTTGACGTCTACGACCCACATATCGTGCAAAAGGAGCATTGGAGCGATGGCGCGATTGCGGTGCGACTCGCGTGCATCGACGATGTCTGGCTGACGGCGGGGCAGCTTTACCTGTATGACATCGCGCGCCTGAGCGACACGGCGGTCGACGGGCCGGGCGCGGTGCATCCCGAGGACCTAGAGGACGGTTTCGACACCTCGTGCATCAGCTTCTTTTTGCGCCTGGTTCGCGACATCATGGGCGCTCAGGGACGCTACGTGAAGTCGCTCAACATCTACGAGCAGGAATGGGAGTAGGGAGTGGGCTGTCGCAGCGCCGCCGCCTGTCTATTTGTCTCGATCTGTAACGTTTAGGGACAAAAAACCGGTCTACCTGTTACAGATCGAGACGAATGCTTGGGCACCGCTGGTTTGTCTAAATCTGTAACGTTTGGGGGCCTGTAGAACGTCTTCCTGTTACAGATCGAGACGGAAGGTTGGCGCCTGCCGAAAGATCTCGATCTGTAACGGGAAGGGGCCAAAAATCGGTCTAACTGTTACAGATTGAGACAAATGTCGGCCGCACGACCGAAAATCTCGTTCTGTAACAACAAGTAGAGGCCCAAAGACTGTCTTCCTGTTACAGATTGAGACGTTTGCCGACAGCGGCAACGGTGACAATGGTCCATTTCCCTGATGTGGTGGTGATGAAAGTGTCTAATACCGTTCTTAAGCACAAGCAGACGACACGTAACACCTTGGCGCGGAATAGGATGCTTGCCAGGCTCGCGAAGGCGGCTGAACAAGGCGTGCTGCTTGTGACGCACGACAATGCCGATCTCATGTGGCTGCGGCGTCATGTGGGAACCGATGATATTGCGGAGCCCGAGTCGTATCTGTTCTGTTTTCAACATGATTGGGATGCGTTGACACCGGCGGAGCGAGCACTGCGGACCATCAAAGGGCTTGCGGAGTTTCATTCCGATTGGGCGTTTTGGGGTTATGACGCGGCGCTTTTGTGGGGTCTGGAGGTGCCGAATGACCTGCTCGGGCCACGATATCTTGTTAAGACAGGTTGCTCGGTGCCGCTGAGTGCAGGATGCCGGCTGTTGCGTCCGCGGGCGGCGTGTGCGCTTGAACAAGTCGACGGCGTGCGGGTGACGCCGTTTTGGCGCACGGTAGAGGATTGCCTGTTGCGCGCGCCGTTTTCGTATGGCTTGGCGATTGCCGATTCTGCGTTGCGAGCAAAGGGCGTTTCGCGCGATGACTTTTGTGAGCGGCTTCGAATGGATTGTGAAGGCAAGCGCGGGTATCGCAGAGCGCAGGTGATTGCGTCGTATGCGGACGGGCTGTCCGAAAACGGCGGCGAGTCTCGTTTTCGGGCGTTCTTTATTGCATACGGTTTTCCGGTGCCAGAGTTGCAGGTGGAGTTTCGTGATCCGCTCGATTCGAGCCAAGTGTTTCGCGTTGATTATTTTTGGAGGCTCGAGGACGGAACGTGCGTGATTGGCGAGCTGGACGGAAAGGGGAAGTATGCCTTGCAGAACGACGAGGGTCGGGAGTTGATCGACCCATTCGTGGCAGAACGTCAGCGGGAGTCCCATCTGACGGTGCTCGGGCACAAGGTGCTTCGGTTTACGTTTGATGAACTTAAGAACCCGGGGAAGCTGGCCGAAAAGATGAGACTGGCGGGAATTCCACAGCGGGCCGATTTGGCTGAGGAATGGAGATGCCGGTGGTATGGGCGCTGAGGGGTGCAGCTGACGCGGATGCGGTTGTTCCTGTCGAGTTTGTCTCGTTCTGTAACAACAAGGGACCGTTTGGCCTCGTAACTGTTACAGATCAAGACAGAAGGTTGGCGCCTGCTGAAAGATCTTAATCTGTAACATCTAGAGGCTGAAAACCTGTCTACTTGTTACAGATCTAGACGTTTGACGACAGGGCTGGAGAATATCTCGATCTGTAACATCTAACGGCCAAAATTCGACCCAACTGTTACAGATTGAGACAAAGGTTGGACGCAGTGCCGAAAAATCTCGATCTGTAACATTTGGAAGGTTAAAGACGGTCTACCTGTTACAGATCGAGACATTTCCCGGATGTCGCTGGGGTGGGACTGCAATGCATTCCGTTCTTCGCATCTCCTCCTTTCTCCGTTAACCGATATGTCCGCAGCAACTCTGCCGCGCTGGGCGATAATGGACAAATGTTCAAGTTAATCGTGAGGGAGGAGCTCGATATGGCGACTGCCGATCGTCCCACGTTGTTTATCAATGCGACCGTTCTGGATGGCTCGGAGTATATGGAGCCGCAGCCCGATATGGCCGTGGCCGTTGAGCGCGGTGTCATCACCTGGATTGGCCCGAGCGCCGTGGCGCAGGCGCCGGCGGGTGCCGAGGTCATCGACCTGGCGGGTGCGTATCTCATGCCGGGTCTCATCAATATGCACGTGCATCTGTGCGGTTCGGGCAAACCGGTCTCGGCGGGCGACGCGGGCGCACTCATGAAGAAGCTCGACAATCCCGTGGGCCGCGCCATCGTTCGCCACATCCTCAAGGGCAGCGCCCAACAGCAGCTGGCAAGCGGCGTGACCACGGTGCGCGGTGCGGGCGATCCGCTGTTTGCCGATATCGCCGTGCGCAACGCCATCGACGCCGGCAAGTATCAGGGTCCGCGCCTGGTAGCGCCGGGAACGGGCGTTACGGTGCCGGGTGGTCACGGTGCTGGGTTGTTCGCCCAGGTGGCTAACAGCCCCGCCGAGGCGGCCGAACAGGTGCGCGACTTGTACGCGCGTGGCGCCGACGTCATCAAGCTGTTCGTGACGGGCGGCGTGTTCGACGCGACCGAAGTAGGCGAGCCGGGCGTGCTGCGTATGCCGGTGGAGGTTGCCGCGGCGGCGTGCAAGGCGGCGCACGAGGTTGGCCTTCCGGTCATGGCCCATGTCGAGAGTACCGAAGGTGTGAAGGCCGCGCTTCAGGCCGGCGTCGATACGATCGAGCACGGCGCTCCGATGACCCCCGAGATCCTGGAGCTGTACCGCGGCGCCGCGGGTACGCAGCTTGAGGGGCGTGCGCCCAGCGTTACCTGTACGATCAGCCCAGCGCTGCCGTTTGTGTTGCTCGACCCGGAAAAGACCCATTCGACCGATACGCAAAAGAAGAACGGCGACATCGTGTGCTCGGGCATCATCGAGAGTGCCCGTGCCGCACTGGAAGCTGGCGTTAAGGTGGGCCTGGGCACGGATTCGAGCTGCCCGTTCGTGACGCAGTACGACATGTGGCGCGAGGTGGCCTATTTTGCCAAGTACGTGGGCGTGAGCAATGCCTTCGCACTGCATACAGCCACGCAGGTCAATGCCGAGCTACTGGGCCTGGGCGGTGAGACCGGCACGATCGAGTGCGGCAAGGCGGCCGATATCCTGGTGACGCGCAAGAATCCTCTGGGTGACCTGGCGGCCCTGCGCGATCCGATGCACGTGATGTGCCGCGGTGACCTGGTGCGCAAGCTAAAGGTCAAGCGCATCCCCGAGGTTGACGCCGAGCTCGACGCGATTATGGCCATGCCGGCAGAAGCGCTTGCCGAGGAGCTCGCTCGCGATGGCGTAGCGTAAGCGCTGGTGTGACGGGGCGACAGCTTTATCGAATGATGTCGCTCCATGCAAAAAGCCGAGGTCTCAACACGAGGCCTCGGCTTTTATTTTGTCCTATGGTGTAGCGGCTAGGAGCGCGTCTCCATCTTGGCGTGGCACTTGGGGCAGGTGACGCGGATCTTGCCCTTGCCCTTGGGGACGGACAGTATCTGGCCGCAGTTGGGGCACTTGAGGTAGGCCGTGGTCTTGCGGCCCTTCCACATCTTCTTGGCCGTGCGCTTGGCACGCTCAAAGTCTTCCTTGCTGGTGCCGGCCGTGCGCGAGGCGTTGGCAGCTGCAGTCCCGCCGCCCAAGCTGGCGACGAACTTGCCGAGGCCGGGGACGTTTGCGGTCGCCGTGACAAAGGCATTGTTCTCCTTGCGGCGCGCGTCGATGTTTTTGGACAGGCCGCGCAGCACGCCGAGCGCGATAACGGCGATGGCGATCCAACTGAGCCACTGGATACGGGCCATCGATCCAATCATCGCGATGATAATGCCTGCGAAGCCCAGCACGACGGTGAGTTCGTCGGCGCCGTTGCGACCCTTCATAAAGTCATTCATGCAGAACTGCCTTTCATTTCGCTATGCTGCACGCCTTTATACCCGATTTGGTGCATTGGGGACAGGTTAATCTGCACCAAGGTGGTGCAAACGTACCTGTCCCCCTTGCACCAATTACTTGGCGAGCTTGTCGACGACGCGCTCTATCTCGGCGAGCTTGGCGGCTTTGAGCTCCTCGTCGCCCGATTCGATGGCCGAGGCGACGCAGCCCTCGATGTGAGCCTTCAACACATCGACGTTGATGCGGGCGATGAGCGCCTGCGTGGCCATGAGCTGCGTGGAAATATCGACGCAGTAGCGGTCCTCCTCCACCATCCGCAGGATGCCGTCGATTTGCCCGCGTGCCGTTTTGAGCATGCGGGTCACCGATTTATGGTCTGCCATCATGGCGGGTCCTCGTTTCTGGTCGATTTTCCGGATGCCCCGTCAGTTGCGGTGAAATAGTTCTTGTTTGCAGGCTTGAAGCGCTAAAACAGGAACTATTTCACCGCAACTTCTGAGGATTGAGTAGGCGGCGCCTGCTACGCGGCGGTCACGGACAGGGCGTGGAACTTCTCGCCGGCGCCCTCGACGGCGGCAGCGAGCTGCTCGGCGGTCACGGTGTCGGCGCACTCCACCTGGACAGTCTGGGTCTCGTGATCGGCATCGGCATCGGTCACGCCGGCTACGTTGAGCAGCGCGGTCTCGACAGTAGCGTCGCAGTGGCCGCACATAAGGCCAGACGTTTTAACGATGTAGTTCATGATTATCTCCTTTTCGTTGAGTACCTAAAGTTGCGGTGGAATACGGACTAAATAGCGGTTTAGCTAAGCATGTTACGCCTTATTTCACCGCAACTGATGGCTTAAAGTGTCGCAGGCGCAGCGCGTTGGAAACAACGCACACGCTCGACAGGCTCATGGCCGCAGCGCCAAACATCGGCGAGAGCTGCCATCCGGTGAGCGGGAAGAACACGCCCGCCGCCAGCGGAATGCCGATGCCGTTGTAGAACAGTGCCCAGAACAGGTCCTGCTTGATGTTGCGGATCGTGGCGCGTGAAAGCTCGATGGCTCGGGCGACGTCCATGAGGTCGCTGCGCATGAGTACCACGTCGGCACCCTCCTTGGCGATATCGGCGCCGGTGCCGATGGCAAGGCCCACATCGGCGCGCGCCAGGGCGGGGGAGTCGTTGATGCCGTCGCCCACCATGGCCACCTTGCCGCCCGCATCCTGTAGTTCGCGCACGTGGCGTTCCTTGTCGGCGGGGAGGACGTCGGCGATGACCTGTTCGCTGCTCAGCCCCACGCGGCGGGCGATGGCCTCGGCCGTCACGCGGTTGTCGCCGGTGAGCATGCGCACGTCGACGCCGAGCTTGCGGAGCGCGGCGATGGCCTCGGCACTCGTGTCTTTGACCTCGTCAGCCACGGCGATGGTACCAACGAGCTCGCCGTTCTTGGCAAAGAACAGCGGCGTTTTGCCCTCGGTAGCAAATTGCTCGGCAAGACCGGCGGGCACCTCTGCGCCCAGCTCGCTCATCAGACGAACGTTGCCGGCTGCGATGACATTCTGCCCCTCGCGCGCCGTCACGCCACGACCGGGCACGGCGGCAAAGTCCTCGACCATGCGTGCGACGATTCCGCGCGTTTCGCACTCGGCCATAATCGCCTCGGCCAGTGGGTGCTCACTCTGGCGCTCTAGTGCGGCGGCAAGCTTGAGCAGCGCCTTTTCACTCATGGCGGGCGAGCCGTCGGCGCGCGCTGCAACCACGATATCGGTCACGGCCGGCTTGCCGCGGGTGACGGTGCCCGTCTTATCGAGCACCACGGTGCCCACGTTGCGCAGATTCTCCAGCGCCTCGGCGCTCTTAAACAGGATGCCCATCTCGGCGCCCTTGCCGGTGCCCACCATAATGGCGACGGGCGTGGCCAGGCCCAGCGCGCACGGGCAGCTGATCACCAGCACGGCCACGGCGGAGGTGAGCGCCTCGTTCACGCTGCCGGTCAGTGCCATCCAAGCCACAAAGGTCACGGCCGAGATTGCAAACACCACGGGCACAAACACGCCGGCGACCTTATCGGCCATGCGGGCAATGGGCGCCTTGGTGGCGTTGGCGTCCTCGACAAGCTGGATGATCTTGGCAAGCGACGTGTCGGCGCCCACGCGTGTGGCACGGAAGGTAAACGATCCGGTGCGGTTGACCGTGGCGGCGTTGACGGTGTCACCGGCGGCCTTTTCCACGGGGATGGACTCGCCGGTGAGCGCGCTCTCGTCCACGGCCGACGCGCCCTCGAGTACCACGCCGTCGACAGGGATAGACTCGCCGGGGCGCACACGCAGGACCTGGCCGGGAAGGATGCTGTCGACGTCCACAACGGTCTCGGTGCCGTCATCGGCAACGACGGTCGCAGTCTTGGGCGCCAGATCGATGAGCGCCTCGATAGCGCCGCCGGTCTTGGACTTGCTGCGCGTCTCGAGGTATTTGCCCACGGTGACGAGCGACAGAATCGTGCCCGCGCTCTCAAAGTACAGGTTGTCCATGCTCGTCATCATGGCCTCGTGCACCTGACCTGCGGCCAGCTGGTTGGCCATGATAAACATGGCATAGAGCGACCAGGCGATCGACGCGGTGGCGCCGACGGCGATGAGGGCGTCCATGGTGGGCGCGCCGTGCACGAGCGATTTGAAGCCGTTGATAAAGTACGCGTCGTTGACGTAGACGATGGGGATGAGCAGGACGAGCTCGGTGAGGGCGAGCGTCATGCTGTGGGTGTGGTCGGTGAAGACGCTGGGCAGCGGCCAGCCGAGCATGTGTCCCATGCCTATGTAGAACAGCGGAATGAGAAAGATGATTGAGATGATGAGGCGGGTGCGCATGGCGGAGGCAGTGGCCTCCAACTTTTTGGTCGGCGACTCCATATGGGCGGCGCCGGACCTGGCTTGCGCGCTGCCGCTTGAGCTGGCGGCGCCAGCGCCCGCATCGACAGGTGAGGCCGAGTAGCCTGCGCGGTCGACAGCGGTGCAGATGTCGTCGGGGGAGACCTGTGCGGGGTCATAGTCCACCATCATGGAACCGGCGAGCAGATTGACCGCGACACTCTTGACGCCGTCGAGTTTGCTCACGGCACGGTCCACATGCGCCTGGCAGGCGGCACATGTCATGCCGCCCACGTCGAACTTATCTTGAGCCATGGCTTCTCCTTTCTGTAGTTCGGTGTTTGAATTGTTAACCTGCCGATACTATACACCCATACCCCCTGGGGGTGTCCAGTGCAGAAAGAAATGTATGACATTCCGATACAGATGAGGGTGGCTGCCGGGTTGGTGCACCATCCCCGTCCTTCGTCTCGATCTGTAACATCTAGCCCCAGTTTTGCCGGGTTACTGTTACAGATTGAGACATACAATTCGGCGGGTGCTTAACATCTCAATCTGTAACATCTAGCAGGGAAAACGGCCCTTTTCTGTTACAGATCGAGATTTTGTTTTGCGAGGTTTGGGTTTGTCTCAATCTGTAACAGTTAGGCCGGTTTTTGGGTTCTAGATGTTACAGGTCGAGACGAACCTTCAGCAAAAATCTTAATGTCTCAATCTGTAACATCTGGCCCCAGTTTTGCCGAGTTACTGTTACAGATCGAGACGAACCTTCAGCAAAAACCTTAATGTCTCAATCTGTAACAACTAGACCTGTTTTTACCGAGTAGATGTTACAGATCGAGATAAACGCCGGGGCCGGAAGTCCTGCCGCAGCCCGTGGCCCTAGATACAGAATCCAGGGATCACGCAGGTCCGCTTGTTGGGCTTGCTCGCAGGGGTGGCGTACGTAAAGACGTCGCCGTCGTGCCCCACGCGGTTCATGTAGAGCGTGCCTTCGCTCTCCGATGTGTCGGGACTCGCTGTTCGTTCCCACCAACAGACGTCCTTGCCCTTCCACTGACGAACCAACGTCTCGTTCGTGGTATACGGACTTACCTTGAGCTCGCGGAAGAGCTGGTATTCCTTGCCCTCGCCGTTGTAGATATCTGCCAGGTAGTGAAAGTCTTCGGTAAATGACTCGGGTGGCTGATTGCCGCAGAGCTCGACCATGGCGGGAAGCCAAAGGGTCGCGGGCAGCTCGCTCAGACACGATGCGCTTCTGGCGGCGCCAACGTTATTCGAGATCTTTTTGACAGATTTGATGAGTGCGCGCAGCTCGTTGGGCAGCAGCTTAAGGCCGTCGCCGTCGAGCCATTCCCGCAGCTCGCAATCTGCCCAGCCGGCGCTCAACGGTTGGGCCGCGGCGTCGCGTTCGGCAATGCCGGCATCGAACATAAACGTCAGTCCGGCCTTGCCCGTCCCGTCCAGAAGCTCGTCGTGGCGGATGCCCACAAGCTGTGCGCCGACCTCCAGCCCGTTGGTGAGCGTGACGCGTTTGGTGCATGGATAGGGGATATGACCGTCATCGTCGAGCAGATGATGGCGCTTGGCGATCTTGCGGGCTTCGGCGTTGCTCCTCGCCGCCTTGATCTTAAGCGAAATCTCCTGCAGCTGATCCCAGGTGTAGTCGTCAAGCGATCCGCGGATGCCGTCGAGGTAGTCGGGAATGCCGAAGCCGTGAGTGGCGGCGCCAATGGCTCCGAGCCCCGCAACGGCTGCGACAACGCCGCCGATAATAAACCGGCGGCGGGTTATGGCATCGCGACGGGCCTGCTCCAAAAGCGCTCGGGCGCGTTCACCGGCGACGTCGATCTTAAGGTGCGCGCCGGCATCGATGTTGATAGGCTGGTGCGAGAGCCCCGGCGTGCTTGCGGCCGATTCGTCCAGGTCGGGAGCGAATGCCAATAGGCCCTCGTAGAATTCGCGCTCGCTGGGGCGCGATGCCTGGTCGGTCACGAGGCAGGACATGATGAGGTCGGCAAACGCCTGGTCGTCACCCTTGTGGGCGACAAGCGGCTCGGGCTCGTTTTGCGTTTTGAGCAGATAGTACGAGCTGACTTCATGCGCTTGGTGCCTGGCCGCCCTAAAGGGGGTGTGACCGCTGTAGAGCTCGTAGAGAATGCTCGCGATGGCGTATACGTCGACGGAGGGAGAGCGACGCAGCTCGGCAATGTTGGGGATATCGCGAGTGAGCATTTCGGGCGCGGCGTATGCCGGCGTGGCATAGCGCCAAATGTCGGCGCGCTGCGTGAGCGTGTCACTGCCCAGGGCCGGGACCGAGGAACCCATATCGACCAGACACGGCTTAAACGCCAGAGCCTGCACCTGCTCGTCGATGCCAAGCTCGTTGGTGCGGAACATGATGTTCGCGGGCGACAGGTCGCGGTGCACAAGCGGCGTCTCGAGGTTTTGGGTCGACAGCAGCGTGCCCAGGACAGCGCAGCCTACCGATGCGGTGGCGGCACAAGTCACGCCCTCGCCATCGTGCGGCAGCATGCTGGCTGCTTTGTCGAGCGACGTGCCCTCGATCCACTCCATAAGGATGAGCGGCTCGCCCTGGCACGTGCCATAGCCGTAGACGTGGGGAAAACCACGCAAGTGTGACACACGGCAGAGGTTTCGGTATTCCTCAAAAAGCGCGGCGGTGTTTGCCAGATGCATGGCGGATTCGTCTGCCGTACGCGACGGGGTATTGGTTCCCAGCGCACGCATGAGCGTGTTGTCCGCGAGCACTTTGACGGCGAATCGCTCGTTTGAGGTGTTATGCGCCTGCAGCACAAGGCCCGTGTTGCCATGCGAAGAGCGGTCGGCTTTGACGATGAGCGTCATAAAGCGGCGTTTGGCGAGTTCCTCGTCGGCAGGATTGACGGGGACGGCGGTATCGAACGACTCGAGCTGAAAGAGAACCGTCGTTGAATCGGGCTGCGGAGTGGTATCTGCCATGGTGACCTTACCTTGCGGTGTCGCGGGCGCGGGCGCACCGCTTCTTACCAGATAGACGTTGTGCCCGGTACGCCACGTACGGCGCCGGGCACAACGCTAAATTGCGAGTTTCATAACCAAAAAACGGGTCGTGGCACCCAAACAAATAGTGTCGCTGTGCCACAGGGGAACGGGCGGGTATTCGACGCCGGGTCTGCGTGTATGGCGCGGCGGCTCGACCACGTGCTGGGACATATCCGCGCCCGAGATGAGCACGGTTCCGTTGGTGGAACCCAGGCCCTGCACGTACCAGTAACCGTCCTTGGCAAAAACGCGTGCATGTCGGCGCGAGACATCGCGGTCGACATCGGTGATGGCACCGGTGCCCGTGGCGAGCGAACCGATTACGGTGCCGCCCTCGCCCTCGTTGAGCGGGTACAGCGGAGGCTTGGCGGCGTTACCCACAATGCGGATAAGGCCCAGGCGCTCGGCATGCTTGACCTCGGGCTCGACGGCGGCGGTAAAGCCTTCGCCTACGCTGAGCTCGGTGGTGGAGAAGTGCCCGCCCATCTTGTCGGCGATGAGCGTCTCGGTCACCTGCACGGCGGCTTGGGGATCGCACAGGCAACCGCACGCCACAAACAGCGTGACCAGCGGTAGTGCACAATCGGCGGCCGTTGTGCCGGGCGCGGCGATGCGATCGCAGGCGTTGCGGTAGATGCGGTCGTCGAGTCCATAGGCGCTCAGCGACTCGCGCATGGCGTCGGCAGCCTCACCGCTATAGTGCTCTGCCACCATGGCACGAGCCATCTCGCTGCCACCGAGGTTGGAGATCAGACGAGCGGTGATGTTTTGGGCCGTCTGGGTGATATCGGCAAACAGCTCGGGGCGCGGACGCTCGACGGGGGCGTGAACAACCTCGCGCGATAGGAACGTTCGCTCGTCCACACGGTCGCGTGGTGCTTTGCCACCGGCCATAGGGGTGGAGCGCAGCAGCATCCAAGCGGTATCACGATTGGTGATTCCGCCGAACTTGCGCAGATCGTCGAACATGACGGAGCGCGGTGTCTCTCGATCCATTGGTCCCCTCCTTGCGGTCGCAGCACGCAGACCGAACTTGCATGCAATTTGACAGTTCAATCTACTATATCCGATTGGACGGACTAAAACATGCACGTCAACGCCGTCTTTACATTGCTATAAACGGGTTGGGGCGCTGGTGTTAGATAATCGCGTCGAATTTGGGCATAACGCGCCAATCGCCGGCGTCGTCGAGCACGCCCCATTTGCCGCTTTCGTTGTCCTGTACAGGCAAAAAGACGTCGGTGGAGGTGTAGAAGATGTCGCCCATGGCACGGAACTTGGGCTCGACTTGCCAAGCGCCGCTCACCGTCGAGCAGCCCCAAAGGCCGGTCGCCTGGTCCTTGACGGGTGCCCAGCCGTTGGCGAACTCGCGCGCCTCGGCAAAGGTGGCAGAAAATGCGCGCGTGCCGTCGGGCAGAATATAGCCCCACGAGCCGTCATCGAACTGCACGGCGGCGCGATTGCTGGCAAAGCGGCGTGCGGATTTAAACTGCGGCTCGATTATCCACTGGCCGTAGCCGTTGATGTAGCCCCAGGTGGTGCCGTCCTGCGTCGCTGGCCCCAGGCCGTTTGCCGAATCCCAGCCGCCCAGGCCCCTAAAGGTCGGCGGCACGTCGTTGCGCTTGCCGGTCTTGATGTAGATGTAGCCCCAGCTGTCCTCTTCGTTGCTGGAGCGATAGGGTACAAAGTTGCCCAGTACCATATCGCCCATGGCGTAGTACTTGGCCTCGACGATCCACTTTCCCTGGCGGTTGAGCACGCCCCAAAAACTGGTCTGCGCATCTTGGGCGACGGCGCCGTAGTCGTTGAAGGGCCGGGTGTCCGAGAACTGCGGCTCGATGGCCCAATTGCCGTCCTGGTCGATATAGCCCCACATACCGGTGGCGGAATCGAGCGCGGCGGCAAGCCCGGCACCGTAAAGCCGCATGTCGCTGTAAGTCGGTTTGACCTTCCAGGCGCCGGTGTCGTTGATCAGACCCCACTTGCCGTCGCTTTGGGCGGCATAGCGCATCTCCACGCTGATGGTGTTGGACGACGTTGCGGAGGTGTCGGAGCTGTCCGAAGCGTCGGAGTCGCTGTCTTTTTTGCTTTTGGACGAGCTGTCGTCGCTTTTGGCGTCTGCCGAAACCGCGGTGTCATTGCCGTTGTGTAGGTTCCGCGACAGCAGGTAGGTGCCGCCACCGACAAGTGCCGTAAAGGCGAGGCCCCCCGCTGCGAGAAAAGCGCGGCGCGAGACGGACGTTGCCGCTGCGGTCGTCGTGGTGGCCGCGGACGCTGTCGAGGAAAGGCCGGCAGGGGCGACGGAACCAGCGGAGCCAGCGGATGCAGAAGGGCCTGCCGCTGCGCCACCAAAGATCGCGTTTTGTGCGACGGGTGCGGCGGTGCCTGCCGCGGGCGTCGCGGGTGCGTGCATGCTCGGCACTGCGGACGTTGCCGGGGCGGCGGGCATGGACGCCGCAGTCGACACGGCGGCATCGGCGCCATAGGCGGCCCGGGGCGCCTCGAGCACAACCGGTACGGGCAGATAGGATGCGTGGTCCCGATGTCCGTGGTCCAACGGGGCATCTTCGGCAGCGGCATCAGGCGCGGCCGCAAACGGGTCAACCGGAGCGGCGACGTCATCGTCCAGCGGAAACATGACCGGCTGCGCGGTGTCGAACGTGGCCGGCACGGGCTCGTCGACGCTTGTCCCCGGGCCGATATAGGTCGTCTGGGCGTCCATGACCCTGCTGCCCCAGACCGGCTCGGGCGTGGGCCAGTCGCCCAGCTCGCTCGATTGCCAACGGCGCAGCAGGTCGAGCATCTGCTCGACGGAGGGACGCCGCTCTTGGTCGACGGCGAGTCCCGCCACGATAATGCTGACGAGCGCCTCGTCGGCGGCCGTGCGGGCTTGTGGCACCTCAAAGGCAGTTTCGGTTTTGACACGGTAGGGCGATGCGGTGCCCAGCGCCTGCAGGTTAAACGGAGTGTGTCCGCAATACAGCTCGTAGAGCACGCTCGAGAGCGCGTAGATGTCAACCGTGGGACTCAAGCGCCTGGTCTCGATACCCGCGATGTCGTGGGTGAGCATCTCGGGCGGCGCGTACTCGGGCGTACCGCCGCGCCAGACGTCGGCGCGCACGGTAAAGGTGGGGTCGATGGGATTGAGCGCCGTGGAGCTGCCAAAGTCGATGAGGCGGATATCAAAGTCGAGTGTGGCAAGCTGGTCTTGGAGCGAACGCTCGCTCGTGGCGACCATGATATTGCGCGGCGAGATGTCGCGGTGGGCAACGCCCGTGTCCAGGTGCCGTACGTTATTGAGAATGGAGAGCACGGCCACGCCGATGGCAGCTACCGCGTCGCCGCGCACGCCGCCGTCCTCGTGGGGGAGCTGCGGGGTGATGTGCTTGAGCGTGGAGCCTTCGACCCATTCCATAACGATGAGCGGCTCGCCGTTACTGGTGCCATAGCCGTATACGCGTGGAAAGCCCTTAAGGTGCGAGACGGTGAGCTGGTTGCGATATTCCTCGAACAGCACGGCGCGCATGCCGGCGGCGATGCGCTCGTCGGAGCCATCGAGATTACGCAAGCGCTTGATCGCAAAGACCTCGCCGGCGGTGTTGGTGGCGCGCTGAACCACGCCCGTGCCGCCCTTGCCCGCGTCGGCATGGACCAGGAACATCGAAAAGCGCCGTCGCGATTCGTCGCGATTGGCGGGATCGAAGGCTACTGCCGGCTCAAAGGTATCGAGCACGACGAGTTCCTGCTGTCCCTGGTTGTCCACGTTCGCCCCCTTGGGAATCGATTGCTTTGCCGAGGCGCCGGTATGCAGCCGCGCCCCAATGAGTCAAGAATATGACTAGTTTCGCTCATTCCGCGTAACGGTGCTGTTGAAAAACACCGTTACGCATGCGGGTGGCGTTTTGCTGTGCGATGATAGCCACGTTTTGAGAAGGGTCATAGTGCCCGATACCTAGACGAGAAAGGACCCACCATGGGTTTTCTTGATGAGATGCAGGCATCGCTCGATCGTACGGCTGCGGATGCCAATCGTGCCCTGCAGGTTAACAGAATCAAGAGCCAGATGAATGACGCCCTTAAGCGCCGCCAGCAGCTTGCCGGCCAGCTGGGTGCCAGCCTGTACGAGGCGACCAAGGACAACGCCGAGCTGCGTCAGGGCCGCGAGGAGCTCTTTGACGGCATCGCCGCAATCGACAACGAGCGCGCACAGCTTCAGGCCCAGATCGACGAGCTCGAGCGCCAAGCGCAGGCAGCGGCCTATGCGTCCGCATTCATCGATTGCCCGTTTTGCCACAACCGTCTGCAGCAGTCCTCTATGTTCTGCTCGGGCTGCGGCAAGTCCATGGCCGAGATCCAGGCCGAGTTGGCTCGCCAGGCCCAGGCGGCTCCCGTGCCGGTCGATGCCCAGGTTGCCCCTGCTGACGGTGCTGCCACGTGCCCCTCGTGTGGCGCTCCCATCCAGGCGGGTCACGCCTTCTGCATGAATTGTGGCCACAAGTTGGCGTAATCGGCAGCGTCTGACCGTGGCTTAGACAGTCGGGGACGATACCTCAAAAACTTTTTCATGTTGCGCAACAAGTTTGCGCGCTGAGCGGTGAATATGGTCGTGTGGACCTCAAAGGTCCGCACGACTTGTTGTTTGACCCCAAGGAGGTACCCGATATGTTCTGTCCCGGTTGTGGCGCCAAGATCGACGACGGCGCTCGTTTCTGCCCTGTTTGCGGCCAACAGATCCAGGCGACGACCGCTGCCCCTGCGCACGCGGCCGCCCCGGCTCAGCCCGTACCTGCCGCTCAGCCCCAGTCCGGCCCCGCCTTTGCCGCGGCGCCTGCCATGCATGCGGCTGCCCCCGCCTCTGCCGTGCATCCGGCCCTGTCCATCGCCCGCATCATCCCTTGCGCTCTTGCGGTGGTCGCGATCGTTCTCTCCTTTATGCCGTGGTTTAGCATCTCGCCCACGGTGGTGCAGGCATCGAGCTACGCGAGCCAGGGCGCCAATTTCCTAAGCCAACTTGCCGGCCAGAACACCGACTATTCGTCGAGCCAGGGCTTTGACGAGAGCTACAACGTCTGGAGCCTGGGCAAGGCCGGCGAGGTCGCCGTTACCTACCAGAGCATGTACGACTCGGCGTCCGACCTCGCCAGCTCGCTGAGCAGCTCCTACTACGATGACTATTCCGACTCGGGCCACGGTCATGCTGTGAGCATCACGAATCCCAACTACGGCAAGGTTTCCTCCGGCGGCGTCTCCTTTATCTCGATGGCCGTTACCGCCTTTTGGGCCCTCGGCATGCTCGCCACGATCGCCGGCATCGTGCTCTACCTCACCCAGGGCCTCAAGGTCGTGCTTCCCGCTGGCTGTGGTCTCATGGTGCTCTCGGTGCTGGCCTTTGAGCTGCTGTACGCCAACATGATGAGTGCTATTGGCTCTGCGGCGACCACCCCCATCTTTACGGCGCTGTTTGCCATTGCCGCCGCCGTGCTCACCTTTGTGCTGCGCGAGCAGACTGTTCCGTCGGCTCACTAGAAAACCGGCGCTCAATACGACCGATTCGTGACCCATAGCGGCCGAGGACAGCATCCCCGGCCGCTTTTCTTTTTCGTCTTTACCCTCGCTCAGCAGGCAAAACAAAAAAATTTGCGATGAGAGGCAATGTTGCGCAACAACTTTTTGATTTTTGCCCTCATGGTATTGGTAGCAAAGAAAGGCAGGTGCTTACCAAGATGGATCAGACGACCGATAAGAAGAACGTCGCGGCGGCCCCGATCGACGCCAAGGTCGACATGGTTGCCAAGCTCGCCGGCGTCGACGGGCTCAAGCTCGTCTCGAGCGCGGCGGGCGGCACGCAGGTCTTTGTCGGCTCCTGCACGGCTGACGGGCTGCGTGGCACCTCGTGCTCGCTCAAGCTCATCCGCGGCGACATCGATCACCTGCGTCGCCAGGGCGACTTCTTCTGTCGTGTCTCGGACACGCAGGCCGATGCCGGCGGTACCCTCACGCCCTCCTCGTATGGCTTGGCGCGCGTGCTCTTCCACGAGCTCGTCGCCCTGCCCGGGGATGACGTGGTGTTGGCCGTGGTGACCGTCATGGTTCCGGGCGTGTCGTTTGCCGACGTGGTGCGCACCTGCGCCACGGGCGTGCGCACCCTCTCGTTTGCGCAGTCGCTTTTGCTCGTGTCCTCGTGCTTTAAGGCACTTGCCCAGGCACAGGCCGCCTTTGGTGGGACGTTTGTCCATCAGGACCTTAAGCCCTCCAACATCGTGTTCGAGAGCGACCCCTTTGATCTGGCGCCCGACCTTTTGGGGGATATCCCCCGGGCCGCCCTCATCGATCTGGACTTTTCGTTTTTGGCCGAGGAGGGGGCGTATCGCGCCCGCCCGCATGGAACGCCGGGCTATCTGGCGCCCGAGCTGCTGCTGGGGGAGGCCGATGGGGCACGCTACGCCCTGCCCGCGTCCGATGTGTTCTCGCTGGGCGTCCTTGCCCACGAGGCGCTCTGCGGCAGCCTGCCGTACCTGCCGGGTGCACCCGATGTCGGTGGCTCCGGCAGCGCGTGGCGGGATTTCCTCGGGGCTTGCCGAGACACGGGCGCCGAAGCCATTGCGGTGGACGAGGGCCTGCCGGCGGACGTGCGCGCCGCCATCGCGGCGTGCCTGGCCAGCGACCCCGATGCTCGTCCAAAGGCGGCTCAGATGGCCCGCATGTTTGACGACCTGGCTCGCCGCCACGTGCAGCTTAAGGGCGACTTTATTGGCGATCGGCACGTGATGGATGTGGTGACGCCCGTCACGCTGCTGTAATGCCGCCCGCACCGGCGGCGATGTTGAGTTACTGGACTGTTCCCGAGGTGTTGCGCAACAGCGCGGGAATGCGGCGACCCCTAAAGTTTGGGGTGCCGGGGAGTTAGGAAAGGGGGCCTTATGGCGAGCTCCTCTCAGGTTTGCGATTGCGTTCACGAGCATGGCTGGGACAGTGCGTTCTACCGTTTTGCCGAGACCATCAGAAACCTGACGTGCGGCGGCTGCAACCACAAGCACATCTACGCGCTCGTGGGCACCCGTGGCAGGTATATCAACCACAGCAACCCGGTCGTTCGTAAGCGTACGGCCGCGGCGCTGTCCCGCCTGATGCATTCGAGCCGCTATGCAGCCGATATGCAGCAGGGTTATGCCGACGACAGCTCGGTGTTCTCCAAGGCCGCGACTTCGTTGATCGAGATGCTGCACGAGACGACCAAGCTGGACGATGCGGAGCTGTTTGACTACGCGCTCCACACCTCGTGGCCCGAGCTGCTTCGCGGACTGGAAAGCGAGCGTCGCGCCGGTCGCGAGGTCGATCCGCTGCGCATGGCCTGCGAGTCGCGCGAGGTGGTGCGCTGGGGCGAGCAACAGGCCGCTTGCGGTTGTGCCCCGCTTGCCGAGCTCTTTGCTGCCTGCTTTCGCACCATGGCCTTTGGCTGCCTGGACGATCGCTTCGCCCGCACGCTTTGTTCTCGTACGCCTGCGGAGTCCGATGACTCGCCGGCGACGTGCGGCGAGCGCGTGTCCAAAGGCGCTTGCCTGGTGCGCACCACGGCCGGAGACGGACCGTGTATCTCGGGCGTGTGGTGCGTGGATGCCGACCGGCCCTTTTCGATCGGGCGCTTTAGCAGCTGCGACGCGATCGAGGCCGACCCGGTGGTCTCGCGTCTGCACTGTCGCGTGTTCATGCTCGATGGCACCTGGTTTTTGGAGGATGGCGGAAGCACTCACGGCACGCGCGTCCTGCGCGGTGAGGACGATGCCCTTTCCTGCGTTTTCGACAGCGGGGGAGAGAAGGGCCCCCGGGCCTTTCCGCTCGAAATCGGCGACCGCATTGTGCTCGCCGGCCGAATTACCTATTGGTTTTGCGCGCGCGACGCGCATGTTCTGACGATTGGTTAGCCAAATGGAAAAACGAGTTATTCAGCAGCGTGACGGTTCTATGGCACTCGGCTACGTGGTCGCCGACCAGCGTCAGCTCGACAAGCGTCTCTATGAAGCTGTAACCGGCGGCGTCGTGCCCTGCCTGCTGCCCGGCGCGCTTATGCGCTACCCCGATGGCGTGCTCGAGATGCGCTATCGCATTGCCGGCGAGACCTTGGAGCAGCGTCTGGCGCGCCCCTTTGACGGCGCCGAGACCTGTGAGCTGCTCGAGAGCATCTCCAGCGCGCTTGATGCTCTGGTTGCAGGTCAGATGCCGCTTATGAACCTGCGCTTTGCCGCCGACGAGGTGGTTATGGACGCCGCCGGCACCGGATGCCGCTTTGTGTTTTTGCCCATGACCGGCATCACGCCCAACCTGGATGGTGTCCGCGTCTTCTTTGAGTCGGTCGCCGCCGCGGTCAAGCCCGCCGACGATATTGCCCAGAACGCGCTGACGTCGCTGAGCTCTTTCTTTAAGAAGTCCGGCCCCTTCGACATCTTGGGTTTCTCGCGCCATCTGAAGCAGGTGAGCGTGAGCGCGATGCTCATGGATGCCGGCACCACCGTGCTCGACGATGGCGATGGTGATGACCACGGCACCACGGTGCTCGATAGCGGCGATGACCACGGCACGACGGTGCTCGATGATGGTGAGGACCTGGACGTGTCCGCCCCCGGCCCCGTGCTGGGTACGGTCGTTCTTTCCGATTTGGAAGACGAGCCGATCGCCGCTACCGAACCTGCACCTGCGCCCGCGCCCGAGCCGCAGCCTGCCCCGGAGCCCGAGCCCGAGCCTGAGCCGAAGCCGGAGCCCGAGCCTGAGCCTGAGCCTGAGCCTGAGCCCGAGCCCGAATCCGAGCCGGCGCCTGAGGACGAGGACGACCTGGCCGACGCGCCCATCGCCCAGTCCCGCCCGGATCGCACTGGCGTGCTCAACCCGATCGACTTTAAGGTCGCCGAGGGTTACGAGTCCCTGTTCTCCCAGGATACGGTCGAGCGCCATGGCTCCCATGCGAACGACGCCAAGGCGCCTGCGCATGCCGTCCACGCTCCCAAGCCCGAGCCTGCTCCCGAGCCCAAGCCCGAGCCCAAGCCCGAGCCCACACCTGCGCCCGCGCCTGAGCCCAAGCCCGCTCCCAAGCCCGAGCCGGCTCCCGCGACCGCTGCGACCGTTCGCCATCTGCGTTTCTTCCTCACGCGCATCGCCACCGGCGAGCGCTTTGAGGTCCGCGGCCGTCGCTTTGTGGTGGGCAAGTCCAAGCACAGCTCGTTTATGGTCAAGGGTTCCACGACGGTTTCGCGCAGCCACGCGATCTTTGTCACCGGTCCCGACACCTGCACGATCGAGGACGACAACTCGCGCAACGGCACCTTCGTCAACAACGAGCGCATCGACCCGGGCTTCCCGGTCGAGCTCGTCGACGGCGACACTGTGCGCATGAGCGATGAGAACTTTGCATTCGAGGTCCAGCCCGCCTAAGGGCATGCGACCCACGTCTAGATATTCGAGAAAGGAGCGCAGATGCTATTTGAAGGGGCCGGTTATTCCAATGTCGGCCGAACGCGCGAATCCAACCAGGACAGCTACCTGATCAAGGTCGCCTCCACTCCCGTGGGCGATGTCGCTCTGGTCGCCGTCGCCGACGGCATGGGTGGTCTTGAGTGCGGTGAGCTCGCCTCGGCTGCCGTGATCAACATGCTCTCGGACTGGTTTGACAACAAGCTGCCCGTGGCCCTGGAGGCCATGGAAAGCTCTGTCGGCGGCTTTGAGAGCTTTGTCGACGGCCAGTGGGGTGGCCTGATTCAGGACATGAACATGGCGCTGATCCGCTACGGCATGGCCGAGCACATGAATCTGGGTACCACGCTCACTGCCATGCTCGCCATCGGTGGCCGCTATTCCATCGTGCACGTGGGCGACACGCGCGCCTACGAGCTCACCGAATCGGCGACCAATCAGCTCACGGTCGACCAGACCTTTGTACGCCGTGAAGTCGAGGCCGGCCGCATCACCCCCGAGGAGGCCCTCACGCACCCGCGCCGCAACGTGCTGCTGCAGTGCCTGGGCTCCACCAAGGAGGTCGTGCCCGATCTGATTCACGGCAACCTCGACCGCGACGCCATCTACCTGCTGTGCTCCGACGGCTTCCGTCACGTACTTACCGATACCGAGCTTCGCCGTCGCCTGGGGCCCGACGCCTTGGACGCCAACGCCTGGGATGCCGAGCATCGTCGCGGCGCCTATGCTGCCTGCACCGCAGCCGACTTGGACCGCGAGGAGCAGGAGGGCTTTGAGCCTGGTTGCGTCACGCAGCGTATTGCCGACACGGCCAAGCTCGTCATGGATCGCAAAGAGGCCGACAACGTCACCGCGCTCGTGCTACGCGTTCAGGCTCAGGGAGGTCGATAGCCCATGCCGTCTACCAGAAGCAGGCGAGAGGTCGACGCGCGCCGTAAGCGCGTGGGCGACGTCATCAAGGGCCGCTATAAGATTCTGTCGGTGATCGGCAAGGGCGGCATGAGCCGCGTCTACCTGGCCGCCGACCTGCAGCTCACCAACAAACAGTGGGCCGTCAAAGAGGTCGACCGCAACGCAACCGACCCCACCGGCCGTCCTATTGAGCAGTCGCTGGCCAGCGAGGCCGAGCTTCTCTCCAAGCTCGACCACCCCAATATCGTCGACATCGTCGATATCGAGAAGACCGAGGACTTCATCTACGTCATCATGGACCACGTCGAGGGTACGTCCCTGGCCGACGTGGTGCGCCGCGAGGGTCCGCAGTCCGAGGAAAACGTGCAAAAGTGGATGCTGCAGGTGTGCGATGCCCTGGGCTATCTGCACCGCCAAGATCCGCCCATCGTCTACCGCGACATGAAGCCCTCCAACATCATGCTGCACCCCGATGGCTACATTAAGCTGATCGACCTGGGCGTTGCACGCGAGTACAAGGACGAGGCCCGCAAGGACACCATCGCCTTTGGTACCACGGGCTATGCCGCGCCCGAGCAGTACGGCAAGGCCCAGACCGACGCCCGTACCGATATCTACGGCATCGGCGCCACCATGTGGCACCTGCTGGTGGGCGAGGCGCCCCCGGTGGAGTTCCCGCTGCCCAACGTTCACACCAAAAACGAGAACGTGGGCGAGGGCTTTGCCGACGTCATCATTCCCAAGTGCTGCGAGCTCGAGCGCGCCCGCCGCTATCAGGACTGCGACGAGCTGGCTGCCGACCTGGAGATCTACAAGGAGCTCACCCGCGAGTTCCGCGATAAGCAGGCTCGCAAGGTCAAGACCTTCTTTGGCTGCATTATCGCGTGCGTGGTGTGCTTGGCCGTGGGTATTGGCAGCATGGCGCTGCGTGAGTCTACGATCACCGAGAAGTTTGACTATCAGATGAAGCTCGGCCGCGACCAGACCCAGTCGGCTCCCGAGAAGGCCGAGCGGGCCTACCTCGCCGCCATTGGCTACCGTCCGGGCGACGTCGAGGGCTACGAGGGCCTCATCGATGCCTACAAGGCCGACGGCTCCTTCACCACCAAGGAGAAGGCGCAGCTCGATGACGTGTACCAGCAGAACCTGACCGATCTCGAGAAGTCGAGCAGGTTCTCGGAGCTGTCTTACGAGATGGGTCGTCTGTACTGGTACTTCTACTCCTATGGCGGCAGCAAGGACGACGAGGACGCCAACCGCACCACGCGTATCAAGGCGTCTGCCGAGTACTTTAAGAACGCCGCGGATGATTCGTCGTTCGAGAACCACGACAAGGCCAAGATTTACAACGGCATTGCCCAGTTCACGACCAAGATTGCCATCGCGGTCAAGACCGACGACGATTCCGATTCCATGTACAAGGAGTACTGGGGCAACCTGGAAGACCTGGCCGACGAGATCGCCAGCGAGTCCAACGAGACGGTGCGCCTGGACAGCTATGCGCTGATCTCCAACGCCATGGAGACCTACATGGATAAGTTCAAGGCCGCCGGTATTAAGAAGTCGCAGGCCGAGAAGCTGTACAAGAAGGTCGATGCGGGTCTTAAGGCCGTATCGCCCAAGGACGAGGATGCCGAGCAGCGTCGCGACGAGACCATCCAGCGTCTGGAGAACGAGGTCCAGCGCAAGATTACCACGGTGTATTCCAACGCCGTCGTCGCCGAGGATTAAGGAGGGGCGAACATGGAAAACGTGTACTTCTACGTATCGATCGCCGCGTTTGTTCTCGCGGCCGTGCTCGCCGTTGCCGCGGTGGTTGTCTTTGTAAAGATGGATGTCCTCAACGCTATCCGCTTTTTGCAGGGCAAGCGCGTGCCTACTTCTGGTGAGTCTTCGCGTCGCCGCATGACGCGTGGCGCCGGCGCCAAAAAGTCCGGCAACCCCGCCCGCGCTGTGCTTGACGGCGCGGGCGGGGACGACCGCGTGACCGACATCGCGCACGAGGGTCCCGAGGGCGACGACAACCTGACCACGGTGGTCGCGCCCATCAGCGACGAGCCCGCATCGGCACGTCACGCCAAGGCCCATGCTGCCAAGGTGGAGAAGGACGTCCGCGACGAGAACGACGACGAGGGCTTCGCCGGCAGCGAGACCCCGACCGAGGTTCTGACTGAGGACGACATGGAGACCGAGCGTCCCACCGGTGTGCTGGTTGAGGACGAGGACGACTCCGAGCGTCCGACCGGTGTGCTGGTTGAGGAGGAAGAGGAGTCTGAGCGTCCGACCGGCGTACTTACCGAGGACGAGGATGAGGAATCTGAGCGTCCGACTGGCGTGCTGGTGGAGGACGACGAAGAGTCCGAGCGATCCACCGGCCTGCTCACGGAGGAGGACGAGGAGTCCGAGCGCGAGACGGGTCTGCTCGACGAGGCCGACGAGGACTCCGAGCAGGAGACCGGTTTACTCGACGAGGTCGCCGAGGCGTCCGAATCCGAGACCGACGTACTCAGCAGCGGCGATGCTTATGAAAACATCGGTGCCGATGGTGTTGCTCAACACGAGGATGACGGATTCCGCTTCATACTTAAACAGAATGTGATAGTAGTCCATACCGATCAATCTATCGATAGGCTCTACGACTAGGGAAGGAAAAGCGAACGATGTCTATGTTCGATAAGCTCAAGGCGTACTCACGCAAGCCTGCTGCCGTGATCCTCGCCACCGTGATGGCCACCTCGACCATCCCCACCACTCCGATCGCCCAGGCCGTGACCGCCGCGTACGCCGTGGAGAGCGCGACGACGCAGTCGGCGAAGGGTGCCGAGACGAAATCTGGCCATCATTCTTCCGCTGCAGCTGAGGTTTATCGGGATTACCCCGCCATCCGCTTCATCTACGATTCATATGCAACGGATGGCCAGAAAACCGCTGACTATTTCCTTAGTAAGTCTGAGGCGGCCGAAACGGCAAAGAAAACAATTCAGGAAGCGATTCGTAGCGGCAAGAGTGCTTATACCACCGAGATTGTGCACGCCGCAATTGACGACGCCTTCAACAACCGCATTCCCGAAGGCCAGATTGTTGCCAGCAAAGATGACGTTTTAGTTGATTACTCGAGCATCAAGATCGAGGATGTTCAAGTTGATTCAGTAGCGCTCTCTGGCGAGGACAACGGGTTTTCGGTCGTTTCCGCTGATGGCGGCTGGAAGCTCACTGCTCCTGAGAAAAATCTTGCTAACGCGCAGATTGGCATAAACATTAAGTCCGTTAAGTTTTCGTACAACTTTACGTATAAATACACGACTAAGAGCGATGAGCAGAAGCCTAGCAATCCGGATGCCGGTGGCAACACGGGCTCTACCTCTGGGGAAAATGGAGGGGCGAATGCTTCGAGCGAGGCCCTCGTTAACGAAGACGCCACCCCGACGACCCTTACCGGTGAGGTCAAGGGCAACGTGCTCACGGCTGAACAGAAGGATTTAAACGGACTTCGTGTTGATGGCTATCTGTTCAGCGAGGACTACTGGCGATTCGTGGGAACAAATCTTCCCAGCGTTAAGGCCGACCCCGTCACGCTTACGTATGGTGCTAATGACAATCCTGTTGCCACGATCGCCGATGTCGACGGCGCCCATTCTGGGCAGCTGAGCGCTACCTTCGAAAATGGCAAGACGACCACCGAGAACGATTATTACAAGGCCGAGCTGGTCAATGAAGATGGTGCTTGGAAGGTAAAGTTCACCCCCAAGAAGGTCTTCTCTGCTAATGAAAATCCGGACGGCGTGGGCGTTAACGTTAAATGGGCTTACCCTGATGGCACCGCTATCGATGGCGTCCAGACTCCTGTGACGGTCAGCGCAATCAATAAGTGCCCGATTGACAAACTAAAGCTGCCCGGTGACAAGGACGGTAAATACACCTATCGCATTAAGGAATCGCAGCAGAAGAAGATTCTGCAGGACGCTAATGATGCCGTTAAGCAGGCAGTTGCAGCCGTTGACGGTAAAGCGCCGACCGAGAATTACTACTCTGCGGTTGACCTTGATGTTGTTGCTAGCGGCGCAGCGAATAACAGCACCACTCTTACCTTCACCGTCAATCCAGACGAGAAGGCTGTGGCTGCATACGCAAACTTTAATGTAACGGATGTTCCCACCGCGAATATCGATGCTGTTGCAGATGTTGCCTGGGATAAGACCGATTTGGTCGTCAAGTCTGATAATGGCGGCTCTAATTCAAAGCTCTCCCATGAGGATTACAAAAACGGTACTTGGCTTAACGGTAACGGTAAGGACCATGACGGCAATGTGACGGCTAGTTGGAAAGACTATGCGCTTTCCGATGAAGTTCCGACTGAGATGTCCAAGCTTGGCAACGACCTTGAGATGAACAAGAAAGAGGGCGTCTCTGAGAATAACCAGATGTATGCTCTTGATAGCGACGGAGTCGTTACGCTCGTTACCGGTATCTGCTACCGTCGCGATACGTACGCTCCCGTGGTCAAGTCTGCGGCTGTTTCGAATAAGAAGAGCATCCGTCCCGAGTCGATTACCAAGAAGCTTGAGGCTGACCATAAGTACGTAACGAAGAATCTTCAGGTTGCCGTGAATATCGTCGATGGCGGCAACAATTCAGATAAGTCTGGCCTTAAAGATGGTTCTGTAAAGATGAACTATAGCTTTGGGACGAATGACCGCAGCGATGGGGGAAACTCAAGAGAAGTTACGCCGGATTCTTCCGATAAGGGCACTTTTGTTTTCGATTTGTCCAAGAACGGAGCAAATCAGCGTATCAATTCCAACAACATGAATGTCAGTGCATATGACGATGCTGGCAACCATGTCGATAACCTGGGCGTCCTTGAGGCGGAAACACCGATGGAGTACCTCGAGCTTGTCCAGAATGCTGAGGCTCCTACGGTTTCTGCAGCTTTTGACAACAATAACGTTCAGCGCGAAGCCAACGGTCGCGGGTATTACAACGCCAACCGCACTTTCACTGTCTCGGTTACTGACCCCTTCTTCAAGTATGTTCAGGACTATGATCCGAATCAGGTTATCGCAACGCTTGAAGATGGTGGTGAAACGACCACAATTACACCCGGCATGCTTACCCGTACTAACGGAGACACGTGGTCCTACTCCTACACCTTCGGCGCCAAGGGTGATGCGGACTGCAAGGTGTCTGCGGTCAACTATCAGAACCTTGCTGGCACTCCGGCTGCCTCTACCTTCTCTGGCGACACCTTCACCATCGATAAGACCGCTCCTAAGCTGAACGTGTCTTGGAACACTGAGGCTGCTCAGAACGGTAAGTATTACAACGCTGCTCGTACGGCTACCATCACGGTTGAGGAGCATAACTTCGATCCGAACCTGTTCAAGATCGAGGCCCCCGTCTCTGCCGGCAACGGTGACGAGGCTACTCCTGCCCAGATCGGCGGCTGGACCAGCAACGGCGATACCCACACCGCTACGGTGACGTTCCCGGGCCAGGGCGTCTACGCGCTCTCCGTCTCCGGTGAGGACCTGGCTTCTAACAAGTCCGAGTCCTACACCTCGCCTGAGTTCGTGATCGACACCATCAAGCCCAAGATCGACATCCAGAATGTCGTCAACCGTACGGCCTACGCCGGTGAGGTTGCCCCGACCGCTGCCGTTCACGACACCAACCTTGCCGATGGCACCTCCATCGAGGTTTCCAAGATTAGCTACCCGCTGTCCAAGGACGATCCGAACCCTTATGCGGGCGCCGCGATCAACACTTCGGCTACCGACAAGTCCGTGAGCTACCTCAACCCGGCCAAGACCAAGGGCAACGACGGCGTCTACACGCTGACCGTTCAGGCCGTCGACCTGGCCGGCAACACCGAGTCCGAGGCTGTCACCTGGTCGGTCAACCGCTTTGGTTCGACCTACGTCATCTCCGATAACACCGGCAAGATGCTCGATCAGTACCTCAAGAGCGCCAAGACCACCGATGTTAAGGTGACCGAGATCAACCCGTCCGGCCTCGATGACAACAAGACCTCCGTCGAGCTGACCCGCGACACCAAGAACACCACGCTCAAGAGCGGTGACAACTACACCACCGATGCCGACACCACGAGCGGCTGGAGCGAGTACAACTACACCGTCAGCAAGTCCAACTACGACAAGGACGGCGCATACCGCGTGCTGTTCCACAGCGAGGACGCTGCTGGCAACTCCTCCGAGAACACCATGGAGGGCAAGAACGCCAAGAAGTCCGGCGCTGCGGCCGAGATCAACTTCGCTGTTGACGACACCGCGCCCATCGCTTCCTTCGTCGACCTTGCCTCCAACGGTAAGTACGAGGAGTCCTCGCACAAGGCCAAGGTGAGTTTCGAGGACAACCTCAAGCTCTCGAAGGCCCAGATCAAGGTGAACGGCAAGACTGTGGCCACCTTTACGGCCGACCAGCTCGAGAAGAGCCCGATCCGCGAGTTCACGCTCGACGGCAGCTCCTCTAAGCAGGACGTCACCGTTGTCGCTTGGGACGCCGCGGGCAACAAGTCCAAGGAGCTTAAGGCTACGGGCGTGCTCGTCACCAACGACTCCTTCGTTCTGTGGATGAACAACCTGCCGCTTATGGTTGGCACCATCGTCGCGATCGTCGTTGTCGCCGGCGGTATCTATCTGGTTGTCGCCAAGAAGCGCAAGGAGAACGAGGAGAAGTAAGCTCTTCGCAAGACGCTTGTGCATCTGTGAGCTTTACGGCGCCTTGCCCCTCTGCCGGGCGGGGCGCCGTTTTTGTTAGGAAAGGATTGATCGATGGGTTCCAAACAGGCGCGATGCCCGTTTTGCGGACAGCCGGTCGATGAGGGGATGCAGTGCTGCCCGTTTTGCGGGGCGCCGTTGAGCGCGGGTGACGATACGCCGGCGCCGAGCCATGCTGCACCTGTGGGTTCGCATGCTGACGGCACTCGTACTGCCGGGGCGGACCATACGGCTGCTACTGGGGCGGCTCCTGTTGCTGAATCTGCTGCCGCGCCTGCCCCGAAAAAACCTGGGCATCGGTTTGCGAAGACGCCTACGCCGGCTGCTGAGACTGCCGCCCAGGCACCGGCGGGGGAGGACGTACTGTTCTCGCTTGATGACCTAGATGGCGACTCGGGCGTAAACCCCAATGCCTCTGCCGTTAAGGGTGCTGCGGCTCCGCGCATGACGCCTCATCTTGATAATGCGCGTGCCGCGGTTCGCAAGCCGCTGGTAAAAAAGATTGCGATTGCCGTGGCCGCCGTGTTGGTTGTCGCGGTGGTCGTGGGCGTTGGTCTTGCCTGGAAGGGCGACCAGGACCTCAAGCGCGAGGCGCAGCAGGTTTCGGCCGAAAAGAAAAAGTCCGAAAGCAAGCTCGACCTTATGGGCGGCGACCGCAAGGTTGCGGCGCAGGCCAAGGAGGGCTTGGGCGGCGGCGACATGGTGTGCGACGGCTCGTACCTGTATTGGTCGGACGGGTCGCATATTTTGGCGCGCAAGACATCGGGCACCAAGGCCGTGGATGTGACCGTGCTTACCAAGACCACCGCGAAGCATCTGAATGTTTGCGACGGCGACCTGTATTATGAGGACGGTGCCAGCGTTATGAAGATCGACGACGTTGCCGAGTGTGCCAAGCAGGCAGACGGCAAGGGCAAGTCCAAGGTTAAGATTGAAACCGTGGCGACGCTCGAGGGCGATGTCGCTGGCTTGGTCGTGCGTGACGGCACTGCTGCCGCCATGACGCTCAAGGATGGTAAAGCATGCGTGTGGCGTCTCGACGACGACGCTGCGCACTTGGTGGCCGCGCAGCCTGCCTCGAATGCCTGGCTGTTTGGCGACAGCTCGCACTGCGATTTGGTTGTTGCCACCGACACGGGTTGGACCGTGTGCGAGGCGACGCTTGGCGATGTCTCTTCTGCCGGCGAGATTGCGCTTGAGCAGGAAGATGCCAAGGCAGAAGCCGAGCATCCGCAAGAGACGCATGGCCCCTTTGGTTCGTATGTCGCAGGCTCTGAGCAGCTCAAGAATGCCTTCTTTAGCGAAGGGACGCTCTATGCCGTGCTGACGAGTTCTGACGGCCATGCCACGCTTTCGCGTTGCACCCAGGGCGGTACGTTTAGTTCCTTTGATGCCTATGCCGACGCGGGCTGCCTGTGGGCGAACAGCCACGGCTGCGCGCTGGTGCGCTCGGGCGGTGAGCTTGGTTGGATTGACGCGAGCTCGGGCCTCTCGAGCGACTATGACAAGGTTGCGGATAAGGCCGGCGTTGACCTCAATCCCTCGAAAACGGCGCTATGGCTCAACGGTACGACGCTGTTTGTGGCGGATAATAGTGTCAAGTCCTCTACGCTTTGGGCGCTCGACACCGCGGCCGATGCCCCCAAGCTCGTTAAGATCGCACGTTAAGGCGCCCGGCGCCGGAAAGGACCCATCATGTTTTGTGGTCACTGTGGATACAATAATCCCAATACCAGCAAGTTTTGCTTAAAGTGCGGCTCGGAGCTTGCCAAGTACATGCCCGGTGGTGCTTCTGCTGCCGCCGCAGCGACGCTTCGTACCCCGGCCCAGCAGCAGCGGCCCGCACAGGCTGCGGGCGCGCCCGCGGCCCCGGTTGCGCAGCCCGGAATGGGTGTCCAGCGTCCCAGTGCGGCTCCGATGCCGCAGGCGGCTCGTCCCGGCATGGCTCCTATGGGCCAACCTGCGATGCCTCAGGCCGGCCGCCCCGCTGCCGGCGCCTATCCTCAGCAGCCGGCGCAGCGTCCTGCACGCGCTTCGCACAACCGTCCGTCCAATATTCCGGATGCCGGTCCTGCCGTGCGCCCCGGTTCGCATCCCGTTGCGGCTCCCTCTGCCGCTCCTGCTGGCGCCGACAACAACGTGGTGATTCCCCGCGGCCCCGTGGCCGGTACCAACCAGCCGGCTGGCGCCTACAGCCAGCCCAACGCGGTCTACAACCGCCCCAGCACGGGCGTGACGGTGCTCGACGAGCTTATGGCGTCTTCGGATCATCCGTCGTCCTCCGAGCTGCCGCGCATCGCCTCCGATGTGCCCCGCTCTGCCTATGGCCCGCGCATGACGCTCGTCCGTGAGCGCGGCACCCGCTACGAGATCACTGAGTTCCCCGCCACGGTGGGCAAGGGCTCGGCGGCAAACGTCCGCATCGAGGGCAACACGGCTATCTCGCGCGTGCATCTGCTGGTGCGCTACACGGGCCAGTGCTTTGCCGTGGAGGACAAGAACTCCACCAACGGCACGTGCATCAACGGCAACCGTTTGGAGCCTGGCGAGCTCGTCAAGCTTAAGAACGGCGACAAGGTCAAGATGGGCAACGAGGTCTTTACGGTCGAGATTCGTTAACAGATAACGGTCTGTACCAGGTAAAACTTTGCAGATGAGCGGCGGCAGGTAAAAAACTTGCCGCCGCTTTTATTGTTGCGCAACAACTTTTGATTTTTTGGGTGGATGATTCTAACCGTCAAAGGTATTCGAGCGGTGGCGGAGTCGAGCCCAGCCGCTCCCTTAAGAAAGGGGAATGAAATGTTCTGTCCTCACTGTGGTTCCCAGCAGCCCGATGGCGCCGTCTTTTGCGGCAACTGCGGCCAGTCGATGGTCGGTGCTCCCTCTGCGCCTCAGGCGGCTCCTGTCCACCAGGCTCCGGCTCCGCAGCCCGCGCCGGTGCAGCAGCCGTTCGCTCAGCCTGCGCCTGCCGCCCATCACGGGTTTGGCAACGCCGGTTCTAGCTTTCAGAGCACGATGACGGCGGCTACGGGCTTTGGCAAGCGCTCGCTCGCCATGCTGGGCGGCGCCGTGGCGTCGTTCGTGTGCATGTTCCAACCGTGGATCGCCATGCCTTGGATTGATAAGGCGCTCGGTTATGCCGCCAACCAGGCCGGCTCCGATAACTACGGCCTTAATCAGACGGCGATTACCTCCGCTAAGGCGCTTGTTAACAATGCATTCGATATGCCCCACGTGTTTAGCCTTTCCGGTGCGTTGCGTGGCCTTTCTACGGGCATTAACAATCTTGCGATGCAGATTACCTCGTATGACACCTCGGCGGCCGCTCAGGCTCAACAGGCTGCCGGCTCACTCGGCCTGGTTGCCAACGTCCTCACCATTCTCTTTGTGCTGTGGGTTGCCTGTGTGGTGGCTATGATCGCTGGCGTTGTGATTAAGTTTCTCAAGAAGCAGGATGTTGTCCTGTTTGCCAGCCTGGGCGCCTCAGCGGTTCTTTCGCTTGTATGCATTATCGGCGCGCTGGTGGCAAACGGCCAGATTGACGGCGCGTTAACCCAGATGCTCGCTTCGAACGGTGGTTCAAGTGCTTTTGCCGCCATTACGTCCATAAAGCCGTTCCTGGCCCCGGCATATGGCGCGGTCCTTACGTTGATCTTCTCGATCGCCGGTTTGGTGAGCGCTTTCGTCCTCAAGGAGGACTAACTTCGTCGATACGCCTGCTGGCGGGCTAGACTCGGCCCCGCTTACAGGAGACTATCGTAGGCCCTGCGGATCTTCCGCGGGGCCTTTTGCTATGGCGTGGCAATTGTTGCGCAACGTTGTTGGCGGAGCGCGGGTTACACTCTGAGTAACGGAATTGTTGTAAGGGAGAACCTTATGTTTTGCACTAAATGCGGTTCGTATGTGCCCGACGGCCAGCGCTTCTGCACCAGCTGCGGCGCTCCTATGGAAGAGTTCGGACCCGTTGATACTACTCCGGCGCAGCCGACGTACCAGCAGCCTGGTCAGACGCAGCAGGGCTATGGGCAGCCGGCTTCTGTAACGGGCGCCAGCGACTTGCCGCCCTATATGCCGCCAGTCGACGTGCCGGGTGTCTACGACATGGGTGCGAACGCGCCTGGTCCGCAGCGCCCCAAGAAGAACGGTAAGAAGGTCGCGCTGATCACCGTTGGCGTACTCGCGGCTATCCTCGCGGGCGGCGGCGCCGGTTATTACTTTGGTGTGTATCGCCCGCAGCAGGCCGAGCTCGAGCGTATCGAAAAGAAGAAGGAAGAAGAGGCCATCAAGCATTCCAAGCATCCGGTGCGCATCACGGCGACCGGCATGCAGTGGGATACCGATACCGGCGCCACCAAGCTGCCGGTGCGTGTGACGGGGACCGACGTTGACGGCAAGGACGTCGACACGGTCTTTTATGTCGATAGCGACGGCAACGGCATCAAGCTTATGCGGGGCAGCTACAGTCTTACAGTGGCCGCCTCGCCCCTGGGCGCCGACGGCGAGATTTGGGATATTCCCAACGTCTCGGTGAGCATTAAGCTGGGCGACGCGCTCAAGAAGGGCGAGAAGCTCGACCTGCGCGAGAATGCCAAGTTTGAGCTCGGCGATCCGGTAAACGCCGTGGATGTCGAGCCCGGCGAGATCACCATGGCGCAGAATTACGCGCGTCAGGGCGGATGCGACGACAAGGACGAGGCCGACCGTTTGGCGGACTTGGCTTCTTCCGCCCGCAACGGCGCGGTCGCGAGCTATAACGCGGCCGTCTCGGAGGCAAGTCGCAAGAGCCGCAGTTACGACGGCGATGTGTTTACGTTCGAGGTTCCCGAGGATTGGGGGAGTGACTGGGATGTCAAGACCTCGCAGGGCACGTACAGCGGCGTCAAGAACGGTCTGTGGGTCAAGTACAAGATCGTGCATGACGGTGATTATGTGGGCACGCTGATGATTTCCAACCACTACAGCTCGGCGTTCAACACGATCGGGAAGACGAACAACGTGGGTAAATCGACCAATCTGCGGCTCGGATCGTACGATTCGCTTTCGGGCGACTCCGATTGGGAGTACATCATCGATTCGATCTACATTAAATAGTTTCGCTTACAAGAAAGTGCCCCGTTTCCCTGGTGGAAACGGGGCACTTCTTTGTGCAATGAGACTGTGGCGCTCGTCGCTACTCGTCGACGTCGGTGAACTCGGTGGGCGGTACGGAGTCCGTGGAGTCGTCGTAGCTATCGTCGTAGTCGCTGGAATCGTCGTAGCTGTCGTCGTAGTCGGAGTCGTAGTCATCGTCGGAGTCGTCGTAGCTGGACGACTTGCTGGAGCTGCTCGACTTGCTCGACTTTTTGCTGGAGCTCGACTTGCTGCTGGACGAGTCGGCCGACTTGCTGCTGTTCGCGTCAGCGTCGGTATCGGTGCCGCTGATCTTGGTGGTGAGCGCCATGAGCGTTTGCTCGACGGTGTCGACCGTGTTGTTGAGGTTGAGCTTGGATGTGTCGATGGCGCCCTCCGGAGCAGAGGCGTCCTGGTCCTCCAGGTTGTCGCTGTAGCCCTTGATGAGGAAGGCACTCTGGTAGTTGAAGTTGTCGCCGTGGAGCTCGCCCTCGGCGGCCTTAAACTCAGTGCCGTCGTAGGTGAAATACTTGTACTCGGCATCGTCGTCAACGAGCACGGCTGTGTCGTCGGACATGAGCTGGGTCAGATAGATGTGATTGCCCGTGTCGCCGATCATGGTCTTAAAGGTTACAAAGACATAGCCGCCGTTGGACGCCTCCGGGGAACCGCTGTAGAGATTGACGACCTTCTTACCGTTGTAGCCCCACACGTCGAGGACGTAGTCGCCGTTCGAAAGGCGCGTCTTCTTGTTGAAGGACTTTGCCTTGGTCTTGGAGTGGACGGTCACGAGTTCCTCGAGGCCGTCGCCGTTAAAGTCGACAAGCTGGGCAAACTGGACGCCGCTGATCTGGTAGTCGCTCGTGTCGGTCGAGACAAGCTCGGGCTCGCCATACTTCTTGATCAGGCTGTTGAGCTTGCTCTTGTAAGCCGTGCAGGCGGCCTTGTAGGTCGCGTCGTCAATCGTGGCGGGCGCGGTGGTGTTCGTGGTGTCCTTGGACGTGTCGGTCTTCTTGTCCGTCTTCTTGTCGGACTTGCTGGGCTTGGAGCTGCTCGTGCTGTCGCTCGACGTGCTCGAATCATCCTCGGTCGTGGAGTCGTCCTTGCTGGCGTCGTCCTTGGAGGTCGTGTCCGAGGAACTGCCGTTGTCCGTGCTGGTAGAGGTGTCGTCGTCCTTCTTGGGAGTGTTGACGGTCACGCTCTCGGCAGGCTTCTCGGCGCTGGTGTCGTCCTTCTTAACCACGGTGGTGTTGAAGTTTTGGACCGTATTGCCCTTGGTGTCCTCAATCTTGCAGCTGTAATCGCCGGGCTTGACCTTGCCAAAGTCGCCGATGGTAAAGCCGTCGTCGCCCTTGACCTTGATCTTGTAGCTCTTGCCGCCGTTCTTGGGCGTGAGGGTCGCGGTGTAGCTGTGAATCACGCGGTCCTTCTTTTTGGGCAGGACCTTGGTGTCGACCGTGCACACGACGGCGTCCTGGCTGCCCGAGGTGATCTCGACGGCGTTGGCGTTGGGCGTGAGCAGCAGGATGGCTGCCACGGCGGCGCCGGCGGCGACCAGACCAAGGCCCGCGAAGACCGGCCAGCGGCGCTTCTTTTGCTGCGGCTGCTGGGGCATGGGCATCTGCGGTTGGGGCTGCGGCTGCGGAATAGGAGCCGCCTGCATGGTGGTGTCGGTCATCTGCTGCTGCGGCAGGTCGACGACGGTGGAACCAGCCGTGGGGTGTGCCACGCCGAGCGACTCCATGGCCTCGGCGGTTGCCTGGGCATCCTCGTCGAACTCGGCGATGGCGGTGGGGTCGTCGTTGACGTTGACGAGCGCAGTGGGGTCGTCGGCGACGGCCGCGGGCTCGGCTGCATCGTCGCCGGGGAAGGCGACGGCGACGGCTGCGTTGTCGTCGGTCTCGAAGATCTCGTTGGCCTCGGCGGCGTCAACGGGCGCGGCGTCGTCGATGACGACGGGCTCGGCGGCCGGCTCGGGGTCGGTTGCGGGCTGCGGCTCGGCGGTTTGCTCGTCCGAGGGCTCAGTTGCGGGCTCAACGGCATCGAGCGTGACGACCGTCTCACCGGGGTCGGTCTGATCGGCTTGTGGCTCGGCGGTGTCTGTCGGGGCGTCCGACTCCGGGTCTGCGGCGTCGAGGGTCACCACGGTCTCACCGGGATCTGCATCGACAGCATCCAACGTGACGACCGTCTCGCCGGGGTCGGTGACAGTCTCGGGTGCAGGTGCGGGCTCGGACGTCGGCTCAACGGCGTCGAGCGTAACGACGGTCTCGCCCGGATCAACGGCGGGCGCCTCGGCGGGTGCAGGTTCAGCAGTCTGTGTCTCGGCGGGCGCCGGAGCCTGGGTTGCTGCCTTGGGCGCTACGGACGCTCCGCAATTGGTGCAAAAGCGCGCGTCGTCAGGCAGCTTCGTTCCGCATTGCGTGCAAAACATAAGGTGAGCTCCCTTCTTTTGATGGTTCTTGCGTTCGAATCTATGGTACCTGCGGTATAGGACAAAGTTGTTGCGCAACACTGCGAAAAACCTTGCGACGGCGCCAATAGTGATGTTCGTGTGTACGGATTTCGTCTCGATCTGTAACACCTGGGCGGGATTTCAGCCTCTACCTGTTACAGATCAAGATAGTTCTCCACCCAGCACATCAAACATCTCAATCTGTAACAGTAAAGACCCGTTTTGCTCAGCAGATGTTACAGATTGAGATGTTGTCCGGAGGGGGATTCTTCGGTCTCGATCTGTAACATCTAGGCCGGGAATCGACCTCTACCTGTTACAGATTTAGATGTTTTGGATGGGACCGACAGTATGTCTCGATCTGTAACATCTGGACGAAGATTCAGCCTGCAGATGTTACAGATTGAGATGTTGTCCAAGGGGCTGATCGTATGTCTCAATCTGTAACACTAAGACTCAGTTTTGACCCGTAACTGTTACGGATTGAGGCAAACCTGCTGCTGGCGGTGTGGAAACGACCGCTTGGAATTGTTGCGCAACGTCTTTCGCGATATCTCCCATATGCTTGCGCCAAGAAGAGGTTGAGGAGCTTACCAGCGCGTTCGCTCGCGTGGGTGGCTCTGCATTGTTGAGGGGAGATGCCATGAGGTGCTCAAGTTGCGGTAGCGAGCTGGTGCCGGGCACGACGTTTTGTCCCATTTGCGGCGCCCGGGTCATGGACCAGGGTTTTGACGATCCGATGGCGAATACTGCCGATCACGCTCAGCAGTATTGGGATCAGTCGCAGGCTCAGCTGGAGCAGCAGTACTGGGCTCAACCTCAGCAGTTCCAGCCGGACTCTGCTCCGGCCCCCGTGCCGATGGCTCCTGCTAAGAAGCCCCGTCGGGGGAAGAAGATCGCTGCAGGACTGGCCGTTGCCGTTGTCGTTATTGTCATAGGCGTCGGCGGCTTTGTGGAATTCTCGTTCTGGCAGAAGGCTCAGCACCAAAAGATGGTCGACCAGACGACGGCGGCTGTCGAAAAGACGGTGGACGAGCAGTATGGCGAGAGTTTTGGCGGCTTTGTTTCCAGCGACTACGTCAATTCTTCGGCGTATAAGGTTAAGTCCGTCAAGGTGAGCAACGTGACGGAGAACAATGGTTTGGTGAGCGGTTCGGCCGAAGCCGTCACGGCGAACCGCAGCTTTCGCTCGACGATGGACTTTACGTTCACCGGCGTCAAAGGTTCGGGCGACGCGGTTTCAGACGTGACCTTGAAGCTCAACGATAAGTCGACCGAACCCAAGAGGGGCATCGACTTTGACGAGGAAAACGGGCTGACGGACCTGGACCCTGAGCTCGATGGCTCGTCGTGCACGGTTAAGCAGGAGATCCCCGGAGGTGCGCCCTGGTACTACGACCCGTCGTACCATCAGGAGTACTCGTACTATTTCGAAGACGACGAAGGATGGAGCCTCTCGGATTCCGGTCGCTACGACGATGACGGCGATTCCGACCCCATGCTCGACATCTCGGGTACCTATGAGGACTCCGGCGGCGCCGCAACGCCGGACATCTACCTCAAGATTTCGAACTATGACGAGGATGAGGGGACGATTTCCGTCGAGTTGTCGACGGACTATTCGCTTTCGAGGAAGAAGCTGAGCGGTCGCATGTTCTTTAGAAAAGACGATATTGAGCTCGAGGACATCGACGACAGTGGCTATAAGGGATTTAGGATTGGTGGAGGCGGCGGCCTGGTGACCAGCGCCGAAGAGATTACCGGTGCAGAGGCGGGCGACGCGGCTCTGGTGTTCGTGCTGAATCCTTCGTCGCCTGGCGGGATTAATGTGTATAGGGGAGACGACCAGGGTCTTTCGGTACAGACGGGCTACGGCAAAGCGGGGCGCTACACCCTTCCTGTTATGACTGGGGTTACGGGCGGCATGATGAGCGGGCTTTCGGAGTTTAGTGCGTGGTCGTTCGAGAACAACGCGCCTGCGCCGCAGTTCGTGAAGGAATAGGGGGTCGGTCCCGCTGTCGGCGTTGGAGCCAGTGCCGCCCCGCCGGTCAATAATCTCGATCTGTAACATCTACAGCTCAATTTGCTCGATAACTGTTACAGATTGAGATGTTGTCCGGCGGGGGTCTCTGCTCGGCTCCGTCCGTCCCGTCATCTGTGGTTTACGTGGGGGCATGCGAAGCGCGGGTATACTAACCGGCGGCGAATCTGCTCCATCGCTTAGGGCCGCTGCGTCTGGACGGCGCGTGATAGGGCTGCCAAAGCGATCGCCAGCGTGCTGAGCAACGTCCTCTCTGTGCGCACCTGTTTTTGTATGTATTAGCGCACTACCAAGCACGCTCGCGCGGCCGCATGCCGTGCCCATAACGCGTGCAGATAAGGAACAACAACATATGCGTAATTCTGTATCCGACGTCACGGACGCCGAGATTCTGGACGAGGCCCGCGAGGCCATGACCCAGGCTGCCTTTGATGCTGCCGACGAGGCCAGCGCCGCCGAGACCGTTGAGTCCGCGACCGAGAGCCTGCCCGCCTTTGACGAGCTGGGCCTTTCGGACGAGATACTTCGTGCCATCGAGAACCTGGGCTACACGGCGCCGACGCCCGTGCAGGCCGGCTCGATTCCCGTGGTGCTCGAGGGCCGCGACCTGCTTGCCGCCGCTCAGACCGGCACCGGCAAGACGGCTGCCTTCCTGCTGCCGACCATGAACAACCTGGAGCACATCGCTCCGCCCAAGCCCGTGCGCGAGCGTGGCGGCCGCAACCGCCGTCGCGGCGCCAAGAAGCCCGAGGGCAACGGCCGCGGCCCCGCGATGCTCGTCATCACCCCCACGCGCGAGCTCGCCCAGCAGATTGACGAGGTCGCCGGCAAGATTGCCGACGTCACCGGCCATGTCGCCGTGACTGTCGTGGGCGGCGTGAGCTACAAGCCGCAAACCGCGGCCCTCAAGTACGGCTGCGACATCCTGGTGGCCACGCCGGGCCGCCTGGTCGACCTGATCGAACAGGGCGCCTGCCACCTGAACGAGGTCAAGGTGCTGGTGCTGGACGAGGCCGACCGCATGCTCGACATGGGCTTTTTGCCCGCCGTTCGCCGTATTGTGCGCGAGACGCCGGCCGAGCGCCAGACGCTGCTGTTCTCGGCCACGCTCGACGAGGAGGCCGTGGGCGAGATCACCGACCTGGTGAGCGACCCGGCCCGCGTGGAGATCGCGCCTGCCACGTCGACCGCCGACACCGTCGACCAGTTTGTGTTCCCGGTGTCCATCGAGGCCAAGAACAACCTGCTGCCCGAGTTCCTCAAAAAGGAGGGCCCGGAGCGCACTATCGTCTTTATGCGCACCAAGCACCGCGCCGACAGCTGCTGCCGTCGTCTGGAGCGTAAGGGCATCAAGGCCGCCGCGATTCACGGCAACCGCAGCCAGGCGCAGCGCGAGCGCGCGCTTTCGGCCTTCCGCGACGGCACCGTCGACGTGCTGGTGGCGACCGACGTGCTCGCCCGCGGCATCGACATCAGCGACGTGCGCTACGTCGTGAACTTTGACGTGCCGGCCGAGCCGACCGACTACATCCACCGTATTGGCCGTACGGGCCGTGCCGGCGAGCTGGGCTGGGCCATCACGTTTGTGACCGAGCAGGATGTCGATGAGTTCTACGAGATCGAGAAGCTCATGGACAAGACGGCCGACATCTACGAGGCCGGCGACCTGCATGTGGGACCCAACCCGCCCGCGGTTGACCCCGAGCGCGACCCTGCGGCCTTTAAGGTGAAGAAGAAGACCAAGCGCGGCAAGTCCAAGAGCAAGAAGAAGCTTGAGCAGGCACGTCGCGACGGCAAGCGCAACGGCGATGACTACGGCGATGTGGCCGGTCGTTCCAACCGCGGCCGCGACGAGCGTCGTGGCGACGGCGAGCGTCCGAGCCGTCCCAAGCGCGGCGGCAAGACCCGCGTGCGCGAGGGCGTTCAGGCTCGCGTGGACGAGGCTGTGGAGAGCGTGGCCCGCGAGGTGGCTGCCGAGGAGCGCGGCGGTGCTGCTGCCGTCGAGCAGGCTTCGCGCGGCAACCGTGCCGAGCGCCGTGCCAAGCAGTTCCAGGGTGAGGCGCATCGCCGTCGTCGCGAGGACGAGGACCGAGGCGGTCGTCGCCGTGTTGAGCGCGGGGACGAGGGCCGTGGCTCGCATGGCGGCAAGCGCGGCTCGGGCGACCGTCGTCGCTCCGGTCGTAATGACGAGCGCGGCGGTCGTGATGAGCGCCGTGGCGGCGAGGGTCGTGGTTCGCGTGACGAGCGTGGTACCCGCGGCGGCAAGCGCTTTGACGAGCGCGGAGGCCGCGAGGGCGGCCGCGGCGTTGAGCGTCGTGAAGGCGCCCGCGGCAACGGTGGCCGCGGCAGCGCTGGTCGCTCGGGTGAGTCGCGCGATCGTCGCGACCCGCGTGCCAGCCGCGATCGTCGCGATGACTGGCGCAACTACGATGACACCCGCGAGGAGCGCCGTGGCGGCTATCGCGGTGGGCGTGGCGGCAACCAGGCTGGCTCCCGTGGCGGTCGTGCCGGCGGTCGCGATAACCGTGGCAGCTATGGTAACAATCGTGGCGGCAAGCACGGCGGCAGCTCCCGTCGTCCCGGCGACGGCGGCGGCAAGCGCAAGTAACATACGCGTCGCACGCTAGAGCGAGGCGAACTAAGGGCCCCGAGCAACTACGCTCGGGGCCCTTTTTGGTGTAAAGGGGTCAGGTTACTTTGCACCAATGTCCTTAAGTTGCGGTGGAATACGGACTGTTTTGGCCTTTTGAGCGGCTTTTCAGTCCCTATTTCACCGCAACTCATGATTGGTGCATGGTGGCCTGACTCCTTTGTTCCAAAAATGATCCGTTTTCCTCCGTCCCCAAGGGATCATGTGATCCGAGG
>CALKBP010000057.1:0-6473 GCA_937989885.1 uncultured Collinsella sp.
GGCACCAAAAAGGAGAGTTCCGAATGAACGGGCCTAAGCCAATTAGTGACATTGTGGGGGGCAATCTGCTGGCCAGACTAGAGCAGACGCACCAGAGGTATCGCGAAAAAGTTGAGGCCGCAGCCCTGCCCGGCGAGACGTTCGAGCAAGCCGAAAATCGGTTGCGCGAAGAAGGCGAACGCGAACGAAAGCGAAAAATCAACGAGGTCGCCCAGCAACAAGCCGAGGCGACTTTGGCCGCACAGTTGCGCGATAGGAGAAGTCCTATCCCGCGAAGCCCAATCCCTAACACATCGTCCCCCAGTGGACAGACCAAACGGAGCAATCAGACTTCAATGCGTCGCCCTCCCGAGAGCGACCGACAGCCCGATTTCTTCGTGCCGGGTCTGTACGACGTAGCCACCAAGGACAACCGTAGCCTGATGGACGTTGCGCTGTTCCGCCTGTCAAAGCGCGACAAGCGGGCAGGCGAAGTGATCCGCTACGACCTGCCGGACGGCTTCGTTGAAGTGAAGGCCGGGCCGGATGGCATGGCGTCGATATGGGACTACGACATTGTGCTGATGCTCATCTCACACCTAACCGAGTCGATGAATCTTTTCAATGCCGGGCGCGGTGCGATGCCGGGCAAAAAATTCGTCCCGCACGCCTCAGATATTGCCAAGTTCTGCCGTCGTGGCGACGGTGGCCGTCAGGCCGACGAGCTGGAAGCGGCCCTTGACCGCCTGCTAGGAACGACCATCAAGAGTGTGCGCGAGTCACCGTCACGCAACGGCAAGCGCGTTGTGCGCGAGACGGAAGCGGAAAGCCTCATTGGCCCCTACCGCGTCGTGTCCCGCACCGATACCGGCAAGGTGGCCAGCATCGAGATTGAGGCACCAAACTGGATTTACCGGGAAGTGACCGAAGGTAGGCAGCCGGACGTGCTGACCGTTCACCCGGACTACTTCCTGATCGAGCCGGGCCTTGGCCGGTTCGTCTACCGCCTCGCTCGCCGCGCTGCGGGCAAGAGCACGGCCAAGTGGGCGTTTAAGACCATCTACGAGCGCAGCGGCAGCACGGGCACATTCAAAGAGTTCTGCCGCATGATGCGCCGCATGATCGACGCCAACGACCTGCCCGAATACGACTTGCGCGAGGAAGACGGTCAGAGCGGCCCGCTGCTACTTATCACGCGCCGCACCGACGCGGTGGAGCTGGCCGCCAAGGACGAACCCGAGGCAGACGGCGACGAGCAGGAGAACGGCGAGAATGCGGCCGGTGTGTAATAGACGGAGAGTTGCCCGGAGAGCCGCGCCGGGCCTCACTTTTATAGTCTGCGGTGTGTAATAGACGGAGGCAAAACCCGAAATGTGGATAAGTCTGTGGATGGCCCGTCTATTACCCACCCGGTTCCGTCCATTACCCACCGCGACCCGTCTTTTACCCACCTGATTCCGTCTATTACCCACTCATCCACAGGGCTAAGTCCTTGTTCTGCAAGGGAAAAACGGCGATTTCCAGACCCTAAAACTTCTTTTAAAACATTAAATCTAAAAAAAAACGCTCTATCGAGCGGAAAAGCACTATCAAATTGATCTAACTGAAAAGAAAAAAGCGGAACCAATCGCATAGAATCGCGTACAGTCGCATTAAATCGCTTAGATTCGCGCAGAATCGCACTACAGCGCCCGGTCTGGACGCATGTAGCGGTTGGAAGACAGGTTTAGACACCAAAAGGAAGGGCGAACGAGCCGCAGCGCCCAGCTCGACCACACCGGCCGATCATTTCCCCTTTGGTGCCCCCTCCCCTTGATCCTTGGGATCAGCCGGATCGACCGGCTTGCCCTTTCTGACCGCCTTGGGCTTCGCGTGACCAGCCTTGCGCAAGGCCTTGCCGACCTCCCCCATGCCGTGCCAGATCGCGGCCGCCTGTTCGGGGCGCAGCTCCTGCCCTTCCCTGATGGCCTTGGCCAGCGTGACCAGCCACCGATCCGCAGACATGGCCGTGTAGGCCTCCTGCGACTTCTGCGAGGCTTCCCGGCGCTTGGCCAGCCATTCGGCCAGCGTCTCGCGTTCGGCCTCTGTCAGCTCATCCAGCCCGGTCGTGGGCATTTCGGTCGTATAGCGCGCCAGTGTGGCAATGACCGTCTGCCGACCCCGGCCAATGGCCTTGTCGTACACGGTGCGGATGCACTGAATTTTGCGGCCCTGTTCACGTATCTGCATGGTAGCCCCCTTTCCGTATGGTGCGGATAACCGTTTATCCGCAGTAATGATAACACACTATCCGCAGGCGGATAAAAAACAAGCATCACATTTCAGATAAAAATCTATCCGCATACAGCTATCATAGCAGCAGCATATGCCGATAAGCACACTATCTGCACATGCAGACGCCAAACTATCCGCATACAGATAAAAAACTATCACGCTATATTATGATAGATATGTATCCGCATACGGATGATTTACTATCCTCTGTGCGGATGATTTATTATCGTTATAGCGGATATTATGCTATCCGTATAGGCTTGCGCCCGGCCGCAGGCGGAAGATGCACCAAAGCAGATAACCGCCCGGTCAACATGCGGATAAAAAATTATCCGAAATTGTGACGGTTGCCTCTTGACAGGTTATCGTTTATAAACGACAATATCAGACATGCAGCAGATACGGCACTACCTCGACCCCAACGGACGCGACCACTTCGCCGAGTGGCGCGATCAGGTGCGCGATACCAAAGCGCGAATCGCCATCGACCGGCGCATCATGCGCTTGGAACTTGGCAACTTCGGCGATCACAAGCCCCTGCGTGAAGGCGTGTGGGAGCTGCGCATCGACGTAGGGCCGGGCTACCGCGTTTATTACGCCAAGGCTGGCTTGACTGTCGTGCTGCTGCTCTGCGGCGGCGACAAGCGCAAGCAGAACGCCGACATTGACCGGGCCTGCGCCTACTGGCGCGACTGGCAGAACAGGAACGAGTAAGGAGGTGTTTGGATGAGCAAAGAGCAACGAACGATCAATGTTCGGGAACCTAGCACTATCGAGCCGGAAGTCATCACGATCAAAGAGGCCAACACCTCGAAAGTCGATGAAAGCACGATGACCCAGCTACTCAAGGCAACCTTCCGCCAGCCGCCAGAGCGAATCTTTGTTGGCGAGATTGGCGGCGGCGATACAGGAGAAAGTGAATGAAAGATCGAGCACACGACACGGCTATGGCCGAAGTGTTCCGCAACGACCCCGCCTACGCGGTCGAGCTGCTGAACAGCATTCTTGAGGATGGCGAACAAGGCGAACTCTTGATTGCCCTGCGCCAGATGGCCGAGGCCTTCGGAGGCGTGCGGCAGGTGGCCAAGTCGGCCGAGCTGAACCCTAACCAGCTTTACCGCACGCTGTCACAGACAGGCAACCCGGAGGTGCGCAGTCTGACCGCGATCCTTCGCGCTATGGGCCTGCGACTGGCCATCCAGCCGCTGCACCCTACCCCGGCCGCCCACTGATAGCCTGCGGGCTATATACCCGCCCTTGTCTTTCTTTTTGGTGCAAAACAGAAGCCCGCCGATTGGCGGGCTTGTCTGTATGGGGGCCGGTGGTTTAGTTGGCAACCACATCGGCCGGGCGACCGTCCCGGCGTTCTACCTCGCATTTTTCCAGTAGGTCACGCCGTCGTCGCACTTGTAGGCGACCTGATCGGGCGTATCGTCGCCGATGATGTAGCCCACGCTGCCGCGAGTGGTGACGCCGATTCCGTTGTTGCTATGACCGTCACGCTTCGCCACGACCTTGCAGTTGTGCGCGGCCTTGAACGTTTCCCACTCGTCGGGCTTGGGTTCGTAGACGGCGAACATTCCGAATCCCATCAGCATGATGGCCAGAAGCCCCGGCATCATCGGCAGTTCGCCGTCCTTGAATGCACCGACCACGATCCACGCCAGAACCGCCAATAGGGGTACTAAGTAAGCGCCGACCACCCACGGGCTTAATTGTCCAATGTCTAATCCCATGCTCCTTTCCTCAATGCGATGACCGTCAGAGGCCGGGCGTGCATTCGATCTTGCCAAACATGCCTTCAACCTTTGAGCAGAAGCCATTCTTGTTTTGCCATTCCAGCGTGTACTTTTCAGCAACGCTTTTATCGTTCCTGATGTTCTGCTGAATTATCCGAAGCTCAGAAAGCTGCTCAGGCGAAGGCGTTGGCGCGTAGTAGCGCCAATCGCGGACGAAATCCGATACGTGGGGATCGTTGAGCGATTGAAGCTCAACCAGAATTTTGTCCTGCTCGTTGATCCGCTGCGCGGCATAGGTCGCTGCCGCCGCGTCCCGGCCGTCATCACGGAAGAACGCCATGTACGCAACCATGACGACCAGAAGAAACACCATCATTTTCATAAGTTGTTGCCTATTGTGGGGAGGCACCGGGCCGTAGCCCGGCGGCCTCATTTCAGAAGAACGACCACCAAGGCCGCCACGGCCACCAGAGCGGCGACCCCGGCCAAGGCCGCAGCCAGGTATGCGCCGGTCTTCGCCGCCTGCGCATCCCGGCCACTGGCCACCGCATCGCGGCTTGCGGCCTGCGCGTTGGCTATCTGCCGCCGCACGTCGTTGCCAGCATCGGCGAGGGCGGCAGTCACGGCCTGCCGCACCTGTTCGCTGACGTAGTTGGCCGCGTCGGTGATTACCTTTCCGGCCGTTTCCTTGGACTGTTCGACCTGCTGTTGCAGGCTCACGGTCAAGGCCCTGTTGGCTTCGTCGTACTGGTCGGAAACCAGTTCGAGGTAGCGGCCCAAGACCATATCGCTGACCGTGACCGTGACCAGTATCGGATCGTCCTTGCCGATCAGCACGTTGTGCTTGATCGCCACCTGTTTCCGTATCTCGTCAAAGTCGATCATTGGCGACCCCCTCAGATGATGGTGGCCAACTGCTCGAAGATCGCCGTTTTGACCTTCGAGAGACGCGACTTGGACATGAGGCCGAAGTCTGGCGACTGCTTGATTTCATCGAAGGTCAGCTTGCTATCGAGCATCAGTTTCACGTCCTCGCCGAACGTGCTGCCGGTCTGGCGAGCGATACGCACGATGCCGCGCACGCGATCCTTGTTGTTCTGGTAGACCTTCATTTCCTCGAAGGTTTTGCCTTCGGCCTCAATGTCGCCGAAGAACTCATTGAGCCAGACGACCAGCTCTGCATTGCCCGGCATCTGCTCGGCCAGAGAGGCGAAGCCGCCGAGGGTGTCGCGCAGGGCTTGGCCGCCGGTGATGACCGTGTGAATGATGACCTGCTTGCCGTTCTCGCCAATCAGGTTGATGGCGTCGTTTTCGGCGATGTAGTAGGACAGCGGGATGAACGACGCCGCGCCGTTGTCGATAACGAAATTGGTGTCTTCCTCGACTACCTGCTCAATGAGGCGGTCGAAATTACGCTCGATCAGCGAGCCGTTTTCCATCAGCTCAAGGCGCTGGGTGTTAAAGGCCTTGTAACCGGCGAGGGTGGCATTGACCGGATCGGTGTCCACGGCCGTGACCGGCAGGCCCTTGCCGCCGAGGTACTGGACGAGCAGGGACGAGATAAAGGACTTGCCGACGCCGCCCTTGCCTTGCAGCGTGAAATGAACCTGACGGGCGAGGGTGTTCAGGGCCGGAGTGGTTACGTCGTTCATAGGTGCGGTGCTCCTTTCAGATGAGGTCGTCGCGGTCGTTGCCGCTGTTTGGGTTGTGCTGGAATCCGGGGCGCTTTTGGCCGGGTTTTTCGGCCGGGGTGCTGCTACCCCTTGCTTGGCCTCCTGCGGCTCCTGTAGGGGCCGGGGAGGGGCTTGGCGGGGCGATTTGCCCGGTGCCTTTTCTTTGGTGCCCATCGTCTTTTGCTCCTGTTATGTACCGGACGACGTAGCGATTGAATTGGGAGTAGCTGATGCCCAATTCCGCCTCGCCGCCAAAGTCGTCGTAGATCGTGCGCTGTTCGTTACCCGCTGCGAGCAGTTCCCGGAACTGCTCTAAGCGGGCCAGAAACGCGACACGTCCTGCGCCCCGGCGGGGCTTTTTGCTTGGCGTGTCTGCCATGCCTGTTTCCTCCTAGTGAAGCCCGCGAATCAATCGCGGCACCTCAGTCTACCCTATAACGCGATACTACGCGAATCTAAGCGATTTAATGCGACTGTACGCGATTCTATGCGATTGCGCAAGCCTTTTTATGCGATTCTACGCGACACTATGCGATTGTACGCGATTCATCGCGGTTTTCGGCCTTTGGGCCGGGTTTTGGGTGGATCATCAGGGCACAGTCGCCTACAATCGCAGAGAGGTAGCGGGCAGGATGTGTGTTGTACCGGTACGGGCAAGCCCGCACCAGTCCAACACCGCCCCTTACTCACCTGCGGTTCGACGGCATCCTGCTCTGCGAGGCTGACGGTCGCTGCCGCGACAAAGGAGCCACGGGCACCAAAAAGGAGAGTTCCGAATGAACGGGCCTAAGCCAATTAGTGACATTGT
>CALKBP010000058.1:0-28937 GCA_937989885.1 uncultured Collinsella sp.
GTACAGTCCGATCTCGGTCTTGAAGAGCGGAGCGCGGAACAGGCGGTCGTTCTTCTTGCAAAGGTCGTAGATAGCGTCCTCCATGACCGTCGGTGAGCCGAACGTGTACCGAGTGCGCCCGCCCCAGTTCTCGTGCTCGAGCATGGCTTTCGTATACTTCGGAAGCCCGGTCATGTAATTTTGTCCCCTGGCGTTCAGCATGGCGCTGAGTACCTTCGCGCCGCTGGGCTGGTCGATATACCATCCTCCGTAGCTCGAGCCGGTGCCTCTGGTAGTGTTGGTGAAGCCCCAGATGCCCTCGCCGAAAACGCCGGAAAGCTCCGTGTACTCGCCGTCGCTTCCCTTGTGAGTCTTTATCTTGAACACCACGCCGATTTCTGGAATCACTCGCGTGGTAGGTGCCGTAGCGATACGGTCGGCTATCTCGATGAGGAACTTTGTAGGCCACAGCTGCTCGACCAAGCCGGTCGGTATGCGCACCGCGAACGTGCCCGAGTCGAACGCCCTGCGCTTCCACTCGACGTAGAAGGCGTTGACTGCGGCGAACTTGAGCGAGATGTCCGTCGCCACCGGCGCGCTGTTGTCCGGCCCAGTCTCCTGATAGATGTTTATCAGCATGAGATGCCGAACCTCCTCTCCTTGACTCGCATGTACAGGGTCAGCGGCCCGGATGTGTAGACGTTCCACTGACCGGGTTCCAGATGGTCAGCCGAAAACATGGACATATCGATGTCCTGCGGGCGCTCCTCACCCTTAAGGAAGTTGAGATCGAAGTTCGCCTCATTGAACAGGTCATCAGGTGCCACGCCGAAAACGAAGCACCTCCCGAACTGCCCCCAAGCGAAACTACCCGGAGCCATATGGTAGAGGTCGGCCAAGTTGATTCCGTAGTTGACCGCGATTGTCGGAAGGCTCGCCCCGGCCTTCACGAGCTGCACGCTGCCGACGACCGTCCCCTGCTGCTGAGAGACGACGATCTCCTCACCGAGGTTCACAGCAACGAAGTCTAACGTAGCCGCCGCAGTCCCGCCCACCTCGAATGTGGCGGAACCGGACGGCACTACGATTTTTTTGCCTGCACCGCCTCGAATGACGGGTCGGGGAACGCGAACTCCGCCGTATACACCGGCTCGCTCGTCAGTTTCTTGCGCTCTACCTTGAAGTTCTTCAGCCAGCAATACTGCCACATCTGCTGACCGAAAGCGACCACCGTGCACTTGAGACGGCTGGCGGCGAGTACCTTGGCGACGTCTCCTTGTTCGCGCTTGACCGGCTCGAACGTGATAGTTCTCGTCTTCATCGGCTTGCGCCTACCGATGTAGTACGAGCCGTCCGAGAAGGCATAGTCCTGTGTGATAAGGTCGTAGTTCTCGCTCATGAAGTCGTCGAGTCCACCTGCCTGAAGGACGTAGCCGGCATCGTCTGCGACCTCGCCCAACGCCTTGAGGCCGCATATCTGCACTACGCCGCCGTCCGCATTCTCGAACCTCATACCCATGTCGTTAAATGCCATAATCCGCCCCCACTCCGAAGGTGTTGTACTCGTGGACCGTCCTAGCCATGTCTGCGGGATTTGAGACCGGCTGGTTGAAGTTGATTGTCTGGTTGACGGTCTGGCCGCCACCGGCCCCCTGATTGCTTACGAACTGCGGTTGGAAGCTCCTCACGACGTTCGGGGAGAACGAAGTCGAAAGCTCTCCGCCGTAGCCCTTCAGCTCGTCGTTGAAGTCGCCGATGCTCTTTTTAGTGTCGTCGAATCCCTCGACTAGCTTCATGTTGAAGCCCTTCATGATGAGCGTACCGGCTGGCTGAAGCAGCTTCAGGTCGTAGCTGAGCGGTCCCTTGTGTCGCGCGATCCATCCGGCGATACTGCCGACGAACGACGTAATCTTGTTCCAGAAGGAGACGAGGCCGTTGTAAAGTCCGATCATGATGTTTCGTCCGGCGTTGTACAGAAGCTTGCCGCCGTTACCGATGGCGCTGACAATCTTGCCGGGAATCTTCCCGACGAAAGACGTGATTCCGCCTTCCTTGGATACGATACCGCTGAGGAACTTGCCGAACGCCTCCGCGCCTGAGAGGAGCAGCGACGGGCCGAGCTCGACCAGCTTGCCGAGGATGTCGCCGATGAGTCCGCTAAGGCTCAGGAGAATCTGCGGCAGCGCCTGACCGATTGCGCCGACGAGCTGTAGGAACAGCTCAGCTCCTTTCGAAAGCATCTCCGGCCCGTGGTCGATGATGTATTGGAGCAGCTGCGCGATTCCCTGACCGAGTGCCGTGAGAATCTGCGGCAGCGCCTGAATCAAACCGGTGACCATGTTCACGAAGAACGTCAGCGCCGTGCTGAGCAGCTGCGGGCCGTACATGATTATCAGGTTGAAGATGCCAGTGATGATGGTCGGTAGGTTCTGGATAATCATCAAACCGAGCTGCCCCAGCGCATCGAGTAGGAACGTGGCGAGGCTTACTATCATCCCGACTATTGTCGGGCCCTGCGTCATGAGGAACGCGCCGACCGACTGGAAGAATATAGGCAGGTTCACCGAGATGAACTGAAGGATGGACTCGAACAGCTGCGGGAGCGACATCCCCGTCGTCTCCTTGACTTTGTCCAATACCAGCGGGATGGCCTTCTGGATGGCCTGACCTATCTTCCCCATGAACGACGGAAGTTGCGTTATTACCACCGCCACGATCTGCGCGATACGCGGCAGGACGTTATCGCCGACTGCCGAGACAGCCGTGAGCAGGCTCTCGGTGAGCGCGCCCATGTCCTCGTTCGGGTCGGCGAGTCCCGCGAGCCAGTTGTCCCAAGCGGCCTTGGTTGCGTTGATTGAACCCTCGATGGTACCGAGCGCCTCACGGGACGAGGTGCCAGCGATGTTCATCTCTTCCTGCATCGTATGGATTGCAAGGACGATGTTGTCGAAGCTCATGCTGTTCGCATCGACCGCGCTGTTCACCTTAGCCGCGTCTTGGATGAGGCGCTGCATCTCCTCCTTGGTGCCGCCATAGCCGAGCTTCAAGTTGTCAAGCATCGTGTAGTTCTGCTTGGCGAAGCCCTGATATGCGTAGGTTATGTCCTCCATGGACGTGCCGAAGGTGTTAGCGTTGTCCGCCATGTCGCCCATAGCGGTCTTCGCGTACTGCGCGGCCTTCTGTGTGTCGCCTCCTAGCGAGCTGATGAGCGACGCGGAGAAGCCTGTGACGGTCTCCATGTAGCTGTTTGCGCTCTGCTGCGAGTCCTTCCAAGCGTTTGCCGCGTCCTGTTGGACCGTCGTCCAAGCATCGCCGAAGAGCTTCTTTATGCCTCCGGTGTTCTGCTCGTATGCCGAATACTGCTCGAGCGAACCCTTGACGACGACACCCGTCGCCACTGCTGCGGCGCCACCTATCACGCCGAATGCCTTGCCAGCAGCCGAGGCTATTCCGCTGAATTTGCTCCCGAACTCAGACAGCGCGCTGCCGATTCCAGACACGTGAGAGCCGATTGAAGAGAAGAAGCCTTTGACGGATGATGACATTCCGCTGGCCCCGTCCTTTATGTGCCCCCACGCACTGCTGAAGGCGCTCTTTATGGGCGCAGTGACCTGGTTGACCGCTGCCGCGAGCGTCGAGAACGTGTTTCCGATGGCCTTGAACGGTGCCGTGACCGTGTTTCCGATTTTTGAGAACTCGGAGCCTACAGCCGAGCGAACGGATCCGAACGCACTGCCAGCCTTTGTAGCAAGGGTCGAGAACGTTGAGGCGATTCCGGTCGCTCCCCTGTTCACCGAGGCGAACACGCCTGAGAACGACTGCGTTGCCTTCGCCGCCTGCGATACCGCATCAGTACCGGACTTCGCTGCGCTACTCGATGCCTTCTCTGCGGCCTTCGCCACCTTAGCTGCGGCCCTCTCCGCCTGACCTACGGCCTTGTCGCCGTTGACCTCTAGGTCAATATCGATTGTTCCGTCAGACATTCGACCTCCCTATAGGTGGAGGCGACCGAACGCCTCCCTCTGAATCTCGATGACTCGCTCATCTTCCGCCGTCCTAATCGACGGAAGCCGGTACGCCCTTCTCATTTTAGCGTTGAACTCGTCCTCGGCGTTTTTGGCCTTGCTCGGCTTTGTCCATCCACGGAACGCCATGACCCTTCCGAGCGCCGTGCCCTCGGGCAAGTTGTCCAGCAGCGACCGGAACCGCCACCAGTGCATATCCAGCATACCGTCCGTGAGGTCGATTCCGTATGCCTGCTGGAACGCCGCGACGAGGCGCCCTCCATCCTCGATGTAATCGAAAACTCGAACATCGCTTTCAGGTAGTCCCTTGGGAGTCTCCGTCATGCACTTGGCGAACTCAGAGGCGGATGAAACCCAATCAGACATCGGTATGGCACCGGTGAAGATGTATGTCCCGGCTGTCCCCTCGCGCTCGGCCTGAACGCACCACCTAATCCACGTCCTGAAGTCCGTGTCTATAGGGAAAGGCTCCCCGCCGACAATCAGGTCGGTAGGGAGCCACCTGTCTCGCAAATCAACCATTCGTCTACTTGCCGCCGTTGATGCCGACAATCTTGCCGATTTTATCGACAGGAATCTGGTCGATGGTGCGTCGAGTCTGGTTGAGCTGGTCGTTCAGCAAGACGGCCTGATACGCGGTAGTAGCTCGCTTGTAGCATAGGCACACCGCCACGAGGTCGCAGTCCTCGTAACTGTCCGCGTCGAAGCACTTTGCTGCTGACTCCTCGCCGATAAGCTCGACCATGCAGTCGTACTGGGCGTGCATGTTCTCGTCCGCATTCTCGATTGCCGCGATCTCGTCGAAGCGTCTCGAGAGCGCGGGAGTCAGTTTCGGCAGGATGTGCACGACGTTCATGTTGTCGGTAAAGGTAATCTTCATGACTTGCTCCTCTCATCAAAAGAAAAGCGGGGCAAGGCTTCAATCCTCACCCCGCACGGCTCTATTTTACCGTCTCCTCGGCCTCCTCAATCTGGGAATCTTCCGCCTGAGCGGATACCTCACCGGCTAGTTTTTTTTTGTGACCGTGATGCTATCGGTGCCGATGCCTGTCACGGTGACGTCAACCGGGTCGCCGTTGAAGTCGAGGTGGAACGTCAGCACGCCGTCAACGGAGTTGAGCGTGTCGATGGTGATGAGCGTGCTCACCCAGACCTGACCGGCAGTCTCACCTGAGCCGGAGGCGGGAACCTCGGCGATGAGGCACGGGAACGTGGTCTCCTCGCCGACCGGCATCTTGTGTCGAAGGTCGTTGATGAACGTATACATCGGGTTGCCCTCGACCAGTGCAATCTCCTGATCCATTCCGGGCTGGTATCCGGTGTGCTTCGTGACGTCGTTCTTGTAGCAGATGTACGAGACGGTATCCGTCTGGGCGTTGTAGCTGAACTCGAACGTCGTCGAAAGGTCGATGGGGACCCACTTCGCGCCGGTATCGGAACCGGTGCCCGTCCACTTGCCCACAGTGTCGATGAGCGGGACGATTAGGTTTCGCGTGATTGTCTTAGTTCCGGCCATTGTCTAACCTCTCTCTAGGTACCTGATAGATGCCGCGACCGAGTATCGCGCCGTGCCTTGGTCAACCTGCACCAGCTCGCTCATGTTCTGCTGCGGCTCTATGCTGATAATTGTACAGTCTTCGCCGAATTCCGGGACGTTGTGCGGGTACTGCTCGCTGACCCATTCGAGCCAGCCGTTAATCGATTCCAGAGCCTCGTCGTTGATGTCGTCGCCGTCGTCGCTCCAAGGAAGGACGTACTGCAGGCTGAAGAGCAGGTCGCGCACCTCTGAGCCGTCGATGTACGTCGTGACCGCCTTCTCCTGCGTGTTGAAGAAGATGGCAGAGTCGCCCATGTCGTTCACGATGGCGTTAGTCTTCAGCTCCTTGATTGCCGGGCACGTGAGCGCCCACGCCTTGACCTCTTTGGCCTTCGTCCTCATCGTAATGCCGCCTTCCCAGCCGCCGCGATCTGTGCGACGTGCCGCTTAACGCCCTCGTCCCAATGGGCCATTGTCCCGGGCGTGACGAAATGAAGTCCCTTACCGTAAAAGACTTTCCGCGCATACGGCAGCGGCCCCCAGGTGACTTTGAACGGCGTTGCCTTGCCTGTACCCCGCAGGTCGCCGGTCTTCATCGGCACGTACTGATGGGCGACAGCTAGGGCCTTAGTCGCCATGGCCTGACCCATCGCCCTGTTGTGCGAGATTGAGCTGACCTTGCCCGGAACCCCTCTTAGGTCAATCTTCGTCATGACGTCACCTCCACCACTGAGCCGTATGGATGAATACCGGCACCGAACCCGTCGCGCCTGTCCTTCACGCTCTTAATCTCGAAGGCCCGCCCCTCATTCTGGGCGATAAGAAGCGCCTTCTTGGTAGGCGGGATTATCCCGTCCGAGATGAAGTCGCCAACGCTCGGGACGGTGTTCATATACGGCTCAGCTATCTGGCAGCGCCAAGCCTGAGACTTCACTACGGCAGGCCCATCGCCCTTAGAGTTGTCATGGACGAGTACGGCCCTCTCGATGGTCTCGGGCCTGTAGCCGTTGGCTTTCAGGTAGAGGTAGACCTTGCGCTCGAACGGTACCGTCACCATGTGCCACCAACCCTAGAGATTAGGTCTATGGGCAGTAAAGCGCGGATGTCGTCCATCGCACGCGACTCTGCCACGGTATACGATCCGGTCGCGCCGTCACTGAAGCTCATCGAAGTGATGCCGTTGTTGAAGCTCGCCAGCCCGCCGTTCTCGGACTGCTGGTTCTTGGCCTTATCGATAGCCGGCTGTCGCTCCACTAGGAGCATCTGCGCGTCCGCGATAGTCTCCCCGAACATGTCCTCAAGAGAGTTCCATTCAGGTAGCTGTCGCCGGTAGCATGTGACCTCATCGAACAACGGCATGACTGAGCCGAGTGCGCTCTGGAACTGCGTCTCGGTCATGGTGCCGCCTCGATTGAGGTATCCCCTGTAATCGAGCATTACTCCTCCAACGTGTCGTTGCCGGAAGTCTCATCGCCGTTCACGACCTCACGCCAAGTAGAATTGTCGATGTCCGGCGCGTTGCCCTGCTCGGCGGTCGTTTCGCGCATCGCCCGGTAGAGCTTGCCGAAGTGGTTCACGCAGTCGCCGCATAGGTAGGACTCACCGACCTTCCAGTCCTTGTAGTATGCCGCGACGGAGAGCGCCTGCTCATCCGGCAGCAGTGCGGTCTGGATGAGCGTCTGCAAGACCGTGGTCTTGGCTGCGGCCTGCGCGTCCTCCATCTGTCGTGTGAGGATGTCCACGTTGTGCTTTAGTCTCATGTTTCCCTCCAAAGGCTCGCGTAGTACGTCTCCATTTTATGCGCTTGAGAGTTGCCGGTGGTGTGGAGCTTCACGTATTGAATATAGTCACCGAAGCACTCGTCCACCTTCTCTCGCGTCATGGTCCCCCGGTAGACTGCATCCCGCATCCGCCTCAAACGTCGCCTCGCGTCTCGAATCTTCTCGGGCTTTATTCGCTTCACGACCTTACCGGATTCCGTGAGCTGGAAAGTCATTCCTAGGAACGGCAGCCTGTCGGTGACCCTCCTGCATTGCGTCTTGGACGGGTTCAGCCTCATACCGATTGAGTCCAGGTATCTGTCCACCTCATTCCTGACATATGCCAGATATTCTCTGTCCCAAGCTATCACGTTGAAGTCGTCCATGTACCTGATATACAGCTCGCCGCCCAATCGCTCGGTGACGAAGTGATCCAATCCGTTCAGAACCGAGATACCTGCTATCTGGATGAGCTGAGAGCCGGGATAGAAACCAGTGTCGCCCGCATACTGGTCGTCCAAGATTCTGTCGATGAGTTCTGATGTCCTCTCGTCCACCTTAGCCCTGAATGTATCGCTTGCCACCTTGTGCGACATGTTCGGATAGTAGCCTGCGATGTCGAACATTTGAACGTGTCCCTCTGTTCCGTGCCTGCTCCAATGACGTTTCAGATTACGCTCAAACATATCTCGGGCGTAGTCGGTGCCCTTGCCCTTTTGGCAGGCGCAGTTGGACTTGATGAGGCCATTCACCATCGCCGGATAGACAACGTTGTCGCAAAGTGACCTCTGATAAACGCGGTCGGTTATTCCGATTGAAAGGCATGTCCTAGGTTTGGGACGATAGACCGGGAATATCTTCGGTTTATGCGGCTCATAGGTGCCTTTATTGAGCTGTTGCGATAGACGGATGCAACGCGGTACTTCCTCAAGCTCGAATGCGGAGACGCTCGTCTTCCACCTCGTGCCGCTGTAGCACTTCCGCGCTGCCTCGAGCAACCCGAGCGGCGAAAGTGCGTATTGAAGCGGTTCACCGGCGCGTATAGGCTCCATAGGCCGTGACCCGGTACCGTCGCAGGTGCCTGATTCCCCGCTGTCGCGGGATGGCTGTCGGCTCTCTGTCAATGATGGTGCAGGCTCCCCGGTTGCGCCGGGTGCTTTCCTCTGCGGTTCAGAAACAGTCGGGAAGGCAGGAATTTCGCCGTGTAGATGTTCTCCGCGATCTCCCAAGCCGTGTCGCACATCCTCGTGACTATCGGCGCGAATCTACCAGGAAAGTTCTTGGTGTTCGCCGTGATTTCGATTAGATGAATAGCGTACTTCTGAGCACGCTCCAATACCTCCAGCTTGTTATCGCTCCGCTGTCCTGCCGGTACTGCCACTCGTTCCTCCTTACGGTTTCTGATTATAAACGGAGGGGCACAAGGCCCCTCCTAGATTTACAAGATTATGCGATTGACAGGACGGGAAGGCAGGAAGAGCCGCCCGACGCGGCGGCGCAGTCGACGGCGCCACTGGTGGAGACCACGCCATCGTAGTTCGAGCTCGCGAGGTTACGAAGAGCAGAGCGCGTAAGCACGGGGCGAGCGACTTTGTTCGGGTCTCGCGCGATTAGCCATGCGTACGTATTCCAGCCGGCGATGACGTCGGGATTGTTGTTCGCGGCAGCCACGGCCTTCCAGTAATCGAACACCACGCCCTCGGCCTTGAATCCATCGGTGCTCTGACCTAGGTACGAGTTGAAGTAGTGCTCGATTGAGCTCGGAAGTCGCACCAAGTCAACCGTCTCAACGGGTGCAGCTCCGTCGGTCTGATGAGGCTCGGTCTTCACCTTCACCGATGCCATGCCGTCGCGGAGGCTCTGCTCCAGTCCCGCCAAGAAGCCGGGCTTGCCCGCCATGGGGTGCTTGCGTGTAAATCGCGTGCGGCGCGAGTCCCAATCGGTCGAGTCAGAGTTGAGCCACGCGCGCATCGCGGAGTCCTTCCAGAAGTTGGAACCCTCGCATCCTCGCACCCACGTGTTGAAGTCACCGGTTGCAAGCGAAGAGATTGTGCCGAGCGATGTGCCGGTGCTGCCAGCCGAGACCGTGACGGTCTGCAACAGCGCTCCGTCGTATGGCGCGTAAATCTGAATCTGAGTGAGTCCAGATGAATAGCCAGCATTCCACAGCCACTGGGAATCTTCCGGAACGTCCTCGCTGAGCGTAAACGTGTAAGGAAACTTGCCGACGGTACCGAATGCTCCCGTGCCCCAGACGGCGCTAACCGAGACCGTGAACGTGTACTGGCCCGCGCTCACCACATCGACGTTGTTGTAGAAGGCCTGCTTCGGCTCGAACGGGAAAGAGATGGGCAGCGCGTCGATGAACTGTAGGTCCATGCAGTTAGCCGTGCGACCGTCACCAAGCTCCTTGAGCGGGTGCGCGTCGTCGGCTCCCGTGTAATGGTGTGCTACCGCCATTCGCATGGGGTAGGTCGTTCCCTCCCATGTCCAACCGGCCGTGATGAGGTCGCCGGGATACAGCACCTTCGGCGCGTCGCCAGTCCTCACCAATGCGCGCATCTGGGCACCTGAAAGCCCGGTCGCCGCAAGCTCGACGGCCTTTGCAGCAGCGTTCGCGGTATCTGCCGCGTCGTTGGCGTTCTTGGCGGCTTTGTCGGCCTTTGTCGCGGCCTCGGTCGCCGGTCGCTGAAGCTCAGCGACCTGGTCTTCGGTGAAGTCGCTATAGGTGAACGGGTCTCCCTTGGGGCCGGGGTCGCCCTGCTGGCCTTGAATGCCCTGAAGTCCCCGCTTGCCTTGCGGCCCCTGCGGGCCTACGTCTCCGCGCGGCCCCTGCACGCCCTGCGGGCCGGTCTGTCCCACATCTCCCTTCTCGCCTTTCTCGCCACGGTCGCCCTTGGCCCCGGTCTCTCCCTTCTCGGCGAGCACTTCCCATCCGTCAAGCGTCTCCGGGTTCGTGGTCGTGCCGTCCTTGACGCACATGTACGATGAGCCTTCGATCGTAACTACGTCGAGGTTGTCGTAGGTTCCGGGAACCCAAGCCCCCTTGTTGTCGATTCGCACTCGTCCGAGATTCTGTTTAATCGTCGGCAATTTCAAGCACCGTCCTCAAATCGTTACCGTCCAGCTCGAATCTGATGGACGGCTTGTCTGTAGTGTAGTAGGCGTTTAGGTACCCGTCGTCGTCAATGTCCAAGATTCCGAAGTCGGAGTCGCCCCGGTCGCCCTTCGGTATGCCCAAGCGGAGGCATTGCGCACCGCCCTCGGGCACCAAGTTCGCGGTCGCGTCGCTTCCCTCCGGCAGCGTCTCGGCCTCGGCGTGGGTGATTCTAGACTCCAAGGCCTTTGCCGTTGCGTCCCTCACATCGACGAGCGCCTGCTGGTACTCGCTCAGCGACGGGTCGGTAGGTTTAACGTTGTCGTCCGTATCTGAATCGACCACGACGAACGGCTTACTCATCTTCGCATGGACCAAGACCGTACCGTCGGCGAGACCGACAGCGTATGCCGTGACCTCACCGTCCTGCTGCAAGACCTCCCACGGTACGATGCACTCGCCGTCCTTTACAGCCGGCGTGACCTTCTCGCCTGAACCCTCGAAGGTCAGGTGAACCGTGAGGCCCTTCCATTCATCGTCGAGGACGAGCCTGCAGGTGTCCTCGTTCGCCGTGCCCCTCACCAATAATCGGTCGTCGGTCGAGATGTCTCGATCCGCGACCGTCAAAACGTGTGTTCGCATTAAACCCCCTAAAAGAAAGGGGAGGGCCGAAGCCCTCCCCAACTGTCCGGTGACGGATGTACCCGACACGGACTGTCCTATCGGTTAGCGGCTCCGAGCCTAGAAAGACACCTTTGCGTTGTAGACGCAGTCGGAGCGCAGGACCTTCGCGCCGTAGACGTGGAGGCCCTTCACGGCGTCCTTGAACGACTTCTCGGGACGGTATGCCTCGGTCTTGAGAATCTGGTCAGCATAGGTGCCGGACTGGTCGCAGCCGGCGATTACGTCGTAGACGGTCGTGTCGGAGCCGGAGCCGCCCTTGTCTTCATGCGGCGCGTTGTTGGACACGTAAATCTCGAATCCGGCGGACTTGTAGACGGTGCCCTCGGTGAGTCGCGTGTTGGAGTCGTTTGTGGCGACGGCGACGAAGCGGGAGTCCTTCAGCATGAAGCCCTCGAACTCGGGCGGGACGACGCAGATTCGGCCCGTGGTCGGGCAGTTCTTTCGGTCGAGCGCGACCTTGAGGTCCACGAGCAGGTTGTAGGCGTCCTCGGGCTTCGCGTCCGTGATGATCTTGGGGTTTGACTTGGTTCCGATGGTGCCGCCGGTGCCATTGACCAAGAGTCCGGCGAGGTACTTGTCGGTCACGTCTCCAAAGGCGTAGCCGGTCTGGGAGGAGGCGGACTCCAAGAGGTTAATCTTGGACTGTGCGGCATCGACGTCATCGACTGAGATGTTGAAGTAATACGCCTGGTCGATGGACAGCGTACTATCGGTCACGGTCACGTCGTCTGGATCTTCGATCCCGGAACCCTTGGTGTACTTCCTGACGGTCGGGGCGCCAACGATACCGATTTTGACGGTATCGCCAGCGTCTCGAATCTCGCCCTCGTAATCGCGGTTGAAGAACTTGGTATAGACCAGCTGCTTCTCGAGCGCGGCGAGGATACGGGCCGACCAGATAGTCGGGATGAACTTGATAGTAGACATTCTCTACCTCTTTCCTACTGCTGGGCCAAAAGTTTCTGGACGTCGGCCCAGTTCTTGTTGATGTCGTCGGGTGACATTGTCTTGAGCTGGTCGAGGGAAGTGATGGGCGACACGCCTGCGGCAGCGCCGTCCGCTCCCGGCATCTTGTGCGGGTCGGTCTGCGGGTTCGCCCAGATTCCGGCCTCGTCCGGTGCGGCGAGCTTCAGGATGTCGGCGATTGGCATGTCGGCGTTGGCCTTGCGCAGCGTGTAGGCCTTCTCGGTGACGGCCTCCTTCACCACGCTGTTGGCGAAGGCCTTCTTGCCCAGAGACTTGACGAACTCCTCGTCGAATGCGGCGCGCTTCTTGGCCTCCTCGTCGGCCTCGGTGCGCTTCTTCGCGGCCTCCTCGTACTCGGCGATTTTCGCCTTGAGGCCGTCAACGTCTGCCGATTCCGCGGCCTTCTTGGCCTCGTCGAGCGCCTTGTTCGCCGTCTCCAGCGCGACCTGAGTCTCGGCGAGCTTCTTTGCCTTCTGCTCGACCTCGGCGACGGTCTTGTAGTTCTCGCCCACGGCCTTCGCGATAGCATCGGCCTGATCGCCCTCGATTCCGTTCGCCTTCAGAATCTCCTCGATGTTCTGCAATGTCATCAACCCTTCTAAAGTCATGATTAAGCTCGGCCTTCCCGAGCCGGATGGGTGCGCAGGTGAAGCCCTGCGCTGGCTGAGTGCATTATAAAGCAAAAGGCCGACACTCCAAAAGAGCATCGGCCTTTCGTCGCCACTTTCGCAGCGTTGCCTGCGTCCTTATTGTATCAGGACGTTCTCACAATGTCGAGACTCGGCAATTGAACCCTCTCCCCTTCAATTCCTCGAAAAGAGCCTGGCATTCTTCCTCGTCGTCGCATTGAACGATGAGGCTGTTGCTCTCTGGTATGTCGATGTCCATATCTGGCTCGACCTCGTCGCAGGCGATTTCCTTAAAATCGAAGCCGAGGTCGTCAACGTCGAACAAATCTGAGAGCGCATCCAGTTCCTCCTGCAAGGTCTGGTCGTCCCAGCCCGTCATGAGCGTCGTCTGGTTGTCCGCGAGCGTGAGCATGCGGCGCTGCGCGTCCGTCAGGTCGTCCACGAAGATTACCGGAACCTGCTCCATGCGTAGCTTCTTCGCCGCTGCGGCTCGACCGTGGCCCGCCACGATCTCTGGCACCCCGTCCTCGTTGTGCCACGCGAGAATCGGGTTCCTGAAACCGAACTCCGAAATGGAGTTGGCTATCGCGTCGATGTTGTCGCTGTCGTGCTTTTTCGCGTTGCCGTCGTAGGCCTTGAGGCTGTCAAGCGGTACGAACTGCGCCTCCACGTCCCTAAGCTCGTTCAATGCGTCCCCTCCTAGTCTTCCTGACCGCTAAGCGGCCTCCATCCGTCCTTGACCTGCAAGGCCTCGAACTCGCGCATTGGTTCGTCCGTCTCCAAGACCTCCCAGTGCCCGCCCCTGATTGTAGCGAACCAGAATCCGTTCGAGCGGTCCTTTACGTCCGTATCGACCCATCTGAAGTGGAGCAGGTGCGCGTGCGCCTTCCCATGGCACCCGCCCGTGTTGCCGCTCCCGCAAAGCGTGATGGTCGGCTTGGGCAGCTCGACCCCGTGACAGTCGTACATCTTACCCGCAGAGCGCCTCACGATGTGGTGCTGGTTGAGCGGATAGGTCGCCCCGCACACCGCGCACCGGTTGAGCTTCACGCTGCACCCCCTCATGAGCGGTCGCAGGTAAATCGGCATCGTGTCCACCTTAGCCATTCTTCACCATCTCCATCATGTCGTTAATGCTTGTGTACGTTCTTGACGACCTCCTTGAACTGGATGATGTGCAAGAGCTGAGCTAGCGACGGGTCGTCACCTATGCCGTGTGCCTCCGCTCGTTTTTCCAATTCGACATAATCGGAGAAGTCCATCAGTCCTCACCTTCCATCCACTCATATTGCTCGAATACGACAGCAGCACCGTCTAGCGTCACATACTCGATGTGATCGGTAACGAACCGACCTGATTCGAGCGCGATTGTCGCGTATCCGTTGTAAGTGTCGAGCAGCAAAGCCTTGACCCTTTTGTCGCTACCGGGCTTTGAGTACCAAACTGGAATCGGTAAGCCGTTCATCAGTCCTCACCCCTCAGCTTGCGGATACGTGATGCGATGTTCTTGAGTGCCGCCTTCTTGCATTCGGAGCATGATTTTCCGTCCATGTCCTCTGGGCAGTCCTCGAAGTAGTCGCATATGTCCTTGCCTTTGTCCAAGTCCTCTTCGAGTTTCTCCCAGCTGTCGGGCTTGGTGAGTCTTAGCTCTGTCGTCTTTTGAGTTACCAACCCGTCCAAACTCTCGACTCTCCAGAAGCATTCATTCGGGTTGTAGCGGAATGCTCGAATGCTGACCGGGACACCGTCGGCGTTGTATAGCCTCTTTGTGTCTAGCGGAATCTCGCGGCCTTCCGCGTCTTTCGGCAATTCGATATTAGCCATTAGTTATCACCTCTCAGCTCATGGATGCGCGTCGCTATGTCTTCCAAGCAGGCATACGAGCATGAGCCTTCGCAGTTCTCGAGCTTGCAGCCGTCGCATTCCTTTCTTTCGCGATTGAAATACGCGCAGACGATTTTTTCCGGATGGTTCAAAATCTTTCCCAAGTCCTCTTCCAACTTCTCCAAGCTGTCTGGCGGCGTGAGTAAGTACTCGTCCGGGTAATGGTGGACGCCGGATACGTCGAACAGCAAACGCACTTTCCATTTGCTGTGCGTTAGTTTGGGAAAGTACTCCCACTCATAGATAGGCAGCCGCTCGCCGTTCTTGTCGTACAGTGCGTCGGTATCAAGCGGAATCTCGCGGCCTTCCGCGTCTTTCGGTAGTTCGATGCTCATTGTTGTTGCTCCTTTACTCCTTGAATTGCAAGAGGGCTCGGGGTCAGTGCCAAAACTGCCGAGCCCTCATCCATCTTGCGGCCTACCTGATGATGAGCGACTGGCGCGTGATGCGCTCTGCGCCCTTGATGGAGCCGCCGTCCTTCATCGCCTTGTCGATAGCCGCTCCGAGCTTCTTCTTGTCAATCTTCACGACCGTCTCGACAGTCTTGAACTCGTCCGGTACGAGATTCTCGTCGGTGATTTCCGTACTCGTGGACTTCCTGAAGCTCAGGCGAACCTTTGGCGTGTCGAGCTTCCTATCTCCGTGGGTCTGCATCGAGAATGCCAGGTATTCCTTGAGTTGCTCGACGCGGCGCTCCTTGGCCTTGCGGCGCTCGGTAAGAGCCTTCTCCTCGGCCTTGAATGCCTCGACCTCGGCCTTGAGGTCCTTGATGAACAGTCCCACGGCCTCCAGCTTGGCCTCGCGGCTGGCCTCCAGCTCCTCCAGCTCGTCGCAGGTGAATACCTCTCCGGTCTCCTCGTCCAATGCGAAACCGTTCTCGATGACCTGTGCGATCCGTCCGTCAATCTCGTAGAGGTGCATGTCTTCTCCTTAGTCCAGAAAGCTGTATTCGTGAATGTTGCGGATGATGTCCTTGCGAACGTCCGACAGACTCCCGAAGTGGATGTAGGCGTCTGTCTCGCCGTCCGTCCATGCGAGGTCGCCCAAGAACTTCTCGTCCTTCTTCTCGAACCCGGTTGCTTTGAGCCTCTCGACCGCGTTGTCGAACGTGTCGAGATGAGTCGGGCCTTCCTCGACCGCTCGCATCTGGTGGAGCACCTTGTGCTCGTCTACGGTCACGTACTCGATATACATCTTGCCCGCCTAACCCTCGATGCCCAGTGCCTTGCGCACGTACGGGTTGCTCAGCGGGTGCCAGCCGGGTCGCCATTCCGGGGAGATGCAAGAGGCGTCGAGGTTCGCGTCACCGGTGGCCTTGCGCCCTGCCCTCACGATGCCGTCGAGCGTCTTGGCCTTCGTCGTGAAGACCTTCTGCTTGGCGTCCCCGGTCTCTGCTGTGAACTTGCGAATCATTTGCGGCTCCTCTCAATTGCCTTGGCTATATCTTAAAACAGTTGTATCAACTTTGCAACAACTTTTTGCGAGAAAAAGGGGCCGAGGCCCCGTGTCTAGTACGGATCGTAACGACCGCGCTCGATGTTGTTCGCGTATACCTTGCGGACGGCCTCGCCCAGCTCATCATCCGTCGTTCCGATGCTCTCCAAGAGGTTGACGCACGACTGAATCACGTCGAAGCACTCGTATACGATGTCCTCGCGCATCTCAGACGTGATTGAGTCTGATCCATCGATACCGGACGCCTGCCATGCGCCGAAAACCTCAGCGGCCTCCTCAAGCGGTTTCAGCGCCTGAGCCTTCGGCTCTGCGAACTTCGTGAACGGCTCGACCTTGAATACGTATGTCTTCATTTGCTCCTCCAATGTCCGTAGACCAAACGGTGCGCGTAGTTGTTGGCCTTGCCCAGCTCCACATCTATATCGTCCTTCTTGCCAGCCCTCAGGCAGTACCTGAGAACCTGCCCCAAGCTGTACGCCTTGTCAGGAGGAAGGCCCTCTACGACCCTCTCGATGATGTCGATAGGCTCGACCTCGCCCGCGTACCACTCGGGGTCGTCAACCTTCTCGCCCACGTTGATGTAGGTGCCGTGCATGGCCAGATGGTCGGCGACATTTCGCTGTGCCTCGTTGCGATCCATCTAGTACTCCTCGAAGTCGGTGCGCTCGCACTCCTCGTCGTCCAGTACCGCGTAGTCCTCGAAGAACTTCAGCGCCTCGGTGCAGCTCACGGTTCCCCGGTTCTCATCGACCCACTCGTCGTAGGCAAGACCGCACACTCCGATGATGTCGGAGTTGAGGTAACGGAAGTGCTTGCAGTAGCAGCACTGCTTGGGGCACTTCTCGGTGATGCCGTCCCTCATGGCGCTCTCGATGTTGTTCATTTCCCTCTCCTTTACTTCAGCATGGCCTTGAAGTCGGCGCTTGAAGTCGGCGCTGACCGTGTCCGCGTCCTTGCCGTAGATGTACGCGATATGATCGCGCATTACGCGCCATTCGACGTTACAGATGCTCGGCTTCTCGACGATACAGGGGGCCTCGTAGGTCTCAGCCGCCTCTTTGATTGCGTCCTCGTAAGTCTTCATATCAGGCTCCTTTACTAGTCGTCGACGTGAATGTCGTACTTCTCAACGATTGCCCAGAAGTCCACGCCATCGCGCTCACTGAACTCGCCGTCGCGGTACTCGAAGCACTCTTCGGCGATGCAGCGCAGGGCCTCCTCGTCGAAGCTCTGAACAAACTCGCCAAGCGCAGGCTTGACCTCGTGCTCGATTACGTCTGTGATGGTCTGGTACTTCATTGGTGGCTCCTTTCATCTGCCTTGGCTATATAGTAAATCAACTGTATCAACTTTGCAACAACTTTCCCAAAAGAAAAGGGGAGCGCGAAGCTCCCCAGGTAGCCAGTACGTGGACATACAGAGCGGCTTGCTCCATTTTATGCCGCCTCGCACACAAGCGCAATACAAACGCAATACGGCTAGATATGGCTATAGATACGACTATAGATACGACTAATAAGTCCAATCTTTGGACTAGAAAGGCAAACCCTCGTCTATGTCCTCGGGTACGGGTGCGCTTGCCGTATCGCGTCGGCTCATCAACTCGATGTCGTCCACGATCACCTCGATTTTCGAGCGCTTCTGCCCGTCCTTATCCCAGCTCATGTAGCGGAGCTTGCCTAGGATGCAGACCTTGGTGCCCTTGGTCAGCATTCCAGCGAGCTTCTCTGCGCGCGTGCCGAACATGGTGCAGTCGATGAAGTTCGGGTAGTCCTCCCATTCGCCCGTCTGCTGGTTCTTCCTGCGGTCGTTCACCGCAACGCCGAAGCCCAAGATGGCAGTGCCGCCCGTAGTGCGGCGAAGCTCGGAATCGCGCGTTAGATTACCCGAGATGTTGACGATGTTGATGCTCATAATCTGCTCCTAGATTGTCCTGATGGCGAGTGCCGCAATGAGTGTGTAGACGATGTAAGACGCGACGCGAACCCCGACGGGCCAGCGCTCGGCATCGACCAGCAGGTAGCCGGTGCCGAGCCAAGCCCAGACGATAATCACGCCGCGCATGGCCTCGGCGCTCATCGCTCACCCGTTAGGCTGTCCGCGACGTCGCGGTTCTCGGCGGTCTTCCTCTTGATCCAAGATTCCACGACCGCTTGAGCCGTTGTGATTACCCTAGACGGCGCGTCCTTCCACTGGGTGAAGCCTGCGGCCTTGAGCGTCTTGGTATTCTCCAATGCGTCGAGGATGTCGGCTACCTCCTTTCCGGTCAGGAAGGAGAATTCGTTGCAGGCGCCTTGGAATGCCTCGACCTCTGCATCGGTCGCCGGTGGCTCTTGGACGTTCGCCGGTGCTTCTTGGCGCTTCACCGGCTTGCGGTCGATTGACCAGCGGTACACGACCTTGCGCGTCTTCTCGTTGCTGATAGTGAGCGCAGTTATCTTGCCGTTGACGACCTCCATGGCATCGACGGCGAAAGTGTCGTAGCACTTGCCGCCGGTTATGTTGCAGTCCGTTGCCTTAATCCAGATGAACGGCGCGGTGTACAGCTCGCGACCGATTCCCCATAGGAAACCGGCACGCTTGAGGGCGTCGCTGCTCTCGCCCTTCTCCGATTCCATGTTGCTCTCGGTGCCTGCGGCCTGCTTGTCAATCCATATGCCCTTGTCCGCGTCGTAGACGCTCAGCGTGCAGTTGAGCACGCCCTTGACCTCCTCGTAGCGGCAACGCCAGCTCATCGGGCCGAACGTCTCGTCGAGCAGCGCCATGTCCGTGCGGCTCGTCTTGTACAGCAGCAGGCTCAATCCCTTGCCGCTCTTCGATACCTGGCCGATTCTGCACTCGACCTCATCGGGATAGAGGCCTCTCACGAGTCCGCTCATTTCTGCACCTTCCCCAAGTAGTACGTCCATACCGGGAACCCGGTGGACTTCTCCATACCCTCGACCGCCTCGGACAGCTCCGCATACGTCGAGCACCTTACCGTCTTGCGATGCACGGCCTTCATCTTGCCTGAGCAGAGCATATACCGCCCTGCCCCGTGCCAGTTGACGCACTTAGTCACGGAAGGCCTCCTCCAAGTCCGCCATGGCATTCGACAGCAGCCCGGCCTTCCTCGCCAGCTCGCCGCCGTGCCCGCAGGCGTAATCGGCGTAGAACTCAGCCGGGTGCTTGATGGCCTTCACGCAGTCTGACACGCAGCCGCACAGGACGGTGGCGATCACGTCATACGACCTGTCGTTCTCCATCCCTAGGTTGCGCTTGAACTCCTTCATAGTGCTGCAACCGTCTGCCGCGTCGAGGAACGTGTCGAGGTTCATCGGTACACCTCCTCCAAGCTGAAGTACTTCCCGCATTTCTCGGCATATGCGTCGCGCACCTTCAGCACCGTCTGGGGCATCAGCCCGCACTTGCTGGAGTCAACGTTGCAGATTCGGTAGAGCATCGTGCGCTCGATCCCGCACGCCTCTGCGGCCTTTGAAACTGAACCGCACGCAGAGACCAGCTCCTTTGCGGCCTGCGATACGACCAGATACGACATATACAACTCCTTTCCGTCTAGTTGTGTATCAGCATTGTAACACACGAATGCCGTGAACTTGCTGGGAAACTTCGATGGATTCCAAGGCACCCATGTTCACCTTGTAGAACGTCCTCACGCCGTTCTCGCCCTTTACCCCGACAGTCTTCGTCTCGATGATTCCGTGACGCGACAGGATTTTCAGTCTGGCGCGGAGCGTCGCACTGGCACCTGCCCTCGCGTCCCAGAGGTCGTCCTCGGCCTTGCGGTAATCGAAGCGCGACCACTCGCCTGTCTCGCGGTTCTCGATGAGGTACGCGAGCGTCACCAAGTCCCTCAGCGAGAACGGAGACCCCTCCGGCATCCCGACGAGCGTCTCCCCGTATCCAGCGATAATCATATGAGCCTCCTAAATCGTTTTTAAGGTGCATTTTATCGGCTACCCTAGCGCCTACACCCAAAAGCCTTAAACATTCCCTAGAAAACGATTCTGTGCCTTCCTAGGGCATACCGTGCGCCTTGGCGTATTCATCATCACGCCTCGCCTTCTCACGCTTGGCTATCGCCTTGCGGAACTCCGCCGCCGACTCCTCCGCGCTCTCGCGCCTCTTCGCCTCGATCGCGTCCAGCTCCTCGCTGGTGATGGAGTTGGCGACGTATATCTGGTCGATGGGCACCGGGACCCCGTATGCCTTTATCGCGTCCCCCAATGACGGCCTCATCTAGGGCCTCGGGTTCCACGGGTATTTCGAGCGCGGGAACTGGCGCTCAGTTCCACCTGCCTTGACCCACTCCTTGGTGAGTCTGTCTGCCTCGATGTATTCCGGGATACCCTGCTGTACGGCCCAGTCGTAGTGGGCGCAGCAGGACGATGGGAACCCTCCCCTGCCCGTAGAGTTCATGTACTCCTTGATGAGACGCTCGCGCGGGGACCTCTCAGATGCACCGACGTAAGCATCACCGACTGGAGCCGTGCAGGATGCGGTGGACTTCACCGAGCCGGCCTGCTGGTCCTTCCTGATCCATTTCGAGATGGTCAATCGGTAGTTCTTGTAGCGCTTGCCTGACTGCTCGCAGTACTCATCGACCTTCGTGATGTAGTCCCGCCAGAAACCGGGGAACTGCTCATCGAGTTTCGCCGTGTCCTCTTCGCTCAATAGAACGTGACCGAACTCGCCGAGCTTGTGCCTTCTCTCTCTAGCATTATTACTAGTCTTATCCCCTATATTATTGGGTGATGTTTCATCACCAGTTACCGGTGATGTTTTATCACCAGTCCGGTGATGTTTTATCACCAGTGACGTTTCATCACCTGTGATGTTTCGACACGCCCTGTAGGCGCATCCCTGCCCCGTCCTGACCTTCTCGACGAGTCCCTTGTCGGTGAGTTTCTGCAATACGCTGAGTGCATTCCTGCGGGCGATTCCGCACCAGTCAGCTACGTACTGGGCGGAGCCGGTGAACCATGACTCGCCGTCTTGGGAGAAACCGTAGATAAGCGCGTAGGCGACCAGTTCCGATCCCTTCAAGCCCAGTTCTTCTACCATGAACGGCCTGAGGACGACATACGATTCCTTCTGCATGACCTCTCCTTAAAAGAGAACAACCCCGCCGGGTAGATTGTGCCTACCTGACGGGGTTGTCATTTATCACCCTCCGCCTACCTGAAGCGGAGCTGTATTCAGACCTGCTGGGAAACAGGCGTGATAGCTATGTGCGGGCACAATCCGCGTGTATCTATTGTATCACACGGAAGGCCGTAGGGTGGGCCGCGCGTGGTATGGGAGACTCGCGGCCCGTCTGCAACTATAGCATCAAATGAAGCCGAAATCGGTGAGGGCCAAAAGTTCCCACGGCCTTTTGCCGTTTCCCCTGCGGTTCCTGATTCGGTAGAACTCCACGCCTCTCGTCTTGCCGTCCGGGCGCTTCGAGATAATCGGCTCGGCACCTGCTTTAAGGCAGTAATCGAAGAACTCATCCCATTCCTTCGCGGAAATGGCCCCGTGGAGCTTGGCTTGGATGAAGTAGGCGCGTCCACCGCGAACGGCCCATATGTCAGCCGGAGTCCTCGATGCGTACGACCTCATGCATGTGAAGCCCTTGGCCTTCAGCGCCTTGATGGTCGAGTACTCGAATGCGCGCCCCTTCTCATATGGTGTCATTGCTACTGCTCCTTAATCCTGAACGTGTACGATGCCATGCGATCATAGCGCGTCCTGATTCCAGCCTGTCGGCTTGCCTGCTCATACTGTGCAATCTTCCTGTCGAGCTGTGCCTGAAGCCTGTCGGTCGGCTGGCCCCCCGAGCGGAGGATGGACATAGCGCCCTTGATCCTGCGAACGTCGTTCTCCTGTGCCCTCTGCCACTGCGTGAACTCATAGGCGGTCAATTCTCGCCCGCTCTTGAGCTTGAATCCAGTCGGCCTCGTTGAGGCGTCGCGGAACTCTCGGAGGCGCTGCGCGTCATAGGTGTTACCGGCCCCCAAGATGCACGGCAGGACATCGTGCTTGCAGTTGTACCCCTCGCCGATGGGACGTTCAAGCCCGACCTGAATCTGCTCGAACTTCGCTTTGGTGTACTCGCGGCCCTGATAGGGAAGATGGTCTGGCGCGCACATCATGTGGGCCGTAATCTCGACACCGTCCGCGCCGAACAGCTCGCCGTGCGCCTGATTGAAGTCGTTGGAGCACTTGTGCAGCGCATCCCTGACATTCATCTCGACCGCGCTCCAAAGCTCGCGCGTCTGCCCGGACGGGTACATGACCTTGATTCCCTGACGGGAGAAGCGGTTCACCACATCCGCGATGGCCTCCTGTGTTCCCATGACGGGAATCTTGGCGATGACCTCTTGGCACAGGCCAAGGTATCCCTTCTTGAACGGCACCAAGTTTCCCTGATTGTCGTAGAGCATGAACACCGACGTTCGGAGGCAGTCGAGAATCGAGCCGTTGACGCGTGACTTACCGGACTTGAGCAGCCCGGCGAAGATGGCGTTCGCTGAAGTCTTGACCGGATCGAGTCCCTTAATTCGGTAGAACTTCGCCGCACGTTTGTCGGCCTTCTCAGCGGCCTTCGCAACATCGACAGCCGCCTGCTCACCCAAGCCACCGCGAAGCGTCTTCAGCATCCTGTAGACGACAGCCATGTCGAGCGCCGTCCACCTCGACGCGTCCGCAGGGGTCGAGTCCTCGTCCGCGTCCCTCAGACGTTGTGCCAATAGGCACAGGACGGCGACCTCGAATGCAAGGGTCGCGCGCCCGTAGAAGTCGTCGCTACTCATTCAGACCGCCAATCAGCGTGCCGAGGTCGTCGGAGTTGGACTCCTTGATAGCCGCCACGCGGTCTTCTGCTACCTCCGGGGTCTCGTTGAATACCAACATACGGTAATCGACTGCATCCGCGCCGCCGAAGGCCTGACCGGCAACGATGGCGTTCAGCTGGTCGGAGAAGGTGTTGATGTAGTCGTCGCTCCACTGGTACTCGACGTGATACTCCCCCACGGCCCCGATGCCGTAGTAGTTTAGAAGCGTATCCCAGCAGGTCACAAGCTCGCCCAACATGCCCTCGGCCACGTTGCGGGCCGCGTTGACGAATGCCTGCGTCTTTCGCATGGACTTACGCACGTTGTCCACGTTCTCATAGCCGGAGCTGTTGGGGTTAGACAGGATACCGTGCGAGATTCCTACGGCATTCTCGACCTTGCGGTACTGCTCCTGAAGCCCGTCGAGGTACGGCTGTAGCTGAATCGAAGGCGCCCATTCCTTCAATGTGGGCGTTCCTCCGTCCGCTAGAGACTGGAAGAGGCGCTCCTTTCCTTTCGGCAAGTCCACGACAGCATCGACGATGTTGCCTTGGTTGTCGCGCTTGTAACGCTTGTGGAAAAGGCTGCGGTCTGCGAAGACGGCCTTCTCGGAAAGCTCGAACTCGCTGTGCATCTGGGAATCGAGGTAGTGAATCTCCTTGATGGGCTGCGAGGCGCCGAAGCAGATGGGCGTGCCCTTCTGGGCGTTGGGGTTGCGCGGGTCGAGTGCGAAGGAACGGTAGCGGGCCACGAGCAGCCGGGGCGTGTTGGGTACGATCCACTCATCCTCGTTGTGCGCCGCCCAGTCCGGGAAGTCGGCGAGAGTGAGGCCCGACATCTGCTGGTCGCGCATGATGTAGGTCTTGTATCGGGTCGCCATGGCCTGAGTGCCGTCAACAGCCGTATATGGTACCAGCTCGACCTTTCGCATGAGCGTGTAGACCGTCGAGGTGTTCTTCATGGTCTTCTTATCGACGACGTAGATGACGCTCGTAATCTCGCGGCCATTTGCGCCGAGGATGGCGAAGTTCCCCGAATCGACGACGACATTGTCGAAGCCGTGCCCGTTCCAGCTCGGGACGATTATCGCGTCGCCGCTGAGGAAGGCCATGCTCATGGCGTTGGTGAAGTAGTTCAGGACGAAGTCCTTTGCGATGTCGCTGAGCTGTGCCGCACGCTGACCGCCCACGACCGGCATGCGGAATCCCGACGTGACGAGCGTCGCCAATGACTCGCAGATTTGACTCTCGACCGAGCCGACGGTTCCCTTGCTCGCCGCGTCCGAGTATGCCTGCTGCGGCTGCACGCCCTGAATGCGCTTACCGATGACCGCAGCCAAACGGTCGAGTGCGCTGTTGAGTATTCCCATGTAAACCTCCCGTTTAGGTGTCTTCAAGATTATACGGTGCCAGCAAGCTGCTTACGGTAGATTGTGCGGACGAAGTAACGGATAGCGTCCATCGCGTGGTCGTGCTCCTTAATCACCTTGGTCTCTGCTGACTTGGAGTCCCACACGTACTGCCCGAACTCGTCCACGGCCTCCCTGCACCGCTCGCAGACCTTGAGCCTGTCTAGCTGGATGAGGTTATCGACGTTCTGGATACCCGGAACAACCTCATTGTCAGCCGGTATGACGGTGAAAAGGCCGTCCGCGCGTATCTCCTCGATGAATGAAGAGGCCGAAGGGTCGACGACGATGCTCTCGACGTTGTAGCGCGAGATTTTGGCCTTCAGCTCCTTGTACAGCATCGCGTCCGTCTTGCGGTATCCCTTCTCGCGCGAGTCGAAGCTGTACTCATCGAAGGCCACGACCGCGCCGCCCCTGACCGTCCAGAGCAGGGCCGCGAACGGGTTTGTGATGCCGTAGTCGATGCTCACCCAGACGGGCGCGTGCTCGGGAATCTCGAATAGCGGAATGTCCGGGATGACGGCCTGCTCGAGCGCGGTCTGGTAGACCAAACCCTCTGCCTGAGTCCAAAGCCCCCTGATATAGCGGTCGTAGAACACGCCCGTGTACTCGCGGCATAGCTGCTCGACGTAGCTCTTGGGAAGGTACGGGTTGTCGAAGATGGTGTAATGCTGCCTGTAGATGTCGAGGTCTTCTCTGTCGATGAACTGCTTGAGCCAATGCCTCGGGCCTTCCGGGTTCAAGCCGGCGTGGCACTCGGAATACTCGAAGCTCAAGCGGGACTTGAGCATCTCGAATACCTCGGGGTTGATGCCAGCCGCCTCGTCTATGTAGCAGAACTTCACGGCTGAGCCTTGGAGCTTTCGCTTCTGCGTGGCCTTTTCCGCTCCTAGGCAGTAGCAACGCTGACCGAACAGGTTCACGGTATTGTCAGGGCCTCCGATTGTCCCGACCACGCCCTCGCCGAACCGCTCGCGCATGGGAACCAAGACGTTGCGCTCGATGTTTCCCAGAGACACGCCCATGATGAGGTTGATTCCGTCCAGCCCGACACCGTGCAATATCCGGTCGGGAATCGTGAAGTTGTTCGCCAGCCACGACTTGCCGGAGCGAACCGCGCCTTCGGCGAAGTTCCAACGGTGGTGTGCCTCGCGCACGTATTCCTTCTGCTTTTCCGTCAGGCTAAACGACGGCACTGTTTCGCACCGCCTCGGTCATGTCCTTGATGGCCTTCAAAAGCTCCTCGTTGCCGTCCTCGGGCTTGCGCTGGCAGCGCCCGAACTCCTGCGGGTAGGCGCGTTCGAGATACCAGGCGGACGCCTGCCATTGCCCGTCGTTGGCGGCCCGCGTGATGTTCTGTAGGTGGAATGCCTTCCGCATCGCCTCGGACCTGCGGTACTCGTGCGCGAACTTCACGTATTCCTCGTCGTCCTCGCGTCCCCTGATGCCGTCCTCGCCCCATGACAGCCAGTTGAACAAGGTGGACGGGTGGATACCGACAGCCTTAGCTACGTCCGTCGTCGATAGGCCAGCCTTAACGAGCCTGATTATCTCGCGCCGGTTCTCCGCCGTGAACTTGGTGTTCTTCTCCCTCGCCATGTCTCACTCCCGTCAAAGTAAAAGGGACGGCCTGAACCGTCCCGATGTAGGTCTCTTAGATTGTACCGTCTGAAGCCCTCAGATGCCGTTTTTAGCCCGCTTCAAAGCTTTGGCAATCAACCACACCGTGAGCGCCAGAAAGGTGCATGTAACGCCTATGTAGGCCAGCAGCACGAAGCGAATCAAACCCCACCACCAACCGATGAGCACCCAGTACAGGAAGCCGTGCCTCATAGGTACATCACCTGTGTATAGTAGGCCGAGGCGTAGGCGAGTACTGTGAATGCCGCCCATGCCGCCGTGATGCCGATGCCCTTCCTGTCCCATACGGAAGTGAGCGCGTTGAATCCACCGACGCACACCATAACGATCGGCGCGAGCTGGACAGTGAACTGCTCCATTAGTTGTCCCCTCCAATGTAAGGCTTGCCGTCAACGAAGTAATGGATGCCTTCAAGCTCGGACTTGAGCGCGTACCGACCGCAGTTGTAGGCCTGCTCGACCGCAGCCGAGTAGACGCTGCGTGCATAGCCGAAGCGGTCGATGAGGTACACGCGCTCGGGGTCGGAAGGCGACTCGTAGGTGGTCCGCCAGTTCCTGCCGTCGAACAGCGCGCGACCGTCCTCGCGGAAGTCCTCGACCTTTCTGTTGTTGACGTTGAATGCCTTCATTTGGTACTCCAATCTCGATGTCCGACAATCCCATAATATAACTACTGTATCAACTTTGCAACAACTAAAACCATAACAACGCCCCCCGGCATAACCGGAGGGCATCGGAAAGGAGCCGCGCCGACGGCGAAAGGCACGCAGAAAGACCGACGGCGCACTGGGATTGTACTACTTCGCGTAGAGTCCCGCAGCGATGGCCTTGCCGATGGCCACGTTGGTGTCCGGGCCGTTGTAGCCGTCCGCACCTGCAGGACCGACCGAGATACCGTGGCCGATGAGCCACTGCTGATGCATCTTGATTGTCCCCGTGTTCATCTGGCGGGCCTGAACCCCGCATAACTCCGGGTAGATCTTGCAGCCGACCTTCTTTTGCAGCGCCAGCACCATATCTGAGCCACAGCCCTTGCCGGTCTCCGCCCACTCGACGCCGCCGTCGGTCGCCCAGAAGTAGGGCTTGTTCGACAGCCACTGGCCCGACATGATTCCATCTACGGTCGTGCCGAGCTGCTTCTGGAGCGCGCGGTTGAACTTCGGCCCCCAGTAACGCGTATCGCCCAAGTCAGGGTTGGTGTTGTCTGCAACCTCGGTGTTGGAGCCGTTTAGAACCTTGCCGTCCGACTTCCATACTAGCTTGCCGTCCCAAGGGTAGCTGTAGTAGGCGCGGATGTTGGACTCGCGCCCGTTCTGGTCGCCCTTGGTGCCGGTGATGGTGCCATTCTCGCTGATGGAGAACTGCGCCAGAAGGTCGCCGCGAGCGGATCCATAGCCGGAGATACACACCGCCGTGTGGTGCCGCTCGTTGAGGTAGATGTCGCCGCGCTTGGCGCTCGCAACGCCCATGGCCTGCCAGACAAAGAGGCCGGTCTTGAGAAGCTCCGCCTTCATATTGCCCGTGTAGGTCGCGCCGAACGTGTGAATGCCCACCGCGCGAAGGGCCGTGATGACCGCCGAGCTACAGTCGCGGTCGCCGCCTGCTATGGTGACTGTGGTTCCATCGGAAAGCCTGATTGTCTCAGTGGTGCCGTCGCCCATGCGGTTGTACTGCGAATAGCCATGCCCTGAGCCACCGTTGTGTGTGCAAAGGTGCTCCATGACCTGAGCGAAGGCCTCGCGCTGTGTGATTGCCATAATTCCTCCTTAAAGCGAAGGGCCGCAGGTTTCCCCACGGCCCGGTCGGTGCCTTGCCCCGCGTGACGCTATCGCGGATGGGACACCCGGAACGACCACCCCCTAGCCGAGGTCGTCATACATGAGCGCGCGCTCGGAATCTCCAACGCCCTTGGTTGTCGGGTCGTTCACGATTCCGATGATTGCCAAGACCGCGAACAAGGCATTGATGATCGCGGCGAGCTGCTGGTTCAACACCACGAAGTCCCACGTGTACCCGAAAGGCGCGCTCACCGCCTGAACGAGCAAAAGAACCGCCGGGATGAGCGTGAGCCAGAACGTCTTGTTCTTCACTCGGACGGTCCAATTGATTGCGAGGTCCTCGGTGATGGGTGTCTTCTCTTGCTTCTCTTCCATGTCTACCTCCTAGACTAGAACGGGTGCAGGCCAAGCTGCCACACGATGTAGGCGAGAAGTGCCGCCACTGTGCCGTTGATGAGCGTGTTCACGACTGTGTCCCACCGCTTAGCGCCCTCCTGCGCTCTTGAATCGACTCTTTCGTTCAGCTTCGCCAAGTCCGCGCGCGTCGCATTGCACGTCACCTGAATCTGGGTGAGCATGACCGAATCGTGCTCGCGGCTCAGCTTCAGCTCGTCAAGATCCCTGCCGTGGCTCGATACGCGCTTCTCAAGCACTTCGATGCTCTTCTTTACATACTCCATGCCAGAGTCGTCCATACTGCCTCCTACGTGTACGACTTGCCGACGTTCTTGTTGAGTCGCTGCATACGGGTAGGAGAAGCCGCCCCGATGGTCACGCCGATGGATACGTCGGAGCCGCTGTAGCTCTCATTCACCTCTGTGATTATCTCTGTCCCAGTATAGCCGAGCACGTCATACGACACACGGTCGCCCAAGTCCCACCTGCTCCTGTAGTCCTCCGCGCTTACGTCTAGTCTCATCGTCGGCGTAGAGTTGTAGTTGTACGAGCGCAGGGCCGCCGCCGAGTCACAGGCCCCCTGAGTCGTCTCGTTTCCCATCAGGTCGCTGACGTTCTCATTCCACTCGAAAGCGTAGGTCGTCTGCCATTCGTGCCCCGTGCATTTCGCCATGCTCTCGCGCTTGGCATCCGGGTTAAATCCTTTGAGCCATGAGGCCTGCGTGCTCGTGTCGTGCTCGAAGTCAGCAGATAGCACGTTGCCGTTCGCCTCTGAGAACACGTAGCCCGTGTTGTCGTAGATGGGCTGAGTCTGTGGCGTGAGCTGGTACAGTCCGATCTCGGTCTTGAAGAGCGGAGCGCGGAACAGGCGGTCGTTCTTC
>CALKBP010000059.1:0-53695 GCA_937989885.1 uncultured Collinsella sp.
CCGCACATGTGCGGATGAATGTGGGAAGTGTTCGGATGAAGTTGATAATCAAGGATTTACAAATTCGTAAACTTTTTTCAAAAAAGTGCTTGCACAGTTCTCGAATCATAGGTTATTATCTACCTCGTTGAACGCGCGGGTCCAACAAAATGAACCGCGAATCAACAACATAGCATGTCGGAGTGGCGGAATTGGCAGACGCGCTAGCTTGAGGTGCTAGTGACCGCTTTTTGGTCATGCGGGTTCAAGTCCCGCCTCCGACACCATTGCATTTGAGAAGCCTCTTCGGAGGCTTTTTTGTTACCGATAGACGGTGAGGTCCACGATGGAAACGCTTGAGCGCAACGAGTGGGCAGACGTTGCCCAACTGGTCGAGATCACGAGCGATGCTGTCATCATCTGTGAGCTCGACGGAACCATTCTGCATGTGAATAACCGTTTGCTCGACCTGATGTGCGAGGATCGCGCTGACGTCATCGGCGGTGATGTCAAAGACGTTCTGTACTCGTCTGCCTTTGAGCGCGCGACCGAACATCGTCTGCCGTTTGAGACCGATGGCTCCGAGAGCGAGCTGATGCTCAAGCTGAGCGACGGATCTTTTATTCCCGTCTTGGTTCGCGCGGGTTCCGTTACGCCTCCGCGTATCTTTGGACGTCGTGCACCGCGTGTCCTGGTGGCACTTCACAGCATCGAAGAGCAGTATTCCCACGATCGTCAGCTCAAACGTGCGCTATCGGAGCTTAGGGTGGCGAATAAACGCCTTTCGGGTACCCTTTCGGTCATTATGAGTACCGTGGGCTCCGATGAGCTCCCCAGCTTGCTCGATACCGTTTTGAATCAGCTCGTTGGAACGCTCGATGCCTCCGGTGCGGCTATCTATTTTTCCGAGAGCGGCGGCTTTAAGCTCCGTGGTGTTTCTAAGGAGCTTGAGGACAGCTATCTGCCCGAGTTTATGCCGTACGGCGCGGGCATTCCGACCTACGTGCTTCGCGAGTCGCGTGCCTGTCGCCTGTCGATTCAGCAGGACCTTGAGGGCGACCGGGTTGCTTCGGGTATGTTCATGGATTTGGACAATCGTTCCAAGCACTTGCTGCGCGTGCAGGATATGCCCCCGTATCGCAGCGAGATCTGTCTTCCCGTGTTTTACGGCACGCAGGTCCTTGGCGTGTTGGAAGTTGGCTGGAAACGCCCCCAGGCGCCACTTGCCTATGACGTTAACGTGCTCGAGGTCATTTGCGATTACCTGTCTATTCAGCTGGTCGGCATGGCGTCGAGCTTACGTTCGCGCCGCACTGCGGAGCTCGGTCGCTCACTCAATTTGCTGCGCGACGAACTGTTTACCTATCTCGATGATCCTGTTGCCGCTTCGCGAGCGGTGTCGACGGAAATCTGCGCGGTGCTCAATTGTCATTTCTGCCCCGTGGAATATGATGCGGGCCTCGAAACCTATGTCATCGATTTTGAGGGTGGCAGTCGTGTGGCGCTGCCGGACGATCCGGAGTCACTCTTCTTTTCTGTCACGGCGCCAGCAGCGCGCCTGGGGGCAGCCCCCGACGGGTTTGAGACTTCGGTGTTGGGCGGGACGAGCGCTGACGATCTCAAGCACGTGCGCCTTACACGTGTGGACGAATCCACGTCTATGGGTGCATGGTTGAGGGCCCACGGCCTACCGTGTCAGGGACTTTATGTCGACTCCGGCATCGAAGCGGGGCGCTACCACTCGGAAGCGGATGGCAAACGAAGCAACGATGCGATCGTTCCCGCTGATATCGCCAAGGGGCCGACGAGACGCGCTTTGCTACTCCGCGATGGCAGCCAAGAACCAATTGACGACCTTGAATACGACTACCTGGTGCATCTGGCGCATGACTTTGAGCTGATCTATGAGGGCGAATCTCAAAAGCGCGAAGAGCGTCATATCGCTCAGACGCTTCAGATTGGCATGAGAAATTCGCTTGGTGACGTTCCGGGCATTGCAACCGATTCGGTATACCTATCGGCAACGAATTCTGCGTTGGTCGGCGGTGACTTCTATACGCTTGTCCGACTTCCCGACGATTGCGCCGTTATGATTTTGGGCGATGTATCCGGCAAGGGAATCGAGGCGGCGTCGATGTCGGCGCTCGTCAAGACGGCGCTGACGGCCTATGCCTGGGAGGGTGCGGGGCCTGCCCGTATGGCACGCTCGCTCAATAGCATGCTCATGGGCTTTTCGAGGGTCGAGACGTTTGTGACGGCGTTTATCGCCAAGATCGATCTTAAGGCGGGCCGCGCTACCTATTGCTCGGCGGGACATCCTCCCACTATGGTCATTAGGCCGTCGTCGACGCCGCTTGGTGGCGGTGAAGCCCGAGGCGGAGAAGTGGAGCTCCTTGGGTGCCAATCGGGCGTGATCGGTGCCTTTGAGAGCATGGTCTACGAGATGGGCGTGTTTACGTTCGCTCCTGGTGACATGCTATTTATGTATACCGATGGAACAATCGAAGCACGTGATCGCTCGGGTGCTTTTTTTGGCGAGCAGCGCCTTCGCGACCTTTTGCTCTCTGTCTCGGGTGAGGGCGTATCGGGAATCTGCGGCAAGGTCTTGGGCGAGCTTGACCGCTTTACCGAGTCGGCGCTGAACGATGACATCGCGCTGGTTTCCCTTGAGTTTTTACGGGGTCGATCGTAGGTCACGACGCCTGACGGGCGAAATCTGCGCGGTTGCAGATACGTGTGCATCGAGCGAGCTCTTTTGGGGAACCATGGTCGTATGAATGAATGGAATGACATAGCGGTTTTGACGCCACCGGGCGATATCGACATCGCCTCGGTGCCCGCACTGCGCCGACGGTTGGATAATTTGATCGACCGGGGCGTGCGTCGTGTTGTCATCAATTGCCAGACCGTGGGCTTTATCGACTCGACGGGCTTGGCGTTTTTGCTTACACGTGCCAGAGAGTTTATGAGGCATGAGGGGCTGCTTTCGCTCGTTAACGCCTCCGATGAGGTTGTTCGCTTTTTGGAAATTGCCCGACTTGTCGACATCCTGCATGTCGCGGGCCCGGCGCGGGAGTCGATTCCCGCCATTCCGGTGGGGGAGTTGCCGCGATGGAGCAAGAGCGTCGAAGTGCAGCGAGGCATCGAGAATCTCCCGTATTATCGGCACCGTGTGGCCGAGCTCCTCGAATCGCTTCCCCTGAGGCGTGATGAGCGCTATGACGTCGCATTGGCGTTGGGGGAGGCATTGGGTAACGCATATGACCATGCGGGCGGTGTTGGCTGCATCCTGACGGTTCAGGCCTATGGGGACCGCGTTGTGCTCGAGGTGCTTGATCGGGGCGCTGGCTATTCTATCGATGGGGCGAGCGAGCCGGTGGCTTCTGAGGAGCGCGGGCGAGGTATCAAGCTTATGCGCATGCTCGTCGATAATGTGGAAGTTGCCCGTCGTACGGATGGCGCCGGCACGCGCGTTCGGATGGTGAAGTTGTTTAGCTCGGCATTGGAATCGTGCGCATAGCGCCTTGACTTGGCGTTATTTACCTGCATGAACTTTCTTTGGACAACTTTTTTGAAAAAAGTACTTGCGTCTTTAGGACAACTCGCGTAAATTAATAACCCGCAAGCGGACATGGCTCAGTTGGTAGAGCACAACCTTGCCAAGGTTGGGGTCGCGGGTTCGAGCCCCGTTGTCCGCTCCATTGCATTTCCGGACCGTCTCAAGCGGTCCTTTTTCGGCGAAGTGGCCAAGTGGTAAGGCAGAGGCCTGCAAAGCCTTTACCCCCGGTTCGAATCCGGGCTTCGCCTCCAGGCAACATCCGGGCGCTCCGGCGCCCGTTTTGTTTTACATATGCGGACATGGCTCAGTTGGTAGAGCACAACCTTGCCAAGGTTGGGGTCGCGGGTTCGAGCCCCGTTGTCCGCTCCAACTATCTTACGCGGTTCTAACGAACCGCGTTTTTTGTTGACGCTGCGCGGCGCCCCAGCACCCCGCCTCGCCCCTCAGCTTCACGGGCGCGGCTATCCAGCCTGCGCCCGCTTGCTTCGGGTCGATCCGGGGCACTGGGGCGTCGCTCGCTGTCGGCGCTCTTCCTCTTCATTTTTTGTTCCCCTAACGTGACGAAGGGTAAAGTGGGGTAGGTTATGTTCGGGAACTTTTTCAAATTATTTGAAAATAGTTCTTGCATTCGGGTGGATCATCCCGTATATTAAATCCTCGCAGGCGGACATGGCTCAGTTGGTAGAGCACAACCTTGCCAAGGTTGGGGTCGCGGGTTCGAGCCCCGTTGTCCGCTCCATTTGGGCGTTTAGCTCAGGGGGAGAGCGCTTCCCTGACACGGAAGAGGTCAGAAGTTCAAATCTTCTAACGCCCACCAAATGTTCGCAGCTCAGAGGCTATGTCCTCTGGGCTGTTTTGTTTTGGTCGCCAAATGGGTCGCCAAATCGCCGGCAAAAGGTATCTCAATTCATGAAAGAGTGGTTCTGAGCGTCTGTTTAGCCTTGTCATCTCAATCGAGTGGGGGTTGACCATTTTGAACATAACCGTGCATCTCGTTGACGTTTCAGCGATCGATCCCGGCGAGACCGTTGATATGGCATCAATCGCGGGACGCTATGCCTTACGTGCCTCCAATGGGGATTTCCCAATTGCGTCTCGGAGAGAAGCTGCAGGCGTGGGTCTGCTTCTTCGCGACGCCCTGGGTGTCTTCGACGACACCCAGCTTGCGTGTTCTGCTTTCGGCAAGATCGAGCTTGCGGATGGGGAGGCCCCCTCTATTTCCATTTCACATGGCGGAAGCGTGGCCGTCCTCGCTGTTTCCGATGTTGCTCGGTCGGTCGGAGGACCTATTGGCGTGGATATCGAGGCGATCGATGAGATTGCCCCCGTTGCGGTTGGGCGTATGGCAAACGACGACGAGCGCGTGTGGATTAACGCTGCCCCCAATTTGCAAGAACGCAATCTTCGCCTGAGTCAGACGTGGACGCGTATCGAGGCCATCCTCAAGGCTGAAGGCGTCGGGTTTTCGATTGACCCTCGCAAAGATGGCATGCCCGGTGGATGGAATACTTCGTCGGTGACATACGGTCGCTGCGTCATCTCTTGTGCGGCGCGCTCTATGCCTCGTATCGTCCTCAGGGAGCATACCTTTCGGGTAGCATAGGAGCCAATCGCTAATAGGGGAGGCCGCTATGCCGCTGAACGCTCAAAACGATATCGCTTCACGGATCGAGGATGCCGTCTTTGAACTTATGGGGACGACGCCGGTGCAGGCGATCAAGGTGACCGATGTGCTGAGGCTCGCGCACGCATCGAAATCGAAGTTTTACCGCTGCTATCGTTCTGTTGACGACGTTGTTAAGCGATTTGAGGACGATCTGCTCCACAACATGCAAGAGATTAACGACGTTGCCCTTGAGGCGCGCTTTGGTGACGCTCAGCTCGATCCGACGCCGACGATGATTAAGCGTATGGAGATCCTGCAGCGCAATCGTTCGAAGGTGCTCGCGCTCAACAGTGAAAACGGGGACCCCGTGTTCACGCATAAGGCTACGGTTTTTATGCATGAGTATTTTCGCGACCGTCTGCGCTCAACGTTTTCTGACGAGACCGATCTTGACCTGTATCTGGCTTTCGCTCTCGCGGGTCACCATAACCTTATCCAGTACTGGCTCGAGGTCCGTCCCGATTTGGAGGCGCGCACCGTTGCCGCCGCGCTCAATCGCATGTTCTATGCGCCGTTGTTTGTCGACGACGCCTCGCGCCATTGGCACCCACGTATCCCCGATTTTGAAAAGCCGCTCGGGTGAACGGCTGATTTTTAGGGATGAACGGTTGCATAGGTTGCGGATTCAGAGTAATCCGGCCCTATGAATCGATTTAAGTATGGCCATTTATCTGCTATTTGGAACGCCTAGCCCCGATGTGTCCCATATGATGGGACACATCGGGGCTTTTTGTCTCACGCGTTTCGTTTAACCCCTCGTAAACTAAAGCTACGTTCAAAAGAACCACTGCAGTAGTTCAACGTGTGACGGCACAGAAAAGCCGCGAGCGCTCTCTCACCTTCGCTCGCGGCTGGGCTGCGCCATCATTCCGTACACCTTCACATGATTAGGATGTGATATTCAGTGGTTACGCTCGGAAAGAACATGCGCAGCGTCTCGATTGTAGGCGTAGGCTGCACCCCGTTCAAGGATTTTGAGGAGCATCCCGAGACCCAGGGTATTGGCGAGGGCGAGGCGTTTGGCTATGCGGCTCTCGAGGCAATTGCCGATGCCGGTCTTGAGCCCCGCGATATCGACTTTTTCTATCACGGCAGCGCCAATCCGCATCTCGTTGGCGATTGCATTACCCCCAACATGCAGGTTGCCGATTGGTTTGGCGTTCGTGCCAAGGGCTCTGTCCATCATTCCGAGGCTTGCTGCACGGGCTACGTCGCCCTTGAGCAGGCCGTGATGGCAGTCGCCTCCGGTGCCTACGATGTTGTCCTTACGGGTGCCTGCGATTTGGCTTCGACTCTTCCCGTTGAGCACATGCCCTCCCATATTCGTCAGGACTTTACGCTCGACGTCATGATCCCCTCGCTCGATAAGATTTATGACCGCGCTTATGGTCGTCCGCTCGACGGCGCCTTTGGCGTGTCGTTCGACAACTGGATCAACGAGTATTCGATGCAGTACGACCTTACCGCCGATCAGATCGATGATGCCCTGAACGGCCTTACCAAGAGCCTTCGCCGCGGTGCCGTCCTGAATCCCCTTGCCTGGTACGAGACCACGGTCGAGGAGGACGCGAAGGCAGCTGGGTTCGATACCGCCGACGAGTATCTCAAGAGCATGTACAACCCGCGCGTTACGCAGTACCTGCGCGTTACCGGCTTTGAGAAGAAGTGCGACGGCGCCGCCGCTGTTGTCGTAATGCCCACGGAGAAGGCAAAGGCCATGGGCGTGCCGTATGCGCCTATTGAGGTTCTGGGTACGGGCGCCTCTGCTGTCGAGGCCGGTCTGCTCCACAACGAGCACTGGGCTACCGAGCTTGCCGCCAAGCAGGTCTATGACCTTACCGGCGTGAGCCCCGATGAGATTGACCTGTTCATGTGCAACGACTTCTTCCTGGCTTCCGAGATCGTCTCGGCCGAGGAGTGCGGCTATATTCCGCGCGGCGAGGCCTGGAAGTACGCGATCGATGGTCGCACCGCTTTTGACGGCGATAAGCCCATCAACCCGCACGGTGGCCGTTGCAACTTCGGTCACGCCCATGGCGCATCCGGCATCGCCGATATCGTCGAGGCCGTTAAGCAGATGCGTGGCGTCGCCGGTGCCACCCAGATGAAGAAGGTTCCCGAAACGGCTTTCCTGCGCGGTTTTGGCGGTTCTCAGAACGTGCGCTGCCAGATCCTTCGTACCGTCGCCTAAGCGACCGCGGTTTTCGATTTCCCATAAGGAGTATTCTCATGCAACTCAAAGATATGGAGCCCGTGGTCAAGAAGTTCTACACGGGTCTTGAAGAGGGCATCTATTGGGCGCGCCAGTGCCCCGAGTGCGGAGCCGTCGAGTTTCCGCCCCACCTTGCCTGCAATGCCTGCGGCTATCACAAGACCGATTGGGTCCAGGTTTCCGGTCACGGGCATCTGATCGATTTTACCCTGCCTGGTCCGCAGAACGACAAGCCCTATCTCAAGGAGTATGGCAAGTACGCCTACGGCGCCGTCGATATCGACGAGGGTTCTCAGTACACCTACGTCATCTACGGCATTACCAAGAAGAAGGCCCCCGAGATTCGCGCCAAGCTCATGGCGGGCGAGACCGTTGGCGTCCATGCCAAGGTTATCGACCGTCCAGGCTATAAAGAGCTTACGTTCGAGCTTGACGATTAGGTTTTCACCCCTGCAACAATTCGATTCCTCTCTTAGGCCACGGCGGGACCCATGTCTCCAGCCCGCCGTGGTCGCCCCTCTTTTTCGATTGAAAGGCACCATCATGAACGAAGAACTCACTCAACAGATCTGCGATTTTGCCAAGTCCGCCTACAACTACGACGGCGATGTGACCCCCGAGACGACGTTTGAGACCCTGGGCAAGGGCTCGATGAAGATGATCGCTCTGACCTCCATGATCGAGAACGAGCTCGATGCCGAGGTCCCCGTTCGCGAGGTCATGGTCATGAAGACCATCGGCGAGCTTATCGAGCGCACTGCCGAAGAGATGGAGTAACTGCCATGGACCTGATGCAGACCCTGCGCGAGCAGGCTGCCGCCAAGCCTATGCGCGTTGCTTTTCCCGAGGGCGAAAACGAGACCATGATGCAGGCGGTCGCAAAGATCGCCGCCGAGCATCTTGCCGAATGTGTGCTGGTCGGCGATGGCGGCAAGCTCAAGGAGCTTGCCGATGAGCGCGGCATCTCCCTTGACGGCATCGAGATTGTCGATGTGACCGACGAGGAGGCGAACGCCGCTTGCTGCGAGCGCTACCTTTCTCATCCGGATTGCAAGTTTAAGCCCAAGGGCGCTGCGCGCCGTATGACGCGTCCGCTTGAGCGCGCCCTGATTTTGCAGGTGCTCGGCGATGTCGACGTTATGTTCGCCGGTATCGATAACGCCACGGGCGATATTATCCTGGCTGGTCAGACCATCGTCGGCCTTGCCGACGGGGTGGACACCGTGAGCTCGTGCGGTATCGCCGACATCCCCAACTGGAATGGCGGCGAAGGTGGCCTTTTGGCTTTTGGCGATTCTGCCGTGTGCGTTGACCCCACGAGCGAGGAGCTTGCCTCGATCGCGATTTCGTCGAGCGAAACGGTGCGCTCACTGACCGGATGGGATATCCGTTGCGCGCTGCTTTCGCATTCGACTGACGGTTCGATGGATAACGAACTCGTCGACAAGGTACGTCGTGCTCGCGAGATTGCCAACGATCGCCGTCCCGACCTTGCCATCGACGGCGAGTTCCAGTTTGATTCGGCGATTAACCCCAAGGTTGCGGCCAAGAAGGTTCATCGCGAATCCGCTGTTGCAGGCCAAGCCAACGTGGTCATCTGGCCCGATATCAACGTGGGCAATATCGGCGTCAAGATCATCCAGAATCTGACCGGCGCCAATGCTTACGGCCCCATGCTTCAGGGCTTCAAGAAGATCGTGTGCGATTGCTCGCGCTCTGCGCCCGTCGATGAGATCGTCGGCAACGTGGTGATGAGCTGCGTGCGCGCCCAGGCGCTTAAGGAGGCTTAAGGCATGTCCGATAAAAAGACTCCCTGGCGCGTCCTGGTAATCAACCCTGGTTCCACTTCCACGAAGGTGGGCGTTTTTGAGGGCGATGAGTGCAAGCTCAGTAAGAACGTTACGCACGATGCGAAGGACCTTGCCCAGTTCGACGGGGTTTCGGCTCAGATGCCGTATCGCTGCGATCTGATTCTTGGAGCGCTGGGGGAGGCGGGCCTAAAGCTCGAGGACTTTGATGCATTTGTCGGTCGCGGTGGTGGCTTGCTTTCGCTGCCCGGTGGTACGTATGCCATCAACGAGGTTATGCTCGAGCATGCCCGCATCGGTGCGAATGGCGTTCGGCACCCGGCGCAGCTGGGGCCCCAGATTGCCCACGAATTTGCCGTGAAATGTGGCAAGCCCGCCTTTGTGGTGAATCCTCCCGATACCGACGAGCTGTGCGACCTCGCACGCATGACGGGCATTAAGGGCGTGTATCGAAACGTGCACCTGCACGCCCTTAATCTCAAAGAGACCGCCATCCGCCATGCGGCAAAGCTCGGTCGCGCATACGACGAGTGCAACTTTATTGTCTGTCATATCGGCGGTGGCATTTCGATTTCTGCCCACCTTAAGGGCAAGATGGTCGACGGCAACGACATCGTTGGCGGCGAAGGCCCCATGGCGCCGACGCGCTGCGGATCGGTTCCCGCGATCGAGGTCGCAAAGTACACCGCGGAGCACGGTCTTGATGTCGCCCGCGCCCATTGCATGAAGACTGGCGGCTTCGTTGACCTTTTGGGTACCTCCGATGCCATCGAGGTGTGCGAACGTGCTGCAGCGGGAGATAAGGCCGCAGCTCGCGCCTGGGATGCAATGGTCTACCAAATCTGCAAGTGGATTGGCGAGATGGCATGTGTGCTGAAGGGCGATGTCGACGGTATCTTGCTCGGAGGCGGCATGGTCCACAGCAAGGAGCTCGTTGCCTCGATTGAGGAATGCTGCTCTTGGATCGCCCCCGTGTCGGCTTATCCCGGCGAGTTTGAGCTCGAGGCGATGGTGTCTGGCGCCTGCCGCGTGCTCGATGGTGTCGAGGAAGCGCTCGTGTACAGAGGAGAGCCCGTGTTCACTGGTTTTAACGACTGATAGTGCTGTGTTTGGGGCGGCCGATGGTGACGTCCGGCCGCTCCGACCCTTTTTCTAAGTGTAAGGATGGATCATGGATAAAACCAAGATCAAGTACCTGGTGGGCATTTATGCTGCCGCCATGTGCATTATGGGCATGTTGGTGCCCGTCCCCATCGTGGCCTCTGTTGCGGCGGCGTTTCCCAATGAGAACATCGCTGCCGTCCAGATGATCATCGGCATCATTCCGCTCATGATGGCTGTGTCCGCCATGCTCGTGTCTTCCCAGCTCGCCTCGCGTGTATCCAAGAAGAAGACGACGCTTGTCGGCCACGTTATCGTGATGCTCGCCGGCGCCTCGGTGCTGGTGTTCCACGATTCGCTTGCCCAGGTTCTTGCGGCCTCTGCCGTGATGGGTCTTGGCCTTGGCGCCGTGCAGAACTCGACCGACGCTCTGATCGCCGACTATTTCGGTGGCAAGCAGCGTTCGTTTGTCATGGGCATCTACTCAACCTTTGTTGCACTGGGTGGCATTATCTGGACGATGGTTTCCGGCATCTTGGGTTCTGCCGAGTGGTTCCACAGCTATGCGGCGTACTTCATCATGATCGTGTTTATCGTCATTGAGGCCGTCTGCCTGCCCGAGGGTCATCTTGAGCCCAGGCGTAAGGTCAACGTGTTTGCCAACATGCCCAAAGAGGTCGCAATTATCACGGTCATGAGCTTTGTGTTCGTACTCACGTTCCAGCTCTTTAGCTCCAATGTCTCGCTGCTTGTCGTGGGTCGCGGCTTTGGCGGCACTGTTGAGGCTGGCCTCGCTTCGACCGTCATGACGGTCGCCGGCATTGCGGCTGGCCTTTTAGTGGGCCCGCTGTTTGCCAAGTTCAAGAACCTGTCGATGCCGATCGCGTGGGGCGTGACGCTCGTTGGCCTGGGCCTGACGCTGGTTGCGCCCGCCTTTATGGTGCTGTGCGTTGCGGGCTTTGTCGTTGCGCTGGGCAAGGAGACCTACGTGCCGCTGGAGGGCAATTTTGCCGCCGGCAACTCTGCTCCCGAGGGACGTGCGTTTAACCTCGCCATTGACATGGCGGGCATCAACTTTGGCATGGCACTGTCTCCCATTGTGTTTGAGGCCGTGACGTCGCCGTTTGGTGCAACGATTGACCAGAAGTTCATCGCCGGCATAATCGTCTGTGCGGCTTGTGTCGTCTTTGGCGCCATTAAGTATCGCAAGCTCACTCCGGCCCAGCTTGCCGAGGCCGAGAAGATGGCGGCCAGCGGCGAGGCGGAGTAACCGCTCGAGTAGTTGCTTTGCCGCCCATCATGTTTTATCGGGGCCGCCGACATATGCCGGCGGCCCTCTTTCTATCAATGGCTTGATAGCTCGCGAAGAGAAGTAATAGCTCCTCGCCTATCGAATGCCGGCGGACGGGGTGCCGGGGCTACAGTCTTCCGAGCGTTTGCAGTCCCGTCGCTCCGTCCGCCGGCATTCGACCGCAACATGTTGGTCAAGCATAATCTTTTGGATTCTTTTGGCGTGAGTGGCTTGGTTTTAGTAGGATTTGTCAGCGGCTTGACTAAGGGGGTTTTATAACTGCCATGCAGGTAGCCGTGTTGGTAACGTTTTACCGACTCGCCAAGAACCCCTCATTTATAATGCGTCTGCAAAATGACCAATTGCTTTGACCTGCTGAAACACTATATGTTGTGTTTGACCTAAAAAAAGAATACAGGATATAGATGCGTCTTTGTCGTATGATAGATGGCGGACAGAGAACGAGGACCTTATTCACCCCATTTGGACACGCCTTTGAGCCGCTTGATCGGCCGCGAGGAATGTCCGCATGAGGACCTATGGTTTATCGAGAACACAGATTGCGCGACGGCGCCGCAAGACAGGGGCAAGCCCTGCCGGGCATCGTTTGGCTCTGAAGCGCAATGAGGCTACGACGCGAAAGAGGCAAGAGGATGAAGATCATCAAGCGCAGCGGCACCGAGGTTGTCTTTGACATCGACAAGATCGTCAATGCCATCCGCGCCGCCAACTTGGAGGTCGAGGAGAGCTCTCGTCTAACCGACCGCCAGGTGGTTTATGCGGCGCAAAACGTCGCCGAGGCATGCGAGAACGCGGGCCATACCGTTTCGGTCGAGGAGATCCAGGATTTGGTCGAGGACGAGATCATGCGTCTCGACTGCTACGAGGTTGCCCGCCACTACATCATCTATCGCTATGTTCAAAGCCTGAAGCGCCAGAAGAACACGACCGACGACAAGATTCTGTCGCTGATCGAGTGCAATAACGAAGAGGTCAAGCAGGAGAACTCCAACAAGAACCCGACCGTCAATTCCGTTCAGCGTGACTACATGGCCGGTGAGATCTCCAAGGACCTGACCCAGCGCGTGCTGCTGCCCCAGGAGATCGTGGATGCCCACAATGAGGGCCTGATTCACTTCCACGATTCGGATTACTTTGCTCAGCACATGCATAACTGCGACCTGGTGAACCTGGAGGACATGCTCCAGAACGGCACTGTTATTTCGGGCACGCTGATCGAGAAGCCGCACAGCTTCTCGACCGCCTGCAACATCGCGACGCAGATTATCGCCCAGGTTGCTTCCTCCCAGTACGGCGGCCAGTCTATCTCGCTGACCCATCTTGCCCCCTTTGTTGAGGTGAGCCGTCAGAAGATTCGCGGCGAGGTTGCCCGCGAGCTCGATGAGCTTGGCGTCTCTGCGTCTGCCGAGAAGGTTCGCGAAGTCGTTGAGGACCGTCTGCGTGACGAGATCCGTCGCGGCGTCCAGACGATTCAGTATCAGGTCGTGACCCTTATGACCACCAATGGCCAGGCGCCGTTCGTGACGGTCTTTATGTATCTTAACGAGGCCCGTACGCCTCAGGAGAAGCACGACCTTGCCATGATCGTGGAGGAGACGCTTCGCCAGCGCTACGAGGGCGTTAAGAACGAGGCCGGCGTGTGGATTACCCCGGCATTCCCCAAGCTTATCTATGTACTCGAGGACGATAACGTTCACGAGGATTCCCCGTACTTCTACCTGACCCAGCTGGCTGCCAAGTGCACCGCCAAGCGCATGGTGCCCGATTACATCTCCGAGAAGAAGATGCGCGAGCTCAAGCTGTCTAAGGGCGAGACCGCCGGCAACGGCGACTGCTACACCTGCATGGGTTGCCGCAGTTTCCTGACGCCCGACCGTTCGGGCAACGGTTTTAACAACGTTGCCAACGCGCTGAACTACGACCCGAACAAGCCCAAGTACTATGGTCGCTTTAACCAGGGCGTTGTGACCATCAACCTGCCTGATGTCGCGCTGAGCTCGCACCAGGATATGGACAAGTTCTGGAAGATCTTCGATGAGCGCCTTGAGCTGTGCCACCGTGCCCTGCTGTGCCGTCATGAGCGCCTGATGGGTACACTTTCTGACGCCGCGCCGATTCTTTGGCAATACGGCGCCCTGGCGCGTCTGAAGAAGGGCGAGACGATCGACAAGCTGCTCGTGGGCGGATACTCTACGATTAGCCTGGGCTATGCCGGCCTGTATGAGTGCGTTAAGTACATGACGGGTCACAGCCACACCGAGAAGGAGGGCACGCCGTTTGCCATGGCCGTCATGCAGCACATGAACGACAAGTGCGCCGAGTGGAAGGCCGAAAGCGATATCGACTTCTCGCTGTACGGCACCCCGCTTGAGTCGACGACCTACAAGTTTGCCAAGTGCCTGCAGCGCCGTTTTGGCATTATCCCGGGCGTGACGGACAAGGGCTACATTACCAACAGCTATCACGTCCATGTGTCCGAGGAGATCGACGCATTCGACAAGCTCAAGTTCGAGGGTATGTTCCAGCAGCTTTCGCCGGGCGGTGCTATCTCCTACGTTGAGGTTCCCAACATGCAGGACAACCTCAAGGCTGTCATTCGCGTGATGCAGTACATCTACGACAACATCATGTACGCCGAGCTCAACACCAAGAGCGACTACTGCCAGGTGTGCGGCTACGACGGTGAGATCAAGATTGTCGAGGACGATGGCAAGCTGGTGTGGGAGTGCCCCAACTGCGGCAACCGCGACCAGGAGAAGATGAACGTCGCTCGTCGTACGTGCGGCTACATCGGTACCCAGTTCTGGAACCAGGGTCGAACCGAGGAGATCCGCGACCGCGTGCTGCATCTCTAATACCGCTCCGGGGCTGAACCGAGAGGGCCGCTTGGGCATTTGCTCGCTATTTCGGACAGTCCTGCGCAAGACGAAGGCCACATTAAGTGGCCTTCTTTGCGTGCGGAACTCATATCGAGCAAAAGCCCAAGCGGCCCTCTCGGTTCAGCCAAGTTAACGTAGCTGAGATGCAGCGCGCGGTCTGCTTACTCCTCGAAGTTCTTAGCGGAAATAATTTGAGCTGCAGCTGCGATTTACTTGCGATGGCGGTTGAGCCGCAACCCAGTTTTTATTGGACCTCGAACCCTATGCTCGATGTTCGCTTCGTTCATTGAGTTACCCTTTGCATGAGGCCGGGACATATCGTCCCGCCCGCAGTTTCGCAGGCCGAAGGCCGAGAATGTTTGAGGACGGGATGATATGTCCCGGCCTCCCGGGAGAGTTACCTATGAACTACGCGAACATTAAGTATTTCGACATTGCTGATGGAGAAGGCGTTCGTACTTCTCTGTTTGTGAGCGGGTGCCGTCGTGGGTGCAAGAATTGTTTTAACTCTGTCGCGTGGGACTTTGCCGCTGGCGAGCCGTTCGATAGCGCCGTCGAGGACAAAATTATCGAGAGTCTCGATCATCCCTTTATCGATGGTCTGACGATTTTGGGCGGCGAGCCTATGGAACCTGAGAATCAGGCGGGGCTTGTCGACTTTATCGAACGCGTGCGCGCGGCCTATCCATCGGGGTCGGGCAAGACCATTTGGTGCTTTACCGGCGATGTGCTCGAGGAGCTTATGCCGGGCGGTTGCCACCATACCGAGGTGACGGACCGTATCCTAGCCTGCCTCGACATGTTGGTGGACGGTCCGTTCGTTCAGGATTTGTACGATATCTCGTTGCGCTTCAGAGGATCGAGCAATCAGCGCGTGATCGATATGAACGCTACGCGCGCCCGTGCTGAGCGCGAGGGCGTTGCGCTTTGTGATGCGGTTGAACTTTGGCGTGATGATCCGGTCTATTCGACCCATACTATGTAGCTTGTGGCCGATGCCGGAGGGCGTGGTACCATAGCGCGAACGCAAAATCGGAAAAGTGAGGCCCAGATGGTCGATCAGGAAAAAGTCGAGGCCGCCATTAAGCTGTTGCTTGAGGGCATAGGCGAGGACCCAACTCGGGAGGGCCTGCTGGAGACCCCGGCGCGCGTTGCCCGTATGTATGGCGAAATCGCCGGCGGTATAGACCAGAGTGCCGAGGAGTACCTGTCCAAAACGTTTGCCGTCGCTTCGAACGATTTGGTTATCGAGCGCGACATCACGTTCTACTCGCTGTGCGAACATCATCTGCTGCCGTTTTATGGCAAGGCTACCATTGGCTATATCCCCAACGGCCGTGTCGCAGGGCTCTCTAAGCTTGCCCGCACGGTTGAGGTTTATGCCCGCCGTCTGCAGCTGCAGGAGCAGCTGTGTGCGCAGGTTGCCGACGCCCTCATGGATTATCTCGCTCCCCAGGGAGCGATTGTGCTCATGGAAGCTGAGCATATGTGCATGACCATGCGCGGCGTGCAAAAGCCCGGCACCAAGACCGTGACGCTCGCTCGCCGCGGCGTCTTTGAGACCGACCCCGCGCTCGAAGAGCGTTTCTTTAGGATGCTGGGACGCTAACTATGAGAGTCGTCAACGACTTTACATCGAATACTGACGAGGGAACGCCGCGTCGCGGTTTTATGGCTTCGGGCCTGGCGCCTTTTGGCGTCATGCCTCGTATCGATTACATCTGTGCCAACGGCCTGTTCCGGCGCCACCTGGGCAACATTGCTCAGCTGGAATCGGGGCGCATCTTCTGCCGCCACGGTATCGACCATCTGCTCGATGTCGCTCGCATTATGTGGATTAAGAATCTCGAGGAAGATCTCGAGTTTGACCGCGAGGTCATCTACGCCACGGCACTTCTACACGATATCGGCAAAGATGAACAGTATGAATCGGGTATATCCCATGATGTTGCAAGCGAACGCGTCGCTGATGCAATTCTCGGCGGCATGCCTGATGACGTGGCGTTTGAGCCGGCCGATGCCGCAGCCATTAAGACGGCCATTCTGGGCCATCGAAAGCTGCGCGTGAACAGCCAACCGCTTGAGCGTTTGCTCTATGCAGCCGACAAAGCGTCGCGCGCCTGCTTTGCATGCCCCGCGCGCAATGCTTGCAACTGGAGCGATGATAAAAAGAACCTGTCGATTCGCGTGTAGTTAGTTTGCGCGGTCGGGGTTCTAAACGAAGGAGACGATCGCGATGAGTAACAAAAAACTGCCCGAGAATGCAACCAAGACTGAAGGTGCCGAGCTCGCACGCCGTGGAAGGGGCGAAATATCCACCGCAACGGCGGTGCCCCACGTGAGCTATGACGATCTGCGCCATGCCGATCGCATTACTATCGACGGTCTCGAGGTCTTTGCCAACCACGGCGTGTATCCCGAAGAGAACGCGCTGGGCCAGAAGTTCATCGTGTCCTTGGTGCTCTATGCCGACCTGCGTGCAGCGGGGGAGCACGATAACCTGGACGCCTCGATTGACTACGGCTCGGTGTGCCACGATGTCGATGGCTATCTGCGCGAGCATACGTTTAAACTCATCGAGGCGGCAGCCGAGGGTGTGGTCCAGATGCTGCTGCGTCGTTACCCCTTGCTGCTTGGCGTGCGTGTTAAGCTCGATAAGCCTTGGGCACCCGTCGGTCTTCCCCTGGCAAGCTGCGGCGTCGAGATCGAGCGCGTGCGCTAACCGGTTCTAATACGTCTCTATGGGTGGCTGCTTGAGCCGCTGCGACAGCGCTCTATTGTTGGGGCAGTACCTGTCGAGCAGGGCGTGAAACCGCTGATTGTGGCTTGGCTCGAGCAAGTGGACGAGCTCGTGGGCGACAACCATGTCGAGACACTCGATGGGATAAGCGGCAAGTTCGCGTGCGATGCGAATGGCTCCGGTCTTGGGCGTGCATGATCCCCAGCGCGTTTTCATGCTGCGCACGGAGACGCGGGAAACGGCGACACTCATTGTGATTTCGTATGCGTGCACGATGTCGCGTAGCGCTGCGGTGACCTCGGTCGTATAAAGCTGGCTGATGTGGGCTTGGAGCTCGTCGGACGTTAGGCCGTCGAGGATTGCGCGCCGCTTGGCCTGTGGGCCTTCGTCCGATTCGTCGGTACCCATAAAGCTTGCGAAGGTGGCCTGCTTGGGCCGCGGCGCGGGTGATGCGAAGTTGTGATCGAGTGCATCCTGTACCGTGATGGGCTTGCCCCAAAGTGCAATGACGGACGAGGTGCTGAGCGGCTCTCGCGCCGTCGCCTGATGTTGCTCGCGCTTGGCAAGTCGGCTGACAATCCAGGTGCTGTTGCGCTTCACAAATGCCTCGATGCGCTCGCGGCTGGCGCCGAGCGGTGCGCTGGCGTGGACCTCACCGCTTGATGTGACGCGTAGGTTGAAGTTTTTGACGCGCTTTTTGGTAACGACGACGGAGATGGGCGTCCCATCCGGTCGGGATATGGAAATCGTAAATTGCTGCGTCAAAAGCGGTCCTTCAGATTGGGGACGGGCCGGCATGTCGACCGTTCGGCATGCCGGCCCGCTCAAGGGATGTGAAATTAATAACGCTCAAAGAAGGCAAGCGCGTTGTCGCTACAGAGCTTCTGCATCACGGTCTTGCCAAAATGCTTGGAAAGCATGTTCTGGAACTCGGGCATCATGCTGGCATCGGAGAGGAAAGCGGGCACCGTGGCACCGTCCCAGTCGCCGCCGAGCGCGATGACGTCCTCGCCGCCCAGGTCGAGCCAGTGCTCGATATGTGCCGCCAGCTGGTCGAAGGTGACGTCTGCGGCGGTCTTGTCGGTTGCGTCGTTGGATAGGAACTCGCTGCAGTAGTTGAGGCCGACGATGCCGCCCATGTCGCGAATGGTGCGGAACTGGTCGTCGGTGAGGTTGCGCTTGACGCCGCAAACCGCACGGGAGTTGGAGTGGCTGGCGACGAAGGGGCGCGTGGCGTGGGCGACAACCTCGTCAAAGCACTCATCGTTGAGGTGGGAGACGTCGAGTACCATGCCGGCGTGCTCCATCTGCGTAAGTGCCTCGATGCCGGCGGCGGTGAGGCCGGCGTGGGTATCGTGTCCGCTCGCGAGCGGTCCCTGCGCGTTCCAGCTGAGTGACGACATAAGCACGCCCAAGCTCTTGAGCACCTCGATCAGTGCGGGGTCCTCGGCAAAGAACGTGGCGTTTTCGATGGTGTGGATGCAAGCGACCTTACCGTCCTTGAGCGCGGGGCGAATGTCTGCGGCGCTGCGTACGTTGACCATGCGGTCGTGGTTGAGCATTGCCTGGCCGCTCATATGCGCCATGATTTGCGCCTGGAAGCGCGCGGCGTGGGCGGTGGGAATCTCGTCGGGGACAAACGTGGCGAAGCACTGTGCCCACGGCGTGTTGCCGATCTTTGCGAGCGAGATGGCGCAGGCGTTGCCCTCGATGAGGTCGAAATCTTGCGGATGCGTTTCGTCGCCGGGGAAATAACCGTCGGTGCCGGCGGTAAAGCGCAGGTCGAGATCGAGCGTGGCCCAGCCGATTCGGTCGGCGGTGTCGCAGTGTAGGTCAAATACGGGATATGCCATGGTTCCTCCGGTTGCAGCGTTTCTTTGCAAACTGTCATTGAATTGTATGACTAGGGTATAGTTAGCGCCATATGTTCACGGCGGCCTGCGTTGTGCGCCGCCCTTATCACGGAGGTTACCATGTCCAACCAGGGCAAGAAGGTCAAGACCCATTATCGCGGCACGCTCGACGACGGCACGCAGTTCGATAGCTCCTACGATCGCGGCGAGCCGCTGGAGTTCACCTGCGGTGCCGGTCAGATGATCAAGGGCTTCGACGCCGCTGTTGTCGACATGCAGGTGGGCGAGAAGAAGACCGTGCACATTCCTGCTGCCGATGCCTACGGCGAGCACAATCCCGAGATGGTTCTGACCTTCCCGGCCGAGCAGGTTCCCAACATCGAGCAGATCGAGAAGGGCATGAAGCTCTTCCTGTCCACGCCGAGCGGTATGCCCGTCCCCGCCGTCGTCATTGACGTGACGCCCGAGGCTGTGACGCTCGATGCCAACCACGAGCTTGCCGGCAAGGATCTCAACTTCGATATCGAGCTCGTCGAGGTCGAGGATTAGGCTATGCCTGCAAATCTGGTTTCGACAACGTGCCTCGGAAATCTCAACGACCCGTCCTATGAGCTTTTGCTTCGCCGGGAGCTGGGCGGTGTCTTTGAGGTCGATGAGCTACTGCTCGATTGGGACCAGGCTGATGTATGCGCGTTTGCGGGCGTGACGGAGCTGGGGCGCACGATCGATGTTCGGCCGGATGCTACCGACGGTGGTCGTCTTGCCGACGGCGACGTGCTCGCCATTGACCGTTCGGGCGTGGTGCCCGTGGCGGTTGTCGTGCGCCTGCGCAGCGCCGAGGTTTATTTGGTCGAAGTCGACCGCATGGATCCGATTGCGCTCGCGCATGCGTGCTGGGAGATCGGCAACATGCATGCGCCGCTCTTCCGGGGCGACTCGGACGAGCATACCGTGCGCATGTATACGCCGGTGCAGCCTGTTTTGGGCCGCATGCTCCGGGGTATCGAGGGCGTTCGCCTCTCGGTGGTCACGCGCGAGCTCGATGCCAGCCGGCGCTTTGCGTCGAGTGCGGCGGAGGTCGTCGTGAGCATGGCTCCCGACTTTACGATCGTAAAGAAGGCGCGCGATTAACGTGCGTATGAGTAAGACGGACTTTGAGAGGCAACTATTCAAAGTCCGTCTTACTGTTGATGAGGTGCTTTGGGGGAAAGCATATGGGTCTTGAGGGAATCAAGCTGATTGCATGCGATTTGGACGGCACGTTGCTGCATCCGGGGGAGCGCGAGCCGCGTTCCGAGGCCTTTGAGCTTATCGATGAGCTGCATCGTCGCGGTATCGTGTTTATGCCGGCGAGCGGCCGTCAATATGCGAGCTTGCGCCACCTGTTTGCCCCGGTGGCCGATGAGCTCGCCTATGTATGCGAAAACGGAGCCCTGGTGATGAGCGAGGGACGTGCCGTTGTCAAGCGTTCCATGGAGCGCAGCCTTGCTATGGATATCGCGAATGCCGTGGTTGCGTATCCCCATGCCGACGTGACCCTTTCGTGCAAGGGGCACCTCTACACCATGGGCGGCAACGATGCGTTCGTCGACCATTTGCGCTATGAGGTCCACTGCGATGTGGCGGTGGTCGACCGTCCCGAGGACATCGACGAGGACGTCATTAAGATTGCCTTCCAGACGCCCGAGATGGATCAGCCGGCCGCGCTGGAGCATTTTGAGCGCCTCTTTGGCGACCGTGTCGACGTGATGACGTCGGGAACCGAATGGACCGACTTTATCGGCTTTGATTCGGGCAAGGGGTCCGCGCTTGCCGATTATGGTCGCGCGCTGGGGATCTCACCTAACGAAATGGTGGCGTTTGGCGATAACGAAAACGACCGCGACATGCTCAACGTGGTGGGCCATCCTTATCTAATGGAGAGCTGCAATCCCAGCATGCGCGGTGTCAATGACCGTGTCCGTTACGTGCACACGGTCGAAGAAGAACTGCGCCGTCTGCTCGCCGAGTAGGTTTTCGGGACATACCTAGAAATGTGCTGTTTGCTGTAGCGGATGGGCAAGTAGATTTGCACGCATGTCTCAAAGACTACTGGCAGTCGGGGCAGAGTCCCTCAAAGATGGTGTAGTGCGACGTGACGTTCCAGCCGATTTGCTCGGACGCTTTGGCGTCGAGCTGGGCATCGAAGGGGAGCGGTACGTCGATGACGCGGCTGCACGAGGTGCAGATGATATGCGCGTGCGGCTCGATGGTGCGATCGAAGCGACTGCCGCCCGGTGTCTTGATGGAGAGGATCTCGCCGGCGTCGGCCAAGAGATTGAGATTGCGGTAGACCGTACCGCGGCTGATTTTGTCATCCTGCGCGCGCACGGCGTTGTAGATCTCGTCGGCGGTGGGATGGTTATAGCTTTGGCGCACGGCGTCAAGAACCAGCTTTCGCTGCTTGGTATTCCTTCTTTGCACCGCCATGCGCCTCGCCTCTTTTCTATCAACGGTCGTAGGTAAATGATACCGTATTTAGCACACAATACTAATAATGAGGACTGAAACCGTCTTCATTGGCAAGTGGGGTTCGGGCCTGGGCATCTACGAGGCGAAAACGCGTTCCCATGCGCTCGTAGGAGGCATGAAGTGCCTCGAGATGAGATAGGATGCTTGCCGGAGCTCCCTGTATCTCCATCTCGACTGAGCCGTCTTCCATGTTACGTACCCAGCCGGTGAGTGCGCGTGCCTGCGCGAGGTTGGTGTTGGTAAAGCGAAAACCAACGCCTTGGACTTGCCCCTCCCAGCGCAGGAAATAGCGCAGGGGAGTGTCTTGAGTGGCCTCGTCGCTTGCGAGCACAGTAAGCCTGCGGCGCAGCTCGAGCTCGACGTTTGATGGTTTTTGAGGCTCTCGACTGCCGCCGGTGACGCTGGAGAAGAACGTATCGAAGAAGCCCATCGCTATGCCTGCTTGCCTGCGTCGGCCGGGAAGGTTATGCCGGCCTGCTGGCGCACGGCATCCATGATGCGCAGTGAGACGAGCGTGACATCGCGGTAGTGGCCAAGCTCGTGGCGTCCCGCCGGGGTCTCCCAAATCTCTTCTTTAACGTTATCGATGCCGCCGATGGCGGTGATAAAGTCTGTGAGTTCGTATTCCATAGTGTTGCTCGATTTGGGTAGGTCGAGCACGCGGCCGTTGTCGCCCTGTCCGCGCGGCGCCTCGGTCGCCGAGCCGCGTACGACATCGCCGCGATAGTCGATACGGACGTTGCGGGGCGTGGACAGATGGTCAATCTGGATAGTGCCACGCTCGCCTTCGATCTGCGAGGGAAGCAGGTCATTCGTAATTTTGGAGTGCGCGAGCTCGACGGAGATACGGCCACCGCCGTAGCTGGCGAGGATGGAACCGCAGCCGTCGATGGGGCCGTGCGTGAGCTGTCGCGTGGTGGGGTCGAGCAGAGTAGCCATGCTCGTAAGGCCGGAGGGCATGCCGAAAATCTCGACCATGGGCTCGACGGTGTAGACGCCAATATCCATGAGGGAACCCGATGCCATATTGCAGTCGAAGATATTGGTGGCGCGTCCCGCGAGAATCTCGTTGTAGCGCGAGGAATACTTGCCAAAGCGCAATGAGGCGCGGCGGATGGGCGCAATCTCGCCCAGGGCGTCCTCGATGGCGTGGAAAGCGGGGTCATGGAGCGGGCGCATGGCCTCGAGGGCTACGACGCCCGCTGCCTCGGCAGCGCGGAAGACTTCCAGCGCCTGCGCCTCGGTGGCGCAGAAGGGCTTCTCGACGATGACGTGCTTGCCACCAGCGATGCAGGCAAGGGCCTGCTCGTAGTGAAGTGCGTTAGGGCTGCCGATGTAGACGGCGTCGACGTCGTCGGCAGACGCAAGCTCGTCAAGTGCGGTGAAGTTACGCTCGCCGCCGTGCTTAGCGGTGAAGGCGGCGCCGCGATTTGCATCGCGCGAGAGCGTGCCCACAAACGCGGCTTGGTCGTTGGCGTTGACGACCTGGATAAAGTCGTCGGTAATCATGGATGTGCCGATGGTCGCTATACGCAGCATGTATCCCCCTCGTGCCGTTCGGTTTACAGGATGAGTGTAGCGCGGGAGGACACAAAAGCGTGCGAAAACGCCGTTACAGGTCGCTTTCGTTAAAGCCGGCGTCGATATCGAGGTTGGCTCCGTCGGCCGCGGTGGTGGCGAGCTCGTCGCAGCGCTCATTGAGCTCGTGGCCGGCATGCCCCTTAACCCAGATGAACTCAACCTTGTGCTTGCTCTTTGCGGTGAGCAGGCGCTCCCACAAATCGCGGTTCTTGACAGGCTGCTTGTTGGCGGTCTTCCAGCCGCGTTTTTTCCATCCGTCAATCCAGTGCTTGTTGAAGGCGTTGACGACGTACTGCGAATCGGAATGGACTTCGACGTCGCAGGGGCGGTTGAGCGCCTCGAGTGCCACGATGACCGCCATGAGCTCCATGCGGTTGTTGGTGGTCTTGGCGTAGCCGCGCGAAAGCTCAGAGGTGAAGGTCTTGCCGGCGGGGTTGGTGTATTTGAGCACGGCGCCGTAGCCGCCGCGTCCCGGATTTGATCGAGCCGAGCCGTCGGTATAGATGATGACCTTCACATGGTTCCTTTCGTTGGGTACGTTTCGCGTGAGTGACCATTGTAGCGCCATGCCCGCCGGGGGCTAGCAATCTACGATTTCTACCCCGTCTTCCGACAGTTGGTTGGCATGGATGATGCGGTTGAGCTCGTCGAGGTATTGCTGCAAGAGGGGAGAGGGCTTGCGGTCGTCATGCATGATGTAGCCCACATGCATCGTCGGGGCGTCTGCCAGGGGGATCGAGGCCATGCCCCACTGCATTTCGCTGGAGAGGACGCCGGTCGACAGCGCATAGCCGTTCGAGGTGATAAGCAGGTTGGTGAGCGTCCCGCGGTCGGATACGCGGATATTGCGGTTGCAGGGAATATAGCTAAACGGTTCCTCGGCGTAATAGAAGGAGTTGGAGGTTCCCTGCTCAAAGCTGTAGCGCGTATAGGGTGTGAGGTCGGCAAGGGACAGCTGGGGGCGGCGTGCGAGCGGGTGGCGCTCGCTGACGAACACGTGGACTTTCGCATCAAAGAGGGGATGAAAGCTCGCTCGGGCATCGGTAAAGGCCTTCTGCAAGACACGGGTATTAAAGTCGTCCAGATAGAGGATGCCGATGTCGCTGCGAAACGCGCGTACGTCGTCGATGATCTGCGCCGTGGTGGTCTCGCGCATGATGAACTCGAACTTGTTGTCGCGGCAGCGCTCGACTACGTTGACAAAGGCCTCGACCGAAAACGCGTAGTGTTGGGCCGAGATGGCAAGGCGGGCCTGAGGTGTACCGCCGTCCTCGTAGCGGGCCTCGAGCATGTCGGCCTGCTCTACGACCTGGCGTGCATAACCCAAAAGCTCGGTGCCGTCGTTGGTGAGTGCAACACCGCGGCTAGAGCGCGTAAAGATTTCGATATGAAGTTCCTGCTCTAGGCTTTTGACGGCATTGGAGATATTGGACTGTGCCGTATAGAGGCGCTGGGCTGCGGCGTTGATCGAACCGGACTCTGCAACGGCGATCAAAAAGCGAAGCTGTTGGAGGGTCATCGGCGCCCATCCTTTCGAGTGCTATCTACAAAACCGATAACAGATTAGCGCTTTTAAGTGATTGACCCGGGGAGACGATGCTCGTACTATTCAAAACACACAAAGGCGGTAGGTAATTAAGCCGACCACGGAACCGGGATGCGAAAGGAGGCCCGCATATGAACTGCTTGCCAAGACGAATGCCGGGCTCCTGTTTGCGCCCGTTGGCGTGATCAGGAGACAGCGACTTATTTCTCTTACTCTTATTACTTTTGTTCGATCAAGGAGATCATCATGAGCCAGTTTATCAACAACCCCGAGCACACCTTTGGTTTCGATACCCTGCAGCTGCACGTTGGCCAGGAGAGCGCCGATCCTGCATCCGACTCCCGCGCCGTGCCTATCTACCAGACCACGAGCTATGTGTTCCGCAACTCCCAGCACGCCGCCGACCGCTTTGGTCTTGCCGACGCCGGTAACATCTACGGCCGTCTGACCAACTCCACCCAGGGCGTCTTCGAGGGCCGTATCGCCGCCCTCGAGGGTGGCGTGGCAGGTCTTGCCGTCGCCTCCGGTGCTGCTGCCATCACCTATACCCTGCAGGCTCTTGCCCAGGCCGGTGACCACGTGGTGGCTCAGAAGACCATCTACGGTGGCTCCTACAACCTGCTGGAGCATACGCTCTCCCAGTTTGGCGTCGAGACCACGTTTGTCGATGCCCATAACCTGGAAGAGGTCGAGGGTGCCATCAAGGACAACACCACGGTCATCTATCTCGAGACGCTCGGCAACCCCAACTCCGACATCCCCAACATCGACGCCATCTCCGAGATCGCCAAGAAGCGCGGTCTGCCGGTTGTCGTCGATAACACCTTCGGCACCCCGTATCTGTTCCGTCCGCTGGAGCATGGTGCCAACATCGTCGTCCACTCCGCAACCAAGTTCATCGGTGGCCACGGCACCTCGCTGGGCGGTGTGATCGTCGACGGCGGTAACTTCGATTGGAAGGCGAGCGGAAAGTACGCCCAGATCGCTGAGCCCAACCCCTCCTACCACGGTGTTTCGTTTGCCGAGGCTGCCGGCCCTGCCGCCTTCGCGACCTATGTCCGCGCCATCCTGCTTCGTGACGAGGGCGCCTGCATCAGCCCGTTCAACGCCTGGGTCCTGCTCCAGGGCACCGAGACTCTGTCGCTGCGCGTTGACCGTCATGTCGAGAACACCAAGAAGGTCGTTGAGTTCCTGGCTGGTGACAGCCACGTCGCCAAGGTGAACCACCCGAGCTTGCCCGAGCACCCCGACCATGAGCTCTATCAGAAGTGCTTCCCCCGTGGCGGTGCCTCGATCTTTACCTTCGAGATTAAGGGTGGCCAGGAGGCAGCTTGGAAGTTCATCGACCATCTGCAGGTGTTTTCGCTGCTCGCCAACGTGGCCGACGTCAAATCGCTCGTCGTACACCCGGCTACCACCACGCACTCCCAGCTCTCTGCCGAGGAGCTCGCCGAGCAGAACATCACGCCCTCCACGATCCGTCTTTCCATCGGTACCGAGAACGCCGAGGATATCATTTGGGATCTGAAGCAGGCCTTCGCCGCGCTGGACGAGTAAGGCGACTTGTGCAAGGACCCCTTGCGACTCGATAGGTATAACTGCATAAAATGCCTGCTCAAGGCGCCTGTGTGAACTATGGTTGCACAGGCGCTTTTTTGCATAGAGAGGGTGTAAAAACAGGGTTTTTGGCACGCTTTATGCATTCGAGTTGTGGAAAACTCCTGTTAAGAGGATGTGAGTTTTACGCAATTGACGTGCGCCTTTTGAGTAAAACCGCAGGTCGCGATTTGCTCGGGGTACTATGCAGCGCGATCGAATCACACGCAGCTTAAACGCAGCAAAAACACACTACGGAGGTTTCCAGCTACATGAGGATCGATTCACGAAAACCGAAAGCCGCCGCCCTTTCCGCCGCTCTGACTGTGGCACTTTTGGCGGGCGCCGGCGCAACTGATGCCCACGCGGCAACACTATCCGATGCGGTCGGATCTACGCCGTCCGAGGCGACGCTGGTGCAGCCCGTCGACTACCGCGGTGACGGTTATGGCTCCATGCAAGAGTGGAACGCCTCGATGGGGGCAAAGCGCGATTCCCTGGAGATGCGCGCTCAGATCATTATGAATATGTATGGCGACTATGCTACCGATGACGAGCGCGCTGTGTTGCAGGGCTGCATCGACGGTGCGGGTAGCCTGTTGACGATGGGGGAGGTCGACGCCAAGTCGACCGAGCTCGACGAGCTGCGCTCCACGCTCGAGGATGCCAAGCGCGAGGCGCTCGAGGCTGCCGCAGCCGAAGCCGAGGCCGCTGAGGCCGTTCAGGCATCGTATTACAACGCCGGCTCCGGCTCGTCTTACGCGTCTGCTGCGTATTACGCGAACGGCTCGGGCCTGACGCGCTCGAGCGGCGTCAATAACTATAACGGCCGCCGCGAGACTTATTACAGCAGCAACGTACTCTACCATCACCGCACGGGCGAATGGACGCAGGATTCCGAGGGCTTTTGGCGCGATTCCGATGGCTACTACGTCGTGGCCGCGGGCGATAAGGCCCAAGGCTCCACGTTTACCGGGTCCAAGGGCGAGTGCAAGGTCTATGACTCCGGCTGCGCTGCCGGAACCACCGATTACTACACTGGCTGGTAATTTTTCTGCATCACGGATATTTGGCGGACGGGCGTCTTTACCGAGCTTTAGGGCAACGTAAGGACGCCCCGTTCTATGTATGCGTTTGAGTTAACAGAGCGCTTACCGTGGCAGTACGCCGCGCATATGGGCGCGGGACACACTAAGTCACGAGAAACAAAGTCTTTCTCGTGGAGGAAGTGGTCTTGTGAACGCTCGAGATATCGCCGTTGCCGCCGTTGCATTGACGCTTGGTTGCCTTGGTCCTACGGCCGCGCTCGTCGCGGGTATGCAGGGGTCTTGTGGGGCTGCCCCTATCGTGGTCGGTGCGTTGATCGCGGCTGCGCTGCTGGGAAGTGCGGGTGTAGTTCTTTGCCGCGATGGCGAGGACGAGGTGCCTGAGTCGCAACGCTAACTGTTGTGAGGTTGCCGCCGGTCATAGACGAAGATGAAAGCCGCCGCAGGGGAAAGGTTCCCTTGCGGCGGCTTTGCTGTTAAGGCTGTTGAATGCGGCGCGTTGGCGCTACCAGCTTACCTCGATATCGCGAATGCGCTGATAGAGCCATTCGTTCTGCGGTGTCTGGATATCGTGCTTGGCCGCCAGACGGCAGATGGTGCCCGCGAACTCCTCGACTTCGGTTTTTCGTTGTGCGATGCGGTCCTGTGCCATCGAGGGCATACCGGCGGGGTCGATTCCCTCGATGAGGTGCACCATCTGCGTCAGGTCTGCCTCAGTCAGCTCAATGCCCTCGGCGTTGGCGACCGCAAGCGTTTCGCGCATGGCGGAAACAAAGCAGCGACGCTGCTCGGAGCCCGGCTCCGTGGCGCTTCCGTAGGTCCCGCTGTAGGCCATGCACGTCTGGTTGATGCCGTCGTTGAGCATGAGTTTGGCCCACATGCGGTGCGCAATATCGCTCTCGACGGTATGGGCGATGCCGCAGCGCGTGTAGAGCTCGTCGATGGCGGTGACGGTTGCGGGCTCGGTGCCGGCCGCCGCGCCAAAGCGGATTTCGCCCGCATTGGTAAAGGTGAGCGCGCCGTCGAGGAATACGGCGTCCATGCCCTGGCAGATACCCAGGACGGTGTGCTTCCAGCCAAAGCGCTCGGCAGTCTTTTGCTCGCTCGTAATGCCGTTGCACAGCGAGGCGATGAGCGTGTTGGGTCCCACGACGCGCTCCATAGTCTTGAGTGCTTGGTTGAGTCCAGTCGTCTTGACCGTGAGAATGACCAGATCGGCGGGCGTTGCCTCGCTGACGCGGACGGATTTTAGCGCACAGGGCTTGCCGTTGACGGTGAGCGCGTCGCCCGCGTGACGCTCAAAACGGGCGTCATCCATAACGTATTCGACGGCGTCATTGCCGAGGGCCTTGGCAATCATGCTGCCGTAGAGCAGGCCGACGCCGCCCTTGCCGATAAAGGCGACCTTGTTGATCTGCACGTGAATCATCTCCCCATATATAAGGCGCCCGCGTAAGGGGCGCCTGATGGATTGTATGTCGCCGGGACGTTTGGTGAGCGCGCGGGGCTGCTGTTAAGAAAAAGAAACTATTGCGCTGTGCGCTTATGCCGCAGGGCAGACCGCGAAAACGCGTGCGGGATATCCAACGCCATCGCGCACCTTGGGGAAGGTGCAGAAGATGACAGCGCCTGTGGCGGGAAGCTCGTCCAGATGGTCCATGACCTCGATCTGATAACGGTCGACCGAGAGGATGTATTGTTCACCGGGGTAGGGGTAGGCGTCCTCGCGCGTGGTCACGCTGCCTCCTTTCATCGGGCTTTTTGCTGATGTTAAAGCGGTGTCGTGACGGCTCGATTTCTGCTACGTTACGATACGTTCTCGATTGCGATTCCAATGTGTTTCGACGGCGTGGCCGTTGTGTTTCGCCTCATTAGGGCTTCGAGGGGAGAGGAAAGGCAGTGCAATATCGCGTTGACCCCAAAAGCGGCAACCGTATCTCGGCGCTGGGGCTGGGTTGCATGAGGTTTCCCGGCGCGCCGGGACGCCCCGATGCGAAGACAGCCGATGCCATCATTTCCCGTGCGGTGGAGCAGGGGATTAACTACCTGGACACGGCCTATCTCTATCCCGGCAACGAGGCTTGCGTGGGCGCTTCGCTTGAGCGCCTAGGCCTACGCGACCAGGTTTTGCTCGCGACCAAGCTGCCACATGCTTTGTGCAAATGCGCGGAGGATTTCGACCGCTTTTTTGACGAGCAACTGCACCGTTTGCGGACTGACCATATCGACTACTACCTCATGCACAACATCACCTCGCCCGCGCAGTGGGAGCGCGTGGCAGCGTTGGGTATCGAGGACTGGATTGCGCACCAAAAGGCTGCGGGGCGTATTCGCCAGATAGGTTTTTCGTACCACGGCAGTGCGGCGGACTTTCTCACGATGCTTGACGCGTATGACTGGGACTTTTGCCAGATCCAGTACAACTACGCTGGAGAGCGCTACCAAGCGGGAACGGCGGGACTCATGGCGGCCGCCGAGCGCGGGCTCGCGGTGTTTGTGATGGAGCCGCTGTTGGGCGGACGTTTAGCGGGCAAACTGCCTCCGCGTGCCCGCGCCGTGTTCGATGGCGTACGCGATCCGTACCTGAAGACGCCGGCTGCTTGGGGCCTTTCGTGGGTGTGGAACCATCCTCAAGTCACGATGCTGCTTTCGGGCATGACCGATACCGCGCAGGTGGACGAGAACGCGGCATTGGCGGATCGCGCACTGCCGGATTCGATGACGACAGAGCAGCTCGATACCATCGCACGTGTGCTGGGAGAGTTTGAGAAATCGAATCGCGTGCCGTGTACGGGGTGCGGCTACTGCATGCCGTGCCCCAAGGGCATCAATATTCCCGGTTGCTTTGGCGCCTACAACGCGAGCTACGCGCATAGTTGGTTTACGGGGCTGTCTCAATACTTTACGGCAAGCGCGGTGCGGACGAACGAGCCCAAGCTGGTGAGCAATTGCGTCAAGTGCGGCAAATGCGCGCGTCACTGTCCGCAGCACATCGATATTCCCGAGCGTCTCGACGATGTGCGCCGACGTTTCCAGCCTGGCCCCGTAACGGCCGCGCTTAAGGCCTTTTGCAAAACGCGCTCCTGATGCCCCTTTTATAACTTGCGGTGGAATAGTTCCTGTTTGCGGCAGAATAGGGGCCAAACAGGAACTATTTCACCGCAACTGAAGGGGGCTGTCGTGGACCATCGGGATTCATGTGATGACTTACGTGAGGTTCGTTGGGGCGTTTTGGGCGCTGGGAACATATCGCATCGATTTGCATCGTCGCTCAAGGAGGTGGACGGGGCACGGCTTGTGGCTGCCGCCGGTCGCACTCCTTCGCATGTTGAGGAGTTTTGCAGGGCGTTTTTGATTGATGCCGCGCACAGTTATGCCACGGCTGACGATAGCGGCGATGCGGCTTATGATGCGCTGATTGCCGACCCCGATGTCGACGCAATCTACTTGGCTCTTCCACATGGCATGCATGCGCATTGGGTCTGTCGGGCACTGCGCGCGGGAAAGGCCGTGCTGTGCGAAAAGCCGGCCGTTTTGAATGAAGAAGAGGCTCTCTCGATTGCCTCCACCTCTCGCGAGCGCGGCGTGCTGTTTATGGAGGCGATGAAAAATCGGTTTTGCCCGATGCGTACTCGCGTGAAGGGCTTGCTTGCGTCGGGCGAGCTCGGCCGTATCGTCTCGATTGAAAGCGTGCAAAAACTCGATTATGGTGAGCCCCCTTCGAGTTATCTGCTCGACCCGTTGCAGGGTGGCTGTCTATATGACATGGGCTGCTATGCGGTCGGGTGGTTTGAGGATTTGCTCGCGGGTGCGTGCGATGTTTCGTCTCGTGAAGTTCGCTGGCGTGACGTATCGGGCGGCCGCGTGGATTGGGCCGACGAGATCCATATGAGCGTCGGCGGTATACCCATTCATATGGTGTGCGACGGCAAAGCAGCATATGAAAGCCGCTTAACGATTGCCTGCGAGCGGGGCTCGTTGGAAATCGACCGTCTCCATCGCCCCGAGCTCGCCCATGTGAAGTATTCCGACGGGCGAACGCTCGAAATAAATGCCCCGTTTGAGGTCGATGATTTCTACGGCGAAATCCAGCATGCGACCCAGCTCATCCGGGCGGGGAAACTCGAGAGTCCCGTCATGCCCCTTGCCGCCACACAGCGCTGCGCGCGCATTATCGATGCAATCCGTCTAGCCCTCTAGGCTTGGCGCTGACGCGTAGGGGATCATGACGCTGGCGCCCGTAGCCGTAGTGCTTGGCGGCCCGCATCTCTGATGCCCCTTTTATAAGGTGCGGTGGAATACGGTCTATTTGCGCCAAAATAAGGCACCAATAGACCGTATTTCACCGCAACTGATGAGGGGGAGCTGGAGATGCTGACGATTGGGTGTCATCTTTCGACGACGAAGGGCTATCGGGCGATGGGGGAGACGGCGCTATCCATTGGCGCCAATACCTTTGCATTCTTTACGCGCAACCCGCGCGGCGGCAAGGCGAAAGATCTTGACATGGATGACGTGGCGGCCCTGCGCGAGCTTATGGAGCAAAACGACTTCGGCCCACTCGTGGCGCATGCCCCCTATACCTACAACCCCTGTTCTGCCAAAGAGCGGGCGCGTGAGTTTGCCTTGGAGGCAATGGCCGAGGACTTGCAGCGTCTGGAAGCACTGCCCGGCAACTACTACAACTTTCACCCCGGCGCACATGTGGGGCAGGGGACTGATGCCGGCATTCAGATGATCGTCGACACCCTGTGCCAGGTGATGTTTGAGGGCCAGCAGACGACGGTGTTGCTCGAGACCATGGCCGGCAAGGGCACCGAGGTGGGCCGCAGCTTTGAGGAGCTGGCGCTCATCATCGAGGGCGTTGCCGACAAGCGCCCCGAGCTGTCGGCCAAGCTGGGCGTGTGTCTGGACACCTGCCATGTGAATGACGCCGGCTATGACATCGTCTGCGATCTTGACGGTGTGCTTGACGAGTTCGATCGTGTGGTGGGTATCGAGCGCCTGCGCGCCGTGCACATCAATGACTCCAAGAATCCCTGCGGCGCCCATAAGGACCGCCACGAATGCATCGGTAAGGGCTATCTGGGTAGTGAAGAGTTTGGCGGCGGTATGCAGGTTATGCAGAATATTGTATTGAATAGCCGCTTGCGTGCGCTTCCATTCATTTTGGAGACGCCTAACGAACTTGCAGGTTATGCAGCGGAAATTACGCTATTAAGGTCATTGCAGCAGTAATGACTGTCACAAAGTGGAGTGTTCCATTCACGTTATGGGTTTGTTTCAATCAGTTTTCTAATTGCAGTTTCGCATTTACGGGTGCATAATATCCAACAGTTTTTGCAGACCTCTGAATCAAACGGGGTCACCGGAAGGAGACTGATTATGAAGCTGAAGAAGCTTGGCGCATTTGCCGCCACGGGCGCCATGGCGATCGCCCTTGCACTGACGGGCTGCGGCTCGTCCAACGCCACCTCTGGTTCTGATGCCGGTTCCAGCAGCTCTGACGACGCTAAGGTCGAGAAGGTCGACGGCTCCAAGGAGTACGCGCTCGTCAAGGACGGTACGCTGACCGTCGGCACCTCTGCCGAGTACGCTCCGTTTGAGTACAAGGATGACAACGGCGATTATCAGGGCTTTGACCTTGAGCTCATCAAGGCTATCGGCGACAAGCTGGGCCTGGATGTCGAGTACGTCAACAATGACTTCGACACACTCGTACCCGGTGTCGCTTCGGGCGCTAAGTACGACGTCTCCATCGCGGCTATCACCGACACGCCCGAGCGTGAGAAGGAAGTCACTTTCTCCGATTCCTACTACATGGACGATCAGGCTATCGTGACCAAGGTCGATAACACCGACATCACGGCCGACAACTACAGCGAGAAGCTCAACAACGCCGACGCTACCATCATCGTTCAGTCTGGCTCGACCGCCGAGTCCTTTGCCCAGGAGAACTTCCCCAAGGCCAAGATCGTCCCCTACAAGGACGCTACCGAGTGCTTCAGCGCCCTGCAGTCCGATAAGGGCGACGCCGTAGTCACCAACCGCTCCGTTGCCAGCCAGCTGACCGCCGAGCAGTTCAACACCTGCCAGACCATCAAGCAGATCAGCACCGGCGAGGAGTACGCCATCGCCATCAACCAGGGCAACACCAAGCTCAAGGACGACATCAACCAGGCCATCAAGGACCTGACCGACGACGGTACCGTCGACGCCCTCATGGCTAAGTACAACATCAAGTAAAATAGCTACTTGATTGCGTGTAGGCCCTTTCCGTTTTGCGGAGAGGGCCTTTGCGCTTCTCTTGACGGAGAGTGCTTCCGTCTCGTTTTGCCGGCAACTTCTACGATAGGAGCCACCTTGTCTCGATTGAACGAAGGGGCTGCGGAGCAGCGTTTTCCACTGCCCGCCTTGCTCCAAAAGCTAGCCTGCGCCATGGCCGTGGCGCTCGCGCTGGTGTGCGTGGGGGCATATGCGCCCACGACCGCCCAGGCGCTTGAGACCGCAAAGATTACCGCCCGACCCAACACCGGTTCGGGCAGCGCTGTGGTCGGCGGCACCGAGACGCGCATTACCTGGGAGGTCCAGGCCGATGCCGACGAGGAACTGAGTGGTCTTTCGCTGACGTTTGCCGATGGCACGACCTTTGGTGCGGACGACACACGTCTGACGATGCTCTCGGGCGATGACCTTATGGACCGTACGCCCATGAAGCCTACGTGCAAGGTCGACGGCCAGACGCTCAAGATCGATTTTGGCGAGACGGCGCCCGCTGGCGGCTATTTCCGTGTCGAGGTCTACGGCGTGACCTTCCCCGTCGAGGGCGGCGACGAGGCCTTTAGCGGTACCTATACGCTCGCCGATGGTTCGACCAAGAAGATCTCCAAGATTCCATCGGTGGAGATCAAGGGCGTGACGGCATTCGATAACTTCCTGGCCGACCTTAAGGAGCAGCCGTGGGTCGAGGCATGGAATTCCAACATGTTCCTTCGCCTGTTCCTGAACCCGGTCATTTTGGTCCAGAGCCTGCCGATCGTCTTTAAGGGCTTCCTTATGTCGCTCTCGATCGTGCTCGTGGCGTTTCCGCTGGCCATTCCCTTTGGCTTTGCGCTGTCGCTCATGCGCATCTCCAAGTCGCGCATCCTGCGTTGCCTTGCCGGCATCTATGTGAATATCATCCGCGGTACGCCGGCGTTCCTGCAGATCTACATCGCGTTCTTTGGCCTGCCGCTGGCCGGCGTCAAGGTTGACGACTATGTGCTGGGCGTTATCGTCATGGCCATGAACTCGTCCGCCTACCTGTGCGAGATCTTCCGCGCCGGTATTCAGTCAATCCCCAAGGGCCAGAACGAGGCCGCGCGCTCGCTAGGCATGAACGCCTTCCAGACGCTGCTCTACGTCATGATTCCGCAGACGTTCCGCAATGTCCTGCCCACGCTGACCAGCGAGTTCATCCTGCTCTACAAGGATACGTCGCTGCTCGCCGCCGTGGGCGTGGTTGAGATCGTCATGAACGCTCGCACCATCGTGGCCACGACGGGCTCCATCACGCCGTATGTGGTTGCCGCCCTGTTCTATCTGGTCATTACCCTGCCGCTTGCGCGCTTGGTGAGCGGTCTTGAGGCGAGGCTTCTGGGGACGGCCGAAACTAAGAAGAAGCGTCCCACCAAGAGCGCCGGACAGGTTGTCGCGACGCCCGCCGATCATATCGCCGGTCTGTAAGGAGGTTCTATCATGAGCGAAACCAATAACTCGAACGAGGTCGTCGTCAGCATCAAGAATCTCCAGAAGGCCTTTGGCGATAACGTGGTCCTGCGCGACATCGATCTGGATGTGCACAAGGGTGAGGTCGTTGTGGTCTTGGGCCCCTCGGGCTCGGGCAAGTCGACGATGCTTCGCTGCATTAACCGTCTTGAGGAGCCCACGAGTGGTTCGATTGTCGTCGAGGGCGTGGATGTGTGCGCCAAGGGCGTCGACCTCAATAAGGTACGTACGCACTTGGGCATGGTGTTTCAGCAGTTCAATTTGTTCCCGCACCTGTCAGTCAAAAAGAACGTCATGCTCGCGCAGCAAAAGGTGCTCAAGCGCAGCAAGGAAGAGGCCGAAAAGATTGCCGTCGAGGAGCTGACCAAGGTCGGTCTTGCCGAGCGTATCGACTTTATGCCGAGCCAGCTTTCGGGCGGTCAGCAGCAGCGCGTGGCCATCGCCCGTGCCCTGTCGATGAACCCTCACGTCATGCTCTTTGACGAGGCTACGTCGGCGCTCGACCCCGAGCTCGTCCGCGACGTTCTGGGTGTCATGCGCGACCTGGCACGCGACGGCATGACCATGATCGTCGTGACGCACGAGATGGGCTTTGCCCGCGACGTCGCCGACCGCGTTGTCTTTATGGACGGCGGCGTTATCGTGGAGGAGGGCACGCCGAGCGAGGTCTTCGACCATCCCAAGAGCGAACGCACCAAGGCGTTTTTGGGCAATATCTCATAGCTGATCAGCAGTGTCTCGGAATGAGAGTTTGCTTGAGCGGGCGGGGTCGTAGCAATGATGCTGCGGCCCCGTTTTGCATTTCGGATAAAGGTCTCGTCGTTGCCCTGGCGGACTTTCAACCACATTTTCGGTGAATTATGTGTGCGTGATATCGGCGGACGCTCGTTGTCTGGTCTTCCATACAATTACATGCTGTTTGAAAAGAAGCCGGACCATGGGTGCGCTTGGCGCATAAAAGGGAACTGGGTGGGAATCCCAGGCAAGGCGGTTACTGTGTGCGGGGCTGTCCCGCGAGTCAGATTACTTGCCCATGGTCTTCTCGTGTCGAGGGTCTTTTGGGAGCCGCTGGATTCCGGTGAGCAGAAGATGACATCATATTTGCTCCAAGCATCCCGTATGCGATGCGGGGGCATTGCCGCATGCTGTCAGGTGCGGGCGTTTCGCTGTGTCCCGTTTCCCTTTACATGGTCGGCCTCGATTCTTATTGGGGTAGTGATCTTCCAGACCAAGGGGGAAAGGATGCTCAACAACATCCGAACAGGTACGAGGAAATTCCTCGTCGTGCTCATGGCGTTTATCTTTGCCAGTTCGAGCACGGGAATGACCGCGTTTGCCGAGGAGGTGAGCACGGGCGTAGCCGCGGCGGCCGATCAGGTCACCGCGGCGGGCGATGATGGGCAGGGCAGGCCTAATGAAGATGAGCCTTCCGCCGACGCTGAAACCGGCATGGCAGATGGCGGCAGCACGCAGGAGCAGGAAAGCTCCGGTGTTGCCGTGCAATCTATTGCGTCCGAGGAAACGGTACCGGCTGCACAGGTCGAAGAAGCAGGTTCTTTCGCTAAGGTAGTGCACTCGGGCGAGACGGTGGTCGTCAACGATGCGGCCGATATGCCTGAGACCATTGAGGCGGGTGCGACCGTCAAGCTCGGCGCGAATATTTCGATGGGCACTGATCAGCAGATCGAGACCGTTGACGGCACCCTGGATGGCCAGGGCCACACGGTCACCATTAACGGCAAGGCCGTTGCGAATAATGTGGCCGGCTCGATTCAGAACCTGGGCGTGACGGGCTCGGTCTCGAGCACCGACAATGTGGGCTCCATTGCCATGACACTTTCTGGCACCATCCAGATGTGCTGGTCCACGGCGAGTGTGAACCTTATCGGCTGGATGGGCTGTGCCGGTGGCCTGGTCGGCGGTATGACGTCCGGAAAGATCGTCAATTCCTATTTTGCCGGCTCAGGCGTTGAGATGAACGGTGGCCTGGTCGGTGAGGCTCAGGCCGGATCACTGTTGAACTGCCTATATACCGTAGGTTTTTCGCCTGCCGAGATAAACAACCCTAGCGGCTTTAACAAGGGAAACGCGGCTAAAGCCGCCGACCTCTCTTCTGCTAAATCACTCGACGTGCTCAATACCGATACGCCGTCGACTGGCTTTTCCTGGGTGTCCAATGGTGGCCTGCCCTTGCTTGTGAGCGGCTCTGCCCCCGTCGTTGTCAATAAGGACGCGCTCGTCGCGGCTATCACGGCCGCCGAGGCGCTCAATGAGTCAGACTACACAACGGATTCCTGGTCCGCCTTTGCCGCTGCTCTTGCTGACGCCAAAATCGTCAACGATAACGACGATGCATCTCAGTCCGATGTAAATGCGGCGGTCAAAAAGCTCGATGACGCCTCGGATGCGCTTGAGAAAAAGAAGCCGACGGCTCCCGTCGCCCAGCCGGAGAGCGTCAAGCATATCTCGTCGCAGGATGACTTCATGTATATGAACGTCAAGGATGCGAGCAACTACTATGTGCTCGATAACGACATTGTGATTGATGACGAATGGTTCTTCGGACCCACAGGCGAGCTCAATTGCACGTTTGACGGGCAGGGCCACACTATTACCTTCGACAACGGGGGAGGCGTTAAGTCTCTGTTTGCGAGCGTTGGCTCCACCGGCGTCATCCAGAATGTCTCTTTTGCCGGTGAGCTCAAACAGGCCATGGACGGCAAGTCGTTTGGTCCGCTTGGCAATCAGGTAAAGGGCTCTGTCATTAATTGCTCCACGTCCGTTACGGGTAAGGGCGTTGCTGGCTTTGGCCGTACGCTCCAGGGCGGCGTGATCTCCAATTGCATGTCCACCGCCGCTTCGACCGGCGGCGTGCTCTTTGCGAGCTACGACTCCGGACAGCTCATCAATGCGTACTGGCAGGAGGGCCTTACCAATAAGGTCGTCTTTCCCTCGGACGCGCTCGTCAACTCCTATGCTGTCGATACCGATGACATGAAGACGGCGACCTTTGTCGAAAATCTCAACGTCAATCGTGGTGAAAACGGTAGCGTGTGGGGTATGGGGTCTGATGGCTTTCCGCACTTCGGTGAGAATCTAGACCACGAGTCTTCTGAGAGCCCTACTGCAAGCAATAAGTACGAGGTGAAGTTCACGTCTGCCCGTACCGGCAAGACCGTAACTGCTGCCGATGGTGTGCTCTGCCCGTCTCCCGACGACGTTGTGGTGGGCGAGAACGGTGCCGCCTGCGTTTCGGGCACGCTTGAGCTCGATGGCCTGCCCAAGGATGCCAAGGTGACCTGGGGTACCCCAGATGCCAACAGGGGTGATATCGCCGTTAACGAGGAAACGGGCCTGCTGCACGTGTATAACGACGCCGTAGGTACGGTAACCGCCACACTCCACAAGGACGACGGCACTACCGAGAACGTCGCGACCGTTGTGGTCAAGGCAGTGTCCAAACCGATCGATGATTTTCAGATTTGGTATAACGGCGCAAACGTGACGGGCGGCACTATTGCGGTTACGGGCTCCGAGGTCAAGAATCTCGAGATCCGTGTTCATTACACCGACGCCGCCGAGGGCGAGTACACCCCTGTTTCCTATACGCGCTTTCGCTTTGCGGGTACGCCTTCGAACGTACTCTATTCCAATCCCGGATCGGCATGCTTCTACTTTAAGAAGGCGGGCGAGGCCACGATTTGGGTCTCCTCGCGAACGAACGTCGACCTTGCCGATAAGAGCGTAAAGGTCACCTCGACCTATGTGCCGGCGACGAGCATTTCGCTTGGCTACAACGAGGACGGCAAGACGGTCTATCTGCATGGCCGTAATCCGCTTGCCAAGGGTGCTTTCCTCACTGACAAGGCTGCACCGATCGTGGGCCCGGAGCATGCGAGTGACCGTGCAAACTACACGGTCACCTCGAGCGATACTGCGGTCGCCGAGTACACTACAAGCGGCGATATTGGATTTACGCCGTACAAGGCCGGCAAGACGACGTTCGAGGCGACGGTCAAAAACCAGGACGGCAGCGTTATCTCCTCGGGCAAGCGAGAGGTTACCTACGCTTACCGAAACCCGCTGAAATCGGTGACGATTGCAAATGTTCCCGTGTCCATTAAGGCCGGCAAGACGGTCGGGCTCGACCTGAGCTATACGGGCGCAAACGATGCCGAGGGCTGGAGTGTCTCCGAGCCCGGCATGATATGGACCGTGACGAGCGCAGACGGCCAGGATGCGTCGGATGCGGTGTGCATCGACCGTCGTGCTCTCGGTGACTGGAAGCACGTTGACGGCGCTCCCGACGACGGGCTGTTTGTAGCGAGCGGAACCTACGTTCTAACGGCCAACAAGGCCGGTACCTATACGGTGACGGGTACGCCGGTCGACCAGACTGCCGGCGCCAAGGCTGTCTCCTTTGAGATTACGGTTGACGGTATCGCCGCCTCGCCGGATAACGAGGCACAGGCCGATGAGGGTGCCCTCTCCGCCGCCAAGTACTTTGACGCTAACCGCACGACCGATGCGTACACCTATGGTCAGGAATGGGAAATCTACGCCTTCGCAAAATCGGGGCGCATGATCGACGACGCACTTATCCGGAATTACAAGAAGTCTCTTGCCGACCATAAGGCCGAGTGGGCCGGTAGCACCGCCAAGGTAACGGATTGCGAGCGCGTTGCGCTTACGTTGGCCGCACTTGGCGAGGACATTACGTCTTTTGACGGCGTGAACCTTGCTGCTGTCATATGCTCTCACGGCGACCTTGCGGCTTCGGCGAATAACTTGGTCTATGCGTTGATCGCCCTTGACGAGGCGCGCGTTTCGGATGAGGCGCTGTCTGCATTCGGCTCATCCTGGACACGCGCTCAGCTTGTTTGTACGCTGCTCACGTTCCAAAACTCGGATGGCGGCTTTACCATTGATACGGCTGGTGCAAGCAACGTCGATGTGACCGCCATGGCGCTGCAGGCGCTTGCGCCCTATGTTGACGGCGACGCATGTGCCGCTGCCCTGGCTTCGAATGGTCAGCTCTCGGTTGCGTCCGCTGTCGACAAAGCGCTCGGCTTCCTTAAGGGGCAGATGAACGGTCTTTGCGATTTTGGGTCTGTTGAGTCGAATGCCCAGGTGCTGCTTGCTCTTGTGGCGCTTGGCAAGGACCCCGCAAATTCCAAGAACGGGTTTGCGGCGGGCTCAAATAGCCTGATTACCGCGATTGCCGCCTATGAAGTTGCCAACGGCAAGGGATACGCTCACACCATGGGATCAGACGGTAAGCCCGGCAATGCCAACGCGCTTGCCACCGTGCAGGTCTTGCGGGCCCTTTCGGCCTATAAGTTCGCGGGTACCGGCGTGAGTTGGACCAAGATCGGCAATGTGAAAGCCGGCACCGCCAAACCGAGCGGTCCTCAAGAGCCTGTGACGCCCGAGGTCCCCGTGCCTACGGTTCCGACGAAGAACCCGACACCTGCGGTCGTGCCGCCCGCCTCGCAGGATGGCAACGGCACCGGTGGAAAGCAGGGCGCTACCACTTCGAAGGATGGCGCGAAGCCGGAGACGGCGGAGCACGCGGATTCAAACAAGAGCGAATCCAACAAGAAGTCTAGCTCTGACAAATCTTCTGGTTCGAAGGCGAAGACCGCTACTGCCGCCGCATCGCGCAAGGATGCCTCGGCTGGGCAGAGCGGCGTGAATCCTGTTGCCGTTGCCGGTGTCGCCGCGGGCATCGTGTGCCTTGCGGTCATTGGCGCGTGGTTCGTGCGTTCCCGTAAGAACGCATAGCAATTCAATGTGCAGAGCGCCCGCCGCCTGCCGCGCGGGCGCGACTATGCCACCTATGCGCGGATTTATAGATGAACGGGCCCCGGGTCTTGACGACCTGGGGCCCGTTTACGTTGCGGTTGGCGTGGCGATGGGAGTTTTAAGCCAGCTCGGCGCCCAGGGCCTTGCAGCCGGCTGCGGCCTCGTCGTCAGGCGCGTCGAAGCAGATGACGGTATCGACGACATTGACGCCGGTCTCATCGGCGTCGGCCTTCCAATTGTCCATCCACTCGCCCTCGGCCCACGAATAGGAGCCAAACAGGACGACCTTCTTGTCGCCCAGATTCTCCTTGACCTCATCCCACATCGGCTGGAACTCGTCGTACTCGAGTTCCTCGGAGCCCATGGCGGGGCAGCCGAAGGCGATGGCGTCGTAGTCGGCGGTCTTGTCGGCAGAGAAGTCGGCACAGGGGATGACCTCGGCCTCGGCGCCGGTGGACACCGCGCCCTCTGCGACGAAGTTTGCCATGGCCTCGGTATTGCCCGTTCCGCTCCAGTAGACGACGGCGATCTTGCTCATGTTAGGTCCTTTCGGTTGTGCGGCACGCAGCCGCGTTTTGTATGTTCTATCGGGCTGCCTGAACAAGCTGTTCCAAGGTGCAGCCCTGCTGATAGATGTAGGTAAGGTATTGCGTGCATGCGCGATAAGCGTCAAAGGTCGCAAGCGCTTGTTCGACGTTTGAGTACACCTTCCAAGCACCAAAAACCTTGTAGTTTTCGCCGTGCTGGGCAATAAACTGATGCACGTCTTCGTAGGGGTAGCCCAAAAAATACCCAATTTCGTGAGGAAACTCGCATGCGCAGCTCTTATCGCACGCTTCGTTCTGAGCGAGAACGCAAGGTCCGCTGTCGCAGGCGCTTTCCGCAACGTTGCTGCTCGCCAGCGTAATGCGTGCGGCTAGATGCACAAGGACATGAGCGTCCTGGTCTGGCGTCCCTGCGGAGCGCTGATCTACGTGTACCGCCCCGCCGCCCTCATGCGCTACTTATCCGACCCTCGAGCCGCAGCAGCTCTTGCCACCGAAGGCTACGACGTTGGCAACCTGTCCGCATCCCTTGCCGAGTGGCTCGAGCTCGCGGTTGCATTGGGCTATGACGGCAAGCAGACGCGTGCGACGCGCTTCGATATGAGGGTTGCCGGGCTGTTCGTTTTGGTTTGCGTAGGGACCGGGATAGGTAAAGAGTGAAGCGGGTTTGATGCCCGCGAGCGTGGGGGAGCAGTTGCGCACGACGGTCGTTTGAAACGTTGGAATGTCGATGGTTCGAGTCACGGTGCTCCTTTCGGTTCCTTATCTGTTAACCTAGGAAAACTTATACACGAAAGTAAGCCTTGGTCAACTAAAAAGTTTGAATTGGGAAACTATTTGACCGAACTGACACGAGTTTGGGGTAAGATGGGGGACACCCCATGGGGGTATTTGGCTAGAGCTTTAATGGGAGGGGAACATATGGAAGACCTGCTTAACCCTGCAAATCTTATCGTGCTTGCCGTAATTGCCGTCGGCATGTTTTTTGGATTGCGACGTATTGTCGCCTCGACGCACGGCAAAAGCTGTTGCAGCGATGGCGCGTGCGGTAAGAAGATCAAGAGGGCTGTGGTGACCGATACCGATGAGTCTCACTACCCCTATAGCGCAGAACTGCTCATCGGCGGTATGAGCTGCGACGGCTGTGCTCAAAACGTCGCGAATGCTTTGAATGCGCTGGATGGCATTTGGGCCACGGTGACGTATGCCGATCACACGGCGAACGTGCGCTCTAAAAACCCAATCGATCGCGAGGCGCTCGAGGGCGCCGTGAAGGGCGCAGGCTATTACGTCATGAAGCTATAGGGTCGGACGTATCGCTTGCGCCTAGGCACGGCCGCGCAGCTCGATATCCTGGATATCGTCGAATTTGATGGCGATGTCGCGGAGTTTGAGCAGCTTGAACGCGGGAAGCACCTCGTCGAGAATGCCGGTGCGGGCACGATAGCCATACGTATCGTAATAGGTGACGCGCACCAGGTCGCCGCGCTTGAGCCCCTCGAGCTTATTCGAAAGCTCGAGGGCTTTTTCTTCCGTCAGTTCACATTTGGGCTCAACGGTAATCTCTTGCTTGCGTACGAGCTCGTAGTATCCCGTGAGGGCGGCAAAGGGCATAAACTGCGCGGCGCGGCCGGCGCGGACGGCGCCGTTGGCGGTGAGCTTTGGGTCGGCGGAGCGACGTCTTCCCTCGGGGTCCGCTAGACGTTCAAAAGGTGTCGGTGGCCGCATCGGCTGTTGTTGGGACTTAGGCACGGTGTCCTCCAACTTGGTCGTTGCGTTCGCGCGCGGTGGCGCCGGCGGTAAAGCTCAATCCTTTGACCAAGGCGTTTTTGCCGTACTTGCCTTTCACGGCCAGGACGGCGCGCGCCAGGTCGCGCTCGCGCTCATCCGCCTCGATATCGCTAAATAGATCGATGGTGGCAAATTCCTCGGGCATGAGGTTGCCAAATCCCAGGTTGATGCGTTTGACCGGTCGTTTGGGATCGACGGTCTGCGCCCAGAGCTCATCGAAATAGCCCATGATCTTCTTAAACGAATTGGTTCGCTTGGGCAGCTTTCGCGAAGCGTTGGAGTGCGCGAAGAGCGCGGCATAGCCACCGCGCGGTTTGCCGCCATGCTCTCCCACAAAGATGCCATCGATTGCCTGCGCCTCACGCACCAAGCGCCGTCGTTCGTCATCGCGTTGGACGGGCTTGGGCGCACGGGGTGCGAGCTCGGGTCCAACAGTTACGGCGGGTTCGATGCTCGACGTGCTCGAGCGTAGGTGTCCGCATCCGTCCACATATTGCGCTGTGCCGCTGGCGTCGAGGCGGCGTATGTCGGCGCGCTCGCTCGCGTAGCCTACAAAGAGCGAGATGCTGTCGCACACCACGTGCTTATCGACTAAGTCCAGCACAGCGTTGTCGACCATCTCGCGCAACACGGTGTAGGCCTGCTCGTAGGCATAACCCTTCGAGAGCACCTGCCCTGTGGTGGTCGAGGTCGCTTGCGGGCGATAAGCTTGGATATCGGCGATAGTTGTCGGCTCGCGCCCAAAGGCGTGGTCGATAAGATACTCGGCATTGACGCCGAGCTCGTCGTAGAGCAGGTTTTCGTCGAGCGCCGCGACGCCCATCAAATCGTAGACGCCGTATTTTTCGAGTCGCGCTGCCACGCCGGGCCCGATGCCCCAGATGTCGGTGATGGGGCGATGGGGCCAGATCTCCTTGCGAAAGGTCTCGTCGTCGAGTATACCGATGCGGCTGGGTACGTGCTTGGCGGTGATATCGAGCGCCACCTTGGCCTGGAATAGGTTGGGGCCGATGCCGACCGTTGCCGTGATGCCGGTGCGCCCCAGGACCTCGTCACGCAGCATGCAGGCGAAGCCTTCAGCGTCAGTATGGTAGAGGTCCAGATAGGGCGTCACGTCGATAAAGCATTCGTCGATGGAGTAGACGTGCACGTCCTGTGGGCTCACGTATTCCAGATAGATGCCGTAGATTTGCGCCGACACCTCCATGTAGTGCTGCATGCGCGGTACGGCCTTAATGTAGTCGATGCCATCGGGAATCTCGAATAAACGGCAGCGGTTGTGTATCCCGAGGTCTTTCATGGCCTGTGTGATGGCGAGACAGATGGTCGTTCGTCCGCGCGATTCGTCGGCAACGACCAGGTTGGTGGTGAGCGGGTTGAGCCCGCGGTCGACGCACTCGACGCTGGCGTAGAACGTTTTAAGGTCGATGCAGATGTAGGTGTGCTGCTCGTGCGCCATCCGTGCCCTTCCATCAAACACATGTTCTTATCGAATACATGTTCGATAATACCCGCTTGCGCGGACATCGTCAAAACCTGTCCCTTTTTGGTGGGTATGGTCGTGCGGTTGGATCGGGTTTTAACGCAGCTCTAAAGAGCGTGAAACAGCTCGGAAAACCTCGCTTCTTAGCATGAGCCTAACGATTGATACCGCCTATACGCACGGAAGGGTTGTGGGAAAGATGGTCAATTATGGGTTTGGTATGCCGACACGCCTTGTTGCGGATGGGGACGTGGCTCGCTGGTGTGGACGATTGGTCGCTCACTACGGCGGCACTAAGGCGCTGGTCGTGCTGGGCGGTGACAAGCATACGCGTGATGAGCTCGTCTCGGCGGCACTCGGCTCGCTCGATCGCGCCCTGCTCGAACGCGTGCTCTTTCGTTGCGGTTTGGTCGGGGGCGACGGGGGAGACGATTTGGTTGATGAGGCCGTGGCCCTAGCGACCGACGAAGGCGTGGACTTTGTCCTGGCGATCGGCGATGCCGATACTGCCGGCTTTGCGCGCGAACTCGCGCGTCGCATGGCGGTACTCGATGCCGGCGAAGACGGTTTTGTCCCTTATGGATGTATTGTCTCGGAGGGCAAAGTGCCTGCCGTCGTGGGGGCCGGCGAGGTTCCCGTTTTTGCCATTATCGCTCCCGAACTGCTTGAGGGCATTGGGTCTCCTCTGCGCGAGCTGCTCGGCAGCGTGTGCGCGGCGGCCTAGCACCTGACAGGAAGGGACAGGTTAATTTTGGTAGGTAAAGCGTTTGACCTGCCAAAATAAACCTGTCCCTTTTTGGTCGGTCGCCGTTTGGGGGCGAATTGGCAACGCTCGCTGATTACGGTCTTGACCTGCGCTAGAATAGGGGCATCTGATTATCCGGGCGCATGGAGGTATGCGCCCGTATGTTGAGGAGGACTTTATGGCAACTGTTGCCGCACCTATCGACGCTGCGTCGACCGCCGCTTGGAAGGCGCTCGAGGCCCATCAGGAGAAGCTCGAGGCCGAGGGTATCGACCTTAAGGCATGGTTTGCTGCCGATGCAGAGCGCGTGAACAAGCTGAGCTTTGATGCCGGTGACCTGCACTTCGACCTGTCCAAGAACCTGGTGACCGATGAGACCGTCAAGCTGCTGTGCGATCTTGCCCGCGAGGTGAAGCTCGAGGAGCGCCGCGACGCCATGTTCTCCGGCGAGCACATCAACACCACCGAGGACCGCGCTGTTCTGCATACCGCGCTTCGCCGTCCGGCAAGCGAGAAGGGTCAGCTCATCGTTGACGGCCAGGATGTCGTCGCCGACGTGCACGAGGTCCTCGACCGCATGTACGCCTTCGCCGAGCGCGTGCGCTCCGGTGAGTGGAAGGGCGTTACCGGCAAGAAGATCGAGCACCTGGTGTCCGTCGGCATCGGTGGCTCCGATCTGGGCCCGGTCATGGCCTACGAGGCCCTGCGTCCCTACGCCGACGCCGGTATCGACTGCCGCTACATCTCCAACATCGACCCCAACGACCAGGCCGAGAAGCTCAAGGGTTTGGATCCCGAGACCACGCTCGTGATCATCGTCTCCAAGACCTTCACCACGCTCGAGACCCTCACCAACGCCCGCGAAGTCAAGACCTGGATGCTCGAGCAGCTCAAGGCTCAGGGTGCCATCGACGGTTCCGATGAACAGAACGCCGAGGCCGTGGCAAAGCACTTCGTCGCCGTTTCCACCGCACTCGAGAAGGTCGAGGCCTTCGGTATCGACCCCGCTAACGCCTTTGGTTTCTGGAACTGGGTCGGCGGCCGCTACTCCGTCGACTCCGCCGTGGGTCTGTCGCTGATCGTCGTGCTCGGCCCCGAGCGCTTCCAGCAGTTCCTCGAGGGCTTCCATGCCATCGACGAGTACTTCTGCAACACGCCGCTCGAGAACAACGCCGTCGCGCTGATGGGCCTGCTCAACGTCTGGTACGTCAACTTCTTCGGCTCCAAGAGCCACGCCGTGCTTCCGTACTGCCAGTATCTGCACCGCTTCCCGGCCTACCTTCAGCAGCTCACCATGGAGTCCAACGGCAAGCACGTCCGCTGGGACGGCAGCGCTGTGACCTCCGATACCGGTGAGATCTTCTGGGGCGAGCCCGGCACCAACGGCCAGCATGCCTTCTATCAGCTGCTGCACCAGGGTACCGTGGTGGTTCCGGCCGACTTCATCGCTTTCGCCAATACTGCCAACCCTGCGACCGATAGCGGTCAGGACGTGCATGAGCTGTTCCTGGGCAACTTCCTGGCCCAGACCAAGGCACTCGCCTTTGGCAAGACAGCCGATGAGGTTCGTGCCGAGGGCACGCCCGAGCAGATCGTCCCGGCCCGCTGCTTTGAGGGCAACCGTCCGACGACCTCGATCTTCGGCGACACGCTGACCCCGTTTGCGCTCGGCGAGCTCATCGCCCTGTACGAGCACATCACGTTTGTCGAGGGCACGGTCTGGGGCATCGACTCCTATGACCAGTGGGGCGTTGAGCTGGGCAAGCAGCTTGCCAAGCAGATTACTCCGGCCTTCCACGACGACGCTGCCAAGGCCGAGCAGGACGCTTCGACCCAGGCGCTCATCGAGTTCTATCGCGCGCATCGCAAGTAGCCGCTGCTGTTAACGCATCGCGCCTTATAGTCAGGGGCCCGTATCCTATCGGATGCGGGCCCCTTTGCTTTGCCGTGGTCCCGGGGCGCACGGCCTTTGTGGAACATCGCCGGGGCGTCGCGCGCTGCGAGAACCCTGCGCCTAGATCTCGGCCTCCGCATGGCCTCGCTGCGCCTCGGGCAGCTCCCCGTAGAGCGGATGGTCTTCGAGCCTAAAGCGCTCGACCTGTTCGGGAGTGCGACCGCGTACAAAGAGCCACGAGCGATCAATCGGCGTCGCCATGAGCGTGCTGGGCAGCGCGTCGGCGCGGTCGGAAAACACCCGGGCACTCTCGGGATCCTGGAACGCCAGCACCAGATGCGTGTCGCAGTTGCCCATGATGGAGCGAGCTCGCGCCTCGCCGTAGAGCGCATCGAGCTGGTTGGTCGACTGCAGCAGCAGCGTTGCCCAGATGTTGCGGCTTCGGATAATCGAGAGCACGTTGTCGATCTGGGGGATCTGCAGATTTGCGAAGTCATCGAGCATAAAGCGCACGGGCACGGGCAGGCTGCCGTCGGGCTGCCTATCGGCTTCGCGAATGAGGCCCATAAACGCCTGCGTAATAAAGAGGCCGGTCAGCGGATCGAGATTGCGGTCAATATCGCTTACGGTTACAAACAGGGCGCAGGGGGTGTGTCCCATGGAAGCGAAGTCCACCTGATGGCACTCACGATAGAGCTGTGCCGCACCGTCGAATCCCAGACACATGATCTTTTCGGCAAGGATGCCGACGATGCTCGCGTGCATGCGCTCGGCATTTTGCGTAATGGCGTAGCGCCGCCATAGCGAGAGGGCATAGCTTTGGGGGTCGGTCGTGATCAGGTCGTCAAACAATCGGGCCGTGGCACCGTCCTGCAGGTGCTCGATCAGCTTGATGACCGAGCTGATCGTCTGCTCGTCGGCGGGTAGCTGTTCGGTGACGTAGGCGATAAGACACGACAGCAGGTTTGCCGCCGCATGATCCCAAAAAGGCTGGTTGTTGTCCTCGATGGGGCAGATGGCCTTTGCCACCGAGAGGATGTCCTGCTGGTTGGGCCTGCCGTCCGCCTTGCGGCGAATGTGCCTCAGGGGGTTGTAGCCGCAGCGCTCGATGCCGGGCGCAAGGGCCGGGACGGTGTTGAGGTCGGCGAAGTTGAGGCATTGCACGCGGTAACCGTGGGCTGCCAGCACGGGTCCCACTTCGCGACAGAGCGTGCCTTTGGTGTCGAGCACGATGTAGCTTGCGTTCATTTGCAGCAGGTTGGGCTTGAGGACGTTTCGGGTCTTGCCGGCTCCCGAGGGGCCGATTACAAGTGCGTTGTTGTTGAGTCCCGTTTGGCGGGTGTCGCAGGAAAGCGTTCGATCCTTGGCGAGGATGGTGGACGATGCGGACTCAGATGCGGCGAGGCGGCTGGCGAGGTTAGACATGGGCGACCTCCTTGGTGGTCGAGAGGATTTCGTGGGCAAAGCCGAGCTCGACGGCGCGCTTGGCCGAAAGGTAGGTGTCTTTTGCAGTGAGGGACTGGATGCGCTTGGGCGTGAGGCCGCTGCGGTCCGAGAGGATTTGCGTGAGGGTCTTGCGGGTCTGCATGATACGCCGGCTGGTTTCCTGCAGCGCAAGTGCCGAGCCGCCTGCCCCCTGGGGGATCAGCGGGTCGTGAATCATGAGCTCTGCATGGGGCGCCATACGGCGATCGTCGCCGCCCATAAAGATTACGGCGCCCATGGACGCGGCGAATTCCAGGCAGACGGTGCGGATGGGGCACGATGCGAGGCGCATGGCGTCATAGATCGCAAGACCCGATCGCACGCTTCCGCCGGCGCTGGCGACAAATATGGTGATGGGGCGGCTGGGGTCGGTGGCATCGAGCAGGCGGATCTGCTGGCATAGGTCGTGGGCCATCGGGGTTTCGATGTTTCCCATGACGGAGAGCTCGCGACGGGCGAGCATCTCATCGTAAATGCTGGTGAGCGTGATACCTCGGGCGGATTCACGCATGGTGAGGGGGCTGATGATGGGGGAATGATTGGTGTCCATGAGGACTCCTTTCTGTTGGTTGTGTTGTGGAATAGGATTGTTGCCCGCGGAGGGGCTGGCGGGCTACAGGGTTCGTCCGAGCCTGAGATCGAGTTCGGTTGTGGGGCAGGCTGCCTGTTCGTGCGGCTCGCAAGCGCCAAGGGCTCCAAAGCGATGGAGCGTTGCGGCGGGCGTGGTGTAGGCGAGCCGCAGCTGATGCTCGACAGGGGCACATCCGTCATTTTTGTAATGAGCCGCGTAGTACTGCGCGATGCTGGCGTTCATCTCGCTGCCATTGCGATGGCGCTCAAACTGGCGTCTGCAGGTCTCGATGATCTTTGCTACCGACTTGGGTGCCGTCGCGGGAACAAGGGCGAGATAGCCCTCAAATAGCTCGTTGATGCTCAGGAGGCACAGCAGGTCGATCAGCGTCCTTATGGCTGCTCCCTCGGCGGAAAAGTGCGCGGTCATGCGGTTATATCGGTTGCGGTCGACGATGGCCGCATGGGGTCTTGGAGTTTTCTGCCCCGTGGTCCCGGGCTTTTGCCGCGCCTGTGTATTGAGCTCGACGTTGCAGCGCTTGAGGCCGTCCAGCGGAAGGAACAGTGCGGTGCGCAGGGTGTTCCGCTTGCTTTCGAGTTCATGACGCTCGTCGGGTTCCCATTCGAGCTTGAGTTTCGTGTCGAGCGCCGTAAGCATATGGGCTAGGCAGCCTACGGTAAGAACGTACGAATCGTTGTCGCGTTTTGGGGCATAGGGGTCTGTCAGCTTGCGAATGTCGGGGTCGCCCATGATCTTTGTGCAGCGCTTCAGCAGTTGAGGGTGGTCGGCCGAGATCGTCGCGAGCGGTAGCGACGCGTAGTTCTTGATGGTCGCGGCGGCAAAGGCGGCGTCATATTCGTTTGCATATGCTCGCTCAATGCGGGCATCCAGAATGCTTTTCTTATCGCCGTCTTCAGCGTGGTGGTTTGTCATAGCTTCTCCAATCGGTTGATGTTCGTGCTGTTTGTTGATGTGTTGGTTGTCGTGAGTGATGTGCTTGCCGTGGGTGATGTGCTGACGTTGGGGTGCTATGCGGTTTTCAATGAGCCCGTGAGGCAGTTGCTGCAGGGGCGGGATGGAACGGCCCGTGCAAGGCGGAAGGCATCGTGCTCAAAATCGAGACAGCAATGCCCTGGGTGCCTCACATGTGGCAGTTACCTCATTAAGTTGTCATTGCGTTTGGGGTTGTACTTTGCCGATCTTCTTTCTCTTACACGCTGAAAACTGAAACTGAATATGCTCGATCAAACGATGACCACCGGAGCGGTCATCTTTAAAGTACGTTCGTTTTGCCGATTTGACAAGAACTAATTTTGAATTTTTTCTACGGGATGAAATGAGATTTGTGGAACGGTCGCGATTGGTGTCGCCAGCTTTGCATGTGGTGGCTCGGCGTTTGGGCTGGAACGACTGAGCCCCGAGATGGCGTCCCGTTCATGTTTGAGACAATATATGACTTTTTGCCCGTTGCAAACAGAGTCGCGGTGGGTGTTCTGTATGATGGCTCAGACAAGGTTGTTCAATGACAGGGAGGCATATATGGCAATCAAAGCCATCGCAATGGATATCGACGGTACGCTCACCAACGATCAGAAAGTGATTAGCCCGCGTACGCGCGAGAAGCTGCTCGCGGCGCAGGAGTCGGGCATTAAGCTCATCTTGGCTTCGGGTCGTCCCGCATGGGGGCTACATGCTCTGGCACAGGAGCTTGACCTCCAAAACCATGACGGTCTGCTAGTCGCTTTCAATGGCGCGCATGTTGTCGACGCTCAGACCGATGAGGTCCTTTTTGACCAGGCCATGCCGGCTGACGAGCTGCACCGTCTGATTGATCATCTGCAAAACTATGATGTGATCCCCATGATCTCGCTCGGTCGCGACTTGCATGTCGAGGACTCGTACCACTGCATGATTACGCTGCCGGATGGCTCGCAGAAAAACATTGTCAAATACGAGCGCGATGCCTGCGACCTTAAGATCCGCGAGGTCGAGAGCTTGCATGAGGTCGTGGACACTTATCCCGTGGACAAGCTGCTGACGGCGGGCGATCCGGCCTACCTGCAGGCACATTACGAGGAAATGTACGCGCCCTTTAAGCAGACGCTTTCGGGCATGTTTACGGCCGACTGGTACTTTGAGTACACGGCGCCCGGTATCGACAAGGCCCGTGCGCTCGAGGGTGCTCTGCCCAAGCTCGGCATCGATGCCAGCGAGGTCGTATCGTTTGGCGACGGCCAGAACGACAAGTCCATGATCGAGTGGGCTGGTACCGGCGTCGCCATGGGTAACGCTGTCGATGAAGTCAAGGCCGTGGCCCAGATGGTGACCGCCAACAACAACGAAGACGGTATCGCGGTGGCACTTGACCAGCTACTGGGTTAGAATCGCCGATAGTGCATGGTTCGGGCGTCCGCTTGCGGGCGCCCTTTTGTTAGGGAGGGTGCCGTGTCCGCATTTCCGTTCGACGCCGTTATCTTTGACATGGATGGCGTCATCGTCGATACCGAGTATTACTACCTGGGCGAGACTGCCGCGTTTGCCAAAGAGCTTGGGCTTAATCTGACTCAAGAGGAGTTGAATGGGCAGGTCGGTACCTCGCATCAGTTCTTCCTGCATATGCTGGTCGATTGGTTTGAGCGCGCCGGTAAGGGGCATTTCACTGGCGATGAAGCGTTGGCCCGTTGGGACGAATGGGCTCATAAGCGTCCGCGCGACTATCAGGCTTTGATTAACCCAGGCGCCGTGGATACGATTCGAGAGCTGCCGCGCCGTGGCGTTCGCGTGGCGCTTGCCAGCTCGTCTCCCATGGTTAGCATCGAGGAAGTGCTCAACGCATGCGGGCTGTCGGATGCCTTTGAGTATGTGGTGAGCGGCGAGCAGTTTAAGGAGAGCAAGCCCGAGCCCGACATCTACCTGCATGCGCTGGACCTGCTGGGGCTGCCCGCGAATCGCTGCTGCTGCGTCGAGGATTCGGTGCCTGGCATCACTGCCGGCAAGCGAGCCGGCCTGACAGTCATTGCCAAGCGCGAGGAGCGCTTTGGCTTTAGCCAGGATGCCGCGGACAAGATTATCGACCAGCTGCCGGAGCTGCTCACGCTTTCTTAGGAGCGCGGTAGTTGCGCGTTTTTCGGGTCTGATGAGTAAATAGCCAACATTTTGGTGCGACACCTAGCATACTTTAAGCTAATGCGGGCTTAAGGGCTTGTTGAATGCCCTTAAGCCCGTTTTAGAATTAATTGTGCTGGGAGAGGGTATATGCCACCGACTGAAGGGCCAACTGACGGTAAAGCAGCGATACCGCTGTACCAACAGGTTATTGATATCATCAAAAACGAAATCAACTCCGGCGCCTACAAGGCGGGCGCGCGGATACCCAACGAATTCGAATTGGCTGAGAGCTATAAAGTTGGCCGCGTTACCGTGCGACGCGCTATTGAGGAGCTCGTCCAGCAGGGCTATCTAACGAAGCGGCAGGGGAAAGGCACGTTTGTCAATGCCCCCAAGCTTAAGCGCAAGATTCGCCAGAAGGATGACGTCCAGAGTTTTTCGGACGCATGTCGCGTTAACGGAATGGAACCGGGGGCGTGTGTCATTTCGAGAAAGATACTGCCGGCGGATTCCACCGAAGCACAGTTCTTTGGTGTTCCCGTTGGAACTGACTTGATTTGCGTTGAGCGCGTGCGCACTGCCGATGGCGTCCCTGTCATGCTCGAGAACAACATATATGTTTACGAGGACAACGCCTATCTATCAACGGCACCTCTATCTAACCAATCCATTTTTGAGTTCGTGCGCAACCGGACGGGCCGCACGCCCGCGTTTACCGACCCGTGCACGCTCGAGATCGCGTGCGCGTCGCCCGAGGTCGCTCGACTGTTGGCAGTTCCCGTTGGCGAGCCCTTGTTTTATATGGAAGCCTTCTTTTTCGATGAGCAGCGGCGGCCGTTTATCATCGGTCGTCAGCGGATCGTTGGGTCTCGCTACGTTTTTGACATCTAGGACATTGCGAATGGAAACGCCCGGTGGATCATCTCACCGGGCGTTTCCATACCGTTCACGGCGCAAACGCAACCGTTCAACCGCGTTGCGGCAATCAGTTTGAAATTATCTTGATGAAGGAAAAAGCTGCTGGTAATCTATGGAACGTCATAGAACGTTTGCATTGTGCAAACGTTGAAGCGAGATGCGATGCAGTCTCGAGTTCTTTGGAGGTATCTATG